>JAWLFE010000248.1:0-2641 GCA_041685735.1 Nitriliruptoraceae bacterium
GCCGCTGTGTCCCCGCACGATGGCTCGGCTGATGGTCAGGCCGATGCCGCTGCCGGCAACGTGGCGCCGCGAAGGGTCGACCCGGAAGAAGCGTTCGAACCTGACCTCCAAGCACGCTCCAGCGACACCCACGGCCACCCTCCCTGTGGGTACCCCTCGGTTCTCTGGCCGCGAGCCTCACCGGAAGACAACGACGGGCCAAGCACCGGATCGCACGCTGACGGCTGCCACAGTGCGGTGAGGCGCCCAGTAATCCCCGTTGCGCGCGGGTCGTTGTGCTGGTGTGGTGGTCCACAGGCGCGCACAACTCCCGGTCTCCCGGCGCTGCGAGGACGTACGCTGACCTGGCGAGGAGGATGGCCATGGCGTTCGAGCGGATCACGACCGATCCCGAGGTGCTCGGCGGTGTGCCCTGCATCCGTGGCCTGCGGGTACCCGTCGCCACGGTGGTCGGCATGGTCGCCGATGGGATGACACCGGAGGAGATCCTGGACGACTTCCCCTACCTGGAGCACGACGACATCACTTCCGCCTTGCGCTACGCAGCCGAGGCGGTCCGTGAGCGTGAACTGCCGCTGCGCCCGGTGGGATGAAGTTCCTGGTTGACGCGAGCATGTCGCCAGTCGTGGTCCAGGTGCTGCGCGAGGCCGGTCACGATGCGGTCCACGTCGGTGACGTGCTCCGCCTAGACGCCCCGGACGCGGACATCCTCGAGCACGCTGCCCGGGAGCGACGCGCGGTGGTCGCGGCAGATACCGACTTCGGTGACCTCCTGGCCGCACAGCACGCGGCGGGGCCTTCCGTGGTGCTGTTCCACCGCCAGACCGGGCGTCGGCCACGGGAGCAGGCAGCGCTGTTGCTGGCCAACCTCTCCTCGGTCGAGCAGGACCTGCGGGACGGTGCCGTCGTGGTCGTGGAGGAGCGGCGGGTCCGGGTCCGGCTGTTACCGATCACCGAGACCGGAACATCTCCGAGCATCTAGTCGGGGGAACCTCCCGGTTCACCCTCCTTGACGGCCGCTGCGATTCGATCGCCACGGATGCCAGCGGTGAGCACCAGACCGACCGTCACCGCGGCTGTCCCCAGCACGATCGCAGCGATCGCGCCATCGCCCGTCGGCCGCAGGACCAGCATGGCGGTTCCGGCCAGGATCTGGACCACGCCCGCCAGGAGCAGCACGAGGCCAACGATCCAGCTCCAGGCTTCGTCCGGCATGCCACCGCGTTGACGACGTCGCCAGCGACCGTACTACGGGTGTCGGCGACGATGCGTTCGCCTGCCTACCACCGGGACCACCCACAGTCACTGCGGTTCTCGAGCAGGTGTTCTGCGTCGATCTGCTACGCGGTCCTTCGCCGCAAGGGCCGCGTCTTGGGCCAGTGCTATCCGCCGTTCGCTACCTCACCGGGTCGACGGTGGTGTGGATCCACTCACGATCTGACCCAGCAACCGGTCATGTGGTCGCGCGGCCGCGGTCAGGATGTCAGGGGAGCTTGTGCGGCGACCACCTCGTCGTCGCGGTCGAGGCCGTGCCAGGTGACGGTGACCTGGTCGTAGTCCTCCAGCCGGCCGCCACACAGCAGCTGGGCGCGCACCCGGCCTTCGGTGGTTCCCACGAACGTCCCGGCGCTGACCCGCTGTCCGTCGCGTTCCAGCCAGGCGTGGTAATAGCCGGCCGAGGCAGGCTGTACGCCGGTGAGCGCGAGGTCGACCCGAACCCCGGCGTCGGTCTGTAGGAGTTCGGCGTCGCCGGAGACCCCCGGCGGCTCTGGCGCTCCCAGTGCGACGGCCATGTCGGCGTCGGGTGCCGCGGTTCCCAGCGTTCCGAGGAGCCCGCCCGCGAGCCCGGCGAGCAGGATCAGGGCGGCGGCGACAAGGACCGGGACCTGACGGCGGCGTCTGGCACTGCGCAGGATCCGGGGCCGCAGGTCGTCGGGCGCAGGGGGTGATCCGGGGCCGGCCAGGGCGAGCAGGGGCGGCAGCGGGGCGAGTTCGTCGAGTTCGGCACGGCACGCCGCGCACCCGGCGAGGTGGGCCTCGACGTCGGCCACCTCGGCGGGTTCGAGCCCACCGAGCACGTAGCCGGCGAGCTCCGGTCGGATGGCGTCGCAGCTGGTCACGGGTGCACCCCCAGTTCCTCGCAGGCCAGCCGGAACGACTTGAGCGCGTAGTAGGTGCGGGACTTGACGGTGCCGAGCGGCAGCTCGAGCCGGTCGGCGACCTCACGTTGGGTCAGCCCCCGGGTGTAGGCGAGTTCGAGGACCCGGCGGTGTTCGACGGTCAGCCGGTCAAGTGCCGCACGCACCACCTCGGCGAGCAGGACCTGGTCGGCGGCGTCGTCGACGGGTGGTGCATCCGTGTCGGTGGCGTCGACGGGCCGGGGGTAGCGGGCGGCCCGCCGTTGCAGGTCGATGACCGTCGAGCCGGCGATGGCGAACACGTAGGCCCCCACCGGCCCGCGTGCCGGATCGAAGGCGTCGGCGCGTCGCCACAGCTTCTCGAGGACCCGTTGGACGAGTTCCTCGGCCAGTTCCTCGTCGTGCAGGCGGCGCAGCCCGTAGCCGTAGAGCGCGTCCGCGTAGGTGTCGTAGAGCACGGACGCGGCGCGCTGGTCACCGCGGGCCGCGTCGGCGAGGAGCTG
>JAWLFE010000028.1:0-40312 GCA_041685735.1 Nitriliruptoraceae bacterium
CGCGGTGGCTGCTGCCGATCACGCCGGGTGGCGGATGGTCGCGGGTGTCGGCCGGTTGACCGCCAGCTCACTCCGCGCCCGCACGGCGGACCCTGCCGACGCCGTCCCCGGCTTCGAACGGTTGCTCCGCCACTGGGACCGGGCCGGCGACGAGACCCACCAGTGGACCACCCTGCGCAACCTCGTCGAGCTCCTGACCCGACTGGCCGCTCACGCACCGGCCGCGCGCCTGCTCGGAGCGGTCAGCAACGCCAACCGGCCGACCTACGGTGCCGAGCAACGGCGGCTCGAGGAGGCTCACGAGACGTTGCGGGCTCACCTCGGTGACGAGGCAGACGTCCTGGTGTCGGCGGGTCGACAGGACGACCTCGCCGCTGCCGTCGAGCGAGGACTCGACGCCCTGCGACACCTGCGAGGTAACGATGCCGGCGCCGGGAGGTGATCGGACGCGCGGACACGTGGCGCGCCACCGGCCACACCGTGTCAACCGGCCGGTCGGCCGCGCTCAGGTGGGCTCCGGCACCGCTTCGGTCGCGATGGCCAGGAGTCGTCCGTCCATGTCGGAGCCGAGTGCCTCACGGTGGGCGCCGCCGTGGTGCACCGCCGCGAGACCTGCGGCACCGGACGGGGTCGTCGCGACGCCGTGGCGGCGGAGTAGCTCGACGGTCGCATCGACCTCGGCGTCGCTGAGCGTGACGAAGACGTCGGCGAGCCGGGCGAGCTCGCCGAGCGCGAGGTGGGACGGCGCCTTGCAGTCCAGGCGACCCATCGAGGAGGCGGGTCCGTCGGTGGTCACCGGCCGGCCGGCACGGATGCTGGCGATCAGTGCAGGTGCCGCCTCGGGTTCCGCGACCACGATCGTCGGCGCATCGCCCCAGCTCGCCCGGAACCGCGCGGCCAGAGCCGCCGCGAAGCCGCCGACCCCGGCCTGCAGCAGGATGTGGGTCGGCGGTCGTGTGAGCGTCGCGGTGACCTCGGCGGCGATCGCGAGGTAGCCCTCCATGACCCGGCTTGGTACCTCCACGTAGCCCGGCCAGGACGAGTCCGACAGCAGGATCCAGCCGTTCGCCTCCGCGTCCGCTCGGGCCGCGGCCATGCTGGCCTCGTAGTCGTGACCGGCCCGGATGACCCGCGCGCCGCGGTCCCGGAGCTGCTGCTCGAAGGCGTCCGGCACGGTGGCAGCGAGGTAGACGACCGCGGTGGCCCCGAACACGGGTGCACCGGCGGCCACCGACAGGCCGTGGTTGCCGGCACTCGCGCAGGCGAACACCACGCCGGCGAGCGCGCTCGCCAACGCGTCGATGTCCGCCGGAGCGCCGGGACGATCCAGACGTGCCGCCGCCATCCGGGCGATGACGTGGGCGGCCCCGAGAGCCTTGAAGCTGCCGAGCCCCATGCGCGCACGCTCGTCCTTCAGGTGCAGCTGCGCGACACCCAGTTCCCGGGCCAGCTCGGGCAGTTCGAGCAGCGGCGTCGCCGCAGCCACCGGACAGCGAGCGAGCAGAGCCTCAACCTCCGCCGCATCGGAGTGGACCGTTCCCGTGGCGAGCCCGGCCGCCGTCGGGAGCCCCTGGCCACGATAGGGGTTGCGCAACAGGTCCACCGTAGGATCCGAACGTTGAGTGCGGGCACCACCTCCGACCCAGGACCACCACCTTCGTGCCACGACCACCACCGCGTCAAGGGGACGCCTCCCGTCGCGTCAGCCGACCTGCGCCGGGTCGGCGGAACATGCTGCCGCCGGAAGTGCGGGTGGCTCAGCGGGGGACCAGGGTGAGGCGGTCGACCGCGGTCGACCGTGCGGCGTCGAGCGACAGCGTGAGCGGGATCGTTGCCCCGTCACGCCACAGCTCCGCCTGATCGGTGTAGTGACGGTGGAAGGGCCGGCCCGACTGTCCGGAGATGTGGACCCAGCGTCCGGCGTCCAGGTCGCCCAGGTCGACGACCATGCGCATGCTCGGGACCCAGTTCACCTCGTAGCCCGCGAACGCGGCCCAGCCGGTCGCGTTCACGATGTCCGAACCGCCGCCGAGCTCGAAGGGCCCCCGGTTGAACAGCCGCTCGACCGGGGCGATACCCGACTCGCCGAAGGTGCCGTGGGTCAGGGTCAGCGTGTGCATCGCCCCCCACCGCCACTCGGCGGGGTCGTCGGAGAACGTGTCGGTCAGCTCCTCATGTGCGCGTGCCATCGCTGCGTGGAGCACATCGTCGCGTCCCGCGACATCGGCATGTCCCGGCGCGTCCCACCACGGTGAATCCGGCTCCTCCAGCAGCTCCCGCACCACCTCCCACCAGTCGCCACCCCCGCTCGGCCAGGCCCAGTCCGGCAGGATGTCGTGGAAGGTGATCTCCAGCAGGTGTCGCCAGGTGGCGTTGAAGGCGGCACCTCCGGCCGCCTCCGCGTCGTCCTGGAGATCCCAACCGTCGAGCACCTCCTGGATGGCGGCCACGCCCGGGTCGCCCCGTGCATCGAGCCCCGCCAGGACGGGGACCAAGGTGGCGGCGTTGGCGTTGTGGTTGTCCAGCTGCAGCTCGAGCAGGTCCTCAGCGGTGTGCTGCGGTCGTGCCTCGAGCAGGTCGACGATCCGGGCCGCCCGGTGGCCGAGCGACACATCGACCGCCAGGAACGGCTCGCTGTCGGGAGGGAGCACCGGCTGGTTGGCGGTCGCGAGGTAGCCGGCCTCCGGGTTCAGCGTCCAGGGCAGCTCCTCGAAGTCGAGGAAGCCCTCCCAGCCCGCGTCGCCGGTCCAGCCAGCCAGCGGCAGCGTGCCGTCGCCGGTGCGGCGGACCGGGGAGCGTCCGGGTGCCTGGTAGCCGATGTTGCCCTCGACATCCGCGTAGAGCAGGTTCTGCGAGGGGACGTCGAAGCGGCTGGCGGCCTCCCGGAAGCTCGGCCAGTCCGTTGCCCGCATGAACCGGGGGATCGCGTCCATCGTCGCGGTGGGGTCGAGCGCCACCCAGCGCAGGGCGACCGCATGCTCGACGTCGTCGGGCGCGTCGTCGGCACCGTCGCCCAGAGCTCCCGCCGCGACCGCCGACCCGGACCCCGAGACATCGGAGAACAGCGGTCCGTGGCGGGTGCTGCGCACCTCCAGGGCCACGTCCGGCTCGCCGGCCACCCGCAGGGTCTCCTCCCGCAGCTCGAGGGGTTCCCGTCCGTCCTCGGTGAGGTAGTTCCCACCCTCGATCCGCTCGATCACCAGGTCGGCGACATCGGTGCCGAGGTTGGTGAACCCCCAGGCCACGCGGGCGTTGTGGCCGATCACGATGCCGGGGACACCCGCGAACGAGAACCCAGCCACCTCGTAGGGACAGTCCGGCCCGACCGGCTCGCACCGGAGCCCGACCTGGTACCAGAGGGACGGTTGCGAGGGCCCGAGGTGCGGGTCGTTCGCGAGGACGGCGGTGCCGGAGGTCGAGCGTTCGGGACCGAGCACCCACGAGTTGGAGCCGATCGCGTCGCCGCCTGGATCACCGAGCAGAGCGGGCGCGTGCGACAGAGCGTCCTGGGCGGCCGCCAGTGCCGTCCGTGCCTCCTCGGTGCGGAGCAGGGCGGCCCGGCGGGCGACGTCTCCGTCGTTCGTCGCAGAACTCGCCGGGGCGGGGTCGGCGACCTCCGGGCCGGTGTCACCGGTGGCCGGCACGAACCGGCCGTCCCGGAGCTCACCGCCCTCGGGGAGGATCACGGGGTGGCGGTCCTGTGGGAAGGCGGGGAAGAGATCCTCGAGGTCCCTGCCCTCGCCGAGGTCGGTGTCCAGCAGCCGGGCCCGCAGCAACTCGTCCTCGAGGTTGGCCCGAAGGTCCCATGCCATCGCCTTGAGCCACGCGACGGAGTCCGCGGCGGACCACGGTTCGGGCTCGTAGCCCCCGGCCCCCGTGACCCGCAACAGGGCATGCTCGAGTGACAGGTCGCTGCCTCGCTTGTCGGCCATCCACGTGTTCACGCCATCGGCGTAGGCCTCGAGCATCGCCAGCGTGTCGTCCTCCAACAGCTCCAGTTCCGCTTCGGCGACCCGCCGCCAACCCAGCGTGCGGATGAACCGATCCGTGTCGAGCGTGTCGGCACCGAACAGCTCGGACACGCGCCCGGCGGTGACGTGGCGGCGCATGTCCATCTCCCAGAAGCGGTCCTGGGCGTGGACGTAGCCCTGCGCGCGGAACAGGTCGTCGGTCGACGCGGCCACGATCGTCGGGATGCCGTACGCATCGCGGTAGACGTCGACCTCGTCGCCGAGTCCGGTCAGGACCGCTTCGCCGGAGGTGGTGGGGAACGACCGGCGGACCATCCAGGTGCCGGCCACCGCGGTCACCAGCAACGCGACGATGAGCAGGCCTGCCAGCCCGACGGCACCTCGCTTGACCCAGACCACGTGTGTCCCCGCCTCGTCCGACCATCGCGGGCGCGCGGGTCGGCGTCGCGCACCCTACGGAGGCCACGGAGGCGTGTCACACCGCGGTCGGACGTCCTCGCATCGGCTTCGTCCGGTCCGTCTGTCAGTCGTCGACGATCGTCAGCTCGACGCCCTCTTCGCGCAGGGCGGTCGTCGCGTCCGCGTCGGCGTCTGCGCTGGTGATGAGCAGATCGATGTCCGTGGCCGCGGCGACCCGGCCGGGACTCGATCCGCCGACCTGTGAGGCGTCGGCGAGCACCACGCGGCGCTCGCCCGCGTCGAGGAGGCGTCGGGTGACCTCGACGCGCGCGATGCTCGATTCGGTGAGGCCACGATCTGCGGACACGCCACCGCATCCGACGAGGCTGAGGTCGGCGCGGACGTCGGCCAGCAGGACCCCGCCGAGCGGGTCGCCGAGGTCCGGTGTGTCCGAGCGCAGGGTCCCGCCCGTGACGATCAGGCTGAGCCGGGGGATCGCCGGCTGGAGTTCGAGGGCGACGTGGAGATCGTTGGTGATCACGGTCACGTCCTGTACCTCGGTGCGCACGGCGAGGGCCCGTGCCATCAGTCGGGTCGTGGGCGATCCCGCGATGACGATGGTGTGGCCGGCGGAGACCAGAGCGGCCGCGACCTCTCCGATCCGGGCCTTCTGCGCCTCTCTCGGGTCCTCCGATGGTGGGTTGACGGGCGAGCCTGCGCCGTGGGTCGGGACGGCGCCGCCGTGGACCCGACGCACCAGACCCCGTGAGGTGAGTTCGTCGAGGTCCGTGCGGATCGTCACCGGCGAGGTTCGGAAGATCCGGCTGAGCTCCGCCACACGGATGAACCCGCGATCCTGGACCAGGATCGCGATGCGGTCGCGCCGGAGCGCGGCGGGCAGGGATTCGACGGCTATCGCCTCTCAGATCCGAGGTCACACCTCGGAACCTTAGGTCGTCTCGGCGGACGAACGCGGGCGGGGACTTTCGTTCGCGAAAGATAGCATAAGGACTTGACAGTTCTGCCTTCGGAGTCGTAACGTCCGAGCCGTGGTTCTGGTGGGACCGCATCTGGGAGAGGTGGCGATCATGTCAGCCGTGCGTGACGGTGACAGCGGACCGGGCACGCTGCCTGCGCGATCGGGCGGCGATGGGCCGACGGCTTCGAAGGCCTCCCCAACGCCGGATCCGACACGCTTCTCGCCGAGGGACCTGAGCGCCTGGGGTTTCCTGCTGCCGTTCCTCGCGGCCTATGCACTGTTCATGCTCTACCCCGTCGGGCAGGCCATCGTGATGGGGTTCTTCGACTGGGACTTCCTGGACATCACCCGGCGGCAGTGGGTCGGGTGGGACAACTACCGGCGGATGTTCTGGGGCACGGAGATGACCTGGGGCGTCGATCACCTGCTGGTCCTGCGCGTCATCGGCCTGGCCCTGTTGATCCCCCTGGCACGGTCGTGGCGGAACCGATCGCTGCCGCGCGCCTCGGTCGCGACGCTCATGGTCCTGCTCGTCGTGATCTTCGGGGTGCTGCTCGGGTTCCATCCCGGGGAGGGTGGTCGCTGGTTCGACTCGCAGTTCTGGCTGTCGTTCGGCAACACGCTGCTGTTCGTGGCGTTGTCGACCCCGATCATCGTCGGGACGGGCCTGGCCCTCGCGCTCGCCCTGAACCGTCCGAGCCGTCTCACCGGGATGTTGCGCGCCATGTTCTTCGCGCCCTACGTG
Source organism: Nitriliruptoraceae bacterium (assembly GCA_041685735.1). GTDB lineage: Bacteria > Actinomycetota > Nitriliruptoria > Nitriliruptorales > Nitriliruptoraceae > CSSed11-175R1. Next base: position 6,095 of record JAWLFE010000028.1, read on the forward strand.
CTCTCGGTCGCGGTGATGACGTTGATCTGGGCGTTCCTACTCAACCCGGGACTCGGGCTCGTCGGGCTCGTCGGCGACTGGTTCGGTGCGGATCCGATCAACCTGCTCAACAGCAGTACCTGGGCGATGCCGGCGATCGTGCTCGCCACCCTGTGGTGGACGGTCGGGTTCAACCTGGTGCTGTTCCTGGCGGGTCTGCAGGACATCGACGTCCAGCAGTACGAGGCCGCGTCGCTGGACGGTGCCAACACCTGGCAGAAGTTCCGGCACGTGACCCTGCCGGGACTCAAGCGCACGATCCGCCTGGTCGTGGTCCTCCAGGTCATCTACTCCTTCCAGATCTTCGGCCAGGTCTTCATCATGACGCGGGGTGGGCCGGACGGGGCGACACGGGTGCTGATCCAGCACATCTTCGAGCAGGGCTTCCGCGACTTCGAGCTCGGGTACGCCTCGGCGATGTCGATCTTCCTGTTCCTCGTGATCATCCTGGTCTCGGTGGTGCAGTTCATGTTCCTCGGCGGCGAAGAGGACGAAGCATGAGTTCCACGACGACCACCAAGACCCATCGCTCGGATCCCGCCGTCGATGCACGCGCACGCCGGACCCGCTTGCTGCGTCAGCACACCCCGACGGTCCTGCTGCTCATCCTGGCGTTCATCTGGCTCATCCCGGTGTGGTGGATGTTCTCGCTGTCGTTGACCCCGAACGACCTCCTGCAGCTCAACACGAAGATCCTGCTGCCGCCACAGGTCACGTTCGACAACTTCGTCAGTGTCATCCAGGTGGGGCTGAGTGGCCGCTGGTTCCTCAACAGCCTGATCGTCGCCGGCTCCACGACGCTCCTGACGCTCATCGTCTCCTCGATGGCGGGCTACGCCTTCGCGCGGCTCAGGTTCCCGGGCAAGAAGATCCTGTTCCCGGTCGTCATCGCCGGCCTGATGGTCCCCCAGGAGGTCATGTTCATCCCGCTGTTCCTGATCTTCGAGCAGTTCGGGTTGCACAACACCCATCCGGGCCTGTTCCTGCCGCGCGTCGGGATCCCGCTGGGCGTGTTCATCATGACGACGTTCTTCGCAGCCGTCCCGCGCGAGATCGAGGAGGCGGCCGAGGTCGACGGTGCATCCAAGTGGCGCATCTTCCGCCAGATCATGCTGCCGATGGCTGGACCGGCCCTGACCGCGCTGGCCATCTTCACCTTCGTGCTGACGTGGAACGACTACCTCTGGCCGCTGGTGTCGGCCACCGAGCGCGAGATGTTCACCATCACCACCGGACTCGCATCCCTGCAGGGCAACTTCGCCCAGGCCACGGAGCTCGGTGCCCTGATGGCCCGGGGGGTGCTGGCCAGCGTGCCGCTGCTGGTCATGTTCGTGATCTTCCAGCGGCAGTTGATCCGAGGCATCTCGCTCAGCAGTGGGGGGAAATGACCGAACGACCACGACCCGACGCGGGCCGGCAGACGCCTGCACCACCGACCGCTCCGGATGGCCCCATCCGCGCAAGGGAGAGAGAAGTATGAGAGACCGACGCCTGTTCCGCATCACCGGCCTCCTGCTGGCGCTGGCGCTGATCGCCGCCGCCTGCGGTGGCGATGACAGCGATGCTCCGGACGATGACGGGTCCGATGATGGAGCCGCTGCCGCGAGCGACGGCGAGGAGACCGAGATCACCCTCGCGAGGTTCTTCGGTGACTGCGACGAATCGACCGAAGGGGTGACCGACGTCTCCGAGGCGACGACGGAGTGTGAGGTCATCCAGATCCTCACCAACGCGTTCAACGAGGCGGACAACGGCGTCACCGTCGAGCGGCTCGGGGGGGCGGTCTGGGATCAGTACTACACCCAGCTCTCCACCACCTTCGCGGGCGGCAACCCGCCGCACGTGGCGGTGATGCACTCACACCGGCTCCCGGACTTCGCCGGGCGCGACCTGTTGCGACCGCTCGATGACGACCTTGCGGCCGCGGACATCGACTTCTCGGACTTCACCGAGCCGGCCCAACAGGGAGCCACCTTCGAGGGTGACATCTACGCCGTGCCGTTCGACATCCACGGCAGTCTGTGGCACGTGAACGTCGACCTCTTCGAGCAGGCCGGCCTGGTCGACGACGCGGGCGAGCCGATCATGCCGACCAGTGTGGAGGAACTGCTCCAGCAGGCAGAGACGATCCAGGACGAGACCGACGCGATGTACTTCTCGCAGGACTGGTTCGAGTTCGCGGTCGGTGCGCGGCTGTTCCTCGGGCTCGTCGCGCAGCAGGGTGGAGACATCGTCGACGCGGATGGCAACGCCACCGTGAACACCCCGGAAGGCCAGGAAGCACTGCGCGTGCTCAACGAGCTGGCGACCACGGCCTCCGATCCGTCGCAGGGCTACACCGACTCCGAATCGGCCTTCCTCGCTGGCGAGGTCGCCGTCCTGCACAACGGGACCTGGGTCGTCGACCAGTACAGCCGCCAGGCGGACTTCGACTACGCGGCGTTGCAGGTGCCGGTGCTGTACGACCAGCCGGGCTTCTGGGGTGACTCGCACATGTGGGTCCTGCCGGAGGAATCGAACCAGGACGAGACCGAGCGCGACGCGTCCCTGGCCTTCGCTGCCTTCCTCTACGACAACATCGGCTCCTGGGCGGCTGGTACCGGCCACCTCGCCAACCGCACGTCGGTGTTGACCGGCGGTGAGCTGGACGACGCCCCACAGCGGGCGAACTACGCCGACGCGGCCGACACGGCGGTCTTCGTCCCGGCCGTCGCCGGGTGGGCGGGCGCCTGGGACAGCCTGGCGGACGAGCTGCAGGCCACGTGGGTCAGCGACAAGGATCCGCAGTCTGCGCTGGCCGATGCCGAGGAACGCATGAACGAGAGCATCGGCACCGTCGAGAACTAGATCTCCCTCGGCGCGGTGACTCCCTCGGACACGGTCCGGGGAGTCACCGCGCCCTGTTGCGAACGGCACCTACCATGGACGACATGCCCGGCAACCCCGACGACCATGAGGCGGCCATCTCCCTCGGGTCCGCCTCCCAGAGCCCGGCCGCCGGGCCCAACCCGTTCACGGGCCTGCCGAGCGAGGACGATCCCCTGCGCGTGGGTCGATGGACGCGTGAGCGCATCACGGACTGGTCCGCACGTCAGCCCTGGCTCGTCGGCTGCAACTTCGTACCGTCGTATGCGGTCAACCAGCTCGACATGTGGCAGGCGGACACCTTCGATGTCGCGTGCATCGAACGTGAGCTCGACCTGGCACGGTCGTTGGGGTTCAACGCGGTCCGCGTCTTCCTCCACGACCTGTTGTGGATCGATCCCGAGGTGCTGCTGAGCCACCTCGATCGGTTCCTCGATGCCGCGCATGCGCGGGACATCGGTGTCATGCCGGTCCTGCTCGAGGGCGTCTGGAACAACTACGCCTACCCCGGACCGCAACCGGATCCGATCCCGGGGGTCCACAACTCCCGGTGGCTGCAGAGCCCCACCGCGAAGGCAGCGGTCGATCCCGCCCAGTGGCCGCGACTCGAGGACTACGTCAGCGGCGTGCTCGACCGGTTCGCCGACGATGAGCGGATCCTGCTCTGGGACGTCTACAACGAACCGGGCAACGAGGGGATGATCACCAACGCCCTGCCGCTGTTGGACGCGGCCTTCCGTTGGTCGCGCTCGATCGGGGTGTCACAGCCGTTGACGAGTGGGATCTGGGAGATCACCGCCGCGTTCTCCGAGCTCAATCGGTTCCAGCTCCTGGCCTCGGATCTGATCAGCTTCCACCACTACGGTGATGTCACGGACATCGACTGGTTGATCCGCTCCCTGCGGCTGCTCGGGCGTCCGATGCTCTGCACCGAGTACATGGCGCGTCCCTTCGGCAGCACCTTCGAATCCCACCTGCCGGTCCTGCAGGCGGAGGACGTCGGGGCGTTCAACTGGGGGCTGGTCAAGGGCCGGACCCAGACCCACTACGCGTGGGACTCGCCGCGCAGCGCCTCCGAGCCCGAGGTGTGGTTCCACGACATCTTCCACGGGGATGGCTCGCCCTATGACGATGCCGAGGTCGCGTTCATCAGGCGGACGATCGTCGGGGACTGACGCGGACCCGTCGACGCGGGGGGTCCGAACGGCGTACGCTTGCTTCGCCGGGCTGCCGCCGGTCGGGGGAGGACCGGGCGGCGCGGGACGACCGGGGATGCACGGGGATGGGGGTGACGGGCATGGGTGTCTCGTCTGGAGGGAGCGGCGCCACGCCGGGCGGTGCTGACCGCGATGGGACGGGTGAGCAGGACCGGTTGTGGGTCAGCGCGGGGTCGCCAGCCGAGCGGCGGACCGCACGACGGGCACGTGCCGCAGCCGTCTGCGCGGGCGTGGTCGTGCTGCTGGCCGGTACCGGGGTTGCGGTCTGGTTCACGCTGTCGAGTTCCGTCGAGGTCCTGGCCGACGGTGAGCAGCTGGTGACACGCACCGTGGTCGGCGACGTCGCCGGTGTCCTGTCCCAGCTGGACATCGAGGTCGGAGCGGCGGACGAGGTCGAACCCGCCCCCGACACCCCGGTCGCCGATGGGCTGCGGGTCGCGGTGACCCGTGCGACGCCCGTGGAGGTCCACGTGGATGGGCAGGCGCACCAGGTGGACACCACGGCGGACACGGTCGCCGCGGCGCTGCGGTTGGTCGGGGTCGAGCTCGGCGAACGTGACCTGGTCGATCCGGAGGTCGACCAGGCGCTCAACGGGGCCACGGTCATCACCGTGCACCGGGTCGAGTACGTCACGGAGGTGATCGAGACCACGATCGACCACGGTGAGAACCACCAGGAGACGGCCGACCTGCCGCTGGGCGAGTCGGCCGTGGAGACCGAGGGTGAGCCGGGTCTGCGCCGCCAGACCTACGAGGTCACGGTCGTCGACGGGCAGGAGACCGACCGGGAACTGCTCATCGACGAGGTCGCGCGCGAACCCGTCGACCGCGTCGTGCTCGACGGCACCGGCCCCACACCGCTCGAGGAGGCGCAGGGCATCCTCGCCTCGCTCGGGTACCCGGTCGGGCCGGTCGATGGCATCGAAGGTGGGCAGACACGGCGGGCCCTGTGTGCCTGGCGCCGGCTGGAGGGACACGAGGTCGGTCGACAGGGGCTGCAGCCCGGAGAGCTGGAAGCCCTGCGCGCGACCAGCGGGCTACCCGCCGCTGCCGCCGGCCGCGGGGCCACGGCGGATCGCACCTGTCAGGCCGTCTACTACCGCCAGGACGGTCGCTGGCAGCACGTCCACCGGGCATCGACGGGGGCCGATGGCCTGCCCCGACCGGGCGAGTACCGCATCCAGCGTGCCCGGGCCGGCTGGCACACCTCCACGCTCTATCCGGCGGACAACCCCAACATGTACAACACCCTCTACATCCGGGGTGCCATCGCGATCCACGGTTCCCACAGTGTCCCGCCGCATCCGGCGAGCAAGGGCTGTGTGCGTGTCACCCCGGCCGCAGCCGATCAGTTGTTCTCCGCGCTGTCGGTCGGCGATCCCGTGACCGTCATCGGCACCTACTGATACCCGGGTGGCATCGCGGCGTGGCGCGTCGTCGGGCGTTCGCGATGAGCCCTGGTCGCTCGCGTCGAGCTCAGCGCTCCTCGGGCGTGACCACCACGACGGGGCAGGGGCTGTGGGCCACGACCTGGTGGCTCACCGACCCGACCAACAGCCCGCGGAAGCCCCCGAGTCCACGCGCGCCGACGACGAGCAGGTCCGCGCCCTCGGCCGCGGTGCACAGCACCTCGGTGGGGCTGCCGGCTTCGACGGTGTAGGTCAGCTCGGTGTCGCCCGCACCGCCGACCTGATCGAGCGCGGCGTCCAGGATCGCCTCCTTCGCGCGGAGGAGTTCGTCCTCGGTCGGCAACGACCCCTGCTCGGTCACCCCCATCCCGTCCGGGAGCGGATAGGTGTGCTCGAGCCGTGGGTAGGCATGGATCAGCTGCAGCGAGGTGTCCCGCAACCGGGCCTCGTCGCGTGCCCAGGCCAGACCCCGCAGGGAGTCCGGCGAACCATCCACCCCCACCGCGATACGTGCCATGCTGCACCTCCCGTCCAGACCATACGCACGTGCGGGGCACGACGTCAGGGCCGGAGGTCGCTGATCCCGCCGACGCCTGGCCCTCGCGTGCCGCCCTGCCAGACCTCCGCGATCTCGATCATGCGCGCGATCTCGGCCGGGGCGCAGGCGATATCGCTGACGTAGGTGGCACGTCGCTGCTCGGCGTCCAGGGCCCTGAACCGGTTCAACGTGACCAGCCCGACCGGGCGGTGGTCGTCGTCGACGACCGGGAACGCGGAGACGCGGTTGCGGAGCACGTCGTCATCCAGCAGCGAGGCCACGGTCACGTCAGGGCGCACCGTGACGGGATCGCGGGTCACGAGGTCGGCGACCCGCAGCCCATCGAGCGAGCCGTGGATGCGCGCCTGCTGCTCTTCGGCGCCGGCACGAGGTTGAACAGCGCCGGCACGAGGTTGATCAGCCCGAGCCAACCGAAGCACGCCACGACGATGGCGCCAGCACCGACCCAGGCCAGGGCGATCGCGGCCGCGCCGAACAGCAGGCGGACGCAGGCATCCTGCACCCAGCCGGCGCAACCTGCATGTGTGCCTGCGTGTGGTCGGACCGGACGGACCTGCACCACCGGCCACCGGCCACCGGCCACGCGGCCCGGGTCGAGCGTCCAGGGTCCGTACGCTGCACCCATGCGAAGTATCCAGCGGTTCCGCGAGCGCCTGGTGGTCGGGCCGATCGTGCGCTACCTCGATGGCGATGAGGACGTGATCGCATGGACCCACGCGAACATCCCTGGCAGTCGGGCCCCGGGTGTCCTGCTCGTCACCAACCACCACCTCTACCTACACGTGGCCAGTTCGGCGGTGCAGGACATCTCCACGCCGCTGACCCGGGTGTCCGGTTTCCGACTCAACCGCCGCAGCGAGGAGCTGGTCCGGGTCCAGGTGTCCGGGGACGACGGTGAGGTCGAGGTCGAGCTCTCGCTGACGAGCCGGGTCCGATCCCGGTCGGTCGGGCGGGTCCTGTCGGCGTTGACCTACCACCGCATCGCGGCGCCGGCGACGTTCAACCCGGACATGACCTCGCCACTGCCACCGATGGAGCGGACCGCCCGCCACCACGCGCGGCGGGTCTGGATCACGGTGCTCGGTGTCCTCGTGCTGCTGGTCAGCGCCGCGTTCGCCTCGCCCTTCGTCCCGGGCCCGGGCGCGCTGACCGCGGTCGCGGGGATCGCGATCCTGGCCCGCGAGTACGAGTGGGCTCGCGACCTGCACGTCTGGGCATCCCGACTCGCCGATCGTTTCATCGGGTGGATGCGCTCCCTTCGCCGACGCCGGCGGGAGGCCCGCACAGCGCGCAGAGCCGTCGCAGCCGCCGAGGTGCCGGCGGCGGGACCTCAATCGCCGACGATGGGCAGGTCCACCCAGAACGAGGTCACCCCCGGTTCGCTGTCGTAACCGACCGTTCCGTCCAGCCGCGACACGATCTCGCGACTGATGGCCAGGCCGAGCCCCGTGCCCCCGCGGCTGCGCTCGTCGGCGGGATCGGCCTGGGCGAAGCGCTCGAAGAGCCGGTCGGCGAAGTCCGCCGGGACCCCGGGACCACGGTCGATGACGTCGGTCCGGATGCGATCGCCGACGATCCGCATGCGCATCTCGACGGGTCGATCGGCCGGGCTGTACTTGGCGGCGTTCGAGAGGTAGTTGGCGAACACCTGCTGGAGCCGCGGTGCGTCGACCCGGACGCGGACGCCATCGATCCGTCCGGTGAACACCAACCCGACCCCGTGCGCCCGGGCGTACGGCAGGTTGTCGGCGATCGCCTGGTCGATCAACGCGGCGAGGTCGTGGTCACGGCAGGTGAAGGTGATGCGCCCTGCCACCAGCTGCTCCATGTTGAGCAGGTCGTCGATCAGCAGGCGCAACCGGTCGGTGTTGCGCCGCGCGACCTCCAGGAGTTGATCGGCCCGTTCCGGTAGGCGTCCGGCACGGCCGGTGGCCAGCATCTCGAGCGAGCCGCCGATCGACGTCAGGGGTGTACGCAGCTCGTGGCTGACCGTCGAGACGAACTCGTCCTTCATGGCCTGGGCACGCTTGGCGTCCGTGACGTCGGTCGTCGCGCCGCTCATCCGGATCGGCTGGCCGTCATCGTCGTACTCGACGAACCCGCGCACGACGACCGGGACGAGGTGGCCGTCGCGGTGACGTGTCCTGCCGGCGATCCGGAAGGTCGGCGCCTGCCGGTCGAACACCTCCTGGAGCTGCGCATCCATGGCGGCGAGGTCCTCCGGGTGGGTCCAGCGCCGCCACACGTCCATGGTCTCCCGGTGATCCTCGCGTCTGCGCCCGTGGATCTCCCACCACCGATCGGAGCGGAACACCTCGCCGGTCCGCAGGTCGTTGTCCCACCAGCCGTCGTTGGTCGCCTGCAGGACCCGCTGCAGCCGATCCTCGCTGTCGATCAGGGCCTGCTGGGCCTGCTGCAGCTCCGTGATGTCCTGGATCGTTCCGGTGACGTGCTGTACGGACCCGTCGGCACGCGTGGTCGAGGTCGCCATCTCCCGGACGGTCCGCTGGGTCCCATCCGGCCGGATGATCCGGAAGATGACCTCGGCGCTGCCCTCATCACGGAGGTGCTGCTCGGCGGTCTGGACCCGCTCGCGATCCTCCGGGTGGATCGCGTCGTAGAACGCTTCCACGGTCGGCTGGAACGTGTCCGGGTCCTGGCCGAAGAGCTCGATGATGAACGGTGACCAGGAGAGTGCAGCGAGGTCGGGTTCCGATCGCCAGTGTCCGAGCCGCGCGATCGACTGCGCCTCCTCCAACAGGGACTGGGCCCGCGCCAGGTCAGCCTCGCGCTGCTTCTGGGCCGAGATGTCGCTGATGACCGCGATGATCCGCTCCGGGCGGCCATCGGTGTCGCGGTGGGTGCGCACGGCCGCCAACGCCCAGCGGTGTCCGCCGTCCTGACCTCGCAGTTGCACCTCGGCGCGCACAACGTCGTCGGTCGCCGCGGCCAGGGCGGCCCTCCACTGCTCGGAGGATCGCGCGGGGTCGTCGATCAGGTGGGCGGACAGGTGGTTGCCGACGACCGCATCCGCCGTGGTACCGAGCATCCCGGCCATGCGCGGGTTGACGAACGTGATGACGCCGTCCGCACGGGCCTCGACGATCCCCTCCTCGGACAGTTCGACCAGGTCGTGGAAGTGCTGGAGATGCTCGCGTTCCTCGTACGCGTCGGTGATGTCCTGGATCGACCCGTAGGCGTGGTGTGGCTGATCGTCGTGCGTCGCCGCTCGACCCGTCGTGCGCACCCACCGCTGCCGGCCGTCGCGACGGATGATGCAGGCCTCCAGGTCGTAGGGCTCGCCGGTGTCCAGCAGGCGTCCGAGGGCGGTGTGGAGCCGGACCCGTGCCGCCGGGAGGTAGAACCCGAGCGCGTCATCGACGGTCGGGTCGAAGTCCCCGGGAGCGGTCCCGTGGATCGCATGGGTGACCGTCGACCACGTCACGGTGCCAGTGGCGACCTCGAGGTCCCAGGTCCCGACGCCGCTGACGTGCTCCAACTCGGCCGTGATGCTCTGGCGCCGACGCTCCTCGGTGATGTCCGTGACGACGGAGTAGATCCGTTGATCCTCGGTGGCCGAGGTGTTGGTCCACCGCAGCCAGCGGTAGCCGCCGTCCTTGTGCCGGTAGCGGTTCTCGAACGCGCGGAGGGTCTCGCCACGTACCAGCGCCGCCGCGGCATCGATCGTGGCGGCTCGGTCATCGGGATGGACCAGGTCGAGGTACGGACCGCAGGTCAGTTCCTGCTCCGTCCACCCCAGTGTCTCGGTCCACGATGGGCTGACCCGCAGCAACTGGCCATCGAACGTGGCGATGACGAGCAGTTCCGACGACAGCTCGAAGAACCGCGCGAGGTCGGCCGGCGGTTCGGTGACCGGATCGTGCCGGCGACCAGAGAGACCGTGATCGCCCCCGACCGGTCCCGCCTCACCAGCGACCCGGGGGTCGGGTGCGTCTGGTTCCGCCGCCATGCTCGATGTCCCTCGTCGACGGTCTCACGGACCCTATCGGCCGGTCGTCGGTCGACCTGAACAACCCGGCCTCTGCACACGAACAGCTCACAACGGTCCGCTGCCGGGGTGTGGCCGGCCGCTGAGGACGACGGACAGCGATCGGCGGGGCTGTCCTACAGTCCCGCAGCGACAGGATCTGGTGCCCACCGTCGGAGACCCGTGTGACCGAGCCACAGCTCACCATCTGCCCGTTCACCGGTCGCGCAGGGATGTGGACGGCGTTGCGCGAGCAGCGGCCGCAACCCCGCCCCCAGCGGTTGCTGTTGGACCCGGATGCGCCGCACTGTCCGTTCTGCACGCTCGAGGATCCCGATCCGAGGTTGTTGCCCCACGAGGCGCAGGTGGGGGCGGAGCGCTGGTTCGCGATGCACAACATCTACCCTCCGATCGACGGCCCGACGGGGACCGCTGACCTTGCCTGCGCGACCGAGCACGGCCCCACCCTGACCCACCGGCACCCCCGGTCGGCCGCACAGTGGGCGGCCATGGTCCTCGTGCAGCAGCAGCTCGTCGCGCGGCGCCCCGACCGGTGGTCCATGGTGTCCGCGGCCACGGGCCGCAGCGCAGGCGCCTCACAGCACCACCCCCACGGGCACGTGCTGACGCCTGCGGTCGTGCCGCCGGCCACCATCCGTCGCCAGCAACGGTGGTCGGACCCCGAGGTGCCGCGGGTGCTGCTCGCCGATGCCACTACCGTGTCGTCGGTCGACGGCGTCCGCCTGGTCGCTGCACCGGTGGCCCTGGGCCCGCTGGATCTGTGGCTCGTCCCCGACTCCGGCGAGCGCTTCCTCGATGCGGATGCGCACGCGATCGCCGCGTTGATCGAGACCTGGGTGGTGGGTGTCCATCGCCAACTGGAGGTGGCCGGGCAGCTGGACCCGGAGCTCGATGAGCGGGTCGCGCCGTTCGATGCCAAGGCGGTGCTGCACCCGGAACTCCCGGATGGCACGGGCCGGTGGTGGGGGGAGCTCGCGGTCACCGACCGGCACGCGCCGGGCGTGGCCGCGGTCCCGCTCGTGGACCTGCGCTATCCGCCCGAGACCCAGGCAGCGAACTTCCGGACCTGAGCCGGGTTCAGCCCACCTGCTCCAGCGCGTCGATGATGCCGCGCAGCCACGGGCCGAGGTCGCCTGGATGGCGTGACGAGATGAGGTTGCCGTCGACGACGATGGGCGCATCCTCGAAGTCGCAGCCGGCGTTGACCATGTCGTCCTTGATGGCCGAGAAGCTGGTGGCGCGGCGACCCTTGATGATGCCGGCGGAGATCGGGACCCACCCGGCGTGGCAGATGAACGCGATCGGCTTGTCGGCCGCATCGAAGGCCCGCACGAGGTCCAGCACCGTCTCCGAGCGCCGCAGCGCGTCCGGCGCGAACCCGCCCGGGATCACCACGGCATCGAAGTCGTCGGCGCTCACGTCCTCCACGGACGCATCGACCGGGAACGGTCCGTGTCCCTTCTTGCCGGTCACCGCGTTGCCGTCCGGGCTCGCGACGACGACCTCGACCTCCTCCTCCTTCAGGCGCAGGACGGGGTAGAGCAGTTCGCTGTCCTCGAACAGGTCGGCGGCGAACACGAGCACACGGCGGTCGGACAGGGTCATCGGAGCTCCTCAGGGTGGGTTGGATCGGAGGGAGTCAGGGTGGGTTGGATCGGAGATGTCGCGCGACCGCGGTGGCACGGGTGGCCGGTCACGCTGGTGGGACCAGGGTGCCCTGTGCGGCGCCTGCTCGCTGTTGGTGTCCGCGCCCTCCGGCAGCGGGGCGGGACCGTGTCGCTGTACGTTCCGCGGGAACCTCGCGGCTCGTCGTGCCCCGCGGCGCGGTGATGAGCTGCCCCACCCGACGCGTTCGCGTCGGTGGCCTCCGTCCCGACAGGACGCACGTGACGATCGAACTCTGGCCCGGCCAGGCGTACCCGTTGGGTTCGTCCTACGACGGCTTCGGCACCAACTTCTCCCTGTTCAGCGAGGCGGCGGAGGCGGTCGAGCTGTGCTTCTTCGACGAGGACGACGTCGAGACCCGCATCCCGTTCACGGAGTGCAGCGGGTACGTCTGGCACGGCTACGCGCCGAACATCGGGCCCGGGCAGCGCTACGGCTACCGCGTCCATGGTCCATACGACCCACCGGCCGGCCACCGTTGCAACCCCAACAAGCTGCTGATCGACCCGTACGCCAAGACCATCATCGGCGACCTCGACTGGGGTCAGGAGGTCTTCGGCTACACCTTCGGCGACCCCGACGGTCCGCCGAACGAACTGGACAGCGCCGCGTCGGTCCCGCGCAGCGTGGTCGCCTCCCCGTTCTTCGACTGGGGTGACGACCGCCACCCGCGCACACCCTGGCACGAGACCGTCATCTACGAAGCGCACGTCAAGGGCCTGACCAAGCTGCACCCCGACGTCCCCGAGGAGCTGCGGGGCACCTACGCCGGCCTGGCCCACCCCGCGGTGATCGATCACCTCACGGGCCTCGGGGTGACGGCGATCGAACTGCTGCCCGTCCACCGGTTCTTGAGTGAGAACGATCTGATCGACCGTGGCCTGTCCAACTACTGGGGCTACAACTCGATCGGCTACCTCGCGCCGCACGACGACTACGCGTCCAGCAGACCGGAACAGGTCGTCCCCGAGTTCAAGCAGATGGTCAAGGCGCTGCACCAGGCCGGGATCGAGGTCATCCTCGACGTGGTCTACAACCACACCGCGGAGGGCAACCACCTCGGCCCGACGCTGTCGCTGAAGGGCATCGACAACACGGCCTACTACCGCCTCATGGAGGCCGACTTCCAGTACTACATGGACTACACCGGTACCGGCAACTCCATGAACATGCGCCACCCCCACGTGCTGCAGTTGATCATGGACTCACTGCGCTACTGGGTCAACGAATGTCACGTGGACGGCTTCCGGTTCGACCTGGCCTCGACCCTGGCGCGTGAGCTGCACGATGTCGACCGCCTGTCGACCTTCTTCGAGGTGATCCAACAGGATCCCGTGATCAGCCAGGTCAAGCTCATCGCCGAACCCTGGGACGTCGGTGAGGGCGGCTACCAGGTCGGCAACTTCCCGCCGCTGTGGTCCGAGTGGAACGGGATGTACCGGGACACGATGCGCGACTACTGGCGCGGCGAACCGGCGACCCTGCCCGAGTTCGCGTCGCGCTTCACGGGCAGCTCGGACCTCTACGAGGACGACACCCGGCAACCCAATGCCAGCATCAACTTCATCACCGCGCACGACGGCTTCACGATCCGCGACCTGGTCTCGTACAACGACAAGCACAACGAGGCCAACGGCGAGGGCGGCACCGACGGCACCGATGACAACCGGTCCTGGAACTGTGGGGTCGAGGGACCGACCGACGATCCCGAGGTGGAGGCGCTCCGGGCTCGCCAGCAGCGCAACCTCATCGCCACGCTGATGCTGTCGCAGGGCGTGCCGATGCTGCTCGGCGGTGACGAGTTCGGCCGCACCCAGCACGGCAACAACAACGCCTACTGCCAGGACAACGAACTGTCGTGGTTCCGGTGGGACGAGGTCGATGCGGACCTGCAGGCCTTCACCCGCCGGGTCATCCGGTTGCGCCGCGACCATCCGGTGTTCCGCCGTCGCCGCTGGTTCCAGGGGCGACCGCTGCGGGGTGAAGACATCACCGACATCGACTGGCTGCTCCCCGAGGGCCTGCCGATGGATGACAGCCACTGGGAGGATTCGTTCGCGCGGTCCCTGCAGGTGTTCCTGAACGGGCAGGGCATCGCGACACCCGATGAACGCGGCCACCGGATCATCGGGGACTCGTTCCTCGTGCTGTTCAACGCGCACGACGAGCCGATCGACGTGAAGCTACCGTCGAGTTCCTACGCCGCTGCCTGGACGGTCGCTCTGGATACGACCGAGCCCACCGGCGTGCCGGAGCGACCAGCCCGTGCGCCGTACCGGCCCCGACGCAAACTGACCCTCCCCGGTCGCGGCCTGATGCTGCTGCGGGAGGTCGACGAGTGACCGGGCAGGAGCCCGAGCAAGCACGCACCGACGCGGAGCGTCGTCGTCGGGGTGGTCGATCAGCGCCGCCGGATGCCTGGGGGATCGTCCCCGGCTACGAGGATGCCTTCGGTACCTGGACGGACGTCGACCCGGCCGTCCGTGAGCAGCTGATCACCGCGATGGGGGGCGATCCGTCGGCCGACGGCCCTCCCGAGGTCGATGCGGTCCTGGTCATCCAGGCCGGTGAGACCCCGGAGGTGCCCGGGCTGGTCGACATCGTGCTCGAGGACGGCGACGTCGTCGCCGCGGACGGCGTGCTGCCCGCCGATCTGCCGCTCGGCTACCACGACCTGCGCCTGCACGGCCAGGACCGGCCGCGGCGTCTGATCGTCAGCCCGGGGCGGGCCGTGCTGCCCGATGCGTCCATCAGCTGGGGGTGGGCCGCACAGGTCTATGCGCTGTGGTCCGCAACCAGCTGGGGGAGCGGTGACCTGCGGGATCTGCGCACCCTCGCGACGTGGTCGGCGTCGCAGGGAGCCGGCACGATCCTGATCAACCCCCTGCACGCGGTCACGCCGGTGATCCCGCGGGGGACGAGCCCCTACTACCCGACCTCTCGCCGCTTCCTCGATCCGCTCTACCTCGCCGTCGATGAGGTCCCGGGGGCGTCCGACGTCGATGGGCTGCCGGAGCTGATGGCACGGGCACGCCAGCCTGGTCCGGACGGCAACATCGATCGCGACGTGGTATTCGCCGCGAAGATCGAGGCCCTCGAGCGGATCTGGGAGGCCTCACCGACCGCGGGGCGCGGGTCCGACCTCCTGGACGAGGACGACCCGGGCACCCGGGCGTTCGCGATCTACTGCACCCTCGCGGAGCAGCACGGCACCGGCTGGCAGGACTGGCCCGAGGAACTGTCACACCCCGACAACGTCGAGGTGGCGGCGTTCGCCGAGGAGCATGCGGACCGGGTCCGGTTCCACCGGTGGGTGCAGCGGCTGTGTGCGCAGCAGCTGCGGCGGGCCGGCGAGCCACTCGCGCTGCTCGGTGACCTGCCGATCGGTGCCGATCCCGACGGGTTCGACGCGTGGGAATGGCAGGACGTCCTGGCCGATGGGGTCACCGTCGGCGCGCCCCCGGATGCACTGGGGCCACACGGGCAGAACTGGATGCTGCCGGCGTTCGTGCCGTGGAAGCTGCGGGCCGCACGCTACGAGCCGTTCATCGACATGCTCCGACGCGCCATGCGCCACGTCGGTGGGTTGCGCATCGATCACGTCCTGGGACTGTTCCGGCTGTTCTGGATCCCACCGGACGGCGCGGCCGCCGATGGCACCTACGTGCGGATGCCGTCCCGCGAGCTCCTGGACATCCTCGCGTTGGAGTCGCACCGCAACGACACGTTCGTGATCGGTGAGGACCTGGGCACCGTGGAGGAGGGTGTCCGCGACGAGCTCGACGCCCGCGACGTCCTGCGCTACCAGGTGTGGTGGTTCGAGGACGACGATCTCACCCGCTGGAGCCCGAAGGCGCTGGCGTCGGTGTCGACCCACGACCTCCCGACCGTGGCGGGGGTCTGGACCGGCACGGACGAAGCCGACCTCCGGGCGATCGGCCAGGGCCCGGACGGCGTCTGGCATGCCGAGCTCCGGGACCGGATCGCAGCGGCCGCCGGGGTGGCCATCGACGCGCCCGCGAGCGAAGCCGTCGTCGGCCTGCATCGCCGGGTGGCCCGCGCCCCCAACCGGATCGTGGTCGCCCAGCTCGATGACGCCCTGGTCCTCCCGCACCGGATCAACGTGCCCGGGACCGACGCCAGCGAGCGCCCCGCCAACTGGTCGCAACCGCTGCCGGTCGCCGTGGACGCCCTGGCCGACCAGCCCACGGTCCACGCGGTCGTCGCGGCGATGGCCGACGGGCGACAGCATCGCGTGTCCGCGACCGAATGACGGGTCGTTGTGCAGTGACCGCCTCGCGGGGTGCGACGGCACACCTGCGCGGAGTGGCTGGTTGACGCCCCCGAACCGCAGGAAGTAGAACGTGTGTTCGTGCCGGTTGGTCTGCCGCGCACGGAGGAGCACACGGTGGACAGGTTCGACGGGGTCGCGCTGATCGCGGTCGGCGGCACGGACGGGGCGAGCCGAGCCGCTGGTCGCCGCGCGCTCGTCGACCGGGTCGCCAGGACGGCGCACCTGCGCCTGGCGGATGGGCGCATCGTCGGTGTCCGTCGGCCCTTCGGGTTCCCCGCGACGCTGCCGACTGACGCGGGGCACCGTGGTGGGGAGGCGGTCGTGGTCGTCGGGTTGCTGGCCGCGTCCCCACCGCGTGGTTCCCCCGACGGGCACGCACCGCGTGGATCCCACGGCGGGCACGTGCCGTCACTGGGCGGGTTGGGGCAGCTGGCAGCTCCGACCGCCACGGGGTGGTGGGTGGAGGACCTGGCGGTCGTGCCACCCGTGCGGATCACCGACCTGGTCGCGTGCCGGCCACTCGCCGGAGGCGGTGTCCACGCCGCTCTGGTGGGGCACGCCATGACGCTGTGCGGGCGGCTGCCCGTTCGGGGCGACCTCGTGGCACCGGGAGCCGTCGACTGCCGACGTTGCCTGGACAGCGAGGAGGTGTCGGCGCGGCACGATCGGCAGTTGGCCCAGCACGGAGCGCTCGTGGAACTCGTGGGGCCGCTCGCTGCCGGGGTGGCCGATCGGCTGTGGCAGCGGCTGGGGCACCGTGACGCCGCGGAGGTGCCTGCGCTGCTGGACGCGATGGTCGGCGCGATCACGCTCCGGGTCCCTGGCGCACCCTCTACCGACACCACCCTGGCCCACATCCGGCGTCACCGCACGGTGGCGTCCGAGCCCGTCCGGCGATGGGCCGCCGCGGAGGCCCGCGAGCGCCTCACCCGCGGTCTGATCCGTTCGGTCGCGACCCACCCGGTGCTGCTCGACCGTGACACGCAGGAACGGCTGGACCTGGCAGCCGACCTGGTGGACCCCGCGCAGACGGCCGAGGTCGTCATCGACGTCCTCGATCAGCACGGCCCGGCACCGGCCCTGGAGCCGGTCGCGCTGCACCTGGCGACGCGTGCGGGTGACGCCGCCTCCCCCCGTGTCGAGCGGTGGCGACGGATCCACCAGGTCGCCCGGGCCCTGGCCGGTGCGCCGGCCTGACCCCCACCCCGATCGGAGCCACCGTGGCCACCATCGACACGCTCCTGACCGTGATCCGCGCCGCGGGCCGCGCCGACGTGCCCGTCCTGCTGTGGGGTTCACCCGGGACCGGCAAGTCGGGCCTGATCGCCACGCTCGGGCGGCTCGACGGCCTGCACACCGCCACGGTGATCGGATCGCTGCGTGAACCCGCAGACCTGGCCGGCCTGCCCGTCGTGCAGTCGGACGGGACGGTCGTGCTCGCCCCACCCCGGTGGGCGCGCGACCTGGTCGATGCCGATGGCGGCTACCTGTTCCTCGACGAGCTGTCGACCGCGACACCCGCCGTCCAGGCCGCCATGCTGCGGGTCGCCATGGAGAAGGTGGTCGGCGATCTGGTGCTGCCGCCTGCGACCCGGGTCGTCGCGGCTGCGAACCCCGCGGACGTCGCAGCGGGCGGCTGGGAGCTGGAGCCGCCGACGGCCAACCGGTTCCTGCACCTGACCCATCACCCGGACCTCGACACGTTCGCGGACGGCCTGACGATCGGGTTCGACGCGGCCACAGCGCAGCGGGACACCGCGGTCCTGCGCCCGGGAACCGATGCGGACCGAGCACGTGCCACCTCGCAGGTGGTGGGGTTCCTGCGGTCGCGGCCCCACCGGTTCGATGCGCCCCCGACCGCGCCGGGTCAGGGCGGTGGTGCCTGGCCGAGCCCCCGGACCTGGCACCACCTCCAGCGGGTCTGGACCTTCCTGCCGGCGGATGCGCCGGAGGCCCGGCGCGCGGCCGCCGTCGGCCTGGTCGGGGAGGCGGCCGGGATGGAGTTGCTGACCTGGGTGCGCCATGCTGATCTGCCGAACCCCTCGCTCGTGCTCGACGGCACCGTCCGTTTCGATCCAACCCTGCGTGACGACCAGGTCTTCGCGCTGCTCACCGGGGTCGCTGCGGTCGCGGTCGCGCGGGGGACGGCGGATGCCTGGACCGCCGCGTGGGCCATCGTCCGGCAGGCGTCCGTCGACCTGGCCGCGGTCGCGGCCCGGACGTTGTTCGCCGCCCGCCCCCCGGATGCACCCATCCCGGAGGCGGTGCTCGACTTCGAACCGGTGCTCAGCCGGGCCGGCCTCCTGGCATCGTGAACGACCGTTCGCCAGCACCGGAGCGCGGGTTCTCGCCGAGCGCGCGCGAGGACCTGGCGGCGGCGCGGCTGCTCGCGCTCGAGCACATGCCCTACCTGGCGACGGCCCTGTTCGAGGTCGTGCCCGTGTGCAGCCCCGGCCTCGGGACCTTCGCGGTCGATGCGGACTGGCGGCTGTACATCGACCTGGAGCAGCTCACCCGCTGGGGACCACCGGCGGCGGCCGGTGTCCTGCTCCACGAGGTCGGCCACCTGCTCCGGGACCACCACGCCCGCCACGCTGAACAGGCGCACCACGATGGGCGGCTGTGGAACCTGGCCGCCGATGCGGAGATCAACGACGACCTGCTCGCTGCCGGTGTGCCACTCCCAGACGGACCGATCACCCCCGCCTGCCTCGACCAGCCGGAGGGGCAACTCGCCGAGCGCTACTTCCACGACCTCCTCGACCGGCAACGCGATCTGACCGATCCGACCTGCGGTTCCGGTTCCGGTGGTGATCGGTTGGACGTGGAACGCGAGGGGGATGACGGGACGCACCCGACGGTCTCGCCGTTGGACCGGGAGCTCGTCCGTCGCAAGGTCGCCGGGGACATCGCGGCAGCGGCGAGCGGAGGGGGAGCCCGGGCCGGAACGGTCCCGGGCGGCTGGCGGCGATGGGCGTCGCGGCAGCTGGATCCGCCGGTCATCGCCTGGCCGCACCGGCTGCGGCGCGCGATGCGCCGGAGCTTCGCGGTCCGGTCCGGGCAGCTCGACACCAGCTATCGGCGCCCCGGACGTCGTCGCGTCCCCGGGATCGTGACACCCGGCATGGTGCAACCCGAACTCCGGGTCGGGGTCGTGGTGGACACCTCGTCGTCGATGTCCGACGAGCAACTCGGGGCCGCCCTCGCGGAGTTGGACGGGATCTGCCGACGTGCCGGTGTGCGCGCCGACGGGCTGACCGTCGTGACCGCCGACGTCGAGGTGTGGGAGGTCGCCGACCTGCGTCGGGCCGTCGACCTGCCGATCATCGGTGGTGGCGGCACCGACCTCCGACCGGCGATCGGGTACCTCGCGGGGCATCGCCGGCGTCCCGCCGTCGTGGTGGTGCTCACAGATGGCTTCACGCCGTGGCCCGCAGCGCCACCTCGACGTTGCCAGCTCATCGCCGCGGTGATCCCCCGCACGGATGGTCAGGTGCCTGCGGCGCCGCCGGCCTGGGTGGAGACCATCCGGGTCGAGCGTGGAGCGTGGTGAGACCCGTGGCGTCCGCCGCGCACCGGCGACGACCCGTCCGCTCGGGCGGTGGGCTTCGAAACGTCGGTGGCAGACACCGGCGGAGCAGAGCCTGACGCGCGGTCGTCGTCGCCACCTTCGCGGGGCGGAGTCCGCGGGGCCATCCGGATGCCGTCCAGCCAAGGAGTTCCCCGTGTTGTGGAACCTCGAGAACATCGTCGAGTTCACACCCGCACAGTTCGACCTGATGTCGACCGTGCTGACCATCGGTTACGCCGCGCACTTCGCCGGCCTGGCCTACTTCATCCTCACCCGCAAGAACGTGGCACCGAAGTACCGGTCGATGACCACCATGTCGGTCGTGGTCATGCTGTCCGCCGCACTGCTGCTGCTGCGCCTCGATATCTCGCTCGGCCAGGCGTTCACCTACGACGCGGCATCGGGGATGTACGTCCTCGGTGACATGACCTACAACCACGGCTACCGCTACTTCAACTGGTTGATCGACGTCCCGCTGCTGCTGACCCAGAGCTTCTTCGTGCTCAACATCGCGAAGAAGGACCTGTTGGGCTACCGGCTCAAGCTCGGTGGTGCCGGCGCGCTGATGGTCATCCTCGGCTACGTCGGACAGTTCTACGAGGTCGTGGACCCGCTCGGCGGGCTGCTGTGGTGGGGTATCGCCGCGACCATCCCGTTCATCTACTTCACGTCCATCTTCTGGCGCCTGACCGGTGAGTCGCTGAGCTACCTGCCCGCCGAGGCCGCCGCGACGATGAAGAACATCCGCTACCTGTTCATGTTCTCGTGGAACCTCTACATCGTCGCCTACGTCGTGCCGATGATCGGTGACTTCGGCCAGAGCGCAGAGGGCGCCATCACGCGCACCTGGCTGTTCACGGTCGCCGACGTCCTGTCGAAGATCATCTACGGGATCCTGCTCGGCAAGGTCGCCACCATCCGGTCGGTCGCCGAGGGCTACGACATCGGTAGCTACGACTCCGATGACGACGAAGTGGCAACCGCCAGCTCGTCCTGACCGGTCTCCGCACGACCACCAGCGGGTCCCGATCCCGGCGCTCCGGTCCGGGTCGGGACCCGCTCGTGCGCGGAGCGGACGCCGGGATGTCGGTGCGGCGGCGTGGCGCCGAAGGTGGTGGCAGAACGTCACCGTTCCGTCGCCTGATGGACATCGACGGGCCGTATGCTGCGTGACCACAAGCCGGAGACCGATGCCCGTGTACCCACCGCTTCCCGCGGTGCTCCCTGACCGCCTGAGCGCCTACCTCCCGGACCGCCTGCACGTGGTGGCGTCCGAGGAGTGGCCGGCTGCGCTCACAGGACGCTTCGAGCGCACGGGTGTCCGCACGACGATCCCCCGGTATGCACTCGACCTGCGGACCCAGAAGGACCGGATCGACCCCGATCGCGTGCGCTGGCTGGCCCAGGGTTCGACCATCCGGACCCTGGCGACCCGGCACGTCCACCTGACCGCGTACCGGGGTGTGCTGTGGATCGTCGATGGCCACACCGCGCTGGCGGCGCACCTGGCCGCCGGCAGCGATGAGATCCCGGTCCGCCTGGTGACGCGCGTCGAGGGGCGCGACGACGACGATGCGGTGCTCACCGGGCCGGCGACGTCACGACGCGCGGCGGTCGTCACCCATGCCTCGGCGCCGGCCCTGGCCGGCTGAACCAGGCAGGAGCCCGGTTGAACCGGACGATGGTCGCTGGCCTGGCGTTGGTGGTGTTGCTGCTCGTCGCGGCCGTGGTCGTTGGCATCTGGACCGATGACCTGCTCGGTGCCAGCGAGCCGGCCCACGAGACCGCGAGCACCGACGAGCCCGGTCCGGCCGATGGACGCGGCCAGGCGAACGGCATCCCCGACGATGCGCAGACGGCCATCGTCGACCGGGTCGTCGACGGGGACACGATCCGGGTCATCGCCGAACCCGGTGGCTCCATCCGCGATGGCGGTTCCATCCGGGTGCGGTTGCTGAACATCGATGCCCCGGAACTCCCGCGGGATGGCCGGGATGCCGAGTGCGGCGCGCTCGAGGCGTCCGGGCGCCTGGCGGCACTCGTGGCGCGCGGCGACCTCGTCTGGATGGTCGCCGACCGTGAGGACCGTGACCGCTTCGACCGCCCCCTGCGCGGTGTCTGGACCGACGAGGGCGTGTTCCTCAACGAACAGCTCGCCGAGGACGGCTGGGTCGAGGCGGTCGTGTTCCCGCCGAACGACCGGTTCCACCACCGCATCGAGGCAGCGGTTGCACGGGCGCAAGCGGCCGATCGCGGGATCTGGGGCAGCCTGTGCGCCTCCTGACGGACCGCCTCGAGCCGACGGGTGCGACGCGCCCCTCTGTCGCGATCACCGTCCGGTCATCAGCACCCCCGCGCCGGCAGCGATCCCACAGCCGACCAGAGTGCCGATGAGGTTGACCATACCGGCCGTCCGCCGGTCGTCGAGCCACTGCTGTGCAGCCTGGACCATGGCGGTGGAGAAGGTCGTGTAGGCGCCGAGGAACCCGCCGGCCAGGATCACCCCGGTGGGACCTGTCAGCACGCCCGTCGAGACGTTTCCAGCCACCAGTCCGGCCGCGAACGACCCGGACACGTTGACGATGGCGGTTCCCCAGGGTGCCGGTGACCGGAGGCGGGCCGTGATCCACGCGTCCACCACGAACCGGGCTGCTGCACCGAGCCCACCGGCGATCGCGACCGCGAGCCAGATCACGTCGCACCGTCCCCGGCGTCCTGGTCGTGGCTGCCGCGACCGCTCCCGAGGCGCCGCCCGACGGCGATCCCGGCGACGGCGGCCAGGATCCCGGTCGCCAGACTGCCCGCGCTGTAGAGCGCGAGCGTGAGCAGGTGTCCGTCTGCCTGCAGGCTCACCAACTCCACGGCCAGCGTGCTGTAGGTCGTGAAGGCGCCCAGCGCCCCGGTACCGACGAGCAGCGGCACCGTGGGGTCGACGACGCGTCGCACGGCCACGATCGTCAGCACGGTCGCCAGCAGGAACGCGCCGGTCACGTTCTCGACGAACGTCGTCAAGGGGTAGGCGCCGACGCTCACCGGGAACCACGTGGCGAACGCGACCCGCACGACGGCCCCGACGGTGCCACCGAGGAACACCAGACCGATGTGATGGCCGGATGGTGGGCCGGGGTCCACCACGGTGCTGCTCCTGGCCGGTGCGCGTCGGTCGGTGACGGACGACACGGTAGTGGGATGCTCCCCCCGTACCGTTCGTGGCGGCCGTGGTCCTCGCGACGGGCTCGGGGTCGCCTGATCGGCCGGGTCGGCCGCCCGGCCGCAGGCGGTACGGTGGGGGACCGTCGTTCACGTGGACGACCCGTCACGCCTGACCCCGAGCCGCGGTCCTGCACCCCCCGGGGTGCGCCCCGACCGTGCATCCCGGTCTCGTCCCTCCGGTGGAGCGTGGCGCTCCCTCACGACCTCGTAGGAGCAGTTGTGGCTGCCGTGCTGCCCGAGGCGGCTCGCCGTCGGACCTTCGCGATCATCTCGCACCCGGACGCCGGCAAGACGACCCTGACCGAGAAGTTCCTGCTCTACAGCGGCGCCATCCAGGAAGCCGGCGCGGTGCAGAGCCGCAAGTCCGCGCGCTCCACGACCTCCGACTGGTCAGAGATCGAACAGAAGCGCGGCATCTCGGTCAGCTCCGCGGTCGCCCGCTTCGAGCACGACGGCACCGTGCTGAACCTGTTGGACACGCCGGGCCACAACGACTTCTCGGAGGACACCTACCGCGTGCTGTCGGGTGTGGATGCCGCCGTCATGGTCATCGATGCGGCCCGCGGCGTGGAGCCACAGACCGAGAAGCTCTACGCGGTCTGCCGCGCCCGTGGCACACCGGTCATCACGTTCGTGAACAAGATGGACCGGCCGTCGCCCGAGCCGCTGGAGATCCTGGACAACATCGAGGAGAAGCTCGGGCTCGTCGGGCAGCCGGTCACCTGGCCGATCAAGCCGGGCGGGCAGTTCCAGGGGGTCGTCGACCGTCGCTCCGGCCGTGCCTTCCGGTTCGTCTCGTCGGGGCGGGCCGGCGCGAGTCGTGCCCAGGAGGACGAAGGCGGCAGCGAGGATGTGCCCGAGGAGGTCGCCGAGGAGCTCGAACTGCTCGACGCGATCGGCGCGGATGTCGATGTCGAGACGTTCATGGCGGCGCTGTCGACCCCGGTCTTCTTCGGATCGGCCCTGTCGAACTTCGGGGTTCGCATGCTGCTGGACGCCATCAAGGACCTCGCTCCCGCGCCCTACCCCCGCGAGGACGTCGATGGCGATCCCCGGGCACTGGATGCGCCGTTCAGTGGGTTGGTGTTCAAGGTCCAGGCGAACCTCGATCCGCGCCACCGGGACCGGCTGGCCTTCGTACGCGTGTGCTCCGGCCGCTTCGAACGCGGCGCTCCACTGACCTGCGCCCGGACCGGCAAGCGGATCCAGGCGAAGTACGCCCACGCGGTCTTCGGGCGTGAGCGCGAGACCGTCGACGAGGCCTTCCCCGGCGACGTCATCGGCCTGGTCAACGCCACCGACCTGCGCGCCGGGGACACCCTGCACGATGAGTCCGCGCCCGTCACCTTCCCGCCGATCCCCACCTTCACCCCGGAGTTCTTCGCGACCGCGCATCCGATCGACCGCAGCCGGGTGAAGCAGTTCCGTCGTGGCGTCGCGCAGTTGGACGAGGAGGGTGTCGTGCAGGTCCTGCGCCACCCGGACATCGGTGACCAGGCTCCGCTGTGGGCGGCGGTCGGACAGCTGCAGTTCGAGGTGGCGACCTGGCGCATGGAGCACGAGTTCAACGCGCCGGTCCGCCTGGAGGGCACCCGCTTCGACACCGCCCGCGCGACCGACGAGGACGGCGTGGAGGCGCTGACCGGGATGCGCGACGTGGAGGTGTGGCGACGGGAGAACGGCACGCCCCTGGCGCTGTTCCGCAGCCGGTACGTCGCCGAGCGCGTGGAGCGTGACCACCCGGACATCCCCCTGAGCACCCTGATGCTGGGGTGATGGCCCATGCTGACCGGCCTGATGCCTGAGCCCTCGTCGCCGCGACCCTCCACCCGGTTCTCCGGGTGGCGCATCGTGCTGCTCGCCGCCGTCGCGCTCGGTATGACCGGGCCGGGCCAGACGCCCGGCGTGAGCGTGTTCATCGACCCGATGATGGAGACGCTCAACCTCACGCGCTCCCAGGTGTCGAGCGCCTACCTGGTCGGCACCCTGGCGGGCGCGTTCGCACTGCCTCGACTGGGCCGGGTCATCGACGAACGCGGGACGCGGGTGGCCATGACGTTGGTCGCCAGCGCCTTCGGTGTCATGCTCGTCGCGATGTCGGGTGTGGTCGGGATCGTGACGCTGACGCTCGGGTTCACGGGGATCCGCCTGTTCGGGCAGGGTGCGCTGAGCCTGGTGGCCACCACGTCGGTGGCGCCGTGGTTCCACCGTCGTCGGGGGCTGGCGGTGGGCGTGCTCACCGCCGTCGGGTCCGCGCTGCTGTCGTTGATCCCCCTGGCTTCGCGGGGGCTCTTGATCCCGACGTTCGGATGGCGGACCGCATGGATCGTGCTCGGCCTGGCGGTCTGGCTCATCGTCGTGCCGATCGCCGTCCGGGGGATCATCGACCGGCCGCTCGACGTGGGGCAGCAGCCCGATGGCGATGCGCCGCTCGATGCCGAAGCGACCGCGGCCGCCGATCGGGAAGCCGCCGCGGTCTCGTTCACCCGTGCCGAGGCGATGCGCACCCCGATGTTCTGGGCGGTGGCCGGCGGGGTCACGGCGACGGGGATGATCGGGACCGGCCTCGCGTTCCACCAGATCGACCTGCTGGGCGAGCAGGGGCTGACACCGGTTGAGGCCGCCGCCAACTTCATCCCCCAGACCGTCGCCGCGCTCAGCGTGACCCTGCTCGTCGGCGGGATGGTCGACCGGTTCTCCTCACGCTGGGTGCTGGCCGTGTCGATGGCCATGCTCGCCGGGGGGATGATCATGGTCCCGTTCGTGGCGCCGGGGCTGCTCGCGATCGTGTACGGGATGGTCATCGGCAGCGCGGGATCGGCGGCCCGCACCCTGGAGGCCGCCTCGTTCCCGAAGCTGTTCGGTCTGGCACACATCGGTTCGATCCGCGGGGTGGTGACCGCGCTCAGTGTGGCATCCACCGCGTTCGGTCCGTTGGCGTTGTCGCTCGGCCGGGACCTGACCGGCAGCTACATCCAGGTGCTGCTCGTGCTGCTGATCTTCCCGCTCGGGGTGACCGTCCTGGGACTGATCGCGAAGGTTCCGGGCCGCCCGGTCCGGTGAGGCCGCACCGCTAGTCTCTGCGGCTCCGCCGTCGTTCGGTTCCTCCCGCCCCCGCCCGGTTCCCCGCGCAGAGCCATGTCCGATGCGTGGATCGCGGGCATCGCCACCACTCTCGAGACGTCTGATGCTGGACGGCATGCTCCCGCTGACCGACCCCGGTGCGGTCTTCGCCGTGCTCTTCCTGCTGGTCCTGCTCGGTCCGCTGGCCGCGGACCGGTTGCGGTTGCCGGGCATCATCGGGCTGGTGGTCGCCGGGATGGTGGTCGGCCCCAACGTCATCGGCATCCTCGATCAGAACACGTTCATCGAGACGATCGGCTACATCGGGTTGCTCTACCTGATGTTCCAGGGCGGCTTGGACCTCGACCTCGATGGCTTCCTGCGCTACCGCCGGGACTCCATCGTCTTCGGCATCGCCACGCTCGTGCTGCCCATGGTGCTCGTGACCTGGACGGCGGTCGCGCTCGGGATCGAACTGTTGGCCGCGATCATCATCGGCTCCGCACTCACGAGCCACACCCTGCTCAGCTACGGCACCATCACCAAGCTCGACCTGACGAAGAACCGGGCGGTGACGGCGACGCTCGGTGCCACACTCCTGTCGACGATCGCGGCTCTGCTGGTCCTGGCGGTCGCGGCGGCCGCGGCCGACGGAGACGCCGGATGGCTGTTCTGGGTCGCCTTCCTCGTCGGGCTCGTGGCCTTCCTCATCCTGGTGCTCATCGGCCTGCCGCGGTTCACCCGCTGGTTCTTCACCGGGCTCGGTCAGGACCGCCAGGTGCGCCTGACCTTCCTGCTGTCGGGGATGGGGGTCGCCGCGGTGCTCGCCGGAGCCATCGGGATCGAGCCGATCGTCGGCGCGTTCCTCGCCGGTCTCGCCTTCAACCGCTTCGTGCCCTCCGGAACGATCATCGCCGACCGGGTCCGGGTGCTCGGCGAGAGTGTCTTCATCCCGGCCTTCCTGATCTCCACCGGCATGCTGCTCGATCCGCTCGGTCTGTTCGCCGACCCCCGCACGCTGGTCCTCGGTGGGGCGTTCCTGGTGGCCGAGGTCGTCAGCAAGTGGCTGGCGGCGGAGACCTCCGGCCGGCTCATGGGAGCCAACGGACCCGAACGCGCGGTCATGTTCTCCCTGTCCGTCGGTCAGGCGGCGGGCGCGTTGGCCGCGACGATCGTGGCGCGGGACCTCGGCCTGATCGGGGAGGTCGAGGTGAACGCGATCGTGCTCGTGATCCTCGTGTCCGCCCTGCTCGCCGGGGTGACCGCCGACCGATGGGCGCCACGCATCGACGCATCGGTGGGCGGGGAGACCCTGATCGGCACCCGGGTGGTGGTGCCGGTGGCGAACCCGCGAACGGTCAAGACGCTGGTCCGGATCGCGGCGCAGGTGGCAGCGCCCGACGCCGGGGCGGTCGTCGCCGTCAACGTCCTGCCGTTCGATGCGCGGCCGGAACAGATGAAGATCCACCGGGACCTCGCGGCGACCGCCGAGAAGGTGGCCCTCGGGGCGGGCTCGGAGGTCAGCACATCGGTGCGGATCGATTCCTCGACCGTCGGGGGTGTCCTGCACACCATCGTGGAGCAGGGCGGCACCTCGTTGGTGATGGGGTGGAAGGGCTACGCGAACGCGCGCGAGGGCTTCTTCGGCTCCGTGATCGATCAGATCGTGTCGCGCAGCCCGGTCCCCGTGCTGGTGTGCCGGCCCGGCGACGACGACACCACCGAACGGGTGGTGGTGGTCGTGACCGACGAGGAGGCCGGTCCCGCGGGGGAGGTCGGCATCAAGCTCTCGTTCGAGGTCGGGTCACGGCTGGCTCGCCAGGCCGAGGTCGACATGGTCGTGATCAGCGATGTCACCATCGACGGGCTCCGACCGCAGTTGGCTGGGATCCCCAACGGTGACGAGGTGGAGATCGTGTCCGTCGAGGGCGTCGTCGGACGCATGAACCGGCTCCTGCAGCCCGGCGATGTGGTGATCACCGGGATGCCACCGACGACCAGCCGGCTGGGGCGGGGCGCCCGGCGGCTCGCGCGGGCCGCGCAGGGTCGTACGGTCATCGTCGCGGTCCCGCACTGATCTGTTCTGCACAACCCCCATCGGGTCGCCCAGAGACCCCAGGGGCGACCCTCGTTCCCCCTGTGCTAGGGGGAACCTGTTCTGCACAACCCCCATCGGGTCGCCCAGAGACCGACCCGGGTCAGGAGCGGCAGGCGTGGCATCGCCCCGTCACCACCAGTTCGACGTCTTCGACGTCGAACCCGTGCCCATCATCCAGATGGTGACGGATCTGCTTGACCAGCGTGCCGATGTGGTGATCGACCGCACCACACGACCGGCACACCAGGTGGAAGTGCTCGTCGGGGTGCGCCGGTTCCCACCGGCTCGCCTCACCCTCGCCGAGGTGGCTCATCCGCGCGAGCCCCAGCTGCTCGAACAGCTTCAGCGCCCGGTAGATCGACGCCTGGTCGACCGACCCTTCGACCCGCTGGGACAGCTCGTCGACGGTCATGTGCCCGGAGCTGCGGATCAGTGCGTCCCACACCGCTCGACGGGGCTGCGTCACGCGGTACCCCTGCTGGCGCAGGGTCGCAGCGAGGTCGACGGTGGCGGTCTCCATGGCCGGTGATGGTACTCGGCGCGGTCAGTCCTGAGTCGGGCCCTGACGCGTGTCGGTGTCGGACCCTGACGCGTATCCGTTCGTCAGGTTCGGTCGAGCCAGCGGTCAGCGGCCCGCAGCCGCTTCTCCAGGTCGCGCAGCGTGGCATCACCGATGGCGGCGATCCCCGTCTCCTGGTTCAGCCGGCTGTTGATGACCTCCGGGGTCATGCCCGTGAGATGTGTCAGCATCCGGACCCGGTCGCTGTTGGCCTGGCGCAGTTCGCGCTTGCGCTGGGTCCGACTGACGGTCAGCGTCGAGGTACCGCCGGCATCACCGCCGCCACGCAACGGGGGCGGCGACGCCAGCTCGATCTCGAGGCTCAGGTCCTCAGCCCCGTCGTAGATCAGATCCTCCGGATGGCTGTCATCGAAGACGCTGTTCGGGTCGTGGTCGGTCGGTGTGGCGGAGATCGCCTGGAACAGCGACATCTGGTCGTCCTCGCCGACCGGGACCTGGTCGAGTTCCACCGGGAGCTGTTCACCCTCCTGCTCGCGCCGTCGCAGCGAATGCGTGCGCTGCTCGGCGAGCCGCGCGGCGAACGTCCGCACCCGCACGTCGTCGGGGACGAACATGAACGCCTTCTGCCGGCGTTGGGGACCGTGCCAGCGCACCAGCCGGCCAACGGCCTGGCGGAAGAACAGTTCGGTGACCGTGTTGGTCGCGTAGACACCGACCCGCAGGCGTGGAACGTCGACACCTTCGGACACCATGCGCACCGCCACGATCCACGGGTCGCGGCTCGTGGCGAACTCACCGATCCGCTCGCTGGCCATCGGATCGTCCGAGGTGGCGATGACGGCATCCACCCCGTGCCGTTGGCGGAGCAGGCGGACGATCGCCTTGGCGTGATCGACATCCATCGCGATCGCCAGGCCCCCGGCGTCGGGTTCCTGCGCGCGCAGTCGGCGCAGCTGCCCGTGCGCCTGATCGATGACCGCGGGCAGCCACTCGCCCTCCGGCGACAGGGCCGTGCGCAGACGCTGGGATGCCGCGGTGCGATCGAGCACGTCATCGAAGCTCGCGCTCATCAACGAACCGTCGGGTGCACTCCACTCCATGTGGCCACCGATGGCCGGGAAGAAGACGGGGCGCACGACACCGCCGTCGGTGAGGGCCTCGCCGTAGCCGTAGGTGTAGTGGGCGACGGCCTCGTCGAAGGCGTACTCGACGAACGGGATCGGGTTCTGGTCGCTCCGGAACGGTGTGCCGGACAGCGACAGCCGGGCTTCGGCGAGTTCGAACGCGATCGCGATGCCGTCACCCCAGGCACGGTCGGACCCGGCATGGTGGATCTCGTCGAGGATGACGAACCCGTCGTCCGCCGGTCTGCGGAGCATCCGGGGGTTGGCGGCGACCTGCTGGTAGGTGACCACGACACCGTGCATGTCGTCGGGGAACGCGTCGGAGGACGCCCATTCCGGCTCGAGGTGCAACCCGAAGCCCGCCGCCGCGTTCGCCCACTGCGCCTTGAGGTGTTGCGTCGGCGCGACGACGATCAGGCGACGGTGGGGATGCCCGGCGAGGTTGCGCAGCGCCGCGGTCAGCGCGAACGTCGTCTTCCCAGCGCCCGGGGTCGCCACCGCCAGGAAGTCCCGTTGGGAGGCGGCCTCGAAGGCGTCGAGGGCCTGCTTCTGCCAGCGTCGGAGTCTGAGGGAACGGGACACGCGTACGACCTTCGGGCAACGGGTGATGTGGCGGTCGGAACGGTCGACCGGAACCACGGCGAGGCCGCAGCGTACGGGCGGGCCCCACCGCCCAACGAACCCTCCCCGCGGACCGCGTCAGCAGCGCAGGACCCGACGGAAGCGGGGGCACACCGATGCGGTTCGTGCGGATAGATGTCCGTTCGTACACTGGCCGTAGGAAGGGCCATGGGAGTGGCGGGAGGAGGTGGACGAGGATGGGACGACCGACATCGATGTCGCGGCTCGCGCGTTCCCTCGGTCACTGGTCGGCCGTCCGTTCCCACCGTGACCGACGGGCGCGCGCGACACGGGCGCGGCGCGTCACCGTGCGTGCGCTGGTGGTCGTGTTGGTCCTGGCGATCCTGCCCGTGCCGTGGCTGCACGTGATCGACGACAACCCGCCGGGCTGGGCCTGGCGGTTGGACGGGCGGCTGATCGTCGACGGCGAGGTCATGGATCCCAGCGGCCGGTGGTCGTGGCTGACCGTCGGTCGCCCCCCGCTGCTGATCGAGGCAGCGCGTGATCAGCTGATCGGGTCCGAGGACCCGGTCCGCGACATGCGGGTGGGCCCGGTCGGGGCCCGTCCTGCGCAGAGCGAGCCGTTGGCCGCCGCGATCGGCATGCGTCAGGCGGGTGCCGACCTTGAGCTCGGGGTGTTCGTCGAGGTCAGTGACCCGCTGGTGGCTGGCATCCCGGAGCGGGCCGTGCTCGTCGAGATCGACGGCCGGCACCTCGGCTCGCGGGCAGACGTCGACGCAGCCCTGGCGTCGACGGGGGACACGATCCGTCTGCGTACCGCGGAGGGTGATGCCGTCGAGGTGGTCGGGCCGGATCTGCCCTACGGCCGCACGCGGATCATCGACCTCGCGCCGCAGGGGCTCAACGCGGCCATCGGTGGTCCGCTCACGCGCCTGGCGCCCGTCGCGTGGTTCCGTAGCCTGTCGCTCGGCAGTTCCCATGGGATGATGGTCGCGCTGATGACCTACGCGGAGGTCGCGGAGGAGGACCTGGCCCGTGGTCGGCACATCGCCGGGACCGGCGGCATCCGTGGCGATGGCACCGTGGGGCGTATCGGGGGCCTGCCGGCGAAGGCCCGGGCGGCGGACCGTGCTCGCGCCGACGTCCTGTTCTTCCCCGCGGAGCAGGCGGATGAATTGGCCGGCTTCGTCTCCGACCGGATGGTGCTCGTCCCCGTCGAGACCCTGGGGGATGCGATCACCTACCTCGCCGCACACGATGTCGAGGACGTGCCGATCGACGGTCACCGGCCGCCGGGCGACCCGTCGTAGCCGCTCGGCCGGATGGCTGTTGGCCGCTCGCGGGTGAACCACTCCCGTTCGGTCAGCGCCCGGTCCGGCGGGCAGATCACCGGTGCCGGTCGACCAGGTCCAGGACGTCGTCGCCGTAGCGTTCCAGTTTGGTCGGCCCCACCCCGGGACAGGCGGCGAGCTCACCGAGGGTCGTCGGCTTGCGGCCGGCGATCGTGCGCAGGTGGCGGTCCTGGAAGACGAGGTAGGCGGGGACCCCCGCATCCGCGGAGATCCGCGCGCGCCAGCCGCGGAGGGTCTCGAACAGCGCTTCGTCGACAGGGAGGTCCTCCCCGACGGGGAGCCGTCCGGGGTCCCCGTCCGGCCCGGACCCCCGGCTGGCGGCACCGCCGCGTCGTGCGGCGGCGCGTCGGACCAGCGTGCTCGGTTGCCCGTCGATCAGCACCGTGTCGCCGTAGCTGAGCCGGAGGGTCACGGGTGGGGTCAGTGCGAGTGCCACCTCGATGCCATCGGCGTCGGTGGCCACGACCCGCGCCGTGTCGCCGCCGACCAGCGTCACCGCGTCTCCCCTGCGTACCGTCACGGAGCCGTCGGGTGCGCGCCGGGGTGTCGCGACGTCGGCGTCTCCTGGTGGCGGGGGGCTCGTCGCGGGGTCGGACCGGGGGGTCCGGTCGCGCGGTCCTGTGCCCGTGACGGGTGTGGGCTCCGCGGCGGTCGCGCGCTCCGAGGCGGCCGACAGTTCCGCCACGAAGGGTGACGGGCGGTCCCGATCGGCGACGACGGTCACCTGGTCGCGGCAGCGGGTGATCGCGACGTGGAAGACCCGACGTTCCTCCTCGATGTCGTCGGCGAGCCGGTGGGGGAACAGTCCCGCGTTCGCCCCGAACACCACGACCTGTCCCCACTCCATGCCCTTGACGCGGTGCACGGTCGACAGCGTCACGCCACCCGGGTCGCCAGGGACCTTCAAGCGGTCCGCGAGCCAGTCACGGAACGCGCTCGGGTCGGGCTCGAGTGCCGCCAACTGCAGCAGCGCATCGAGGTCATCCGCATGCGAGGACCCCTCCGGCCGGCTCCGGGAGGAGTCCAGCGCGTCCATCGCCTCACCCAGGCCGATCCGTTGCCGGATGATGCGCAGGCACGCACCGGTGTCCGCTCCGTCGGTGATGGCGCCCTCGAGGGTGTGGAGGTCCCCCAGGTACTCGAGGAAGCGGTCGCGGTGGGTCGGATCCAGCGCGTCAGCGATCTGCTCCAACTGGGTCATGCTCAGCCGGCTCGACCGCAGGAGCGGTTGCACGGCCGACTTGACCTTCCGGGCGGGCCGGTTGATCGTGTCGAGCAGGTCATCGCGGCGGATGCGGTCGAGGTCCAACCCCATACGCAGGTAGGCCAGCGCGGTCCGCACCCCCGTCCGTCCGAGGATCGACGCGTCCAGCGGGGCGGTGTGGGCGACGCCGGAGTCGGTGAGCGCCACCTGGAGGGGGAGCAGGGCACTGTTGACCCGGGCCAGCACGGCGATGTCGTCGGGGCGGCCGGTGGCAGCGATGCGCTCGGTGATGAGCGTGGCTGCCACGGAGCCCATCTCCGCCGACGCGACCTGGTGGACGCTGAGCGCATCGCGGTCGGGGACGGGGTCGATCTGTGCGGCGCCGGGGCGATCATCGGCAGGTGCGCTGCGGATCGTCTTCACGACCCGCGTGCGGTTGTGCGACAGCAGGTTCAGGGCGGCGTTCACCACCTCGGGTGGGCAGCGGTAGTTGACCTCCAAGGCGTGGTGGCGGGCCCCCGGGAACCACCGTTGGACATCCACCAGGTAGCGGGGGGTCGCGCCGGCGTAGGAGTAGATCGTCTGATCGTCGTCGCCGACCGCGAACACCTGGGCGGTCGGGCCGGCCACGAGCCGGATCAGCAGCAGGAACGCCGGGGTCAGGTCCTGGAACTCGTCGACGAGCAGGTGGGTGCCGACCCGCTGGGCCGTGGCGCGGATGTCGGGCCGGGTCAGGAGCAGTTCGAGCGCGCGGTAGACCTGTTCGTCGAAGTCGAGCAGACCCCGCCGGTCCAGTTCACCGCGGTAGCGGTCGAACACCTCGGGCAGGTCGTCGACGTCCCCGCGTGCAGCTTCGACCTCGCTGGGGTCGCGCAGGGCGAGGCGCACCTCGGACAGGGCCTCGAGGTAGGGCTGGTACGGGTCCTGGTTGGGGATCCGGGCGGTCCGCACCAGCGTGTCGAGGATGCCGCGCACGTCGCGTTCCTGGATCACGTCACGTCGGACATCGAGGTTGCAGATCCACAGGGCCAGTGAGTGCAGCGTCCGGATCGATGCGTCGAGGCCCCGGGTGCGGTCGCGGAGCTCGGACGCCGCCCGGGTGTTGTAGGCGACGGCGGTGAGCAGTTCGGGTTCGATGTTGCGATCCGTCAGCAGGTGACGGAGGCGGGCGGTCAGCACACGGGTCTTGCCGGATCCGGCCGGAGCGATGACGCGCGCCGGGCCGTCGCGGTGCAGGACCGCGGAGCGTTGGTCGGCCGCCAGGCCGTCGGTCTCCGGGGTGGGGGACTGCGGGGTGGCGGTCTGCTGGCCGCCGGTCTCCGGGGTGGCGGTCTCCGGGGTGGGGGACTGCGGGGTGGCGGTCTGCGATGCCCCGACCTCGACCGGCAGCGTCAGCCGTCCCAGCCCGATCGACTCCCGGTGCACGATCGGCAG
>JAWLFE010000249.1:0-2627 GCA_041685735.1 Nitriliruptoraceae bacterium
CGCGCAGAAGATGAACGAGATCAAGGACCGGTCCGGCCAGGAGTCGATCGCGTTCTTCGGACACACCGCGGGTGACAAGTGGTGGATCGAGCACCTCGCCCAGGCCTGGGGGAGCCCGAACGCCGCGAGCCCGGCGTCCGCGATGTGCATCTCCCCGCGGGACGAGGCTTCGCTGCTGACCTTCGGCTTCCCCGTCGGCGGTCGCGAGCCGCTCGACTGGGACACCCTGGAGGCCGTCGCGCTGATCGGCAGCCACATCGGGGAGGACGCCCGCAACACCGTCATGCAGGACTTCGCGAAGGTCCACGGTCGGGCCGGCACGGTCGTGGTCGTGGACCCGCGCTACTCCGTGGTCGCCACCAAGTCCGACCACTGGCTCCCGATCAAGCCGGGGACCGACACCGCGCTGCTCCTGGCATGGATGCACGTGCTGATCGACGAGGGGCTGTACGACGCCGAGTACATCGACCGCTGGGCCACCGGGTTCCAGGAGCTCGAGGCGCACGTTCAGGACAAGACCCCCGAGTGGGCGGCGGAGATCTGCGACCTCGACGCGGACCAGATCCGCGACAGCATCCGGGCGTTGGCAGCGCACGCGCCGCGGGTCGCGATCATGCCGGGCCGCCACGTCACCTGGTACGGCAACGACACCCAGCGCATGCGCGCCGTCTACCTCGTCAACGCGCTCTTCGGCGCCTACGGGCGTGAAGGCGGCATCTACTTCAACCAGGCTCCGTACATCGGCGACGTGCCGCACCCGCCCTACGCGGTGGCCGGCAGCGCGGGGGGCTGCTCGGCCGAGGCGCCCGAGGGCAGCGACGAGCCCGCGCCCCTGTCCGCCGGCCCGACCGGCAAGGTCCGTGCCGACGGCGTCCGGGAGACCTTCCTGCAGGGGCCGACGGCCATGCAGGAGCTGATCGACCCGATGATCACCGGTGACCCGTACCCGGTCGAGGGTCTGATCTGCTACGGGATGAACCTGCTCAAGTCGGTCCCGGATCCGGAGCGGACCAAGGAAGCGCTCCGCAACCTCGAGCTGTTCGTCGCCATCGACGTGCTGCCGATGGAGCACATCGCCTGGGCCGACATCGTCCTGCCCGAGGCCACCGTGCTGGAGCGGTACGAGGACCTCTACACGATGGCCACCGACACCCCCTACATCGCGCTGCGTGAACCCGCGGTCGAGGCGCCCTACGACACCAAGCCGGGCTGGTGGATCGCCAAGGAGCTGGGTGCGCGCATCGGGCTGGAGGGCTTCTTCCGCTGGGAGGACATCGAGGAGTACCTCGAGACCCGGCTGCGCTCGGTCGGCTCGAACCTGGAGGACATCCGTGCCCAGGGAGGTGTGTTGATCCAGGAGGGTCGCAAGTACTTCGAGGACTACGGGGACTCCAGCCCCTTCGCCACACCCTCCGGCAAGATCGAGCTGTGGTCGCAGACCCTGGCCAACGGCGGGCTGGACCCGCTCCCGGAGTACGAGCCGGTGGACGAGCCGCCGGACGGCTACTACCGCCTGCTCTACGGCCGCCAGCCGACCCACACCTTCGCCAAGACGCAGAACACGCCCGTCCTGCACGACGTCACCCCGGAGAACGAGCTCTGGCTCAACGCCGAGGAGGCGGCCTCGATCGGGGTCGCCGACGGGGCCCAGGTGATGCTCGAGAACCAGGACGGCGCCACCAGCGGTCCGGTCACGGTCAAGGTCACCGAACGGATCCGCCGGGACGCGGTGTTCATGGCCCACGGCTGGGGCCACGACAGTGAGGGGCTGACCCGGGCCAACGGCGTCGGCGCGAGCGACACCAAGCTCCAGTCCACCTACGCCCTCGACCCCATCAGCGGCGGCGCCGGTATGCGCGTCAACTTCGTCCGCATCGCCTCGGAGGCCTGAGATGAGCTCCTCTTTCCTGCTCGACCTGACCGCGTGCATCGCCTGCGAGGGCTGCACGGTGGCGTGCAAGACCGGTAACGAGCTCCCCGAGGGCGTCAGCTACATCGACATCGGGCACCGGATCTCCGGGACCTTCCCCGACCTGGTCGGTGGGGTGAGCAACGAGCGTTGCCTGCACTGCGCTGACGCAGCCTGCGTGAACGTCTGCCCGACCGGGGCGCTGTTCCAGGAGGACGGGCTGACCCGCCTGAACGCCTCGGCGTGCAGCGCCTGCCAGTACTGCGTCCAGGCCTGCCCCTTCAGCGTGCCGAAGATGGCGAACGGGGTGGCCACCAAGTGCGACGGCTGCCGGGACGTGGTCCGTGCCGGCGGGACGCCGTGGTGCGTCACCACCTGCCCGAGCGACGCGCTGATGTTCGGTGAACGTGCGGACATCGCCGCCGAGGCGCACGCCCGCGCCGCGACGATGCGCGCGAAGTACCCGAACGCGCAGGTCTACGGCGAGAGCCAGGCCGGCGGGCTGGGCGTGCTCATGGTCATCCCGGACGACCCGGAGGAGCTGGGGCTGCCGCGCGACCCCGACATCCCGCAGGTGACCGAGGCCTGGCAGGACTTCGCCCAGCCGATCGGACTCGGTGCCATGGGGGTCTCGATCCTCGGTGCCGGTCTCGCGGCCGTCATCGCCCGCCGCAACCACATGAACGAGATGCGACAGCTCGAGGAGGCCGCCGCCGGC
>JAWLFE010000250.1:0-2606 GCA_041685735.1 Nitriliruptoraceae bacterium
CGACGACACGCCTTACGACCGATGGGTTGCCCAGTCATGACGACGATCATCTACACGCTGACCGACGAAGCTCCGGCGCTGGCGACCGCGTCGCTGCTCCCGATCATCGAGACCTTCGCCGGCGCGGCCGGCGTCGCGGTCGAGACCCGCGACATCTCGCTGGCCGGGCGCATCCTGGCCGCCTTCCGCGACCGACTGCCCGAGGACCAGCAGGTCGACGACGATCTCGCCGAGCTCGGCGCCCTGGCGCAGACGCCGGATGCCAACATCATCAAGCTGCCGAACATCTCCGCGTCCATCCCCCAGATGAAGGCGGCGATCAAGGAACTGCAGGACGCCGGCTACGAGCTGCCCGCGTTCCCCGACGAACCGTCCAACGACGACGAGCGGGACATCCGCGCGCGCTACGACCGCGTCAAGGGCAGCGCCGTCAACCCGGTGCTCCGCGAGGGCAACTCGGACCGGCGTGCCCCCGCGGCCGTCAAGGCGTACGCCCGCGCCCACCCGCACCGCATGGGCGAGTGGTCCCCCGATTCGAAGTCCCACGTCGCCACGATGGACGACGGCGACTTCCGCACCACCGAGACCTCCGTGACGGTGGCCGACGAGGGCACCTTCCGCATCGAGCTGCACCGCGCCGACGGCGAGGTGAGCGTGCTCAAGGACGACGCCCCGCTGACCGCGGGTGAGATCATCGACGCGGCCGTGATGCGCAAGGCGGCGCTGGTCGAGTTCCTGGCCGCGCAGGTGGCCGACGCCCGCGAGCAGGGCGTGCTGTTCTCGGTCCACCTCAAGGCCACCATGATGAAGGTGTCCGACCCGATCATCTTCGGTCACGCGGTGCGCGCCTACTACGCGGAGCTGTTCGAACGTCACGGCGACGCGTTCGCCGAGCTGGGTGTCAGCCCGAACGACGGGATGGCCAGCCTGGAGTCCGCCCTCGAGCAGCTCCCCGCCGAGCGCCGCCAGTCCATCGAGGCCGACATCGCGCTGACCTACGAGCGCGGCCCGGGACTCGCCCAGGTCGACTCATCCCGTGGGATCACCAACCTGCACGTCCCGAGCGACATCATCATCGACGCGTCCATGCCCGTGATGATCCGGGACTCGGGTCAGATGTGGAACGCCGACGACGAGCAGCAGGACGCCAAGGCCGTCATCCCCGACTCGAGCTACGCGCCGCTCTACGCGGAGACCATCGAGTTCTGCAAGACCAACGGCGCGTTCGACCCGACGACGATGGGCTCGGTGCCCAACGTCGGGCTGATGGCCCAGAAGGCCGAGGAGTACGGCTCGCACGACAAGACCTTCGAGGTCGCCGCCGCCGGCACCGTGAAGGTCGTCGACCAGGCGGGTGACACGCTGCTCGAACAGCCCGTCGAGGAGGGCGACATCTTCCGGATGTGCCAGACCACGGACGCGGCGGTGCGTGACTGGGTCAGGCTGGCCGTGACCCGGGCACGTGCGACCGGCGCACCGGCGGTGTTCTGGCTCGACCCGGCCCGCGCGCACGACACCGAGCTGCGCGTGAAGGTCGACGAGGAGCTCGCCGAGCACGACACCGACGGCCTGACCATCGAGTTCATGGACGTCGCGGAGGCCACGCGTTACACGCTGCGCCGCACCAAGGACGGCCAGGACACGATCTCGGTCACCGGCAACGTGTTGCGCGACTACCTCACCGATCTGTTCCCGATCCTGGAGGTCGGCACGTCGGCGAAGATGCTCTCGATCGTGCCGCTGATGGCCGGTGGCGGGCTGTTCGAGACCGGCGCCGGCGGTTCCGCCCCCAAGCACGTGCAGCAGTTCGTGAAGGAGAACCACCTGCGCTGGGACTCGCTCGGTGAGTTCCTCGCCCTGGCCGCGGCCTTCGAACACCTCGGCACCTCGGAGGCCAACGCCCGCGCCCAGGTCCTGGCCGACACGCTCGATGCGGCGACGGCCCGCTTCCTCGAGGAGGGCCGCTCCCCCTCGCGCAAGGCCGGCGAACTCGACAACCGTGGCAGCCACTTCTACCTCGCCCTGTACTGGGCGCAGGCGCTGGCCGGCCACGACGACGCCGAGGTGGCACGGATCTTCCAGCCGCTGGCGGACGAGCTCACCACCAACGAGGACCGGATCGTCGAGGAGCTCAACGAGATCCAGGGTCAACCACTGGACATCAAGGGCTACTACTGGCCGGACCGCAGCATCGTCCAGTCCGCGATGCGACCCAGCATCACGCTGAACTCGGCGCTGGAGCGGGCCAAGGTCTGACGTCGGGAGCGCACGGTGGCCAGGACGGGTCCGCCCGCCTACGCGTGGGACTGGTTCGCACGACAGCGACTGCTGTGGCGCGACGCACGGCGCCGTCTGGCGGCCGGTTCCACCGCCGCCGCCACGCGGTACGAGGCGGTCGACACCCGCGCCGAGGTCATGGCCCTGCTGCGCACCGACTACGGCCGCGACCCGGTGGTACGGGCCGCGATCGATGCAGCCGTGACCGAACTGGTCTTCCTGGGACGGACCGACGTGCCCTTCGCCCGGCTCGGCCTCCGCTCCGCGCCGCGTGGCCAACGCTGGTGGTGGACCGCGCTCACCGGCGAGGAACTCGACCCCTCGACGGC
>JAWLFE010000089.1:0-10629 GCA_041685735.1 Nitriliruptoraceae bacterium
GCGTCATCGAGCGCGTCGGCCGCGACCTCGGCGCTCGCATCGGCACCATCGAACCGGATCCAGTACTGGATGAAGGCGCCGTCGTCGAACCCGGCGCGGATCGCCTCCTGCCAGGCGATCGGCTGCTTGCCGTGCACACGCACCAGCGCCGTCGCCATCGCGATGAACTCCCGGTACAGCTCCTCCGGCATCCCGAAGGACTCGTCGCCACCGATGTGGACGTACGGCCCGGGGGTGAGCTGGCACAGCTGCTCGATGACCTCGGCCACGAAGACACGCACCCCGTCGTCACGGGGGTCGAGGTAGGCCTGCGAGAAGTACTCCGAGACCTCCATGCCCTCACCGAGGAACTCGGGGTAGGACCGCATGACGGCCGACACGTGCCCGGGCATATCGATCTCCGGGATGATGGTGATGAACCGGTCCGCCGCGTAGGCGACGAGCTCCGCGAGGTCGGCCAGGCGGTAGTGGCCGCCCGGTCGGTCACCGAGCGCGCCACGCGCGCCTTCGATCGTCAGGTTCGGTCGCCCGGGGATCTCGATCCGCCAGCCCTGATCATCCGTGAGGTGCAGATGCAGCGCGTTGCACCGGTAGAACGCCAGGACGTCGATGATGTCCCGGACGTCCTGCGGTGACCGGAAGCTGCGGACGACGTCCAGGGAGAGCCCACGCCAGGCGAACCTCGGCGCATCGTGCAGCTCCAGGGCCGGCACACGCACCCGCGTGGCAGGTGGGTCGCCCTCGAGACCGGAGGCGATGAGCTGCACCAGCGTGGTCGCGCCCCGGAAGCATCCCGCTGCGCTCTCCCCGACGATCCTGATGCCCGCCGCGGTGATGGTGATCGTGTGGGCGTCGCCCGGCGCCTCGCCGCTCGGGTCGAGCCC
Source organism: Nitriliruptoraceae bacterium (assembly GCA_041685735.1). GTDB lineage: Bacteria > Actinomycetota > Nitriliruptoria > Nitriliruptorales > Nitriliruptoraceae > CSSed11-175R1. The sequence goes on from JAWLFE010000089.1 coordinate 885, forward strand.
GACGGTCGGGGGGAGGTCCGGGACGGCGGCGCGTAGGTCCTCGTCGATCTCGAGGTGGATACCGGGGGTGGCAGGCTCGGGGTCGGTGGACGTCGCCACGCGTCGCGTCGGCAACCGCAGCGAGGTGAGCGCCGCCACCTCGTCGACGAGCACCTGCACCGACGCCTGGAGGCCCTCCGGGTGGACCACGCAGGTATCGGCGGTGAGGATGAAGGGTGCCTGGTCCGACTCCTGTAGGGAGAACGGGCTCGGGATCAGCGCGAGCATGCGGTACTCCTTGCGCGCGGTCCGATGCCGCGCGATGGTCTCGGTGTCCCAGCGGGGTGCCGGGGGTGGATCCTCACGACGCCGGTTGCTCCCCGTCCGTCCGATCGACGAGCATCGCCGCGCCGAGGAGCCCCAGGGGCATGCCTTCGGGGACGTCCCCGAGCCGGCTCGCGGGGCAGAGCTGCTGTGCCAGCGGCGACCGCGCACCCCACGCCTCGAGGTGGCCGCGCACACGGTCGGCGAGCGGTCGCCCGACGGAGCCGACCGCGCCCCAGAGGAAGACCTTCTGGACCCCGGACAGCAGCACGATGAGTTGGACCGCGCGGGCGATCTCGCCAGCAAGCTGGTCGGCGAGCCGGTTCGCGCGGGGGTCGGCCGTCGGGTCCATCGCGGCGAGGAAGAGTGCTTCGGCCGGTCGGTCACCACCTTCGGGCCAGAGCTCGCGGAGCGCCGGGCCGGACAGACGGGTCTCGAGGCACCCTCGGCCGCCGCAGGAGCAGCGTCTCCCACCACCGCCGATGCTCGCGTGACCGATCTCTCCCGCGATCCCGTCCGGTCCGCGATGGATCCGCCCGCCGAGGACCAGACCTGCGGCGACACCGGTCCCCATGGTCAGCACCGCGACGTCGGCCAGGTCCGGCGCGAGGACGCTCGCCGCGCCGAGTGTGGCGGCTCGGGTGTCGTTCTCGATCCTCACGTCGAGGTGGACCCGTGCAGCGAGCTCGGAGGCGAGCGGGAGCGTTGCGGCGCCGATGCCGAGGTTGACCGCACGTCTGACCGTTCCGGCGCTGGCATCCACGATCCCCGGGATCCCGATGCCGACACCGACCGGTTCGAGCCCGGCTGCGACGACCTCCACCACCTCGTGGAGCGTCTGGATCAACTGGGAGACATCCCTCGGTGTGGGGACGGCGTACCGGGCGACGAGCTCGTGCGTGGTCGGATCGACCAGGGCGCCGGCGATGGTCGTCCCTCCGACGTCGATCGCGACGCGCAGGCCGGCCTGCACGGCGTGCTCGGTCGGGGACACCGCAGGCGCGTCGGTGCTCATGCAGGCTTCTCCGCGACGGGCCGGGCGATGCCGAGCACCTCGGCCAGGACCAGCGCATGGGCTCCCTCGATGACCAGGTCGCTGTCGCTGCCGGTGGGCGGCCGGAGCTCCAACCCTTCCTGCTGGCTTCCCAGGAGCCGCTCCCGCACGAGCGGGTCCATCGCGGCCGCGAGGTGGTCGGCCAGCCCAGGAAGGGAGGCGGACACGACGACATCACGGACGTCGAGCAAGGCGATCGTCTGCATGACCACGCCGGCGAGGACCTCGGCTGCCCGGTCCAGTGCCGGCCGTGCCGCCGGGTCCTCGGCGAGGAGCTCGCTGAGATCGCTCGGCGCCGGGCGGCCGGCGTCAGCGGTCGCACCGAGCGCGCGCAGGCCGACGAACGTCTCGAGGCAGCCTCGCTTCCCACAGGTACAGATCGGGCCGTCGGGATCGTGGATCACGTGACCGATCTCACCTGCGGCGGCATGCTGGCTCGTGTAGAGGCGGCCGGCGAGCAACAACCCGACACCAACGCCTTCGCCGACCCGGAACAGCGCGAGTGAACGGCGATCCGGGGCCAGGGCAGGCACCTCCGCAAGCACGGCTGCATCCGCGTCGTTGAGCACGCGCGCGGGCAACCCCACCTCGGCTGCCAACCGGGCCTGCAGCGGAACCCGGTCCCATCCGAGGTTGGCTGCCATCACGACGGTGCCATCGGTGTCGACGGTGCCCGGCGTACCGACACCGATGCCGACGACCGGCACCCGGCTCGACGCAGCGAGCTTCCGTGCGAGCGAGACCACGACGTCGACGGCTGCGCTGCCGCGGACCTTCCCGGTGGTGGTGCGCTCCTCGCGCACGGTGCCATCCAGGTCGAGCAGCCGGCCTCGGGGGTGGGCATCGCTGGTGTCGATGGCGATGACGGCGTGCCGATCGGCGGCGATGGCGAGCACGGTGGGTGGCTTGCCGATCGTGGCCGAGGGCCGGGGGCCCAGCTCGACGAGGAACTCGTCGTCGAGCAGGGACTGCACGATCTGCGAGATCGACGGTGGCGTCAGCCCGGTGAACCGCGCGAGGTCCGCCCGGGTCGTGGCCGCCTGGGAGGCGACCGCTCGCAGCACGTTGCGGCGGTTGCGTTCACGCGTTCCCGGGCCGTTGCCACGCGGCGGGCCGAGGAGTTCGACGTCGAAGGCCTGCTCCGTGGTGTCCGCATCCGCGGCGGAGGCGGACGCGGCGGCTCCAGGGGCGCCTGGCGTGGCCTCTCGCTGCGGGTTCTCGCTCGTCACGGGCGTCGCTTTCGGTCGCTTCCTGCGGTGAGGGGACTCGTCATCATGTCGGGTACCTGTGGTGCTCGAGGCCGGCCGGGTCGCGGTCGGCGGATGCGGACGACCTCCCGCTGGCTCGTGCCGCCGGCCGCGACCGTCGCGCCGTCACGAGGGCAGGAGCTTCGCGCGGAGCTTCGCCTGTAGCTCGGGACCGAAACCGATGGCATCGAGGTAGCCCGTGATCGTCGCGTGCGCCTCCTGCACCGCATCGAGCCCGCTGGCCAGATACTCCTCGCGCACCTCGAAGAGGGAGGCAGCGGCTTCGAGGTCGGCCCCGTCCGGCAGGTCGAGGCTCTCCAGCAAGCGTGCCGTGTAGCGGTTGGAGGCGAGGAAGTCCGCCATCACCTCGTCCCGGGGCACGTCAGCGAGCAGGAGCATCAGGGCCGACAACCAGCCGGTTCGGTCCTTGCCTGCCTGGCAGTGGAACAGTACGGGTGCATCGGCCTCGGTCGCGGTGATCAGCGTCTGGCGGATCGCGTCTGCCGCCACCGGACTGCGGACCATGGCCACGTAGGTGGCCGTGAAGAAGGCGCGGAGCTTCGTCTGTGCATCGGCGTCCGCCAGCAGCGAGGCCAGACGCTGGTTGTCGGACTCGGCCGGTTCGTCGTACTCCGCCGGGATGTCGACGTACCCATCGAAGGCGATGTTGACCTGCTCGATGCCGTCACCGAGGCGGTCTGCGCCGTCGCGTGCGATCTCGCGCGGACCCCGGAGATCGATGACACGCGTGATGCCCAGGTCCCGCAGCGCGCGATGACCGGCCGGGCCCAGGTACTGCAGGGTTGCGGAGCGGTACAGGACGCCCGTTCGGAGACCGCCGACACTGGCGATATCCCGGAGGTTCCAGGTCCCGGGAACGAGATCCGGGAGAGCTGCGGCGGTGGCGGGATCGATAACGGACTCCTGTTCAGGACGCGGCCGTCGGTCAACCGACCGTGGTGGCCTCGAAGGCTTCTCGGCGCTCTCGTTGCCGCTCGGGATCGGCGACGGGCGAGGCGAGCAGCAGACGCTGGGTATACGGCTCGGTGGGGGAGGAGGTGACAGCGTCGGCCTCACCGAACTCGATGATCTCACCTGCAGTCATCACCCCGACACGGTGGCTCACGTAGCGGACGACGGCGAGGTCGTGAGAGATGAACAGGTAGGCCACGCCGGTGCGTTCCTGGAGCTCGATGAGGAGGTCGAGGACGATCGCCTGGGTCGAGAGGTCCAGTGCGCTCACTGGCTCGTCGCACACGATCAGCGAGGGTTCGAGCGCCAGCGCTCGCGCGATCCCGATGCGCTGCCGTTGGCCGCCGGAGAACTCGCTGGGATACCGGCGACCGGCGTCCGCCGGGAGCCGGACCTGGTCGAGGAGCGAGCGGACCCGCGCGACCGCATCGCGACGCGGAACGCCGCTGCCGATCAGCGGTTCGGACAGCACGTCCTCGATCATCATCGAGGGGTTGAACGAGGTGTAGGGATCCTGGAACACCACCTGGATGTCGGAGGCCATCTGGCGCCGCTGCTTGCGAGACAGGTTGGTGATGTCCCGGTTCCGGAACTCGATCCGTCCGGACGCGGTCTCGACCAGGCCGAGGACGGCCCTCCCGAGCGTGGACTTGCCCGATCCAGACTCGCCGACCAGCCCGACGGTCTCGGCCGTCTGGATGTCGAGACTGACCGAGCGCAGCGCCTGGAACCCCGGTGCTCGCCAGCCTTTGCCGGGGTAGACGACGTCGACGTCCTCGACACGAAGGACCGTTGCTGCCTCCTCGACCTGCGCGACGGCGGTCATACCGAGTCTCCGATGGTGCGGACCGGCCGGCGCAGCGGCGCGTCCTCGAGCACTGCGTCGAGCAGGGTGCGGGTGTAGGGATGCTGGGGCGCATGGAACAGCTCGAGCGCCGGCTTGATCTCGACGATCTTGCCGCGTTCCATCACGGCGACGACGTCGCAGATGTCGGCGACGACCCCGAAGTTGTGGGTGACGAGGATCATGCCCATCTCCTCCTCGCGTTGGAGCTGGCGGAGCAGGCCGAGGATCTCCGCCTGGATGCTCACATCGAGGGCGGTCGTCGGCTCATCCGCGATCAGCAGCTGCGGGCCGCAGGAGATCGCGCCGGCGATCAGGACCCGCTGCGCCATCCCTCCGCTGATCTGATGGGGGTAGCTGGCGAAGGTCTTGCGGGGATCGACGATCCCGACCCGGTCGAGCAGCTCAAGCGCTCGGGTCCTGGCGGCGCCGCGGCGGAGACCCTCCTTCGCGATGAGGGGCCGCACGAGCTGGTGCCCGACGGTGAAGGCGGGATCGAGGTTCGCCATCGGTTCCTGGGGGATGTAGGCGATCACGTTGCCGCGGAGCGGGCTGACCTCGGTGGGATCCTGCGGGTCGATGGCCACGCCGGCGATGGACAGGCTCGTGGCGGTCACCTGCGCTGCTGGCGGCAGGAGACCGAGCAGGGCGAACAAGGACTGGGTCTTGCCGGACCCGGACTCGCCGACGATGCCGAGGACCTCCCCGCGGTGGACGTGGAAGTGCACGCCATCGACGACCGGGGTCAGGCCGCCGTCCCCCGACGGGTAGCTGACCCGCAGATCCTCGACCCGGGCGACCACGGCATCGGGGTCGGTGGATGGCGCAAGACGCTGGTCGGCCAGGGACGCGCCGCTGTCCCTGCCGAGCCGGGCTTGCTCCTCGGCCTGCGCCCGATCGGCGGCGGCGCTCCGGGCGGTCCGTGACGCCGTGTTCTCGCTGAGGATGTCCGCCAGCGCCGTTCCGGCCAGGGCCAACGCCGCAACCGTGGCACCGATGGTCAGACCGGGTGCGTACACCGCCCCGGGGGCACGGAAGATGGCGCCGAAGGCTGAGCTCAACATGCCGCCCCAGCTCACCACGCGGGGATCCCCGAAGCCGAGGAAGTCGAGTCCGGACTGGATGATGATCGCCGCACCGGAGATCAAGGCGAACTGCACCATGAGCGGGCCGCGGACGACCGAGACGATGTGGCGGAAGATGATCCGCGTGTTGCTCAGACCCGAGACCCGCGCGGCGTCCACGTAGAGCTCGTTCTTGACCGTGATGACCAGGCCGCGCGTGAGCCGGTAGACGGCGGGCGCGATGAACAGGCCCATCGTGGTCATCGTGACCCAGACGCTGCTTCCGAAGCTCCCGATGACGATCAGGATGATGATGATGGCGGGGACGACCATGGTCAGGTTGGCGAGCCAGGAGAAGACCGCGTCGAGTGCCCGGCCGTAGTAGCCGGCCAGCAGGCCGGTGGGGACGCCGACCAGGAGCGCGGTGCCGGACGCGATGGCTGCTGCGAGCAGGCTGATGCGGCTGCCGACCATGAGGCGGCTGAGCACGTCGCGTCCGACGCCGTCGGTGCCGAACGGGTGGACGAGGCTGGGGGACTGGTAGACCTTGTCGAGGTCAACCAGGTAGGGGTCGTGCGGGACCAGCAGGTCGGCGAAGACGGCGGTGAGGAGGATCGCGAGGAGGAACACGACCGAGACCACCGCGGTGGTGTTGCGTAGGAACCGACCGCCGATCCCGGATGGGCGCGGCGGGACCGCGTCGCTGAGCACCTCGCTCACTGCAGCCTCACTTTCGGGTTCGCGAAGCCGTAGGCGATATCGAGCAGGACGGTCACGCCGACCACGACGAGAGCGGAGAAGACGACCACGCCCATCATCGCGGGCATGTCCGCGTTGTTGACGGCGTCGATCGCCATGCTGCCGAGTCCCTGGATGGAGAAGACGCGCTCGACGATGACCGACCCCCCGAGCACCGAGATCGACTGCAGCGCGACGATCGTGATGGTGGGTGGCGACGCGTTGCGCAGGACGTTACGGAACAGGATCTCCCGCTCCGACAGGCCCCGGGACCGCAGCGTTCGGACGAACTCCTGCGAGTACACGGAGATGACCGAGTTGCGGAACTGCTGCGCTACCGAGGCGATGGAGGAGATCGCCAGCGCGGTGACCGGGAGTAGCAGACCCAGGAACCACTGGCTCGGCGACGTGGACATCCGCGTGTAGCCGATCGCCGGGATGGCCTCGACGTTCAACCCGATCGTGCTGACGAGCACCATGGCGAGCCAGAACCCCGGGAGCGCGAAAGCGACGATCACCAGGATCTGGAGCAGCCGGTCCGTCAGCCCCCGACGCACGCCGGCGACAAGGCCGATGGGGATCCCGACCAGGACGGTCACGAGGATGGAGCCGACCGCCAGCGAGAGGGTCGGCGGACCGCGGAACCGAAGAGACTCCGCGATCGTCAGGTTCGTCTGCCAGGAACGGCCCAGACCGTCGGGCAGGCTCCGCAGCCACTGCTCGAACTGCTCGACGGGGGGACGGTCGGTCCCGAGTTCGGCGGCCTTCTGGGCGACCTGGGCCTCGCTGGCCTCCTCGCCAAGCAGCGCCCGGGCAGGGTCCACGCCTCCGGCCTGCAGGAGGAAGAAGACCAGGATCACGACGGCGATCGAGAAGCCGATCGCGGACGCCGCACGGCGGAGAACGAACAGCAGCATCGGTTGCAGCCTTGGATGCGGTCGAGGTCCGCGGAGGCCGGCCGTTCATGGCCGACCCCCGCGGATCGCGGTCCTAGCTCGTGGCCGCGGGGGCGTAGTAGAACAGGCTCGGAACCGGCTGGCCGCCCTCCTGCATCGTCGCGACGACGTCGGGAGACGAGAGATAGATGTTCTCCGTCAGCACGAACGGTGCGAACAGTGCCTCCTCGACGACCCAGGTGTTCAGCTCCTGGAGGAGCGCTTCCACATCGGCCGGCTCCGCGGTCCGGATCTGGCCGATCAGCGCCTCCATCTCCTCGCTCTCGTAGCCGCCCGGATACCAGACGGCGGCCGGGTTCAGGTACTTGTCGATGTCGATCCAGGCCTCCCCGGCCGTCCCGAAGCTCAGGAAGTACGTCTGCTCGGCGAGGAGGTTCTCCACGTAGGAGCCGTCGAGCGGGACCGGGATGATGTCCGCCTCGATTCCGACCGCTGCCAACGCGGAGACGGTCGCGGAGGTGAGGTCCTCGAGCCCCGGGGTGATCGTGCCGATCGGGATGACGATCGGGTCGTCGACGGAGTAGCCGAGCTCCTCGACCAGCTCGCGTGCCCGGTCCGGGTCGTAGGCGTAGACGTCGTTCAGGTCGTCCTGCCAGGCTGCGGTTCCCGGGTTGAAGATCTGGGTCGTCGGCTGCGCGAACCCGTCGTAGAGGTTGTCGACCAACGACTGCCGGTCGATCGCGAGGTTGATCGCCTGCCGGAGCCGAACGTCTTCCATCTCCGGCACGATCGATCCGTCTAGGGCGTTGAAGTAGAGGCCGACGCGCTGGTCGAGCACCGTACCGATGTCCAAGCCAGCTGCCTCGGCCTGCCCGACCATGTCCGAGGTCCCGAACATCGCATCGATCTGACCGGCGAGCAGCGCGTTGAGGCGAGCTGCAGCATCCTCGATGGGGCGGATGACGATCCGCTCGTAGGGGTAGGTATCGGCGTCCCAGTGGTCGGTGCGCTTGGTGAAGTGGTACTCGGAGCCGGGGACGGTGGCATCGGCATCGAATAGGTACGGACCCGAGCCCGCCGGCTCGGAGGCCAGCGCTTCGGGGTCGTCGAGGGCCGCGGGGTTGACGATGAACCCACCGTAGCTCGTCATCAGGTAGAGCAATCCCGGATCGGCCTGGCCCAGGGTGAGGACGAGTTCGTGCTCAGCGACCACCTCGATATCGGTGATGTTCGAGACCGCGAGGGAGCCGGCGCCACCGGTTCCCTGGCCGAGATGTTCGAGTGCGGCCTTCACCGCCTCGGCGTCGACGGGAGAGCCGTCCGCGAAGGTGACGTCGTCGCGGAGCGTGAGGGCGAGGACGGTGTTGTCCTCCCGGTACTCCCACTCGGTCGCCAGGTGTGGCCGGATCGTGCCCTCGTTGTCGCGCTGCAGGAGCGTGTCGTAGGTCGCCTGCAGGTAGTGGATGAACTGGCCCCCCTGTACCGACGCTGCGGGATCGAAGGTGGCCAGGTCGACCTGCGACCCGATCGTGAGTAGTTCCGCCGTCACCGGCGCAGCGTCGGCGTCAGCGTCCTCCTCATCGGCCGCGGGCTCCGAGGTCTCGCCGTCGCCGCCGGCCGCGTCGTCGGTCGGAGCCTGGTCCGCATCCGACGACGAGCCACAGCCCGCCAGGGCGATCACCCCAGCGAGTAAGAACAGGTACGTGCCGCGCATCCTCATCCCGGCTCCCTTGTGCTCCGTCAGCTGCCGACGCGCCCGTCACGCTCCGGTCGGAAGGACCCTAGAGCTTGTTAGTTAGCCGTGTAAAGAAATAGGTGGTGAACGGGAGGCGAACGCCGCACTTGCGACGGGGCCGACCTGCGAGCGACGGCGACCACCGGGTCGTTGCGCTCCGTCTCCCGCCGCGCGACGGCTGCTCCAGGATCAGCCGGGTCCGTTCGCACGCCCGCGGGCGTCGAGGCGATCCGCGGCGTCGAGGCCGGACAGGGCCGCGCCCTCCACCCGGCCACCGAGGAAGGCATCCCCGGCCAGGGCCAGCGGGGCGCCTGCCACCTCGACGGCCAGGCTGGCCTCGCCCACCGCCGCGGTCGGGGCGGCGTAGCGCCAGCGCTGGAGGTGGACGGCGTCGAGGTCGGTGTGGAGCACCGCGCTCGCCGCGCGGGTCAGCCGGCGGGTCACGAGCTCGTCGCTGGCATCGAGGTGGTCGCGGCTGAACGCGGCAGCGGCGTGCACGGTGACCGCGGGGACGCTGGACGCACCCGAGGCGCGGTGGTCGCTCAGCCAGGCCAGGGTCCCGTCCTCGATGCGCACGGCGCCTCGCTGCGGCAGGCTGATCGGACCCTCCGGGACCGCGAGCAGGGTCAGACACGGGTCGTAGGCGACCGCGGCGAGCTTGCCCGTCACGGTGTCGGGGAGCGGGACCGCACCGGCCTGGAGCAGCGCGAGCGCCTGCGGCACGGGTGCGGTGACCACGAGCGCGTCCGCGCCGACGACCTGCCGTGGTGCGTCCTCGGGTACCGCGTCGGGCCGGCTCGGGGAGCCGGGGCCGCGGGTCGCGACCTCGACCGCCCAGCGACCCTGCCGGACCGTGGCCCGCGTCGCCACGGTCCCGAGCTCCACGTCGAGC
>JAWLFE010000251.1:0-2568 GCA_041685735.1 Nitriliruptoraceae bacterium
GCGACGACCAGGATCGTGACCAGGTAGGGCGCGGTGAGCAGCAGGTCGGAGGGCACCGGGACCCGCAGCAACTGCAACGACGTCGCGAGCTGGTCGGAGAAGCCGAAGATGAGGGCCGCACCGAACGCGCCGACCGGGCTGTAGCGACCCACGAGCATGGCCGCCAGTGCGATGAAGCCGCGCCCACCGGTCATCTCGCGGGAGAACTGCCCGACCGCATCCAGCGTCCACCACGACCCACCGATGCCGGCGAGCACCCCACCGAGCAGCACGGCCTTGTACCGGGTGGCCAGGACGCCGATGCCGACGGTGTCGGCCGCCTTGGGGTGCTCACCCACGCTGCGCAGCCGCAGACCCCAGCGGGTCTGGAACAGCGCGTAGTTCAGGATGATCACGGCGGCGATCATCGTGAACACGAGCAACGACTGGCGGAAGAGCACCGGGCCGATCAGGGGGATGTCACTGAGCCCCGGCACTTCGATCGAGGCGAACCGGGTCGGGGAGTTGAGTTCCGTGTTGCCGGACAGGACCTGGGTGTTGAGGAACGAGGTGACACCGGTCGCGAAGACGATCAGCACGACGCCGACCACGATCTGGTCGGCCTTGAACTTGATCGACAGTCCCGCGAGCATGAAGGCGATCAGCACCCCGGCGCCGATACCGCCGAGCAGACCCACCCACGGGTTGTCGGCGATCGACGAGAACACCGCGGCGGCGAACGCCCCGGCGAGGAACTGGCCTTCGATCGCGATGTTGATCACCCCGGCGCGTTCGCAGAGCACCCCGCACAGGGCACCCAGCGCGATCGGGGTCGCCCGGGCCAACGTGCCGCGCAGCAGGCCCACGACCGAGAGGTCGCCACCGGCGGCCGCCCAGGTGAGGAACCCGAGTACGAACAACGCGGCGACGACGCCGACCATGACGACCGCCCGCGAGCCGAACCCGGAGGTGAACTGTCGGGCGGCGATGACCCCGACGATCGCCGCCAGCACCAGCACGGTGGGCACCACCGGCAGGACCAGGTTCGGGAGCTCGAACAACTGCCCCCGGGCATCGTTGAGCACGAACGAGGCCGCATCGCCGCGGTCGGTCGAGGCGAACACGACGAGCATGATCGCGAGCACGAGCAGGGAGAAGATGCCGAACCGTCGCTCGCGGCGCGTGCGTGCCGCCGGCGTCATGGTCGTACTCATGCGCCCCACCCCTTCGCGACCTGCCCGGTGGCCAGGTCATCGGTCTTGATCCGGAAGATCGCCCGCACCAGGCCCGGCGCAGCGATGAACACGATGATGAGTGCCTGGATGACCAGCGCCAGCTCGAGCGAGGTCTGGGTCTGGGCCTGCATGTTGCGGCCGCCCGCCTTCAGCGCCCCGATGAGGATGCCGGCGGCGACGGTGGGACCGATCTTGCCCCGACCGAGCAGGGCCACGGTGATCCCGTCGAACCCGAGTCCGGCGGAGAAGCCGATCGTCAGGCGGTACTGCACGCCCAGGATGACGGCGGCGCCGGCAGCGCCGGCCATCGCTCCCCCGGTCGACATCGCCAGGATGAGGGTCCGTCCCGGGTTCATCCCGGCGGTCGTCGCGGCATTGGCGTTCATGCCGACGGCCTTGAGTTCGAACCCGCGCGTCGAGCGCTCCACGAGCCAGAAGACCACGACCGCCAGGATCAGCGCGAGGATGAGACTGGCGTTGACCCGCAGTCCGGGGATCGCCGCGACCAGCCGCGGGAACTGCGCGGATGCCTCGACCGATTTCGACACCGGGTCGGCGCGGTCCGGGCGGCGGAAGAGCTCCGTGGAGACGAGGTAGCCGGCGACGAGCAGGCCGATGTTGTTGAGCATGATCGTCGAGATGACCTCGTGCGCACCCGTACGGGCCTTGAGCACCCCGGGGATCCACCCGTAGAAGCCACCGGCGAGGATGCCTGCCGCGATGGCGATCGGCAGGTGCAGCGCCAGCGGCCATCCGGTGAGCGCGAAGCCGATGAAGCCCGCGGCCACGCCCCCGGCCACGACCTGGCCCTCGGCGCCGATGTTGAACAGCCCGGCCCGCAACGGCACGGCGACCGCCAGACCCGTCAGGATGAGCGGGGTCGACGACACCAGCGTCTCGGAGATCTGACTGGTGCCTCCCAACGCGCCCTGGACCAGCGCCGCGTAAGCGGCACCGACCTCACGACCGGCGACGCTGAAGGTGTCGCCGGGCCGGGTGAAGAAGTAGCCAAGCGCCTCACGCACCGTGTCCTCGCTCAGCGCGACGATGAACGCCCCGATCGTCAGCGCGGACACGAACGCCAACACGGTGACCAGCACGCTGGTGCCGGTCAACGCGGCGACGAGCCGTTGGCCGAAACCGGCCTCCGCGAGCCGATCCTCGTCGCCGGCACGCTCACGGGCCGCGGCGATCTCCTCGGCCTTGATCTGCTCGTCGGAGAGCAGCACGTCGGTGGCCGGCGCGCCGTCGCTCGTCGACGACGGACCCGCCCCGGGATCCGGTGGGCTCCCGTCGTCGGGTCGGGAGGCGTCGCGGTTCTCGTCGGAGGTCATCAGGCAACTCCCGCATCGTG
>JAWLFE010000090.1:0-10495 GCA_041685735.1 Nitriliruptoraceae bacterium
CGGGCCGTCAGCGTGGGCGATCGGTCCACCGTCGGCACGGCTGTCCACCGGGCACGCGATCCGGCTGGTCCCCTTCGGGACGATCAGCCGACCGGTGGCCGCCCGGTCCCGCGCGTCTGCGAGGATCGGCCCGGGTAGCCCGGGCCGACGCCCCCACGTCGACACGGCGCAACGCGCGGGGCCACTCTCTCCTGTGGCAACCCCCATCGGCCTCGGTCTCCCGGACGACGTAGGCCAGACCGAGGCCGACCTCGGTCGCATCGCGCTGCTCGACCCGTACCACCTTCGCACGAGCCACGATGCCGCCGACGTCCTGCAGGTCGAACTCGAGGTACACCACGTCCCCGTGCCCCGGGGCATGCTGTCTGGGTACGACGCACCGCAGCCCACCCTCGCTGAGATCGCGCGTCGTGCCCGCGAGGCTCCGATCGCCCGCTCGCACCGTCAGCGGCATGGTTCGGCGGACGCCTCCAGGTAGCCGAGGTCGGTCAACCGACCGTGACCGTCGCCCCCGGCTGCAGCGGGAACAGCGTCCCGTCCTGTCTTCGCGGTGCGATCACGAGCCACGTTCGCTCGCACACCACCCCTCGTCGGCCGGAACGCCGCGGAACGAAGCAGCCCGGTGACCGTCCAGCCTACGCTTCCACGACCGATCCACGGAAGAGGGAGCCACCGTGACCGACCTGCCACCGCTCGCGCTCAGCCTGCCGCTGACGGGGGTCGACGCGCGCAGCACCATCGAGGTGGCCCGTCAGGCCGAGGACCGGGGCTTCGGCGCGATCTGGAACTCCGAGGTGCAGGGGCCGGACGCCTTCACGACCCTCGGCGCACTGGCCGTGACGACCGACCTCGACCTCGGCGTGGCCGTCGTTCCCGCGCAGACCCGCTCGGCCGTGGTGCTCGGCATGACCGCCGTGTCCCTCGCCGAACTGACCGGCGGTCGCTTCACGCTCGGGATCGGCTCGTCCTCCGAGGTGATCGTCAACCGCTGGGCCGGGCAGCCCTTCGACAAGCCGCTCACCGCGGTGCGGGAGACCGTCGCCGCACTCCGGCCGGTGTTGTCCGGCGAACGCTCGACGAGCGACGGTGAGGTCGTCTCGATCGGTGGCTACAAGCCCCACGCGACGCCACCGGGTGGCCGCGTCCCGCTGGTCCTCGCCGCCCTCAACCCCCGGTCCTGCCGCATGGTCGGTGAGCTCGGGGTCGACGGTGTCTGCCTGAACCAACTCGCACCGCACCACGTCCCGCAGATCCTCGAGCAGGTCGCCGACGGCGCCGGCGGATCACTGCCCGATGACTACCGCGTCGTCGCACGCCTGTTCTGCGCCGTCACCGACGACGTGCCCGCGGCCCGGGAGCTGATCAAGGCCACCTTCGCGCCCTACATCGCGACCTCGGTCTACAACCGGTTCTACCGCTGGATGGGCTACGAAGAGGAGGCCGAGGGGGTCCTGGCCGCGCAGGGTGATCGCGCGGCGATGGCGGCCGCCGTCAGCGACCGCCTGGTCGACGACCTCTACTGTCTGGGCAGCCCCGACGAGGTCGCGTCCCGGATCCAGGCCTACGTCGATGCCGGCGTGAACGTGCCGGCGATCCAGGCCCTGTCCTTCGGTCGCGAACAGGCTGAGGCCACCCTCTGGGCCATCGCAGACGCCTGGAACCGATGACCGGTTGGCTGCACCGAGCCTCGGACGATGACTACTGCTGCTGTTGGGCCACCTGTCGCATGAACCCCCCGGGGATGTCGCCGAGCGGCTCCAGGGCCAGCCGGCGCATCGTCACGGCCACGTCCAGTTCGTGGTCCTGGCGTCCGGTGAACACCCCGCGGAAGGGTGAGACGTCGTCGTAGTCACGTCCCCGCCCGATCGTCACGTGCCGCTCTCCGACCTCCTGCGCGTTCGTGGGATCGAGGGCCAGCCACCCCCAACCGGGCAACGCCGCTTCGATCCAGGCGTGGGTCTCGACCTCGACCTCGTCGGTGACGCTGTCCTCACCGGTGGCATCGTCGACCGTGAACAGGTAGCCCGAGACGTACCGGGCCGGGATGCCGAGGTGGCGGTACATGGCGATCGCCAGGTGCGCGAAGTCCTGGCAGACGCCCGCGCCAGCGGCCAGCACGTCGTCCACGGGCGTGCCGACCTGTGTCGTGCCGGCCTGGAACTCCAGACCGGCGACGCACTCGTGCACCGCCATGATCACATCGACCGCGTCCTCGCCCGCACGGGTCGCACAGTCGGCAGCGGTCGCGGCCACCGGGTCACCCCAGGCGACGTGCGCGGACGTCTGGAGGAACTCCAGGTGCTCGTCGCGGAAGCGGGAGTCCTGGAGGGCGGAGAGCGGCAGCGACGGCGGATCCTGGGGTCGGCTCCCGGTCTCCACCGTCGCCGTGGCCACCACCTCGAGTCGGTCGTGGGGCAGGCGGACCCCGAAGGTGTCGACCCGCGTTCCCCAGTGGTCGAGGTAGCTCTGGACCCGCGAGGTCGGGAACGTCGTCACGTCGTAGTGCACGAGCCACTGGTGGTCGTCGGTGGTCGGGCACGCCCGCAGTTCGTTCTGGGATTCGGTGACCTGACCGGCGTACCGGAAGCGGGTCGTGTAGCGGATGTCGAGCCGCACGGTGACGGTCCTTGGGTCGCGGTCACCCGGCGGCGATGGCATGCATCGCCCCGGTTGGCTGGTGGCGGAAGAACTCGGAGGCGACGGTCTCGGCCACGTCGCCGACCTGATCCTGCACGCCGTCGAGGAACTCGTGGAGTCCGACATCGAACAGGTCGGTCACGTCGCGGTACTGCAGGGACGAGGTGGCCCGCCCGAGCCGACGCGTCGCCGGACTGGGCGCGCCACCGGAGAGGGCCTCCAACTGATGCATGGCGCCGGTCAGGCAGAACACGACACTCCGGGGCAGGTCCGGCTCGAGCAGCAGGAACTCGACGACGTCCGCCGGGTCCATGGACGAGCGGTAGCGGCGCCGATAGGCCTCCAACGCGGAGGCGGACTTCAGCACCGCCGTCCAGTGGTGGAAATCGGTCCGGCCCGCCCCCAGCGCCGTCTCGGCACCCGCCGCGGGACCCCGCGGCGACGCGTTCACGATCGACTCGAGCTGTCCGTACCTCACATCGATGAGCCGGCAGGTCATCTCGGCCCGCTCCAGGAGTCGACCGAGCGCCATGAACCGCCACACGTCGTCGCGGGGCATCGTCTCGCTCGCGACGCCGTAGATCGTCATGCAGTCGCGGCGGATCCACCGCAGCAACTGGAACGGCTGATCCAGCAGCTCCTGGCGCATGTCCCGTGAGCGCAGGGTCAGGTGCAGGTCGTTGACCGACTCCCAGAGCTCGGAGGACACCAACTCCCGCACGGACCGGACGTTCTCGCGTGCCCGCGTGATGCAGGCCGCGATCGAACCGGGGTTGTCGCGATCGATCACCAGGAACTCGACGGCACGTTCGGGCTCGATCGGCTGCTCCCCGTAGAGCTGTTGGAGGTGCAGCACCTCCAACAGCTGTTCCCAGGACTGGCTCACGCGCCCCTGGGGCGACTCGAGCAGCGTGTGGTAGGTCACGTCGACCATCCGCGCGGTGTCCTCCGCACGTTCGACGTAGCGACCGGCCCAGAACAGGTTCTCCGCGAGTCGTGCCAGCACCTCAGACCTCCCGTTCGGTGGCCGAGACGTCCGACCGCGTCGTCGGCGCATCGGCCTGCAACACCCAGGTGTCCTTCGACCCGCCTCCCTGCGACGAGTTGACGACCAGCGATCCCCGCTTGAGCGCGACCCGGGTCAACCCGCCCGGGATGACCTCCACCTGCTCGCCGGAGATGGCGAACGGACGCAGGTCGATGTGGCGCCCCTCCATCCGGTCGCCGATCAGCGTGGGATGCCGGGACAGCGCGACGATCTCCTGGGCGATGTAACCCCGTGGATCGTCGGTGATGCGGCCCCGGAACGCCTCGACCTCCTCGTCCGTGGCGTGCGGACCGATCAGCAGCCCGTAGCCCCCCGACTCGGCCACGGGCTTGACGACCAGCTCACCGAGCCGGTCGAGCACCGCAGCGCGCTGGTCGTCGTCCCACAACAGATAGGTCTGCACGTTCGGCAGGATCGGTTCCTCACCGAGGTAGAACCGGATCATGTCGGGCACGAACGCGTACACCGCCTTGTCGTCGGCCACCCCGTTGCCGACCGCGTTGGCGATCGTGACGTTGCCGGCCCGGGCGGCGGACAGCAGGCCGGGCACCCCGAGCGCCGAGTCCGGCCGGAACACCACCGGATCGAGGAAATCGTCGTCGATCCGGCGGTAGATCACGTCGACCCGTTCGAGCCCCTTCGTGGTGCGCATGTAGACCACGTGCTCATCGACGACCAGGTCGCGCCCCTCGACGAGCTGGATCCCCATCTGCCGCGCGAGGAAGGCGTGTTCGAAGTAGGCCGAGTTGTAGACACCCGGCGTCAACACCACGGCCAGCGGGTTCTCCCCGGCCGAGGGTGGCGCGACCGACCGCAGGGCGCGCAGCAGCATCGGTCCGTAGTGGTCGACGGGACGCACCCGCTGTTCGGCGAAGGCGACCGGCAGCACCCGCGTCATCGCCGCCCGGTTCTCCAGCACGTAGGAGATCCCCGACGGGTTGCGCAGGTT
The DNA here is from genome assembly GCA_041685735.1 of Nitriliruptoraceae bacterium. Taxonomy (GTDB): domain Bacteria; phylum Actinomycetota; class Nitriliruptoria; order Nitriliruptorales; family Nitriliruptoraceae; genus CSSed11-175R1. The sequence continues at coordinate 4,635 of JAWLFE010000090.1, forward strand.
GTCCTCCAGCACCCGGTAGGTGCCCTCGTGATCGCGCACGAGGTCGACCCCGGACACCAGACACCGCGCCGCATGCGGGACCGCGATCCCGAACGCCTCCCGGCGGAAGCCCTCGGCGGTGTGGACCAGCCATCGGGGGACCACGCCGTCGTGGACCGCAGCCTGCTCCCCGGCGTAGAGGTCCTCGAGGAACCGGTTGAGCGCGGTCACGCGCTGCACGACCCCGCGTTCGATGACGTCCCACTCGTTCGCCGGGATCAGCCGGGGCAGCAGATCCATCGGGAAGGTGCGTTCGATGCCGTCGTCGTCGCCATAGACCGTGAAGGTGATGCCGGCCGAGCGGAAGATCCCGTCACGGATGACCTCCCGGCGCTCGAGGTCCGCCGAGCTGAGGTAGCGCAACCGTTCCACGACCCCGCGGTAGTGGGGGCGCACACCGGTGGCCTCGAAGACCTCATCGAAGAAGCCATCGAGTGTGTAGTCGCTGAAGAGATCACCCACGGCAGCCAGCCTAGTGGCCAGCGGCCACGGCCACCTCGGAGGGTCCGGGAACCCGGGCCCCGATCCGCCTTCAAGACCCCGACCCACCCTGCCGATAGCTAGGAGACAGCGGCGCACCAGGAGGGACCGCCGGTGAACAGCCACTGGAACGAAGGCGGCCCACACGAGCCACGCAACGGGCCCCTCGAGCGGTCGCGTACGTCCGTGGCGCCGCTTGGAACCTGTCCCGATGGTCCCCCCGTCGCCGCGCAGGGCGGCAGACCCTTCGAGGTGCGCGTGCCGACTCCCGAAGCTGGCGACATCGTGGTCGACATCCGGGCACGACGGGCGGACGTCGTGCACCGACTGCTGAACCTCGGGGTGAGCCGGTGCACGCTGACCGCACTGCTGCCGGAGTGGTCGGACCTGATCGCCGTGGTCGCATCCGAGCACCTCGAGCACCGCTGATCCTCGATCCGGCCCGCTCGTGTGGCAGCCTTGTCGCCGTGGTCGCCACCGCGACCCGCCACCGACGAGGAGCTGTCCGTGACCGCTGTCCCCGCTTCGACGGAGCGTGCGTTGCAGGGTCGCCGCGCCCTGATCACGGGTGGTTCCCGTGGGCTCGGCGCCGCCACGGCACGACGGTTGGCCGGGATGGGCGCCGAGGTGATCGTCACCTACCGACGACGGGAGGACGACGCCGCCCGGGTCGTCGCCGAGTGTGCCGCCCTGACCCCGGGCGCACGCGCGGAGCCCCTCGATCTGCTGGACGAGGACAGCGTGCGCGCACTCTTCGACCGCATCACCGAACGTGACGGGTCGCTGGACATCGTGGTCGCCAACGCCGCAGCCACGGCCTTCAAGCCACTGCTCGAGCTCAAGCTGCACCAGATCGACAAGACCTTCACGATCACCGTGCGCCACTTCCTGCTGATCGCCCAGCTCGCCTTCCCGCTCCTGCAACCTCGAGGTGGCCGCATCGTGGCGATCAGCGGTGCGGACACCGTCGGCTACATCCCCGGGCACGGCCTGCTCGCGGCGGCGAAGGCGGGGATGGAGACGATCGTGAAGTACCTCGCGTGCGAACTCGGTCCGCAGGGCGTGACCGCGGTCGGGGTCCTGCCCGGCTACATCGATACGGAATCGATCCAGCTGATGGCCGGACCCTTCCACGACAAGCTGCTGGCCGCCGAAGAGCAGACCCATCCGCTGCGACAGGCTGCCACGCCGGACGATGCCTCCGAGGCCATCGCACTGCTGTGCCTGCCGGAGGCGCGGTGGCTCAACGGCCAGATCGTGCAGAACGACGGCAGCGGCCTGTTCGCCTACATGGGCAGGTTCGGCCAGGCCTGGGCGATGGTTCCCGACGGGCAGGCCATGCCCGACACCACCGACGCACCGATGCTCGGCGGCGACGGACCCGGCTGACCGCAGGCGCGGCCCGGACCGCCCGACCGGAGCCCGGTCAGCCGCCGTCGAGCACGACGCACGTCAGCTCGTGCTTGTTCTGGGACAGGTGGAACAGCTGTGCGCCCGGCAACGCCGCGAACCGGGACGCCGCATCGTGATCGGTCGGCCCCTGGAACTTGACCGTGCAGACGAGGTTGCGGACCAGGCCGGTATCCAGCCACCTCGTCACGAGCTCGAACAGTCGGTCGGGGTAGGCGATGATGTCACTGCACCACCAGTCGACCGCGCCGACATCGGCCGGGTCGAGGCCGAACGCGGATGCCTGCTGCACCGTCACGTTGCCGAGCTGCGCGACCTCAGGAGCCAGCGGCGCCCGGTCGACGGCGATGACCTGCGCACCCGTGCGGGCCAGCAGCCACGTCCAGCCGCCGGGTGCCGCGCCGAGGTCGAGGCAGCGCTCCCCCGGCCCCGGCTGACGACGCAGCCGTGCGAACGTCTCCCACAGCTTGAGGTACGCCCGGCTCGGGGGCCCGTCGCGGTCCTCCACGAACCCCGGCACGCCGTTCGGGAACGGGCTCGAGCAGTCGCCGGCGGCCAGCACCAGGTCACGCTCCAGCAGCGTCCACGACCCGAGCGGCGCGTCGGGCGCGACCTCGCCGAGCTCCAGGGGCCGTGCCGCGACGTACGGGAGCTTGTCGGTGATCAGCTGCGCCCGCCCCCGGTGCTCGGGCGCGTACACCGCCCAGTTGCGCTGTCGGCCACGCAGCTCCTTCGCCGCATGGCCGATCGATCTGACCGCGATCCGCTCCGCATCCCACCACGTGTTCGCCGCCCACGCCGCATGGACGGGCCGGCTCTCGCTGATCCGGAGCAGCCCATGGTGGTGGTCCACGGCGACACCGGCCCGGGCGAGTTCCTCGTCCAGGACCTGCTCGAAGCCCTCGGCGGCCAGGTAGGCGGTGGTCACCCTGCCGACATCGCCTGCTGGAGCCGCCAGGCCAGACCCGTCCGCCGATCCGACGGACGGTCATGGCGGGCGGCGATCCGCAGCGCCTCCGCCTGCCCAACCACGATCAACGCCCGCTGGGCCCGCGTGATCGCGGTGTACAGCAGGTTGCGCCACAGCATGACGCGGTGCGAGCGGTCACACACGAGCACGATGACGGGCCACTCCCCTCCCTGTGACTTGTGGACCGTCACCGCCCAGGCCGGGGCCAGGTCCCGCGCCTGTTTGCGTCCGTAGGTCACCTCACCCCGGGGGAAGGCGATCCGCAACGTCCCCTCCGACGTCGACAGATCGACCACCCGGCCGACGTCGCCGTTGGCGACCTCGAGCTCCGCGTCGTTGCGGGTCTGCATCACCCGGTCGCCACGGTTGAAGCCCCCGACGGCCGGCTGTCCGTCGCTCGGGTTGAGCGCCCGTTTCAGGCCGGCGTTGAGTGCATCCACGCCGGCCGGTCCGCGGTACATCGGGGCCAGGACCTGCACGTCATCCGGTGACACTTCGAAGTAGCTGGGGGCCCGTTCGGCGACGGCCTGCACGACCCGCGGGGTGATGGCGTTGCGATCGCGTTCCTCGGCGAGGAACACATCGCCGTCGACCCCGCGCAGCGCACCGATCTCGCCGGTGAGGACCTCACGGGCGAGGCTGACGATACGGCTACCCGCCGCCTGGCGATGGATCTCGGTGAGCGCGGTCACGGGCACGACACCGCACCGGACGATGTCGCGCAGGACGTCACCGGGGCCGACGGACGGGAGTTGGTCGGGGTCACCCACCAGCAGCAGGTGCCCGCCGTCCTCGACCGCAGAGATCAGGCGTTCGGCCAGTGCGGTGTCGCACATCGACACCTCATCGACCACCACCAGATCGAAGGGAACCTGCTCGAACCGGCCGTACCGGAACGCGAACCCGCCTCCACCGGTGGGCCGGGCCTCCAGGAGCCGATGGATCGTCATGGCCGAGCGTCCGACCAGCTCCTCGATCCGCTTGGCGGCACGCCCGGTCGGAGCACACAGGGCGACCTCCAACCCCGCCTCCTCAGCCGCGCGGACGACCTCCTCGACCGTCCGCGTCTTACCGGTGCCGGGTCCCCCGGTCAGGACCGTGACCGGATGCTCGAACGCGCGGCGGACCGCCTGCGCCTGCCCGTCGGTGAGCTCCGGCGACGGAGCCAGGGCGTCCGCGAACGGGGTCAGGCGCGAGCGCTCCGCCGAGAGCAGCCGCACGATGCCGGCCGCGAGGTCGCGCTCGACCTGCAGCGCCTCCGGGGTGGAGATGACGGGGTCCCCGTCGACGAACTCCTCCTCGAGCGACCCGTCCGCGATCGCGGCAGCCACCCCGTCGTCGGCGAGCACGCGGTCGACCCCCAACACCTGTTGGGCCGCGGTGGCACACACGTCCCGGAGGAGATGCTGATGCCCCTCTGAGCGTCGGGCGGTGGCGACAGCGGCGCGGGCACCGGCGGCCAGCCGTCGCTGGTCGGTCGGATCGATGCCGAGCTGCCTGGCCAGGCTATCGACCTGGGCGAACCGGACACGGTCCGCGGCGAGCAGCACGTAAGGGTCACGGCGGGCCAGGTCCGGGGCGTCGGCACCGAACCGGGCGTGCACGGCGCGCACGACGTCCATCGGCCACCTGCAGGGCTCGACCAGCCGCACGAGTTCCGCCAGTGACAGCCCCTCACACCAGGCACGGTGCAGCTGCTGCGCATCCTCCGACGGGATCCCGGCACCCTCCACGAGGCGGTCCGGGTCGTGCTCGATGATCTGTCCGGCCTGGCGTCCGAAGGTGGTGAGCACGCGCGTCACGCTCTTCGTCGGAACCTCGGCGAACCGTTCGGAGGCGAGGAAGCTGCGCAGACCCGCGACGGTGGTCGGGGTGGTCTGTTCGTACAGGATCGCTTCGAAGGTGGTCCCGTAGGTCGGATGGTCGTTCCACCGCCCGACGACGGTGATGGTCTGGCCCTCGACCACGCTGGCCAACGGTCCGCTGCACCGGGCGCCGTCGCCACCACCCTCAGGGTCGAGCTCGATGACCCCGAACCCGCTGTCGGGGTCGGCGTAACGCACGCCGACCACCTCGCCGGTGAGCTGCTCGTCGGTCGCGAGCAGCGCGTCGGTCACGCGCCGGTTCCCGCTTCCGGGCCATCCGTGGCGTCACCCTCGTCCGCATCCACATCGTCACCGACGGGCTGCAGGACCACCGGGGTGTCCTGGAGGTACTCCGGCGCACGGCGGCTGGCCAGCAGCCACCCGACGGCCGCACCGGCCGCGAAGCCCCCGCTGAACAGCCCGACGGTGCGCGCCCGGTTGGCCCACCGACCACGCCGCGACGGCGGGATCGCCCGGGCCCGGTCGCGCGCCCGCTCGGTCAACTCGTGCCCACGTTCGCGCGCATCCTCGGCATGCACCGCAGCCACCCGCAGCAGGCCGAGGAGCTTGACGGCCACCCGGGGCAGGGCCAACGCGACCCGCAGGATGGCCTGGAAGGCCTCGAGCAGGTTGATCGCCGTCCGTCGCAGCAGCGGCCCGAGGTCGTCGATGCCGTCGCGGACCGCCGACGAGGCGTCCTCGGCGCGATCGCGGAACTCCTCGGCCCGGTCACGGAGTTCATCGAGGTCGGGCAGGTCCTTGAGGTCCACGCGTCCCGCGAGGGCCTTGAGGTCCTTCAGGTCGGGCGCGTACTCATCGACGGTGGAGGTGACGGACGTCATCAGGCCGGACGGGGTTGCCACGGTGCTGCCTATCGTTCGCGGATACCCGACCGTAGCGCACGCCGGGGTGTCCCCGGGAGGGCCTGCGGTCCGCTGTTGACATCCCCGGAACGTGCCCGCAACACGCGGTGGTCAGTCCACCGGCGGCGGGACGTCCGCGGTCGGGTCGGGTCGCGCCACCGACCACCGCAGGTCGCTCCGGGCGGCGATGCGGTCCAGCAGTTCCCCCGGTGCCGCCACCAACGCCGGCGGGAT
>JAWLFE010000091.1:0-10470 GCA_041685735.1 Nitriliruptoraceae bacterium
GCCATCGCTGAGCACGAGTTCCTCGAGCCGTTGCGAGAACTGGTCGATGATCTTGGTCCCGACCTCGCCCATCACTCCGCGACCGAACTGTGCCGGCTTACCGGTCACCGTCAGGTCGGTCACCACGTGGACCAGCGTGCCCTCGTCGGTCTCGGTGAGCTTCGCGGACACGTCGGCGTTGGCGGTCCCGGCGCCGCGTGTCTCCTTGCCCTTGGCATCGATGCGGGCGGTCTTGGCGTCCTCATCGACGTCGACGAGTTCGGCCGTCCCGCGGTAGCTGACCGTGATCGGACCGACCTTGACCTTGACCCGCCCGGTGTAGACGTCGCCGTCGACCTCCTCGAGCGTGGCGCCCGGCAGGCAGGGGGCGACCTTCTCCAGGTCGATCAGGGTCTTCCAGGTGGTGTCGATGTCGGTCGGCACGGTGAACTCGTTCACGAACTCCATGGGACGGTCTCCTGCTGGTCGTGGTGGATGGGGCCATCGGTCTGTGCCAGGGCAGCACCGCTGCCGCCCTGACGCAACATGATCAGTTCCGCGGCGATGGAGATGGCGGTCTCCTGCGGTGTGCGCCCGCCGAGATCGAGCCCGATCGGGGAGCGCAGGCGCGCCAGCGCAGCGTCGTCGATGCCCTCCTCGCGCAGGCGGTCCAGACGGTCGTCGTGGGTACGGCGCGACCCCATGACCCCGATGTAGCCGGCATCGGTCTGCAGCGCCACCTTCAGGACAGGGACGTCGAACTTCGGATCGTGCGTCAGCACGCAGATCGCGGTCCGGCCGTCGATCTCAGCGGCTTCGAGGTAGCGGTGCGGCCACTCGACGACGACCTCGTCGGCGTCCGGGAACCGGGCCGGGGTCGCGAACCGGGCACGCGCATCGCAGACGGTGACCTGGTAGCCGAGGAACGAGCCGACGGAGGCGACCGCGCCGGCGAAGTCGATCGCCCCGAACACCAGCATCCGCGGGCGCGGTGCGAACGATTCGATCAGGACCGTGACCTCGTCCATCCGGCGCTCACCGTGGGCGCCGTAGTGGCGCAGCCCGGTCGTGCCCTGGGCGAGCATGCCGCGGGCGCCCTCGACGATCGCGTGGGTCAGCCGGTCGTCAGCGAGCGCACCATCGACGCGGTCCTCCCCGACCACGATGCTGCGTCCGACCGCGTCGCGATCGCCGGGATGCTCGATGACGGTCGCGACCGCGACGGGTTCTTCGGCATCGATCCGTGCACCGAGGTCGTCGAGGTCGAGCACATCGGCGGTCACGGGACGGACGAAGACCTCGATCGTGCCGCCGCAGGTCAGCCCGACGGCGAACGCCTCGTCGTCGGAGATGCCGTACGACACGCGTTGCGGCTCACCGGTCGCCAGGACCTCGGTCGCGACCTCGACCACGGCACCTTCGACGCAGCCGCCGGACACGCTGCCGAGCACGTCACCGTCGGGGTGCAGCGCGAGGGTCGCGCCGGCACTGCGTGGCGCGGACTTGGAGGTCGCACTCACGGTCGCCAGGCCGATGCGCGCACCGGCGGTCTGCCAGCGGCGCAGCGTGGGCAGCTCCTCACGCACGTGGGCTTCCTCCTGGGATCGACGCGTCGGACACCTGGTCCGACCCTCCGACGACCGTCCTGTCGACGACCGCTCGGTCCACCGTCACGTTCGTTCCACCTGCAACGGTATGCCGCCGACGGCTCCCGCGCGAGGTCTCGACCGTCGCACCCGCGACCGTCCGTGCCAGAGCCTCCAGTGCGGCCAGCGAATGTCCCTCGACCAACTGGTCGCACCAGGGCAGCGCTGCGGCCATCCCGCCGGCGGTCGGGGCGAACCCGGGACGCGCCGCACGGGGATTGGCCCATACCACCCGGTGCGCCAGCCGCGATAGCCGCTGCATCTGCACACCCAGGTCCGCGACGTCGCCGGTGTCCCATCCATCGGAGAGCACCACGACCACCGCCCCCCGGGCCGTGCCCCGCTGGCCCCAGCGGTCGAGGAAGTCCTTGAGCGTGACGCCCAGCCGCGTGCCGCCCTCCCAGTCGGGGATGGCGCCCGACACGGCCCGCATGGCCGTGTCCGGATCGCGGTGGCTGAGTTCCTCGGTGACCCGGGTCAGGCGGGTGCCGAGCGTGAAGACCTCCGTGCGTCCCGACCGGCGTCGGGCGGCGGCGTGGGCGAACCGCAGCAGCGCATCGGCGTACCCGGACATCGATCCGCTGACATCCACGAGCAGCACCACGGGGCGGGGACGGGTGCGCGGTGCGTCGAAGGCAAGGCGCCCGGCCTCGCCACCGGCAGCCAGCATCGTGCGGATCGTCCGGCGCCGATCGATCGCTCCGCGACGGGCGGGCGCGCGCCGTCGGGTTCGGCGCTGCTCGCCGGGCAGCGCGAACGTCGCGAGCAGCCGATCGAGCTCGCGGCGCTCCGGTGGATCGAGGTCCGCGATGTCCCGTTCCCGCAGGCGCTCGACCGCTGAGGCGTTGCGGGTGACCGTCTGCAGGGTCAGGCCGTCGTCGTCCGGGTTCCCCCCAGGCGCGGGGGTGGAGCTGATCGCATCCGCACCCAGGCGCACCTGCCGCCGCGTCCCGGAGCGCGCGTGCGCGGTGGCGCCGTCGAAGAACGCCGCGAACACCCGATCGTAGCGTTCCAGGTCGTCCGGATCGGCACAGAGCGTCACCCGCCCGGCCCAGTAGACGGCCGAGCGGCGACTGGCGGGCAGCTCGGCCAACGCCTCCAGGAACGCGTGGACCCGGTCAGGTGAGGCGTCGACCCCCGCGGCCCGCAGCGTGTGCGCGAACCCGACCGCGGAGCCGGTCAGGTCGGTCCCGGCCGGCGCCTCGTCGGGCGGAGGGTCCTCGGGCCACTCGGTCGGACGGTCCCGGTGCCCGTCGGTCACGCGCCGCCCACGACGGCCCGGGCGACCATCGGCCCCATGTCCATCTGCCGTGCCCGCTCCTGGTCCTCCCGGAACTTCAGGACCGATCCGAGCGTCCGGGTCGCCACATCCGCGTCGAGGTGGTCCGCGCCGAGCGCGACCAGTGCCTCGGTCCAGTCGAGGGTCTCGGCCACGCCCGGTGGCTTCAACAGATCCTGGTCGCGGAGCAACTGCACGGCGGTCACGACCTCGTGGGCCAGGCGTTCGCCGACGCCCGGGAGCCGGGATCGCACGATCGCGACCTCGCGGTCGAAGCTCGGGTGATCCACCCAGTGGTAGTAGCAGCGACGCTTCAGAGCGTCGTGGACCTCCCGGGTGCGGTTGGAGGTCAGGACGACCAGCGGCGGCGTGGTCGGTCGGATCGTCCCGAGTTCCGGGATGCTGATCGTGAACTCGCTGAGCACCTCGAGCAGCAGCGCTTCGAACTCATCGTCAGCGCGGTCGACCTCGTCGATCAGCAGCACCGACGGACCACCCTCCAGCGCCTGCAGGATCGGCCGGGCGACCAGGAACCGACGGTCGTAGAGCTCGGCCTCCAGCTCCGCGGCCGCCGATCGCGCATCGAGGTCCGGATCCGCCGCCGCACTGCGTCCGGCCGCTTCCGCGCTGCGCAGGTGCAATACCTGGCGGGGGAAGTTCCAGTCGTACAGCGCCTGCGAGGCATCGATCCCCTCGTAGCACTGCAGACGGATCAACGGGGCGTCCGTGACGTCGGCCAGCACCTGCGCGATCGCAGTCTTGCCCACCCCCGCATCACCTTCGAGGAACAACGGGCGCCGGAGCACCAACGCCAGGTAGGCCGCGGTCGCCAGGCCATCATCAGCGAGGTAGCCGTGCTGCTCCAGCCGAGCGGCGAGCCCGGCGGGATCGGTGATCCCGTCGGGCAGCCGATCAGCCGGCGCCGGGGGCGGGGTCGGCGTCAAAGGTGGGGTCGGCGTCGACGGCGGGGCCACCCCGCCCCCCTGGTCAGCAGCGGACGGACGGTCGCTCACCCGGCCGCGGCCGTGAGGGCCCGCTTGGTCAGCACCCTCGCCAGGTGCTCACGGAACTCCGTCGTGGCGTTGAGGTCCGTCGGTGCGCTCGTGCCCTCCGCGGCGTGCTCCGCCGCATCGGCGATGCCATCGATCGCGGCGCCAGCCAGGGCCTGTTCCACCGCGGTCGCCCGCAGCGGGACCGTGCCCATGTGGGTCAGGCCGACCCGTACCTCCTCGACGTTGCCGTTCGAGCGCTTGACCAGACCGAGCGATCCGACGATCGCCCAGGCTTGCGCGACGCGACCGAACTTCTGGTAGTTCCAGCCCCAACTGCCATCGAGCTTGGGGACACGGACCTCGGTGATGACCTCGTCGTCGTTGATCGAGGTCATCAGGTAGTCGACGAACAGGTCGGCCGCCCCGATCTCGCGCTGCCCGGACGGGCCCTGGACCACGACCGTGCCGTCGAGCGCCAGGAGCGCGGCCGGCAGGTCGCTGGCCGCGTCGCCGTGGGCAAGCGCGCCACCGATCGTGCCGCGGTGGCGGACCTGCGCATCACCGACCTGCCGGGTCACATCGGCAAGGACCCCGCAGTGCTGCGCGACGAGGTCGTTGTCGATCACGTCCTGGTGCGGGGTCATCGCCCCGATCGACAGCCGGCCGTCGTCCAGTTCACAGACGCCGCGGAGCGCATCGACGCGCCCGAGGTCGATCAGCACCTCCGGGGCGGCCAGGCGCAGCTTCATCAGCGGCAGCAGGCTGTGACCGCCGGCGAGCAGCTTGGCCTCGTCACCGTGCTCGGTGAGGGCGCTGACCGCTTCCTCGACCGAGCCGGCCCGGATGTAGTCGAACGTCGCCGGGATCATGCGGCACCTCCGTTGCTCGCGGCCTGCAGGGCTTCCCACACGTTGCGCGGCGACGCCGGCATCGGCATGTCGTTGACACCGAGGTGGCGCAGCGCGTCGACCACCGCGTTGATCACCGCGGGGGTCGAGGCGATCGTGCCGGCCTCGCCGACCCCCTTGACGCCGAGCGGGTTGCTGGTCGCGGGCGTCTCGGTGCGGTCGGTCGTGAAGTGCGGGAGGTCCGCGGCCGACGGCACGTAGTAGTCCAACAGCGACCCGGTCGTCAGGTTGCCTTCGGCGTCGTAGACCGCCTCCTCGTAGAGCGCCTGGGCGATGCCCTGGGCGAGCCCGCCGTGGACCTGTCCCTCGACGATCTGCGGGTTGATGACCTTGCCAACGTCATCGACCGCCACGTAGCTGCGGATCGTGACGCGCCCGGTCTCCGTGTCGACCTCGGTGGCGCACAGGTGCGTGCCGTGGGGGTAGGAGAAGTTCTCCGGGTCCACGGTCGCGTCCGAGTCCAACGAGGGCTCCATGTCCTCCGGGTAGTCGTGCGCCGCGAACACCGCCAGGCTGATGTCCTGGATCGAGGTGTTCGCGTCCGGTGAGCCCGACACGCTGAAGGTGCCGCCGGAGAACTCGATATCGTCCTCGGCCGCCTCCAGCAGGTGCGCCGCGACCTTCTTGGCCTTGGCGACCACCTTGTCGCAGGCGACCTGGACGGCGTAGCCACCGACCACCAGCGACCGTGAGCCGTAGGTGTCCATGCCCTTGTGCGCGACGTTGGTGTCGCCGTGGCGGACCTCGACGTCCTCGTAGGGGACACCCAGGGCGTCGGCGGCGATCTGCGACCAGGAGGTGACGTGGCCCTGCCCGTGCGGCGAGGTCCCGGTGATCACCTCGACCTTGCCTGACGGCAGCATCCGCACGCTGGCGTGTTCCCACCCGCCGGCGCCGTACGACAGAGAGCCGAGCACCCGCGACGGTGCCAGGCCGCACATCTCCGTGAACGTCGAGATGCCGATGCCGAGCTGGACCGGATCGCCGGAGTCGCGGCGCTGCGCCTGCTCGGCGCGGAGCTCGTCGTAGCCGAAGATCTCCTTGGCCTTGGCGGTCGCCGCCTCGTAGTTGCCGGAGTCGTACTCGATACCGGCGACCGTCATGTAGGGGAACTCTTCGTGCTTGATCCAGTTCTTCTCGCGCAGCTCGAAGGGCTCGACACCCAGTTCGTTGGCGGCCTCGTCGATCAGGCGCTCGATCGCGTAGGTGGCCTCCGGTCGTCCGGCACCGCGGTAGGCGTCGGTGGGCGTCTTGTTGGTGAACACCCCGTGGCAGGTGAAGCTCAGCGCGTCCATCTTGTAGATCGCGTTGTACATGAACGCACCCAGGATCGGCACCCCCGGCGTGACCAGTTGCAGGTAGGCGCCCATGTCGGCGTGCAGTTCGACCTTCATCCCACGGATCGTGTGGTCCTCGTTGAACGCGAGCGAGACGTCCTGGATCTGGTCGCGACCGTGGATCGTGGCCTGGTAGCCCTCGGACCGCGTCTCGGTCCACTTCACGGGCTTGCCGAGCTTGCGGGCGAGGACCAGGCAGATCGCTTCCTCGGCGTAGACGTTCAGCTTGGAGCCGAAGCCGCCACCGACGTCCGGCGCCACCACGCGCAGCTCGTGCTCCGGGACCCCGCAGGTCAGCGCCAGCATCAGCCGCAGGATGTGCGGCACCTGGGTCGCCGACCACAGGGTGGTCTCACGCGTCTCGCGCGGGGGTGCACACACCACGGACCGGGGTTCGATGGCGGTGGGGATCAGCCGCTGGTTGATGAACCGGCGGGTGGTGACGTGGGCCGCACCGTCGAAGGCGTCGTCGATCTCACCGTCGATCTTCTGCCAGGTGAAGCTCTTGTTGGAGTCCAGGCTGGTGTCGGCGAGCGGTGAGCCGTCCGCCAGCGCCGCTTCCATGTCGACGACGGCGGGCAGCGGTTCGTAGTCGACGACCACGTGTTCCGTGGCGTCGGCCGCCTGGTAGCGCGTGCGGGCGACGACCACCGCGACCGCATCGCCGACGTAGCGGACCTCGTCGGTCGCGAGCGGCAGGTGGGTCGGGCTCTTCATGTCCGGGGTGACCGGCCAGGCGCACGGCAGCCCGCCGGCCCAGTTGTCCGCGAGGTCGGCGCCGCTGAAGGCGGCAACCACACCCGGCTGCTCGAGCGCGGCGGACACATCGACGTTGGTGACCTTGGCATGCGCCATCGGCGAGCGGACGAGTGCGACGTGCAGCATGCCGGTCAGCGTGATGTTGTCGGTCCAGGTGGTCCGCCCCGTGACGAGGTGCGCGTCCTCCTTGCGCAGTTTCGTGACGCCGACGTTCGTGCTGGGAGGTGTGTCGAGCGCTGTCATGCCCCCACCTCCGCATCGACCTTGTCGCCTCGCATCTCAGCGGCGGCGGTCCGCACGGCCTTGACGATGTTGACGTAGCCGGTGCAGCGGCAGAGGTTGCCCTCCAGGCCGTGGCGGACCTCGTCCTCGGTCGGATCGGGGTTCTCGTTGAGCAGGTCCTTCGCGGCCATGATCATGCCCGGGGTGCAGTACCCGCACTGCAGGCCGTGTTCGGTGTGGAACGCCCGCTGCAGCGGGTGCCACCCGGCTTCCTCGTCGTCGCTGTTGAACTCGGCCAGGCCTTCGATCGTGTCGATGTCACCGCCGTCGGCCTGCACGGCCAGGACGGTGCAACTCTTCACCGACCGACCATCGAGGTGGACCGTGCAGGCCCCGCAGTTGGACGTGTCGCAGCCGACGTTGGTCCCGGTCTTGCCGAGCACGTCGCGCAGGTAGTGGACGAGCAGGAGGCGTGGCTCCACCTCGTCGCTGTGGGTCTCGCCGTCGACGTTCATCTGGACGCTGGTCACTCCCGGATCCCTTCCTCGGCCCGGCGCGGGGCCGACGCTGCGGCGACCGCGAGGTTGGGCGGCCCCCTGCTGGTCCCGGCGCCTGTTCGACGGGCTCCCGACCGTCGAACAGGCGCGGGTCGTGCCTGCCGCGCCCACGCCTCCGGACTCCCGACCGGATGGACTCCCACTCCCGGGTGGGCGCGACCGCACCGTACGCCAGCCGGGCGAGGCGTGACGTCGAGAGTTCCGCGAAGCTCGAGGGCGCGTGCGCTCTGGGTCGACGCTCGTGCGCTCAGCGACACGCCCTGCGCTCAGCGGCGGGTCGTGCACTCAGCGGCGTCCGACGGTGAGCCAGGTCGCGACCACGGTGGTGAGCCCGACGATCAGGACACCGAGCGGGATGTGCAGGGCCGATGCGGCGTCGAGGCCCGTGCGGCTGCCCGCGTACCCGAGGCCGGTCTGGCCGACCAGTGCGACCACCGCCAGGCTCGCGAGCACCGCGACGATCACCCGCACGCGTGTCACCCAGGCCAGGCCCGCCGTGATGATGCTCAGCAGCAGGACCCCGTGGCCGAGCCCCCCGTGCAGGCCGATCAGGCCAGCCCCGGCGAAGGTCGACTGCCCGGCGAGCACCGCCTGGGCCAGCACCCCGAGGGGCACGAGCCAAGCGACCACCCGCAGGGCCCTCACCAGGGTCGGGCTCGACGGCGCGGACGCGCCGGTGGTCTGCTCCGAGGTCACTCGCTGACCTCACGCGGATCGGAGGACCGGGCTGCCTCGTGCCCATCGCTCGCCCCGACCACGAACCTCGACGCACGTTCCCGTGCGGCCCTGGCGCGACGCAGCGCGGCGATCGCCCGTTCCTCGGCGGCCAACGCGCGCTTCTCCGCCGACAGGGCACGGCGCTCGGCCGCGACCTGATCGGTCGGCGTCTCGCGGTCGGCACGGAGCAGATCGAACTCCTCCTGCTGTGCGTCGAGGATCGCCTGGTTGCGGTCGCGGGCCGCCTGCGCGCCCTCGAGGGAGTCGTCCTGTGCATCGCGTCGTCGTTGGGCCGCCGCGATCCGGGCCTGACCGACACGCCGCTCCGCGATGTCCATGCGTTCCTCCGCAGCGGCAAGGTCCAGCTCGCGCTGCTCCCGGTCGGTGCGTTCCTGATCGACGTCGCTGAGGTGCTGTTCGCGATCCGCGACCGCCTGGTTCAGGTCGGCGATCGCCTGGTCACGATCGAGTTCCTCCTGCGCCTGAACACCGGGATCGGTCGGGTCATCCGGACCAGCCATCAGCGTGCCGTTCGTACGGGCCGTCGACGTGGAGCGTCGATCGGCCCCGGACGGCCGAGGAAGTATCCCTGGGCCAGATCCACGTTGAGCTCCTTGAGGACGTCGAGCGTCGCCTGATCCTCGACGCCCTCCCCCACCGTACGCAAACCGAAGGCCTGCGCGAGGCTCACGACCGCATCGATCACGTGGCGGCTGGCCGGGTTGGTCACCGCGTCGCGGACGAACTCGATGTCGATCTTGAGCTCGTCGATCGGCAACGCCTTGAGGTAGGTGAAGCCGCCGTAGCCGGTCCCGAAGTCGTCGAGCGCCAGTCGACAGCCGAGTTCGTGGACATGCTGTGCGAACCGAGCGGCGTGCACCTCGCTGTTGAGCAGGGCGGTCTCGGTGATCTCGAACAGGATGGTGGCCGGGTCGGCGCCGGTCTCCTGCAGCAGCTGATCGATCAGGTGCGGCAGGGTCGGATCATCCAGCGACGTCGCGGAGAGGTTGATCTGCACCGGCATCCCCGTGGCAGCCAACCGCAAGCCGTGCAACAGCACCCACCGGTCGATGGCGGGCGCCAGGCCCAACTCCTCCGCGATCGGCAGGAACTTCCCCGGCGGGATGATCGCCTCCGGGTCGTGTGGATCGCGCATCCGGACCAGCAGTTCGTGCTGCGAGACCTCACCCGTGGTCACGTCCATGATGGGCTGCGCATACAGGACGAAGCTGTCGGTGTCCAGGGCATCCCGGATCCGACCGAGCCACATCGCCCGTTCAACCTGCTCGGCGACCTTGGCTTCACGATCACGGCGTTCGCTGATGTCCCGGAAGACCACGACCCACCCGGTGGGCACGTGATCGTTCTTCCCGACCATCGGCGTCGCGACGTACTCGATGGGAACCTCGACGCCGTCGCTACGCACGATCGCCGTCTCGACCGGATGGTCCGGATCGATCGCGCTCATGTCAGCTGACGGCTGCGAGCCGTTGGCGCTGAGCCAGGCGGTCAACCGGACGCCGAGCGCTTCGGTGACGTAGACGTCCAGCAACCGTTGGCCACGCGGGTTGATGTAGGTGATGCGACCGTCGGCATCCAGCACGCACAGCCCGTCACCGATGCTGTCGGTGATGGCCTTGAGCTCCCGGTTGGAGCGGGCCAGCTGGTCCTGCATGGCGACCCGGACCGACAGATCGAGGCTGACGCTGACGATGCCGGTCGGCTCACCGCCATCAACGGCGACGTACGCGGTCCGGATGTGCGCAGGGAACGTTGCACCATCGGCTCGCGCAACGGTGAGTTCACCCTCCCAGGTACCGGTGGCCGCGAGCTCGGCGATGAAGTCATGGGCCTCGCCGTGCTGATCGACCGGGCCGATCAACTGGTAGATCGGCCGTCCGACCGCGTCATCGACCGACCACCCGTACAGGCGTTCCGCGGCACGGGTCCACAACCGCACGACCCCGCACAGGTCGGTGACGATGACCGCGGCGTCGACCTGGTCGAGCAGCAGTGACCGGGCGCGAACATCGTGCTGCAGCTTCATGTGATCCGACACGTTGTCGTGGATCAC
>JAWLFE010000092.1:0-5828 GCA_041685735.1 Nitriliruptoraceae bacterium
CAGGCCGACGAGGACGGCGTGGTCGGTATCGGTGCCGACCTCGGGCCGGCGACCCTCGTCGACGCCTACCGGCGGGGCATCTTCCCGTGGCCGCACGCGGGGATGCCCCTGCCATGGTTCAGTCCCGACCCGCGGGCGATCATCCCGCTCGAGCGCCTCCACGTGTCGCGCAGCCTGCGTCGCCGTCTGCGCGCCAGCGCGTGGGTCACGACCGTCGACACGGCGTTCGAGGAGGTGGTCGCGGCCTGCGCGACCCGACCACCCGACATGGGGACGTGGATCACCCCTGAGCTGGCCAGGGCCTACCTCCGGCTGCACCACCTCGGGTGGGCGCACAGTTTCGAGGTGTGGGACGGTGACGGGTTGGTCGGTGGGATGTACGGTGTCCAGGTCGGCGCCTCGTTCACCGGGGAGTCGATGTTCCACCGTCGCACGGATGCCTCGAAGGTGGCGCTGGTTGATGCGGTCGACCGTCTGTCGGAGGCCGGGGGATGGATGCTGGACGTGCAGTTGTCCACGCCCCACCTCGAGAGGATGGGCGCGATCGAGGTGCCACGGACCTGGTTCCTCGAACGGCTCGCCGCTGCCGGAGACCAGCAGGTGCGCCTGTCGGTCGGGCCCAGGCCGGTGCACTGGCTGCGGCCGTGATGCACCGGGGGCGATCCGTGCGGCACACTCCCGGCCACGAACCCGGCAGCATCGAACCCCCTGGCGCCGGTCCCGATCCGCAGCGACCCGGCCTCCGACGCTGATCGACCCGACCCTGATCGACCCGACCCCTTCCCTGGAGATGACCGTGTCCGACTCGACCCCTCCCATGACCCGCCGCTACCCCGATGAGGACTTCGAGGTCGCGGACCTCGACCTGGCCGGATGGGGGCGCAAGGAGATCGGCCTGGCGGAGCGTGAGATGCCCGGGTTGATGGCGCTGCGATCACGCTACGAGGGGCAGCAGCCGCTCGAGGGCGCCCGGATCGCCGGTTGCCTGCACATGACGGTGCAGACCGCGGTCCTGATCGAGACGCTGCAGGACCTCGGCGCCTCCGTGCGCTGGTCGTCCTGCAACATCTTCTCCACCCAGGATGAAGCGGCCGCCGCCGTGGCCGCAGCCGGCACCCCGGTGTTCGCCTGGAAGGGCGAGACCGAGGAGGAGTACGTCTGGTGCATCGAGCAGACGCTGCGTTGGCCGGATGGCAGCGGCCCGAACCTCCTGCTGGATGATGGTGGTGATCTCACCGCCTTGATCCACGATGAGCACCCGGACCTACTCGGCGAGATCCTCGGCGTCTCGGAAGAGACCACGACCGGGATCAAGCAACTTCGCAGCTGGCAGAAGCAGGGGACCCTGCGGATGCCGGCCATCAACGTCAACGACTCGGTGACGAAGTCCAAGTTCGACAACCTCTACGGGTGCCGAGAGTCGCTGATCGACGGCATCAAGCGCGGGACCGACGTCATGATCGCCGGCAAGGTCGCGGTCGTCGGCGGCTACGGGGACGTCGGCAAGGGTTGTGCGCAGGCACTCGATGGCATGGGCGCGACCGTCTACGTCACCGAGATCGACCCCATCAACGCACTGCAGGCGGCCATGGAAGGCTTCCGGGTCGTCACGATGGAGGAGATCATCCCCGAAGCCGACATCGTGGTCACCGCCACGGGCAACATGGGCGTGGTCACCCACGACATGGTGCTACGCATGAAGGACCACGCGATCCTGTGCAACATCGGACACTTCGACACGGAGATCGAGACCGCTGCCCTCCGGGAGTACGAGTGGACCAACGTCAAGCCGCAGGTCGACCTCGTGCATCTGCCGACCGGCCGCACGGTCATCCTGCTCGCCGAGGGACGCCTGGTGAACCTCGGCAACGCGACCGGGCACAGCTCGTTCGTGATGTCGACCTCCTTCACCAACCAGGTACTCGCGCAGCTCGAGCTCTGGGAGCGCAACGAGAACTACAAGCACGAGGTCTACGTCCTGCCACGGCACCTGGACGAGGAGGTCGCCCGTCTCCACCTCGACAAGATCGGCGCGCACCTGACGGTCCTGACCGAGGCGCAGGCCGACTACCTCGGCGTCGACCGGGACGGCCCGTACAAGGACGAGAGCTACCGGTACTGACCGGCGTCATCGGCGCACGTCGGCCGCCCGACGTGCGCCGGTGTGGGCCAACGTGCGCTCTTCGCGCATCTCGTGCTCCGCGACAGCCCCAGGGTTGATCGCGCTTCCCAGGGAGGAACGAGTCACGTAGCGTTGCCGGTGTGCCTCATGAGCACAACGTTTCGGCGGGTGGGGATCCGGACTCGAGTTCGCGCTCTGAGCTGCCGATACCGCTAGCGTGACGTCGTCCGATGTTCTTCCCGCCTGGGAAGCGGACGGCAGGACCGAGGAGGACGTGGTGGCATCGAGGCGTACCGGGGTGCTCGCCCTGACGGCGTGTGCAGCGATCGGGTTGGCCGCGATCGGGGTCGGCGGGGCCATCGCGCAGCAGGACGACACGGCCGCCGAACCGGCTGGCGACCCGACGGAGCTCGTGGATCGGTTGGGCGAACTCGAAGCGTCCCTCCCTGAGACGATCCTGCCGTCCACCGTCACGATCGACCCCGAGGAGACCGGCGGTGAGTTCGACGGCGACCCCGCCGGATTGCGCGCCGCGCTCGACACCGTCGAGGGGGATCTGCGGCAACTGTTCATCGATGCGGACGAGAGCGGGGGAGAGGTCGCGGATGCGGTCAGCATCATCGCGCGCGGATGGCTGGACATCTGGCACGGCGCGGAGCGCCTCGCCGAGGCCGATGCCCACGACCTGGCCTTCCCGCTCGACACCGAGACCGACGCGGGTGTGGCAACCGGTGCTGACGAGCTGCGTGGGAGCACCGAGGCTGGCCTGGAGTTGATCCTCCAAGGCCAGGCACGTCACCTGGACGGCTACACCGTCCTACGGGACGAGGCACCGGCCGAGGCCGCCGTGCAGGCTCGCTTCGATGCCCGGGCCGCAGCGGCCGAGGACTTCGACACCGACCTACGGCCCGAGCTGCTCGTCCTGCTCTCGCAGCGCTCCACCGGCGTGCTGATCGCGGTCGACCGGTTCGACACCGATCTACCGGGTGTCGAGCCGCGTGCCACCTCGACGTCGTACGTGTGCATCGATCGTGACCTGTTGCGCGAGGCCGGCGGCGTGGTCACCGACGAGAACATCGCCGAGCTGGTCGCCGCCACGCCCGAGCGCGCGGACTGTCCGGACCTGCCAGAGGACGGCGAGGGCTGATCCCCGCCGTCCGACAGGTCGGTGCGATCACCGACCCGCGAGTAGCTCGCCGATCCGGCCGATGCCCTCTTCGAGGTCCTCATCGCTGAGCGCGTACGACAATCGGGCGTAGCCGGGCGCGCCGAACGCCTCGCCGGGGACGAGCGCCACCTTGGCCTCCTCGAGCAGGACCTCCGCGAGGTCCAGGCTGGTGTCGATCTGGCGTCCGGCCACCTTCGTGCCGAGCACGTCCTCGAAGGACGGGAAGACGTAGAAGGCGCCTTCGGGTTCGACGACGCTGACCCCGTCGATCCCACGCAGCAAATCGACCGCGGTCCGGCGGCGACGATCGAATGCGCGGAGCATGGTCGCGACCGCATCCTGGGGCCCCGTCAGCGCCTCGAGCGCGGCCATCTGGGCCACGTTGCAGACGTTGGAGGTCGCCTGGCTCTGCAGCTTGTTCATCCCGGCCGAGATGGCCCGGGGCGCGACCGACCAACCGACACGCCACCCCGTCATCGCGTAGGTCTTGGCCACCCCGTTGACGATGATGGTCCGGTCACGTGCCTCGGGCGCGACGGCTGGCAGTGACGCGAACCGTGCATCTCCGTAGATCAGGTGGTCGTAGATCTCATCAGTGATGACCCAGATGCCGTGCTCGGCCGCCCACGATCCGATCGCGGCGATCTCCTCCGCGGGGTAGACGGCACCCGTGGGGTTCGAGGGCGAGACGAAGACCAGCGCCTTCGTGGCCGAGGTCCGGACGGACTCCAGCTGCTCGACCGAGGCCCGGAAGCCCGTCTCCTTCGTCGTGGGCAGGGCGACCGGGACACCCCCCGCGAGCTTGACCTGCTCCGGGTAGCTGACCCAGTAGGGCGCCGGGATGATGACCTCGTCACCGGGATCGACGAGCGCCATGAACACGTTGTACAGCGCGTGCTTGCCGCCGTTGGCGACGACGACCTCGGACGGATCGACCGTCCCGCCGGAACTGGCCGACGCAGCTTCGGCGATCGCCTCGCGCAGGACAGGGAGACCGGCGGCCGCCGAGTACCGGTGGTTGACCGGATCGGCCACCGCACGCGCGGCTGCCTCGACGATGTTGTCCGGGGTGGGGAAGTCCGGCTCACCGGCCCCGAACCCGATGACGGGTTCGCCTGCGGCCTTCAAGGCCTTGGCCTTGCTGGTCACCGCAAGGGTCGGCGACTCCTCCATGTCCTGGATCCGGGTGGACAGCGTCATCTGGCAACTCGTTGGTCGGGAACGTCGTTGCACAGAGCGTAGTCAGTGCGCGCTGGGGTCCACGTGGGGAGCCGTGGGGCGGGGTGGCCCACCCGTCGAGGCGCAGCGCGAGAACCAGGATGTGGCGTGACGCGGGAGGAACGTGTTGACTCGCGTCCCGCATCGACCTCGAAGGTTCCCCCATGGGCGACATGACCATCCCCGCCGAGCTGCTGCCCCGCGATGGACGCTTCGGCGCAGGGCCCAGCAAGGTCCGTCCCGAGGCACTCGCCCGGCTCGCCGAGATCGGTGATGGCCTGCTCGGCACGTCACACCGGCAGGCGGGTGTCCGGGACCAGGTGGCCCGATTGCAGGACGGACTCCGGGGCCTGTTCAACGCGCCGGAGGCCTACGACGTCCTGGTGGCGGTCGGTGGTGCGACGGCCTTCTGGGACAGCCTGGCCTTCGGCTTCGTCGAGCAGCGAGCGCGCCATTACGACTTCGGAGAGTTCAGCGGCAAGTTCGCCGCGGTCACCCGCAAGGCACCGTGGCTGGATGAGCCGGATGTGGTGTCCGCACCGGTGGGACAACGCCCGGAGATCAGCCCGGCGCCGGGGTGCGACGTGCAGGCCCTGACCCACAACGAGACGACGACCGGCGTCGTCCAGGACATCGTGCGGGTCGACGATGCGCTGGTGACGGTCGATGCCACCTCGGGGGCGGGCGCCCTGCCGGTCGACCTGAACCACGCCGACGTCTACTACTTCAGCCTGCAGAAGGGTTTCGCCTCGGATGGCGGGTTGACCACCGCGTTCGTCTCCCCGGATGCCGCCCGGCGTATCGAGGCCATCGCTGCGTCCGATCGCTACATCCCCGCGTTCCTGGACCTGGCCACTGCCCTCGACAACAGCCGCAAGAACCAGACCTACAACACGCTGGCCGTCGCGACGGTGATCCTCGCGGCGGAACAGGTGGACTGGATGCGCGCGACGTTCGGGGACCTCGACGGGGTCGTGGCGCACCAGCGTGCGAAGGCGGAGACGATCTACGGCTGGGCGTCCGCGCGCTCCTGGGCACGGCCCTTCGTCGAGGATCCGGCCGCCCGTTCCGCGGTGGTCGCAACGATCGACCTGGATGACGCCATCAGCGCCGACGAGGTGAACGCGGTGCTGCGTGCCAACGGCGTGGTGGACACGGACGCGTACCGCAAGCTCGGGCGCAACCAGTTGCGTATCGCGATGTTCCCCGCGATCGATCAGGCCGACCTGGCGGCCTACACCGCCTGTGTCGACTGGGTGGTCGAGCGCATGGGCGCGTAGCGCCCAGAGCACGCGGGTCAGGTCGAGCGCATGGGCGCGT
>JAWLFE010000092.1:5928-10467 GCA_041685735.1 Nitriliruptoraceae bacterium
CCAGAGCACGCGGATCAGGTCGAGCGCATGGGCGCGTCGCGCCCAGAGAACAGGTCGGGGAGTTGGTCGGCATCGATGAACGCGTCGATGCCCAGCAGGGTCGCGATGCCGATGACCAGGGACCAGATCGCGACGCCACCGCTGAGCCACAGGATCGTGGGCCGACGGGCGGCACCGGCGCCGACCGCAACGAGCGCGGCCAGGTGGATGCCGGTGACGAGCGGTCCGAGCAGCGCGAGCCCGGGGAGGCCGTAGCGGTCGAAGAGTTGACGGCTGCGTTGCTGTCGCCGGGACGGCGGGGTGTCATCGTCGCCCCGCCGACGACGGAACCGTTCACGGATGCGATCACTGAGCAGCACCGCAGGGATCAGCGTCGCGACGTTGCCGAGCGTGGCGATCACGATCGTCGGGATGGCCGGCAGCCCGGCGAGGATCGCCGCCGGGACGACGAAGAACACCTCCAACCACGGCGTGGCCGCGGCCGCGAAGACGATGAGCATCGCCACCCAGATGCTCATCGGCGGAGCGTCGTGCAGCTCACGCGAGGTTCCGCGCGACCCCATCGGCCGAGGCCCGACCGTAGACCGCGGCGACACGTTCGACGAACGTGTCGGTCTCGATCTCGTACTCCTGGGTGCCGACGTGCTCGAGCACGTAGGTGGCCACCATGGCGCCGACCTGTGCACAGGCTTCGTTGGGCAGCTGCCAGGAGACCCCCGCGAGGAAGCCGGCACGGAAGGCATCGCCGACACCCGTCGGATCGGCTCGCACCGCCTCGGGAGCGGCGGCGACCTCGGCGATCACGCCATCGGCGTCCTCGATGACGCAGCCTGCGGCGCCGAGCGTGGTGATGCGGATGTCGACGCGGGCGAGCACCTCCTCGCTGGTCCAGCCCGTCTTGGTCTCCAGCAGGGCGCGCTCGTAGTCGTTGGTGATCAGGTAGCGGGCACCGTCCACGAGCTTGCGGACCTGGGCACCGTCCATGCGGGCCAGTTGCTGCCCTGGATCGGCCATGAAGGGAAGGTCGAGCGACCGACATTCCGCGGTGTGGCGGATCATCGCTTCGGGATCGTTGGGGGAGACCACCACCAGGTCCAACGCCCCGACGCGCTCCGCGATCGGCTCCAACTCGATGAACCGCGCCTCCTCCATCGCGCCCGTGTAGAAGGAGGCCATCTGGTTCTGGTCCTGGTCGGTCGTGCACAGGAATCGGGCCGTGTGGCGCAGCTCCGAGACGTGGACCGCCGAACAGTCGACCCCATGGCGCTTGAGCCAGGCGCGGTAGTCGCTGTTGAAGTCCTCACCGACGGCGCCCACCAACAGCGGCCGCAGACCGAGCTGGGCGAGGCCGAACGAGACGTTCGCCGCGACACCGCCTCGGCGTACCTGGAGCTCATCGACCAGGAATGACAGGCTGATGTTGTCCAGCTTGTCCGCCACCAACTGCTCGGAGAAACGACCGGGGAACGTCATCAGGTAGTCGGTCGCGATGGAACCGGTCACGGCGATACGCACGTTGGCTGCCTTGGAGGACGGGACGCCGGGGGGAAGAACGCCACGCGCCGGCAGGAGGACGCGAGCCTAGCTGTCGGTCTGCGACGCCCGACCCGGCCGGGTCGGATCGGGTGGTCGTGGCCCACGCCGCGACGGCGAGTTAGGCGCGGCCGGGCCTCGGGGCCTACCGTGACACGCATCGGGGATCGGTGCCTGCGAGATCATCGGGGCCCCATCCCCTCCACCGTGGTCCCCGGAGGTTGCCGACATGCCGAACGTCCCCGAACTCGCGTCCCTGATCGATGGTGAGCGCATCCCCGGAGCCTCGCCGATCGAACTGACCTCACCGTCCGACCGATCAGACGTCGTCAGTCGCGTGTCGCTCGGTGACGCAGACGTGTTCGTCACCGCCGCGGAGCGGGCGTCGATCGCGCAACAGCAATGGGCACGGGTGCCGGCACCGATCCGTGGGGTCGCCGTCGGTGACCTCGGTCGGATCCTGAAGGAGAACAAGGAGTCGCTGGCGCGCGTCATCACCCGCGAGGTCGGCAAGCCGTACAAGGAGGCGCTCGGCGAGGTCCAGGAGGCCATCGACACCTGCATCTTCTTCGCGTCCGAGGGACGTCGGATGTACGGCATGACGGTGCCCTCGGAGATGCCGGACAAGCAACTGTTCACCTTCCGCAACCCGGTCGGCACCATGGCGATCATCACGGCGGGCAACTTCCCGATGGCGGTGCCATCGTGGTACCTGGTGCCCGCGCTGATGGCGGGCAACGCCGTGGTCTGGAAGCCGGCCGAGTACGCACCGGCGGTCGCCGACGCGTTCGTCCGGTGCATCCTGGCCGCGGGGATCCCGCCCGGGGTCATCCAGTTGGTCCTCGCGGATGGGCCGGCCACCGGCGACGGTGTCGAGCGCGCACTCGCCGCAGGCCACCTGCAGAAGGTCGGGTTCACTGGCTCCTCGGATGTCGGGCGCGGTATCGCTGCCACCTGCGGCCGCCACCTGGTCGCGCCGACCCTGGAACTCGGTGGCAAGAACCCGTTGGTCGTGATGCCCGACGCGCAGCTCGACCTGGCGGTCGAGGGTGCGCTGTTCTCCGCGTTCGGGACCGCCGGCCAGCGTTGCACGTCGCTGGGTGTCGCGATCGTGCACGAATCGATCCACGCGGAGTTCCTGGAGCGGTTCACCGCGGCGACGGAAGCCGCGGTCGTCGGCGATCCGATGCAGGACGTGCTGTACGGACCGATGATCTCCGATCGGTTCGACGCCAACTTCCAGTCGTGGGTCGATGACATCCAGCCGCACCACCGGGTGATGGGCTCGTCGGCCACGGGCCGTATCGGATCGTCGTCACCACGGAAGGGCTTCGTCGGGGATCCGGACGTCGGGATCTACCAGCACCCGGTGATCGTCGACGGTGTCACGGCCGAAGACGCCATGTACCGGCAGGAGACCTTCGGGCCGATCGCACCCGTGGCGACGTTCAACAGCTTCGAGGAAGCACTCCACCTGGCCAACGACCACGGCTACGGGCTGTCGGCGGCCATCTACACGACCGATCCACGCAACGCGTTCCGGTTCCGTGAGGGTGTCAGCGCCGGGATGCTCAGCATCAACAACTCGACCTCAGGCGCCGAGGCCCACCTGCCCTTCGGCGGCAACGGCCGCTCCGGGAACGGCGCACGGCAGTCGGGCGTGTGGGTCCTCGATCAGGTCACGCGCTGGCAGTCCATGAACTGGGACTTCAGCGGCAAGCTGCAGAAGGCCCAGATGGACGTCGCGGAGATCGAGGCGGACTTCGACTTCCGGATCTGAGTACGGGACCGACTCAGTCGGCGCGGCCTCGGAGGAAGCGTTCGATCTCCGCACCGAGTTCGTCGGGCGAGGGGACCTCGGCCTCGCTCAGGGCGATGCCCTGGCCCATCCCGGACACGGCCTGTTCTGCCTCCTGCTCGGCGTCGTAGAGGCGCTCGAGTTGCTTGACGTGCTCGGAGACCTCCTCGGACGACGAGGCAGCGACGTCGAGCTTGCTGCGGTTCTCCGCGACCAGTGCATCGAACGGATCGAGATCCACGGGCGTCCCGAGATGTGACGAGAGCTGCTCGAGCAACGCCCGGGTGGCTTCCGGATAGTCGCCGGCGACGTAGTGAGGGATCCGGACCCACAGACCGAGCGTGGTGAGACCCGCAGCATCGAACAGCGATTCCCAGGCGACCTGACAGGACGCCGGCACCACGACCTGCTCGTGGGCGCGGCCGAGTCGGTCGATGAGCTCAGCGTCGTTCCCGGTACAGATCAGGTCGACCGGTCGGGTGTGCGGGATCGGTCCCGGCACGCTGCCGAGGCCGAGGTAGCGGTCGGCACCAACGGCGGCAGCCAACTCCAAGAGGTCCGAGGCACAGGTCCGCCAGGCGAGATCCGGTTCGTGACCGTGGACCAAGAGCAGTGGGGGACCGGCCGGCGCCGTCACGAGGTCGACGGCCAGTTCTGGCCACTCGACCCGGCCGAGCACGCCACGGTCGATCGCCAGTTGCGGCCGGCGGTCGCGGTAGTCGTAGAGCTGGTCCGGCGGGAACGCACCGATGCGCTGCGTCGGGAGCTCCAGGAGGGCAGCCGCCGCAGCGGAGCCGCCCTCACCGGCATCGGTCCAGCCGTCGAGAGCAACGACGAGCACCGGATCGGTGCCGATGTCGTCCAGTGGTCGTTCGATACGCAACAGGTCCATGCACCCAACGTACCCGTCGTCCTTGGCGAGCTCGAAGACCTGCGTCCGTTCGACCCAACCATGCCCGGGCGCGCCTGGGACGCTCACACTGTATGCACGAGCGTCCCGGGCGCGATGCTGCGGACGGTCAGCTGGACCGCTTCGCCGCCTTCTTGGCCGCCTTCTTGCCGGCCTTCTTCGCCGGTGACTTCTTGGCCGCCTTCTTCGCGGGAGACTTCTTCGCCGCCTTCTTGGCCGCCTTCTTGCCGGCCTTCTTCGCCGGTGACTTCTTGGCCGCCTTCTTCGCGGGAGACTTCTTCGCCGCCTTCTTGGCCGC
>JAWLFE010000029.1:0-39188 GCA_041685735.1 Nitriliruptoraceae bacterium
AGGACGTCAAGCCATACTGATCGGTTGCACCGATCGCGGTCGCTGCGGCGTTGCTGCGGTCCATGTGTCACACCCCTGGCTGGGAACTTCCGACGTGGCGACCGCAGGTACTGCGGCCGGTCGGCGTGAGCTACCGGTCCAAGAACCGAGGGAAGAGGTGGGTGCCCCATCCCCTGGCACTTCGAACCGTCACGCGGTCAGAAGGAGTACCGGCCGGCCACCACGGAGTGCAAGAGGTCTGACGCTCCGTAACGACGGCCATCCGAACGGTATTCACAACAACCACAAGCCTCCGGTTTCCATGTATCTCAGTGCATCACATTCCTGCACGTCGACGCGGCCCGATGTCACGGATGCGGTCGCCTCCCCACCGACGAACCGCATCGGCTTCAGGTGGAGCGGATCGCCCCCGCACCCCGCGGCGGGCCCAGCAGGAACCCGATGCCCCAGGAGACGTGCATGGTGGCCAGCGCGACCACGACGCCGGGGACGAGCCGGAGCGACGGCACGGCGACGACCGCCGCCACGATCAACGCCGCGAGGTAGACCGCGCATGCCGCCGCGATCGGCAGCACCGAGCCGACGAGCGCCGACACGACCGCCGCGCCCACCAGTCCCACCACCAGCACCGGCGCCGCCAACTGGCGCGGTGCGACCGAGCCGCGGTGGGTGCGGACCGTCAAGCGCCGCCAGCGCCCGTACTGCAGGTACTGCGACGCCAACCCCCGTACGGTGCCCCGAGGCCGGTAAGCCACCTCCAGGGACGGGTCGAACCACACCACGTACCCCTTCGACCTCAACCTCAGGTTGAGCTCTGCGTCCTGGTTGCGCGTGAAGCGCGGGTCGTAGCCGCCGACCGCGTCCAGCGCGGCACGTCGGAAGACGCCGAGGTAGACCGTGTCGACCGGGCCCGCGTCCCCGCCCACGCGGTAGGTGGCACCGCCGGCGCCCGCCGGCGAACGCATCGCGACGGCCACCGCCCGGGCGAAGCCAGGTCCGGCGGTCGGCACCTGCGCGCCGCCGACGTTGCCCGCACCGGTGGCCGCCAACGTCCGGACCGCCTGGTCGACGTACCCGGGTGGTAGCACGGATCCGGCGTCGACCCGCACGACCACCTCGCCGGAGCTGGCGGCGATGGCGGCGTTGAGGGCGTCGGGCGTGCGCCCGCTCGGATTGTCGACCACCCGGACGCGGTCATCGCTGGCGGCCACCGCAGCGACCGCCTGACGGGTGTCGTCGTCCCCGGTGGCGACCACCACCTCACCGACCTCTTCCTGGGACAGCACGGAGCGCAGCGCGTCCCCCACGGTGTCGGCCGCGTGCAGCGCGGGGATGATCACGCTGACCGACGGATCCTCGCCGAGGGGCGGCAGCAGCCCTGCAGCGTCGCCGTCCGCCGCCGGGTCGGACCCGGTCATCGGCCGCGTCCCCATCGCGACACCCCTGACCCCGCCGACCACCGCACCAGCAGCGCCACGAACGCCGCCCCGGCGAGGTCCCAGTTGAGCTCGTCGCGGACCAGGGCGTGGCCGCGCTCGGCGATGGCCTCGCGTTCGGCGGCGTCGGGGCCGGCCAGCCGACGGACGGCCCGTTCGACCTCGTCGCCATCACCAACCGTGACGACGACCCCGACGTCCCGCGACCGCACGAAGGGCCCGGTCACGGGCAGGTCGGTGGTGATGACCGGGACCCGGCGCGACAGGTACTCGAGGACCTTGGTCTGCAACGATCCGGCGTGGTTGGGCTGCGGGTGGACCAGGGAGAGCCCGACGGACGCCCCTTCGATCGCGGCGAGCGCCCGGTCGTTGGGGGTGAAGCCGTGCCAGGTCAGCTCGTCACGTTCGTGGGCCGTCTGGACCCGCGCCTGTACATCGCGGTCCGCGGGCCCGTAGAGGTCGACGTGGATGCCGCTGCCCCGGAGCCGGTGGGCGAGGTCGAGCATCTCCAGCGCACCGCGGGACCTGGCGATGCGCCCGACGTACACGACCCGGCCCGGTCCCGGTGGCGGCGGATCCTCGGTCGGGAGCCACGGGTAGTTGGGGACGAGCGGGTGGGTGCGGCGGAACCGGTCGGCGTAGGAGGCCTCGGCGAGCGTGAGGTGGCAGCGCCGCTCCGCCCACCCCTCGGCGCGACGCGCGAGCCAAGCCGCCAGCGGCCGCACCAGCCGCGGCACCCAGGCCCGGTCGATCAGCGACGCGGCGGTGTCCTCGTGCACGTCCCACACGATCGGTGGGCTCTTCCGACGCCGCGGCAGGACCAGCAGCAGTTCCGGGTCGTGGATCAGCACGAGGTCGTGGGACGCGGCCTCGGCCCGCAGCAACAGCCGCGCGGCACGCAGTGCGGTCAGCCGCCGGCGCCCGACGGAACGGGGCAGCTCGAGGGTGCGCACACCGGGCACGACCGCCTCCCGGTCGGTCGCGGTCGCGGCCCAGGGCGCGGCGTAGGTGACCTCGTGTCCGGCATCGCGCAGCGCCCGGATCTGGCGGTGGTGGATGCGGGCGTCCAGCGGCGTGTGCACCACGGTGACCACGAGGATCCGCATCATCGACGCCTCCTCGTCGGCGCTGGTCGGCGCGGCTCGACGACCCTGCCCAGCCGGCCGGTGGTCGGTGTCAGAGGACCACGACGTTGTCGCGCTGGATGTCCTGACGGCGGTAGACGCCGCGCGTGTCGAAGACCGTGTTGACGGTGTCGGCCAGCGCCGCGTAGTCGGTTGCATCGTGGTCGGTCAGGATGATCGCCAGGTCCCAGCTCGACAGATCCGAATCGGCCGGCACCGCGTCGAACCCGTGCCGAGCCAGCCGGTCCTGCGGGACGTGCGGGTCCAGGACCCCCAGCTCCGCCCCCCGGCGGGCGAGCAGACGCAGGACGTCGATGGACGGCGACTCGCGGTCGTCGGCGATGTTCTTCTTGTACGCGGCGCCGACCCCCAGGATCCGGGCGCCGTGCACCGACCGGCCGCGGTCGTTGAGCAGGGCCGCGATCCGGCTGACGATGTAGTCGGGCATGTGGAGGTTGACGTCCTCGGCCAGGTCGATGAACCGGGTCGCGACCTTCAGTTCCTTGGCACGCCAGGCGAGGAACTGCGGATCCAGCGGGATGCAGTGCCCGCCAACGCCCGGGCCGGGGTAGAAGGCCTGGAACCCGAACGGCTTGGTCGCCGCGGCGTCGATGACCTCCCACACGTCGATGTCGAACACGTCCGCGACCTGCGCGAGTTCGTTGACCATCGCGATGTTCACGGCCCGGTAGGTGTTCTCCAGCAGCTTGGTCAGCTCGGCCGCCCGGGCCGAGGAGACGACGTGGACCTTGTCGACCAGGCGGCCGTAGGCCGCGGCGCCGACCTCACCGGAGGTGGCGGTGACCCCGCCGACGACCTTCGGGATGTCCGCGGTGTGCAGCACGTTGCCCGGGTCGACCCGCTCCGGCGAGAAGGTGATGAAGACGTCCTCATCGAGCTTCAGGCCCGCCCGCTCGACCGCGGGGACCAGGTGGTCCTCGGTCGTGCCAGGGTAGGTGGTCGACTCCAGCGAGATGAGGTGGCCGGGTCGCGCGACCCGCGCGATCGTGTCGGCCGCTGCTTCGATGTAGCTCATGTCGGGCTGCCGGTTGCGGCCGAGGGGCGAGGGCACGGCGATGAAGATCGCGTCGGCGCCGGCCAGGTCCTGCTCGTCGGTCGTGAAGCGGGCCCCGGCGGCGACGGCGGCCGAGAGTTCGTCGTCGGTGACGTCTTCGACGTGGCTGGTCCCGGCGTTGAGCAGGTCGACCTTGTCCTGCAGGACGTCGAACCCGATGACCTTCAGACCGCGGCTGGCCGCGGTCACCGCCAGCGGCAGACCGACGTAGCCCAGGCCGACGATGCCGGCTGTCCACGTGTCGTCACGGAAGGCTGCCGCGCGGGGATGCATAGGGGTGCTCCGGGGTTTCCGACGTTCCGACATGGAGGTCCGCACCCATCCGGGCCGGACGTCCGCCCGTGGGGCGGGACGCCGCGATGCTAGTCAGAACCGGTGGGCCGGGCCGCGCACCACCCCGACCGATCAGGGCGGTGTGGTGCGCCCGTCCTCGACCAGCCAGTCGCTGCTGCGCATCACCATCGACGCCATCGCGGCCCGGCTGACCGGATCGTTCGGCCGATAGGTGAAGCCCCCGGTCCCCCCGACGATCCCGAGGTTCGACAGCCGATCGATCGAGCCCTCGTGGACCGAGGCGTTGTCGTCGGCGAAGGTGTCACGACCGACCGGCAGGGGTGCGTCCTGGACATACTCGAGCGAGCGCCGGAGCAGGGTCGCGGTCTCTGCGCGGGTGACCGGCGCCCCCGGGTCGTAGATCGTCGCGCTGCGTCCCTGGATGATGCCGACCGCGGAGAGGCGGGCGATCGCGCGCGCATGGACGGTGCCGGCCCGGACGTCGTCGAAGGGCAGCGATGCGTCGGCGAGCAACGGCCTGCCGTCCCCCCGAGCGGCGACCCCGTCGATCCAGCGGGCCAGGAACGACGCCATCTGGTCCCGGGTCACCCCGTCAGCCGGGGCGTAGCTGGTCAGCGTGATCCCGCTGGTCACCCCCCACCAGGACAGGCAGTCGATCGCGCCCGCGTGGACGGTCGCCGTGGTGTCGTCGAAGGATCCGGACGGGGCCCCGCCGTCGGGACAGGCCTCGAGGATGTCGCGGGAGGGTGGCGGCGTGGGTGCGTACACGAACCACGCGGTCGACTGCCCACGGTTCGGGTCGCTCGGTTGGTTGCGCGTCCGGCCGTCGATGGTCATGTGGGTCGACCCGCCACCGTCCATCGCGACCGCGTTGACGGCACCGAAGCGCTCCATGATCTGCGCGAGCTCGAACAGCGTCACGCCGGTGGAGCCCCCGCGTTCATCGACGGTCACCAGCAGCGTCGTCCCGTCGGTGGTCTGGCCGATCGCGGTGCGGGCCCGCCGGTTCGAAGCGTGGTCGATGCCCTCGCTGGCCATCGCGGTCCCGGAGCTGATCCGGCCGTCGCGGATCAGCAGGCCCGCGCCGGGCACGGAACTGCGCAGGTCCTGCCAGGCCTCCGCACCGCCACCGAACGGCTCCACCCGGGTGCTGATCCGGACCTGGGTGCCCTCCGGGATCCCGTCGAGCAGCAGCTTCGAGGTGCCGTAGGCCAGCAGGGCGCTGGTGCCCTCCGGGACCGTCCACCGGCTGTCGGTGCTCGGGGCCCGACGTTCACGCACGTTCGCGTCCACGGTCCCCGACGAACGCAGCGGCAGGTCGTCGAGCACGAGCAGCGTGCTGCCCGCCGGGACCTCGAACGAGGTGCCGTAGCGGCCGTCGAACAGCAGCAGTTCCCCGCTCCACGCATGGGTCCGGTCGCTGTCGGTGCGCACCTGGCGGTTCAGTTCGTCGATCGCCACGTCCTCGATCCCGGCCACCGGGACGTCCAACGTCAGGGCCACCCGGAGCCGATCGGCGACGAGCGTGCCATCCTGGCGGATCCCCGCGACCGCACGGCCGGCCGGGAGGCCCGACCGCAGCGATGAATCCGCACCGACCATCCGGTCACGTTCGACGTACAACCCGTTGGGCACACCGGTCGGGCGCGACAGCCAGTAGCCGCCGTTGATGCCGGCGACCGCCCCACGCGCGCGTTCCGTCGCGGAGAACGACGCCATGGTCTGCAGACCGACCGCGGTGCTGCGGGCGAGGCGGGGACGCAGCTCGAGCTCCGGCGCACCGCGGGGCAGCCGCAGCACGTCGGAGCGCACGCGCCGGCCATCGGCCATCCGGATCTCGTGGCGCTCGACCTGCAGATCCCCGATGACCCGCCCCGTCGAGGACGAGGAGACGGTCTGGGCCTCGGCCGGTGCGAGCGGGAGGACGGCAACGAGCATCGCCGTGACCACGAGCAGCAGCACGCGACGCGGGACCACCGCGCGCCGAGCCATCGGACCCATCACGTGCGTGCCTCTCGCATCATCGCCTGCAGAGTGACCCTCGAGCAGCCACCCGGACCACCGCGCCGGGTCGCGGGCTCGAGTCAGCCGTCGTGATGGGCCGACGCTACCGGTGGTCGGCACCCGCTCCCCGCACCTGCAGTGCGCGTCACGCCCAGCGCACGACCACGGCAGGGTGGCCGCTCAGATCGCTCCGATCGAGCGATAGATGTCGAGGTAGCGGCGCCCGTTCGCGTCCCAGGTCCGCTCCTGCGCCACCCGCTCGCGTGCCGCCGCGCCGAGCGTGCGCCGCAGCGCCGGATCGGCCACCAGCGGCGCGACGACGTCGGCCAGCGCGACCGGGTCCTCGGCTGCGAAGGTCCGCCCGGTGACCCCCTCCTCCACCATCTCGGCCAACGCCGGCAGGTCACTGACCACGGTGCAGCGCTCGAGCGCCATCGCCTCGACCGGCTTCAGCGGCGTCACCAGACGGCACACGCGCTCGTCGCGGCGGGGCACCACGAACACGTCGATCGCCTCGTAGTAGCCCTGGATCTGCGCGTGCGGCACGCGGCCGGTGAACCGACAGCGTCCGGCCAGGCCGAGCTCCGCGGCCTCCCGTTCCCACCCGGCGCGGGCCGTGCCATCGCCGACGACCACCACCTCGATGTCGCTGCCCCGGTCCAACAGTTCGCGGGCGCCGCGCAGGAGCACCTCGACACCCTCGTAGGGCACCAACGACGAGATGTAGCCGAGCACGACCCGCTCGTCGGGGATGGCCAGCTGCGCGCGGACCCGGCGGCCGGCCGCGCGATCCGGCGACGGGGTGAACGTGTCCAGCTCGACCGCATTGGGCACCACGGTGATGCGCTCCGCAGCCACGCCGCGGGTGACCAGGTCGGCCTTCATCGCCTCGCCGAGCGTGACGACGTGGGCCGCCTGCGCGGCCAGCCACCCCTCCGTGTCGCGGGTGAGGCGGTAGCGGTCGCTGGCCGCCGCGGCGGCGATGGCATCCGGCGAGCCGGCGCGCGACACCCAGGTCTCCTCCAGGAACCCGCGCAGCTCGTAGACCACGGGCACATCGAGGTGGCGGCCCAGGGCCAGGGCGAGCTGCGCGTTGTCGAAGGGGGTCGTCGGGTGCAGCACCGCGGGACGCTCGGCGGCGATCAGCGGTCCGGCACGCTCGACGGCCCTATCGACGCGCTCCGCCGTCCCGAAGATCGTGTCCCCGCCCGGGTCGGGCACGTGCAGGTAGGGGACCCCGTCGACCTCCGCACGCTGCGGCGCGTCGCCGATGCCCTGCCGCCACGGGAACCCGAGCTTGGTGACCATCACCGGATCGATGCCGTGGTCGCGTTGGGCGAGCGCGATGCGCTGGGCGCGGACGGTGTAGCCGGTCTGCAGGTGCGGGAGGCTGTTGTTGATCAGGTGCACGGCGCGGCCCGGCGTCGTCCGGCCCATCGCGGCGACGATGCCGCGCGCGGCCGGGGACGGGATGTCGGGCAGCCACCCGGGGGTCACGGCACGCAGGTCCTGGTGGATGCGGTCGAGCATGCGCAGCGTCGTCGGACGGGGATCCGCCGCGGCGGCGGCAGCCAGCTCGTCGCGTGCCGCGACCCAGTCCCCCGCCCGCCAGCGGACCCGCCCCCGGACCCGCTGGACGCGTGGGACGGCGGGGAGTGGAGCGATCAGCTCCAGGCCCTGTTCGGCCCGGTCGACCTCGGCCAGCCACCCCGCCACGGCCATCCGCCCGGCCGCCCGGCAGGCGGGACCGCGCCGGGCCGCCAGGTCCAGTGCCTCGGGGCGCCGCCCGGCGGCATCCAGCGCGGCCAGCCGGAACAGCAGCGGCCACCCGGCGCGTGGCAGGAGCCGTCCGAACACCCGGCCCTTGACCTCCAGGATGCGGGCAGCCCCCGCGCGCGGACCAGCTGGCAGCAGCCCGAGCGAGCGGACCAGGACGTGCGCGGGCTCGTCGACCAGGCGTGTCAGGACCAGGCGGACCATGCCAAGCGGGTCGGTCAGCGCGCGGCGGGCGATGGTGCGCAGCAGGCGCGCCAGGGACATCGGGTCTCCGTTCAGGCCTCCCGCCGTCCGGACGGACGGCAGCGGTAGTCTGCCAGGCGCATCGTCGCCGCCGGTCGCGAACCGGCGCCTGCCCGCGCCCGGCCGCGTCTGGGCGCTCGCGCGGTGCCGCCCTGCTGTCTCCGCCACCGCCCACCGATCGGGTCGAACGCATGTCACGCACCATCGCGCACGTCGTCGGCGCACGTCCGAACTTCATGAAGGCCGCACCGGTCGTCGACGCGCTCGCGGCACTGGGTGCCGAGCAGGTCCTGATCCACACCGGGCAGCACTACGACGAGAAGATGTCCGACATCTTCTTCCGCGACCTCGGCATCCCGGAGCCGGACGTCAACCTGGGGGTCGGGTCCGGCTCGCACGCGACGCAGACCGCCGCGCTGATGACGGGACTCGAGACCACGATCCTGGAGCGGTCCCCGGCCGTGCTGGTCGTGTACGGCGACATCAACTCGACCCTGGCGGCGGCGCTCGTGTGTTCCAAGCTGGGCGTGCCGCTCGTCCACGTCGAAGCGGGGCTGCGCTCGTTCGACATGACGATGCCCGAGGAGATCAACCGGCGCGTCACCGACGTGCTGACCGACCTGCTGCTGGTCACCTCGCCCGAGGCCTACGCGCACCTGGCCAACGAGGGCTGCGCGGTCGACCGCATCCGCTTCGTCGGCAACCCGATGATCGACACGCTGCTGCGCACGCGGGACCGGTTCGACGGCGCCCCGGTGCGGGCCGCCAACGGCCTGCCCGACCGGATCGCGGTCTCCACCCTGCACCGTCCGGCCAACGTCGACGACCCCGCCGTCGCGCAACAGATCGTCGACGCGCTGCGGCAGGTCGCCAAGACGATCGACGTGGTCGTGCCGTTGCACCCGCGGGGCCGGCAGCGCCTGGCGGACCTGGGCCTCGTGTCCGGCGACGGCCTGCACATCATCGACCCGCTCGGGTACGTGGAGTTCCTGTCGCTGGTCGCCGACGCGGACCTGGTCATCACCGACTCCGGCGGCGTGCAGGAGGAGACCACCATCCTCGACGTGCCCTGCCTGACCGTGCGGCCCAACACCGAACGGCCGATCACGATCACCCACGGCACCAACCGACTGGTCACCCCCGCAGAGCTGGCCGCGGCCGCGGAGGCGGTGCTCGGCGGCCGGGTGAGCTTCCCGGCCGAGCGTCCACCCCTGTGGGACGGGCGCGCCGGCGAGCGGTGCGCCACCGCCATCGTCGAACTGGTCGACGACCTGGTGTCCCGCGGATGAGACCCGCGCACCGCGTGGCCAGCGGATCGAAGGTGGGTCCGTGGTCGAGGTGAGCCGAGCACCGTCGGGCCTCATCCCGCTCGGTGGCCGCCCCCGTTGGCGCGACTACCTCGCGGCGATGTGGTCGCGCCGTGAATTCACCATCAACCTCGCGTCGGGGCAGCTGCGCGGCCAGAACATGGACACGTTGCTCGGCAACTTCTGGCAGCTGATCAACCCCATCCTGCTGATCGCGGTCTACTTCTTCGTGTTCGGGGTGCTGCTGGGCAACCTCGGCGGCGATGCGCTGCCCTGGCGACCGTCCAACTACATCGGGTTCCTGTCCGTCGGTGTGTTCATCTACAGCTACCAACAGCGGGCCATCGTCGCCGGCGCGTCGTCGATCGTCGGCAACCTCGGGCTGATCCGCTCCCTGCAGTTCCCGCGTGCGGTCCTGCCCACCAGCACCGTGATCAAGGAGGTGCTGGGGTTCGGATCGTCGTTCGTGGTGATGGTCGTGGTGATGCTGGTCAGCGGCGAAGGCGTGAGCTGGTCCTGGCTGTGGTTCCCGCTCGTCTTCGTGCTGGCGACGATGTTCGCGCTGGGCGGGTCGCTCGTCACCGCCCGCCTGACCGAAGCCGTGCGTGACACCCGCAACCTGCTGCCGTTCGTGTTCCGCCTGTTGTTCTACGTCTCTGGGATCCTCTACGACATCACCCGGTTCACCGCCGAGTTCGACGACTGGTCCTTCCTCGACGACCTGTTCCTGCTCAACCCCTTCTACGTCTACGTCTCGATGGTCCGCGAGTCGCTGATGTCGACCTACTCCCACACCAACCCGACCCTGCTGTGGGTCGCGGGGGTGGCCTGGGCCGTCATCGCCCTGGCCGGCGGGCTGTTCTACTTCGTCGGCGCCGAGAAGCGGTACGGCCGTGGCTGACGCGCCGGCCATCGCGACCCCCGACCTGTTCGGTGTCGACCCCGACACGGTCAACGTGCTGCTCGACGACGTGCACGTCACCTACCGCGTCTACGAGGACCGCAGCCCCACGATCCGCGAGGTGGTCCGTGGGCATCGGCGCAAGGCGCGCGAGATCCACGCGGTCCGCGGCGTGTCGTTCGTCGCGAGACGTGGCGAATCGATCGGCATCGTCGGGCGCAACGGGTCGGGCAAGTCCACCCTGCTCCAGGCACTCGCCGGCCTGCTCCCGGTCGACCAGGGCGAGGTCTTCGCACGCTCGCAACCGACGCTGCTGGGGGTGGGATCCGCGCTGCAGAACAACCTGTCGGGCCGGCGCAACATCGTGCTCGGGTGCCTCGCGCTCGGCCTGCCGTCCTCCGAGGTGGACGACCGTGTCCAGGACGTGATCGACTTCGCCGACATCGAGGAGTTCATCGACCTGCCGATGTCGGCGTACTCATCGGGCATGCGCGCGCGGCTGCTGTTCGCGATCGCCACCGCCGTCGTCCCCGACATCCTGGTCATCGACGAGGCCCTGGCCGTCGGCGACGAGGCGTTCCGCCTGAAGTCCAAGGAACGTATCGCCGGGCTCCGGGCGGAGGCCGGGACGGTGTTCCTGGTCAGCCACGCGCTCGACACGATCGCCGAATCCTGTAGCCGGGTCATCTGGCTCGAGCGGGGCCGGATCATCGCCGATGGCGATCCCGACGACATCGTCGAGCGCTACCGCGCCTCCCAGGCCATCACCCGCTGACGGGGGCGCCGACCCCACTCCACCTTCCCGACCCCACGCCAGTCTCCCGACCCCCAATCTCCCGACCCCACGCCAGTCTCCCGATCCCCTCCATCTTCCCGACCCCCGACCCCACCGAGGATCCCGTGGCCGACGCCGACCAGGACCAGCCCGACCCCACCGACGACATCGAGGTGCTGCATGCGCAGCTGGCCGCCGCGACCGACGCGTTGCGCCAGGCGGAGGTCGAGCGCGATCGGCTCAAGCGCCAGACGGACCGCTTCGGTGCGTTGGTGGTCGAACGCGAACAGTTGACGGGCCGCCTCGAACGCCTGGAGCGCGCCCTGATCGGTGAACGCGAACGCAACGCGACGCTGCGGTTCCAGCGTGACCGCTACCGCCACCAGGCCGCGTCGCAGCGGGCGCGACGCTTCTGGCGCCTGGGCGCGGCGCTGGCCGAGGCCAAGCGCACGCCGGCCAAGCTCCTGCGGCTGCCGCTGACGGTCGCGAGGATCATCTTCGGTCCGGCTGCCGCCCCCGACATCCCCCCGCCGATCCCCGCCGGCGAGGGACGGGGCGAGTCCTCCGACGTCACCTCGGCGCAGCTGCAGAGCCCGACCGAGATCCGCCCCACGATCCACCTCGAACAGCGCTACCTGCTGCCGCCGAGGCCACGATCGGTCAGCGACCTGAAGATCGCTGCGGTCGTCGACACCTTCACGGAGGCCTCGTTCGCGCCGGACTGCGACCTCATGACCTTCCGCCCGGACACCTGGCGGGCAGCGCTGCAGGCCGAGCCCCCGAACCTGCTGTTCGTCGAGTCCGCGTGGAAGGGCAACGGCGGCTCGTGGGAGTTCCAGGTCGGCAGCTACGCCTACTCCGAATCGGTCGGCCTGCCCCATCTCTCGGAACTCGTCGGCTGGTGCCGCGACAACGACATCCCGACCGTGTTCTGGAACAAGGAGGACCCGGTCCACTTCGACAAGTTCAAGGAAGCCGCGCGCCTGTTCGACGTCGTGCTGACCACCGACTCGGACCGGATCCCGGCCTACGAGGCCCTGGACGGACTGCGCGCGGAGGTGGTCGCCGCGCTGCCCT
The DNA here is from genome assembly GCA_041685735.1 of Nitriliruptoraceae bacterium. Classification (GTDB taxonomy): domain Bacteria; phylum Actinomycetota; class Nitriliruptoria; order Nitriliruptorales; family Nitriliruptoraceae; genus CSSed11-175R1. Next base: position 12,013 of record JAWLFE010000029.1, read on the forward strand.
TCGCCGCCCAGCCGGCGCTGCACCACCCGACCCGGTCACTGGCAGAACGCGACCCCCGGCCGGTGTTCGGTGGCACCTACTACAAGAACCGCCACCCCGAACGCCGCGAACAGATGGAGCGGCTGCTCGACGCCGCCCGCCCGTTCGACCTCGTGATCTACGACCGCACCCACGGCCAGGAATCGGAGTCCGTCGGGTTCCCCGAACGCTTCCGCCCGCACGTCAAGGGCGGGGTGCCCTACGACGAGATGGTGCGCATCTACCGCGACCACCGGCTCTTCCTGAACACCAACTCGGTGATCGCCTCGCCGACGATGTTCTCGCGTCGGGTCTTCGAGCTGTTGGCCTGCGGCACCCCGGTGGTCTCCACCCCGAGCCTCGGCGTCGAGCAGATGTTCGGCGACATCGTCCCGATCGTGGAGACCGCCGCGGCCGCGGAGGCGGCGATGCGCGAGCTGTTGACCGACGACCACGCGTGGCAGGAGCGATCGACCGCGGGCATCCGCGCGGTCCTCGGCGAGCACACCTACCAGCACCGCCTGACCCGCATCGCGTCACTGTGCGGGTACGCGACCACGCCCTATGCCGAACGACAGGCCACGATCCTGCTCCTGGACGATGATCGCGATCGTGCGCAGGGGCTGTGCGCGGAGCTCGTCACGATGGGTGGCCGGCTGTCGATCGCGGTCGGCACCGCGACCCCGGACCGGTTCGGTGACCTCCCCGTCGCGACGATCCGTCAGGACCCGGGCGACGACGAGCCGACCCGCTGGCGCCACCTCGCCGACCGGATCGACAGCCCGTTCGTGATCCTGGCCGACCCGCTGGCGACGCCCGAGGCGATCGTGGACCTCGTGCACTCGCTGGTGTTGACCGATGCGGCCGCCGTGGGCTTCGCGGTCGGCGGGCCCGCATGGCGTCACGTCCCGGAGGTCATCACCGCTCCCATCGCGGTGCGGCGCGGGTACGTCGTCGAGCACGGCTGGGACACCTCGCCGTCGGCGACGTCCGCGCAGATGCAGCAGCTGACGGCCGCCGGGATCCTGCCCTACAGCCTCGGCGATCCGGCCGGGCGGGTCCCGGCCCGTGAGGCGGCTTCGTGAGGAGCCGCGTCGCCCTGTACGGAGATGTGAACCTCAACCTGATCGACGGCTCGGCGATCTGGTTGGCGGCACTGGCGGAGACCCTGGCACTCGATCCGGCATGCGACGTGACGGTGGTGCTCAAGTCCCCGATCGAACGGGACCTGGTCGTCGCGCCACTGCTCGACCGCGCCAACGTCGAGGTGGTGACCCACCCCGACCGCCCCGCGCGCCTGACCCCCGCCCAGGCGCTGGACCTGATCGAGGAGCTGGACGGCCGCGAACGCTTCGACGTGGTGCTGCTGCGGGGGTTCGCGCTGTGCCAACAGGCGGCGGCCCGCGACACCCTGCACGGGCGACTGTGGGTCTACCTCACCGACATCCCCCAGCAGCCGTACCTGGCCAGCGACGAGGACCGGGCGGCGCTCGGGCGCATCGCCGCCGCGTCGCAGCGGGTGCTGTGCCAGACCGACGAGCTGCGCGCCTACCTCGAAGGCCTGATCCCCGACGCCGCGTGGCGCACGACCCTGCTGACCCCGATGGTGCCGGAGGCGTTCCTCCGCCCGGCACGGGCGCTGTCGGACGCACCGACGCTGTTCTACGCCGGCAAGTTCGCGCCGATGTGGGGGTTCCTGGAGACGGTCGCCGCGTTCACCGCGCTGCGCGACGCGGGCCATCCCGACCTGCAGCTGCACGTCGCGGGTGACAAGGTCCACGACCCGCCGGACGACCCGGACTACGCACCGGCCGTGCGCGCTGCGCTGCAGGACACCGACGGGCTGGTCTGGCACGGTGCGGTCAGCCGCGAGCGGGTCGCCGAGCTGCTGACCGCGTGCGACGTCGCGCTATCGGCACGGCACCCGGCCATGGACGCGTCGCTGGAGCTGTCCACCAAGGTGCTGGAGTACGGGGCTGCCAACGTGCCGGCCGTGATCAACCGCAACCCGCTGCACGAGCGGCTGTTCGGCACCGGGTACCCGCTGTTCATCGACCACCTCGACGACCTCACCGCGGTGCTGGACCACACGCTGCGCGACGCAGCCGCCTGGACCACCGCCCGCGACACCGCCCGCGCCGTCGCGGAGGACTTCACCTTCCCCCGGGTGCGCGAACGCCTGGTCCCCGCGCTGGCCGCGGCCCGCCCCCAGGGCACCTCGACCCTCCGTCGCCGGCGCGTGCTCGTGGCCGGCCACGACCTGAAGTTCACCGGTCCGCTGACCGATGTGATCCGCCGGACCGGTGTCGAGGTCCGCCAGGACCGCTGGACCGGCCACACCGGCCACGACCAGGCCGCCAGCCGCGACGCGCTCGAGTGGGCGGACGCCATCTGGGCCGAATGGTGCCTCGGCAACGCCGTCTGGTACGCCGAGCGCAAGCGCCCCGATCAACGGCTGCTGGTGCGCCTGCACCGCCAGGAGCTGACCACCGAGTTCCCCGGGCAGGTCGACCACGATGCCGTCGACAAGCTGCTGTGTGTCGCACCGTTCGTGGCCGACGCCGCCACGGCTGTGTTCGGCTGGCGCGACGACCGCGTCGAGGTCCTGCCCAACACCATCGACACGATCCCGTTCGACCGGCCGAAGCTGCCCGGCGCCCAGCGGACGCTCGGCATGGTCGGGTTCCTCCCGGCGCTCAAACGGTTGGACCGCGCACTCGACCTGCTGGAGCTGCTGCTCGACGAGGATCCGGCCTGGCAGCTGCGCATCGCCGGCGCGCTGCCCTGGGATGCCCCGTGGGTGTGGGCCCGACTGACCGAACGCGAGCACTACCGCGATCAGTTCGATCGCATCCGCACGTCCCGTCGCCTGTCCCGGGCCGTGCGTTTCGACGGCCGGGTCGCCAACATCCCGGGCTGGTTCGCCGCGGTCGGCAACATCCTGAGCGTCTCCGACCTGGAGTCGTTCCACCTCGCCCTGGCGGAGGGCATGGCATCCCGCGCCGTGCCGGTGGTCCTGGACCGCGACGGCGTGCGCGGGCTGTTCCCGGGCGTGGAGATCCACCCCGACATCGAGGCAGCACGCGACCGGCTGATCGGGTTGACGGCGGTGGAACGCCGGACCATCGGCGAGGACGCCCGCGCGCTGGTGGTCGACCGCTACGACCTCGGCGTGGTCGGCGCGCGGTGGGTGGAACTGCTGCTCACCTAACCGTCACGACGGGCCGCACCCCGCGCCGGACAGGCGTGGGGCCCCGACGCGAGCGTTCGCCTCGGGGCCCCACCACCAGCGTCAGGTCAGCCCAGCTGGGCGCGGACCGCTCCGGCCGGGAAGTCCTCGGAGTGCAGGTTCAGGTAGAAGTCCTCCGGGGTGTCGAGCAGGTCGCGGAAGTCGAGCTCCGACTCCGCATCCAGATCGGCCTCGGTGAACTCACCGCTGAGCGTCTGGCCCTCAGCGGCCTCCAGCTCGGCGCCTGAGGCGAGGAACACCACGACCGGACCGTTCTGGTCCGACGTACCCGCGTGGATGTGGAACCCGGGCGCCTCTTCGAACGGGCCGGTCACCTCGGAGAAGTCGATCTCCCAGGTGATCACGCCTCGCAGTGCGTCGACGGTGACGGTGGCGTCCGCGGACGTGTCCGCTTCACCGACACCGGTCGCGGTGACGTTGCCCTCGTCATCGACGTCGATCTCGTTCGCGCCGGTCAGGGTCGCCTCGAAGGTCACGATCGATGGGATCAGGTCCTGCCCGCCGTCGGGCAGCTGCCCGCGGACGGCACCCGGCGCGAACGCGTCCGTGTGGAGGTTGACGTAGTAGTCCGCCGACTCGAAGAGCAGGTCGGCCAGGCGGAAGTCGAGCTCCGCGTCCACATCGGCTTCGGCGAACGAGCCGGTGAGGGTCTGGTCCTCGGCGCCCTCCAGGTCGTCACCGTCGGCCAGGAACGCGACGATGCCGCCGTTCTGATCCAGCGCACCCTCGTGGATGTGCAGGCCGGGCGCACCGTCGAACGGACCGGTGACGTCGGTGAAGTCGGCTTCCCAGTCCAGCGTGCCGGTGAACGCATCGACGGTCAGGACGGCTTCACCGGTCGCGCCCGGCTCACCGACCCCGAAGGTGACCTCGCCGGTGTCCTCGTCGATCGCGACCTCGTTCTCACCGGAGAGCGCGACCGTGAAGGTCTCGACCCGGGCGGTGGGCTCCCAGCGCTGCTCACGCTCCATGAAGTCGGCGGAGCGCATCAGGAACGATGCCAGCTGTCCACGGTTGACCTCACCGGCCGGGTTGTAGACATCCGGCTCGGTGCCCTGCACGATCCCGACGCTGGCGAGCGCCTGGATGTCGGCCTGGAAGAAGGTGCCGACGACGTCGGCGAAGAACTCGGTGTCGCTGGCGGCGCGGACCGTGCCCTCAGCCAGCGGGTTGTCGGCGTGGTCGAGCGCGTTCAGGATGAACCGCGACATCTGCGCACGGTTGACCGTCGCGCCGGTGCCGTAGGTGCCATCCTCACGTCCCGCCACGATGCCGGCCTCCGCGAGGGCGGAGATCGCGTCTCCGTGGACACCCGTCGCATCGGGGAACGCGGGCTCCGCCGGGACGTCGAGCTCGATGCCGAGCGCGGTCTCGGTCCAGTTGCGGATGAAGGTGGCCATCTGACCGCGAGTCACCTCGGTGCCGGGACGGTAGGTCCCGTCCTCGAAGCCCTGCACCAGGCCGTAGTCGGCGGCGCACTGGATCGCCTCCGCGTGGACACCGGTCGCGTCGGGCAGGTCGGCACCGTCGACGGCGGCGTCGGCCGGTGGCGGACAGGCGCCGTCCAGACCGCGTGCGTCGGGGGTCTCCCCGTCCTGGGCTGAGGCGGCGGCGGGGAGCAACATGAGGGTCATCGCGGCGGCGCTTGCCGCGGCGATGACCGTTCGGGATCGAGCTCGTTGAACGACCGAGATCACATCGTGCCTTTCGGGTTCGGACCGTGCGGCCGCAGGACTGCGACCGCGTCTCTACACCTGGTTGTTCGTCACAGTGTGCAGGTCGTCGTGCTCCGTGTCCGGCCGAACGGCCAACCCATCCGGTCGGCGCACCGACCGGGGTACCGTCCCGCGGGTCGGTGACGAGCGGAGGCGCGACGGTGGTAGGCGGCGCGCGCAACGCCTGGGTGACCCCGACCCGGGCGGTGGTCCTGGCGGCGGTGCTCTACGCGCTGCTGGCGGTGCTCGTCGTGGGTCTGGACCGGCAGGTCCGGTGGGACGAGGTCACCTACCTCGCACAGGTCGCGCCGGGCACCCCCGACGTGTGGTTCGGCCCGCAACGGGCCCGCGGCATGACCATCGTGCTCGCTCCCGTGGCGCTGTTCGGCGCGCCGACGACCCTGCTGCGGGTGTGGCTGATCCTGGTCCACGCGGTCGCGCTCGGCCTGGCCTACCGGTCGTGGGCACGCTACGCCGGGTGGACCGGCGCGGCGGCGGCCGGGCTCGCCGCCATCGGGTGGGTGCCGCTGTACTTCGCGGTCGAGGGCTACCCCAACCTGCTGGTCGGCTTCCTGGGGGTGGCCTTCGTCGGCCACACGCTGCTGTGGTGCCGCGATCACGGCACGCATCGGCCCGAGCACGCTCCCGGACGCGCGCGTCCTGATCCGACCGGTGGCCATGAACCCAGCCCTGGCCGCCACCGCGACCTGGTGATCGCCGCGGCGACGTTGGCGGCGGTGGCCTGGCTGCGGCCGACCGAGAGCGTGTGGCTGGCCGCAGGTATGACCCCGGTGGTGCTGGTGCTGGCACGGCGATCGGCCTGGCGACCGATCGCCGCGTTCCTCTTCGGCGGGTTCGTCGGCTGGTTGCCGTGGCTCATCGAAGCGATCGTGCGGTTCGGCGGGCCCTTCCAGCGCCTTGACGCCGCCCGCGGCACGTCCGCGAGCGGCGTGGATCGCAACAGCCTGATCCAGTACCTCAACCTCGTGGAGGGCCCGGTCCGTCGCGTGGTCCAGGACCCGGTCCTGACCGGCAGCGCGCTGCTGCTGCTCGTCGCGGCGGCGTTGCTGGTGGCGCTCGGGGTCGCGCAACGTCTGGATACCGACCGGCGTCGCGCCGCGGTCGTCGGCACCGTCACCGCCGCGGCGATGGTCACGCCCTACCTGCTGCTGAACGCGGGCATCAACCTGCGCTACATCCTGCCGGGCCTGCTGCTGGTGGCCGTGCCGATCGGCGCCGGTCTGACCACCATCGGCGCCGCGATCCACCGGGCCCGTTCGTGGACCGCCGCGATCGTGGTCATCGCCCTGCTGGCGGGGACCGCGGGGTGGCAGGCACAGCTCGCCCGGGACAACGCAGAACTGATCGCGCCGCTGCAGGCCCGTCCCGTCCCGCTCGGCGAGGCGCTGGCGGAAGCGGCCGGCGGTACGCCCTGTGCCTTCCTGTCCAACGTGCAGTGGCCGGAGATCCAGTGGCATTCGGGGTGCCAGGGCGAGGTCCTGGACCTCGACGCCCCGCTGCTGCAGTGCCACGACGCGCGCCGTGACCTGGCCGCGCTGGCCGCCGACGGCTACCGGGTGTTCGTGCTCGCACGCGGCGAGCCCCCGTTCTCCCCCACCGTGGCGGGCTGGCCCGTGCAGCAGCTGCCGGAGCCCGAGGGCGGGGTGTGGCGCCTGTACGAACGCCCGGCCGACCTGGGCCCGTCGGACGCGCCGACGATCCCACCGATCGAGGAGTCATCGGTCCCCTGCCCACCGAGCCGCGCACCCGATACCTCCGGGGCGACCCTCGGGTTCCGCCTCACCCGCTGATCCGCTGGCCGCACGACCAGGATCGCGGGCGAGGGGACCGACGGCCACCTCGGTACCTTCCCGCGGGCACGAAGGAGCCAGAAAGGGTCCCGGTGCGTCGGAAGCTGAGCGGGCTGCTCGCCACGGCCATGCTGCTCACGGTCGTGGTGCCGGCGACCGCTGTGGCCGACCCGACCGCGCCCGCGACGTCCGGTGACACCGACGCAGGCGGCGGCGAACCCTTCGCACCGATCGGCGACATCCCGATCGAGGATGCCCCCGGGACGCACGAACCGCCCGACATCGTGGTCACCTACCCCGACGAGCGCGCGCCGGACGGCAGCGGCTTGCGGACGGCCGGGGACGACCCCGACGGCGACGGCACCGACGGCGACCTCGACGGCGGCGACCTCGATGGCACCGATCCGGAGGGCCACGACACCACCGTCGGGGGCACCGCGGAGGGCACCCGCCCGACCGGCTCCGCCTGTGGATCGGCGCCGGCGAGCCGCTTCCTCGACCGCAACAACGCCGGGGTCCACATCCCCGCGATCGACTGCGTCGCCTGGTGGAACGTGACCAGCGGCCTGCCGGACGGCACGTTCCAACCCGGTGGCACCGTCACCCGCGGGCAGATGGCGACGTTCATGACCAACGCGATCCTGGCCACGGGCGGCCAGCTGCCGCCGCCCGGTGCTGGCTTCGCCGACGCCCGCGACACCGTGCACCGGCGCGCCATCGAACGGCTGGCCGCCGCAGGGGTCGTCGGCGGGTTCCCGGATGGCGGGTTCCGCCCGAACGAGCCGGTCACGCGGGGCCAGATGGCGACGTTCCTCGTCGGTGCGCTCGAGCACCTGGCCATCGATGCGCCGACGTTGGCGGGGCAGAGCGAGCCACGCACCTTCCTCGATGTGCCTGGCAGTACGCACGAAGCCCGGATCGTGCTGGCCAGCGGCGCCGGCATCGCGGGCGGGTTCGACGATGGCACCTACCGTCCCGCCGATCCGGTCTCGCGGATGCAGATGGCCACCTTCCTGGCCCGGCTGCTGGCGACCGTGACCGACACGGGCACCGAGGTGCGTGCCGCCCGGGCCGCGGTCGATCGCACCGCGATGCGTCAGGAGGTGTGCCGCACGAACACCGCGGACGTGACCCGCGCCCAGCCGCTACTCGACGGTCGCTACGAGTTCCTGCCCCACCGGTCGGTGCCGCTCGGGACCGACCTGACCTGGGCCGAGAACCCGCTGGGCGACAACAACTGGCAGTTCCAGCTGCACACGCTGCGCTGGCTGTGGCCGCTGCTGGGCGCCTGGGCCCAGACGGGCGAGCAGCGCTACCTCGACCATGCCTACGACATGGCGCAGAGCTGGGTGGAACGCAATCCTGTCGACGACCCGCCCTCGCCCTACTCCTGGAACGACCACTCGGCGGCATGGCGGGCGATGGTGCTCGGCTGCCTGTCGATGCACGGCGAGGTCCCGGGGTGGCTGGCCGACTCGATGGCCACCCACGCCAGGCTGCTGGCCGACCCCGACTTCTACGTCGACGACGGCAACCATGCGCTGAACCAGGACGCCGGGCTGCTGACGTTGGCGTGCCTCGGTGACGCCTGGGATGCCCGTGACCTGGCCGCGGACCGGGTCGGGCGCCTGGCCGTCGACTCCATCGATGCGCAGGGGGTCAGCAACGAACAGGCACCCGAGTACCAGGACTACAACTACGAGCGCTACCTGGCGGCCTGGCACCTGATCGAGGCCTGCGGCATCCAGACACCGGCGTGGTACCAGCGACTGGAGCAGATGCCGATCGTGCTGGCCCACATGGTGCAGCCGGACGGGACGTACGTCACGATCGGTGACACCGACCGCCGCCGGGCCAAGTTCGCGTTCGAGCACCCGGCGATGCGGTGGATGTCGACGGCCGGCGACTCCGGCGAGCCGCCGCAGGAGACGGTCGTCACCTTCGACGCGGGGTTCACGTTCGCGCGCAGCGGGTGGGGCACGGACCGGCCCCGGCTCGACGAGACCTTCCTGTCGGTCCGCCACGGTGAGCCCCGGGCGTTCCACGGGCACCTCGATCACGGGGCGGTGACGCTGTTCGCCGACCGCCAGCCACTGCTCGTCGACCCGGGCAAGTTCGCGTACGGCAACAGCGCCGAGCGGCGCCACATCGTGGCCCAGGAAGCGCACAGCCTCGTCACCATCGGTGACGACTGCCCCCCGTCGTCCGACCGCCGCTCCGAGGTGATCCGGGCCGCCAGCAACGATGTCTACGACCGGTTGACCGTGCGGGTCGCGACCTGCGCCGGGACGGGGTGGACACGCACGCTCGGGTTCGTGCGCGACACCGGTGAGCTCGTCGTCGTCGACGAGGTCGCGGCGCCGTCGTCACAACCGGTCGTCCAACGCTGGCAGCTGGAGGTGGGCGCCCTGACCGAGCAGCTCGGCCCGGACCTGACGTTCGCCTCGTGGGCCGGGGGCGCGACGCTGATGGTCGAACAGCTGCGGCCGGTCGCCTCGACCACCTCGGTCGCCGGCGGCACCGATCCCCTGCGCGGCTGGGTCTCCGAGCGCTACGGCGAGCTGACCCCCGCGGCCAACCTGGAGTTCACCGCACCGGCCGCGTCGTCACGCCGGTTCATCACGGTGCTGCGTCCCGGCGCCGCCGGCGGGGCGGAAGCCAGCGAGGTGGACAGCACGGCCACCGAGCACCGGGTGACCCTGACCACCGCCGCCGGGGACCGGGTGACACTCACCCTGCCGAGGACCCGTCCGTGACGAGCGCGAGCTGACCACGCACCGCTCCCGCCGGCCGCTCACCGGTCGCGATCTGCAGGTAGAGCTCCGAGGGGGCGACGAGCATGTCGGCGAACCGCACGGTGCTGTCGGCCTCGAGGACGACGCCGGTGATGACCTGGGCGTCCGCAGCGTCCAACGCATCGCCGGTCGCGACCGGGAGCACGACCGGGCCCTGCTGCCCGGCGACACCGAGGTGGAGGGTCGCACCGTCCGTCCCGCCGAACGGACCATCGAGCTCGGAGACGTCCAGTGCGTAGGCCATCGTCCCGTTGAACGCGTTGATGGTCAGCACCGCGGTCGCGGACCCGACCTCCGCCCCCTGCGTGTCGTCCTCGGTGGGCTCGTCACCGTCCGGCCCCTCGGGCGGGGCGTCGCCAACGACCTCGTCGGCCCGCAACCGGACCATCATGACCGCGACCTCGGCGGTCGGTCGCCAGCGCTGCTGCCGGTCGAGGTAGTCGGCCGAGCGCATCAGGAACGTCGCGAGCTGCCCCCGGGTGACCGTGGCCTGCGGGCTGTAGCGGCCGTCACCGGTGCCCTGCACGACCCCGACGCCGGCCAAGGCGCGGATCGGTGCCTCGAAGACGTTGTCCTCGGTGTCGAGGAAGCCGACATCGCTGTCGCCGGGAGGCAGCGGACCGTCCACGGCCAGCACGTCGGCGAAGCTGATCGCCGCCGCCACCGTCCCGGCCAACTGCGCGCGGGTCAGCGGCTCGCCCGGGCCGTAGGTCCCGTCCTCGCGACCACCGACGATGCCGACGGCGGCAAGCGCATCGATCGCATCCGCGTGGGTCGACCCGTCGGTGTCCGTGAACGCCCGGTCAGCCGGGACCGTCAGGCGGAACCCGATCGCGGTCCGCACCCACCGGGACAGCAGGGTCGCGAGCTGGCCCCGGGTCACGGGCAGGTCGGGGCGGACCGTGCCGTCCGCGAACCCGGTGACGATCCCGTACTGCGCCGCACACACGATCGTCTGGCCGTGGGTGGTGCCGACGTCGGGGAAGGCCGTGGCGCCATCGTCCAGCCTCGCCAGCACCTCGTCGGGAGGTGGACAGACCCGGTTGATCGTCCGCGCCGCCGGTTCCTCCTGGGCGACCGCAGCGGCGGGCAGGAGCACGGCCGCGGCGACCAGGGTGCCGACGGCCATCCCGACCGGGGTCCGCATCCCCGCCCGTCGCCGCATCAGAGCGACAGCGCCGGCGCCGCCATGTCATCCACGCCGATGCTCCCCTCGAGGTGGCGCTCCCGGCCACGCGGGCGCGGGACGGCGTCGGTCATGGTCGCGCTCCGAACGGTCGATGGCAAGGGACGGTTCGTCGCACACCGTAACCGCCGCACGCGGCGGGGCCGCGGTGTGTCGGGCTCGCCAGGACCGCGGCCACTACGCTCCTGCGCGGCCGGACGGGTAGGCGCCGGCATGCGCACCGTCCGCCGACGGGCCCGCTCCGGGAGGAACGCTCGTGATCCGATCCGTGACCGCCGTGGCGACCCTCCTCACCATGTTGGTCACGACGGTGTCGTTGCCGGCGGTCGCCCAGCCGGTCGCGCAGGCCCGCGGGATCGACCGGGTCTGCCCACCACCCGCCGACCTCGATGACCCTGCAGACACCGACGAGGACGACGCGGCCGCCGCCGATGACGCCGCCGCGGATGCCCCCCCGTTCCCCGACGCGGGCACGACCCATGCGGCCGCCATCGCCTGCGCGGCCGCCTACGGCCTGGTCGGTGGCTTCCCGGACGGGACCTTCCGGCCCGACGAACCCCTCACCCGCGGCCAGCTGGCCAGCGTGGTGCGCAGCTTCATCGAGGTGGCGACCCCCGAGACCCTGCCGGTCCCCGACACCGACCCGTTCCCGGACATCAGCACGACGGTCCACCGGGACGCGATCGCGGCGCTCGGCGATACGGGCGTGGTCGCGGTCCGCGCCGACGGCACCTACGACGTCGGCGCCACCGTCTCCCGCGGGCAGATGGCACGGTTCCTGACCAACACGCTCGGGTTCGCCGCCAAGGCTCCGGGGGCGTTCCCGCCGGCAGAGGGCACGGCGTTCTTCGCGGACGTGATCGACACCGCGTTCCAGGCCGAGACCCAGTCGCTGGCCGCGGTCGGCGTCGTCCAGGGCACCGCGGACGGTCGCTACCGACCGGGGGCGGATGTGACGCGGGGGCAGTTGGCGTCCATCCTGCTGCGAGCCGCCGACCTGCTGGCCGAGGAAGAGCTGTGGCAGCCGCAGGAGCCGACCCGCACGGCGCTCGACATCACCGTGCACCTGCGGGGCGAGGACGTCCTCGACTGCGAGGATCAGCCCTGCCTCGACGGTCAGCCGCTCGTGGACGGCAAGGGGCAGCCGGGCGCCGAGGCGACCGCGACCCTGGTCTTCGATGCGGTGGAGGGCACGCTCGGCTACGCGGTTGACCTCGGCAACGTCCAGGGGCCGTTCGACGGCGCCAGTGGTATCCGCCTGCAGCACGGCGCCACGGGGATCAACGGCCCCGCCGTCCTGGTCCTGGCCACCGGTGCCGAGGTCCAGGCGGCGACCGGGGTGGTCAGCGGTGTCCTCGAGGGCACCGATGGTTCCGACAACGACGTCGCGGCTGGCATCACCGAGGTCCTGGCGGATCCGTCGGGCTTCTACCTCACGATCCGGTCGAACGACTTCCCCAACGGCGCGGTCCGCGGGCAGCTGGCCACGGAGTGACCCGACGCTTGGGTGCGGGCTGCGGCGGCCGACGGGGTGGGCGGCCCACGGATGCCCCCGTGGCGCCCGGTCGACCGTGCTCGCGGTGCGGCTGTAGCGCGGGAACGCGGTACCGTCCGCTGCCGTGACCGAGCCCCTCAGACCCTGGTTGATCGCCACGTTCCTGGCGATGGGTGTCGGCGTCGTCGTCCTCGGCCTGACGGTCAGTGTGCTGAGCCTGCCGGCTGATGCCGTCAAGCTGCGGGCGGACGCCCCGGACCGGGCCACCGGGGACGCTGTGGCCGCGCCCGCACCCACGCCAGCGCCGGCACCCGAGCCCGAGCCCCCGCCGCCGCCACCCGTCGAGGGCCAGGTCGACCACGTCGGGATCGTGGATCTGTCGACCGCCAACACGGGGGTGTTCCAGCCCGGCAGTGACGCGGATCAGCCGGTCCCGATCGATCACGCCGCGGTCGACGCCTTCGTCGCCGCAGCCGCGAGGTGGCTCGACGCGCACCTGGAGGCCTACCGCAACGACCAGCCGCTGGATGTGGACGGTCTGGCGGGTGATCCGGCCGCGGTCACCGCCGCGATCGTCGGGTCGGCCGAGGACCTCGACCGGGTCACCTACGCCGTGCGGACCGGAGCGCGCGGTGTGCCGGAGTGGGCGGAGGTGACCGTCACCGTCGAGCATCCCGACGGTCCCACCGGCGGCGTGGTCACGTTCGTCCCCGCGGAGGCCGCGGACACCGCCGTGCCGGTCGCCATCGAGGCCGGCGTATGAGATGCCGATCCGTGCTCGCCCGGCGCCTGCTCATCGCGGTGGCGGCCGTGGCCCTGCTGGCCGGCGGTACCGCCGGCGCCGCCGAGCGGTGGCTCACGCCCGATCCGGACGGCGAGGTGCTGACCCTGCTGCTGCTCGGTTCGGACGGTGGCCCGCCGCGGGCGGACAACCTCACCAGCGCCCGCGCCGACGGCTTCCAACTGCTGTTCGTGTCCGCTGATCGACGCCATGCGACCTTCGTGTCGGTGCCGCGCGACTCGTGGGTGGCGGTCCCCGGACGCGGCAACACCCGCATCAACGCCTGCCTCAACCAGGGCCCGGAGCGGTGCGTGGAGACCGCGGAGAGCGTGTTCGGCATCGAGGTGGACGGCTACCTGCTGACCTCGATGCGCGGGTTCATCCGGGGGGTCTACGAGTTCGGCGACATCGAGGTGGATGTCCCCCGGTCGCTGGTGGTGGGGTTCACGTCAGTGGCACCCGGCCAGCAGGGTCTGGACGGCAAGGAGGCCCTCGTCTACGCGCGTGACCGCAAATCCCGGCCCGACGGCGACTACGGCCGCAGCCGGGCGCAGGCACAGCTGCTGGCGTTGGCCCACGAGCAGTCGCTCGCGCAGGGCGACACCGCCGCGGTCCTGCACGCGGTGTCGGTGCTCCGCCGGCACACCGTCACCGACATCCCGCCGCCGCAGCTGGTGCAGTACGGGTTCCAGGCCCTGCACCTGCCACCGGAGAACGTCGCACGACGGCTCGCGCCGTCGCGGCTCGGTACCGCCGGCGCAGCGTCCGTCTCCTACCTCGATGCTGCTGCCTACGACCTGATCCGGGATGCCGCCGAGGACGGGCGCATCAGCACGAGCGACTGATCGTCGTCAGATGCCCGCAGGTGGTCAGCGGGCCTGCTCACGGACCCAGTCCGACGTGTCGCTCGTCCTCGATCGAGGAGGAGATCCGTACGCTCGTCCCTGATCCGGCGGACGCTGCAGTCTGCCCTGGCGGTCCGGCCGGTCGTTGTGCCGACCGGTGTAGAGACGCGACGCTTGCCGGTCCGGGAGGAGGATCTAGGCCGCTCACCTCACCCCGTTGTTCGGTGTGCTGTCGACGGTCGGCGATGGGGACTGCCCCAGCGTCGGTTGACATCTCTCGCGGGCCGACACGCGTGCCGGATCGGTGGTGCCGCGTCACCCCGCGCCGCAGGGTGCAGGTCTCGGTCACGCCGGACAGGATCCCCACACGGGCCGGGGTCTCGATCTCCACTCCTGGGCGTACAGGGAGAACTCCTCGGGCTCCTGCGCCATCTGATCGACGCACCAGCCCGACAGATCCTGGTTGAACGAGGCAGCCATACGGAACATGTGTCGCATGTTCGTCACGCTGTTGGTGTCCCAGTCACCGATCGGCTGATCGAACGCGCCACGGCGCGCTGTCGTTCATCGATCGCGAGGTGGGTGGAGCCGGCCAGATCCGGGCCGTCACCCACCTGCCCGCCGTGAGGCTGGGCGCGATCAAGAGGGCTGCCCCGGGTCGCAGGCACGGGCCCGGTACCGCGCACCGAAGATCACGCCCCGGCGGGGATCGCTGCCTCGACATCTGTCTGACCGACGTTGATGCCCTTGGACAGCAACGGCTCCGCACGAACCCTGGCCAGTGCGTACGCGAAGCAGTCACCGAAGTTCAGACCCGCGGGATGACGCCCCTTGCCATACCTGCTGAACCCCGTCCTTGCGACCCGGGCCTGGGCCGCGTCAACCTCGACCAGCTGGATGTCGGCCGCTTCGAGGAGCCGGTCGAGCGCGAGGAGACCCGGGGGGCCGAACCGAGCCTCGATGACGATCGAGGCCTCCACGAACGTCGCGGTCGAGATCCGGCGGACCGGGGCCGCCTCGATCCGCTCGTTGAAGCGGCGACGTTCGGGTTCATCCTGCAGGATCGCGAGCAGCGCAGAGGTGTCGATCACCATCAGCTCGGCAACCCGTGTGCGTCGTAGCCGAGCAGCTCATCCGCCGGACGCGGGTCACGGATGGGCAACCCGGCACATGACCGGGCGATGTCATCGAGTTCGTCGGCGAGCCCTCGACCTCTGCGCTCCCGTTCGATGCGTTCGAGCCGGTCGCGCAACGAGCGTCTGACCGCCTCGGTCTTGGTCTCCCCCGTCAGCCTCGCCAACGCAGCGGCCAACTCCTCGGCTTCCTGATTGCGGATGTTGAGGGCCACCGGTCTCCTCATGTGTAGATGCCTGTACAGAATGTAGCTCACGGCTCACCACACCTGCGCCACGGCGCGCTGCAGGTCATCGACCGCGAGGTGGGTGTAGCCGACGGTCGCCGTGATCGACCGGTGCCCGAGCAGCCGCTGCACGACGTGGATGTCCACGCCGGCGCGCACGAGTTCGGTCGCGAAGGTGTGGCGCCAGCGGTGGGGGTGGTGGCGACCCGGCACCCCCGCCTCCTGGCCGGCGAGCTCGACGTCGCGATAGATGGCTTCGTGGCTGAACCCGGCCAACGGGGTGGTCACCCGGGACACGGGGTTGCTCAACAGCAGCGGTGAGTCGGGCAGCTGGGGCCGGATGTCCGCGAGGAACTCCTCGAGGATGGGACGCAGGGGATCGGGGATGACCACCAGGCGGGGCCGCGCGCCCTTGCCGATGACGTAGGCCTGCCCGGCCGCAAGGTCCAGCTGATCGCGGTACAGGCCCCGCAGCTCGCCGGAGCGCATCCCCGTGTAGCGCAGGGTCGCCACGATCATGTGCCGGATACGCCCACGCAGGTGGGTCAGCGAGGCCGTGTGCGCGAGGATGGCGCGGATCTGTTCAGGCGGGTAGATCGTGATCTCCCTCGGAGCGACCCGAGGTGAGCGCAGATGCACGGTCGGATCGTGCGTGGCGCGGTCGGTGAGCACGAGCCAGGCGTAGAACCGGCGCAGCACCACGACCTGGGCCTTGCGCGTTGACGCGGCGATCCCCCGGTCGGTCTCCGCGACCAGGAACGCGGCCAGGTCGGCGGTGGACGCGTGGTGGAACGGACGAGCAGGGCGCTCGCGGCTCCACCAGGCGAAGAAGATGCGCAGGTGCAGGTCGCGGTGACGCAACGTCTCGGCGGCGAGCCCCTCGACCGCACGCTCGTGATCGAGGAACGCACCGATCAGCGCCGCCTGCACGGGATCGGGTGTGAGGTCCATGCCCGAACCCTGCCATGGCCATGACCCGATCGGCCGACGAGTACCGAGCGACCTGGGGAAAAGAGGTCTTGGGGACTGATCGGCCCGACGGCTCATCGATGCCGGACCGGCCCACGCCTCCATCGCCGTCGCGACGGAGCGCGCGTCACGCAGTCGCGACGCTGTCCGACACAGCCGACCTAATATCAGATATCGTTTGCTGTGTCGGACAGGAGGACCTGGTGGGGCAGACGCTGTCGCCCATGACCCGCGACGCGGTCGTCGTCGTGGGGCAGTTGGTCGCGTCTGAACGGCGTCGGCAGCGTCGCACCGCCGCCGACCTCGCCGAACGTGCCGGGATCTCCCGCGACACGCTCTATCGGGTGGAGCACGGCGACCCGACCGTCGCGATCGGAACCGCGCTCGAGCTGCTCGTCCTGCTCGGCGTCCCGCTGTTCGCCACCGACGCGGACGGCCTTGCCCGGCAGGTCGCGTCCGGTCGGCAACTGCTCGCGCTGCTGCCCGACCGCGTCCGCCCCGACACCCGCAAGCCCGACGATGACTTCTGACCGCGTCTACGTGTGGACGTGGCTCGTCGACCGCGCAGACCCGGTCGTCGCGGGCGCGCTCGACCCGGTCGGCAACCGGCTCCACTTCGTCTACGGCCGCTCCTACCTCGAACGGCCTGACGCCGTTCCGCTGTACCTGCCCGAGCTGCCGCTGCAGCCCGGCGACCAACCGCCACCGGACGGCATGGACCTCGCGGGCAGCCTCGACGATGGCGCCCCCGACGCGTGGGGACGCCGCGTCATCCTGCGAAGCCTCCACGCCCGCGACAGCCGCGACCTCGACACAGCCGTGCTGCCGGCCGTCACCTACCTACTCGAGTCCGGCACCGACCGGATCGGCGCGAACGACTTCCAAGCCTCCGCCGAAACCTACGTCCCTCGCGAGACCAACGCCACGCTCGATGAGCTGCTGACCGCCGCCGACCGGCTCCAGGCCGGCGAGCCGTTCTCCGAAGAGATCGACCGGGTCCTCAACGCCGGCTCGTCAGTCGGGGGCGCCCGCCCGAAGGCGACCGTCACCGCCACCGACGGTCGCGCGTTGATCGCGAAGTTCTCCACCCCGACCGACACCTACCCGGTCGTCAAGGGGGAGGCGGTCGCGATGCAGCTCGCCCGCCGCGCCGACCTCAACGTTGCCGCGAGCGAACGCGTCACCGTCCTCGACCGCGACGTCCTGCTCGTCGACCGGTTCGACCGCATCCCCGGCACGAACCGACGGCGCGCGCTCGTGTCCGCGCTCACGCTGCTCGGCCTCGGCGAGATGCACGCCCGCTACGCCACCTACCCGGACCTCGCCCAGACCATCCGCACCCGCTTCACCGACCCACGGGCGACCCTCGCCGAACTGTTCGGCAGGCTGGTCTTCAACGTCCTGATCGGCAACCGCGACGACCACGCTCGCAACCACGCCGCGTTCTGGAACGGCCACGACCTGACGCTCACGCCGGCGTACGACCTCGACCCGCAGCCGCGCGACACCGGTGCAGCGACACAGGCGATGGCCATCACCCGCGCTGGCGACCGCCGGTCACGCCTGGCGACCTGCATCGACGCGGCGGGAGAGTTCCTCCTCTCCGAAGCTCAGGCACGCACCATGATCGACCGGCTCGTGCAGACCATCATCGACGGGTTCGACGACGCGGCCGACACGGTCGGCCTGACCGACCTCGACCGGAAGCTGCTGTGGCGGCGGGCGTTGCTGCACCCGTACGCGTTCGAGGACTACGGGTCCGCGCCCGCCTGACCTCCGGTCGGCGGGTCGCGCTGCCAGCCGAGATGTTGCGGGTGCGGCCTGCCACCGCGCTGACCGTTCAGAGCGCAGCGGAGCCGATGGCGATGCCGGAGAGGCCGTCGCGCTCTCCTGCGGCGTGTGGCGTCGCGCGGACGCGCCCGCCCCAGCGCCGGTCGGTCTGGCGGCGTCAGGAGCCGAGCAGGGCAAGGTTGGGTCGCTGGCCAGTCCTCCCCGCACCCACCTTGGCCTTCGCTCGGAGTCCGGTTTCAGCGGCCGGTTGCCCAGTACTCGTTGAGACGTGCGATCGCCTGTTGTCGCGTCATGCCGACAAGATCCCGACGTGTCAGCCCGACCCGGCCGACCAGGAGGGTGACCACATCCACCGGGATGGCATCGTCGACCTCTTCGACAACGTCGTCGGGAGCGCGGTCCGGGGCAACACCGTCGCTGACGCACGCCCAGAACTCATCGACCGTCACGTCGAGCTGGTCGCGCAGGATGTGGGCCCACATCCGCGCCCCATAGGTGGTTCTGTTCGGCGGCCGGGAGATCCGGGTCCGCAGCACGCGCCCGTCAGCAAGGTCGAGCTCGTAGGTCTCGTGACGGGTGGACGCGACTGGCTGCCAGCCCTCGTTGACCACGAACTGCATGTGGTCGGCCCGCGTCGGCGCCGGTCGCGAGGGGCTCACGCCTGCTGCAGCGCCTGCTGGCCGTCGGGGCCACTTGCCCACGCCAACAGCTCATCGTCGTCCGAAACGCAGACGTGTTGAACCAGGGCTGCCGCGTGCTGGTGGTTCGGTGCCCGGTGCAGCCGGTCGTCCCAGGCGTCCGCGTAGTCGCGCAGCGCGGACACGAAATCGCGCAGCGCCTCGTCCAGGGTCGATCCGTCTGCCGCGACCGGGTGTTCGGGGAGCAGCACCGTCCAGCCGTCATCCTCCGCGAGGATCTCGGGAGCAGGCACGGCGCGACGCAGCACGTCACGCAGGAGTGGGGCGGGAAGCAGGGCGAAGTTCTGGTCACCACGGTGGAACACCACGGGGCGACGCTCCGCGGCCGCATTCAACGACGCTGCCCACGAACCGCGCACGGACGTCGCGGTCGGTTCCTTGGCTCCATCCACAACTCGCTCCTTCGTCCGCGCGCGGGATGTACGTTCTGTACATAACGTACGCCTCAACGGCGGCACCCGCAACGCTCCGTGCGATCGTGATGACGCTGTCGGCGGCGATGAGAAGGCGGGGAAGCTGCGTCGGGCCGAGCTTGTGCCGGTGATGCGCGTCGAGGGCTTCGAGCCGGCACTCACCGGCGACGTTCACCGCGAGCCGCAGCTTGAGTGGATCAGATGTCAGAGCCGCTTCCGGCGGTTTGGCGATGCCGGCTGCGTTGTGCCTGGTTGCAGGATCGAGGGCGTGGCTACAGTCGGTGGATGATGCCCTGCAAATCCATCACACATCAGTTGTATGTATGTCGGATTCGGAGGGTGGCCTTGGACGCATTGCCGAGTAGCTTCACGACGGCGCAGGCAGAGAAGTGTGGCCTGAAGCGCTGGCGTCTGTACGCGTTGCGCGATGCCGGCGAGGTCGTCGCGCTCTCCCGCGGGGTGTGGCGTCGCGTTGATGCGCCTCCGATGGCGCACGAGAGCTTGCGCGCAGTTTCGCTACGAGCGCCGCGGGGCACGATCTGTCTGCTGTCGGCACTGGTCTTTCACGACCTAACTGAGGAGTTCGCCACCGAGGTCCATCTGGCCGTCCCACGCGGCCTTGCACGCCCCTCGATCGACGACCCACCGGTCGAGGTCCACGTCTTCGATGCCCGCACGTTCGAGCTGGGGCGGGAACACATCGAGGTGGCACCCGGCGAGCCGGTGACGATCTACGACCCGATCCGCTCCGTGGTGGACGCCGTCCGGCTGCGCAACCAGATCGGCAGGGACATCGCCTTCGGGGCCGCACGTCGGCTGCTGCAGGACCGGCGGGCCGCGGCTGGCGACCTGCTCACCACTGGCCAGCAGTTGCGGTGTGAAGGTCCGGTCCGTGAACTGCTGGAGGTTCTGCAGGCATGACGTCCGATCCGTCGAACGACCACACAGCCGGTGAGGTGTACACCCGACTGCGGCGACTGGCCCGCGAGCGAATTCGACCCCGCGAGACGTCCCCTGCGGATAGTGCCGTTCGACCTGATCGCCGGGCGAGGCTCGTCCGGATCGACCTCCACCAGGTGGGCCGGATCTGGGCGTCGTGGTCGTAGGGGCCTTGCTCGGGTGCGACAGGTCCCGGATGTGGCGGCTCGTCGGTCGCTGCATCCTGCTGGGAGGACTGACCCTCGGCGAACGGAGCGGGGCCGGCATCGTCCGCCGGTCCGCACCGAAAACTTGCCGTAGCGCCGCCTTCCGCGGGTACCACGTGGCAGGGGCAGCCCCGCGTGTGATTGCGTTGGGAGCAAGTCAGCATCCTGTCACGGCAGGTAGTGCCGGCTGGGCTTGATCACACGTCGACAAGCCAGGCCAGCAGAGCCGTTGGGACCGCGACCACCTGCTGGTCGTCGAGGTTCAGCTCGGTTCGGGTCGCCACGATCCCCCGCCACGGCGAGGCTTGCAACGTCTGCGCTTCGCTGCGCCAGCGCCCGTCGACGTACTTCGACTCGAGCGCAGCGCCACCGAAATCTGGCCCGACGAAGTCGATCTCCTTGCGGGTCGAGGTGCGGTGGTGTAGCACCCGTGCGAAGTCGGTGTAGCTGCCCGGCACGTCGTGCTCGAGACCGCGCAGCAGCGCCATGCCCAGCTGCTGCTCGGACAGTGCGGTCAGGTCCAGCCGCGCTCCTGGAGCCAGCTGCGTGTAGATCGGGTCGGTGAAGTACACCTTCTCCTGGGCGCGCAGCCTCGGCTTGAGGGCGTCCTCGCGGTACGACGGCCACACGATGAAGGCCTCGCGGAGGTCGTCGAGACGTCGGCTCACCGTCGGCGGTGACGAGTCGATGGACTCCGCGATCGACGTGTGGTTGGTCGGCGACGCCAGCCCTTCGGTCAGCCGAGCCAGGAACGCGACCGTCTGGGTTCGGGACCAGTCAGCGTTCGCGAACGCATCCCCGTGGACCACGTCGAGCAGGCCCCGCTGGAGTGCCTCGTCGGGTTGGCGTGCCGACAGGTGGCTGGCGACGGCCCGCGGGAACCCACCGACCTGCAGGTAGACCTCCCAGGCGGACACGAGTTCGCCGAGCCAGGGCACCTGCGCGTCAGCGGCTACCGCGAGGTTGGCCGTGGTGAGGTCGGCGAGCCGTAGCCGTGGGACGTCATCGGGCAGCGGGTCGGTGGCCAGAAGCCCAGCGAAGGTCCGAAACCCCATCGGCAGCAGGACCCGGTCAGGATCGGTCGCCTTGCCGCGACGGTCCGCCAGCGCCTTGACGCTCGCGGTGAGGTTGGCGGCCGACGAGCCGGTCAGCACCACCGTGTCGGCGCGGAATCGGGTGTCGTTGTCGCGCAGCCACTTGATGCGTTCGGGCCAGCCATCGGTGATGCTGGTGATCTCGTCGATGAACCACCAGCGCTGCCCGTCGGCCGGCAGCAACTGCTTGGCCGCCTCGATGAGCAGCCCGAGGTCGCCGGCCCGCCATCCGTCCACCGACACGTGCACGATCCGACGTGGCTCCACCCGGTCGTGGTCGATGAGGCTGCGAATGGTCCGCTTGATCTGCACGGACTTTCCAACACGCCGCGGTCCGCGCAACACGTACAGTCCTCCGGCCGTGAGGTTGTCGAGCACCTCCGGGCTGTACGCGAACGGTGCCTCGGCCGCTTCCCGCAGGTCCGGGTCGTCCGCCGCCCACCCGCTGGGGTTGCGCCACCACCGGTTCGTGGCGGTCAACAGTTGCTGCACCTCTCCCTGCTTCATCAGCCAAGCCATCCCATATGCAACAACAACCATGGTGTGAACGAAATAGTGCCCCAAAGCCACCACGGCGAAACGATCGTGGTACCGACGTTGTCGACATCCGACGCCCTGGCGCGGGCGGCGCGATGAGAGGTGCGCCCAGTGAGCTGCGGGCAGCCACAGAGCCTGCGTGGCCGGTACTCACCGTCGTCCGCATCATCTGGGACTCCTTCCCAACGCGGCCACACAGGGGGCAGCCTCCCCCTCGTGAGATGGCAGGTAGGAAGGACGTCGCTGGTCTGCATACCCCGTTGATGTGGACAACCGGCGACGCGGACGGCTGGGCCCCGGCCATCGTCGGCGCTGAAGCCCCCAGACAACCGGAACGCCCGGCTCGGCAAGGGACCGGGCGTCCGGCAGAGGCCCTCCAGGCTCCGGTCTGCGGACGGCTCATGCGGGCGATACGGCGGACCTGCGGGCAGAGGGCATCGGGGCACACGTCGCGAACTGCTACGTATCGAAGACCAGGCCGACTGCCGCGCACAGGTCGTCATCGAGCAGGTGCAGATAGCCAGCGGTCGTCCCGGCTTTGACGTGGCCGAGGAGACGCTGGGTGGTATGCACGTCCACACCGGCAGTGAGAACCTCGGTGGCGAACGAGTGACGCCAACGGTGAGGGTGGTGGCGACCGGCGATCCGGGCCGCCTCGCCCGCCCGGACCACGATCCCACGCACCGAACCCGGCGACAGTCGCCCCTCCCAGGGTCCACCGACGCGCGATCGCGGGTTCGCGAACAGCCACGGCGAACCGACCTCCATCGGTCGGCACTCACTCAGGTAGGCGGCGAGGATCGCCCGCAACGGCCACGCCACCGGCACCACCCGCGGCATGCCGCCCTTGCCCACCACCTCGATCCTCCGGGAGTCGGCGTGGAGATCGAGATCACCAGTCTGCAGCGAGCACACCTCGGCGCAGCGCAGGCCGGTGTAGCGCAGGGTCGCGAGCACCGCGTGGGCCAGCCGTCCGCCGCGAGAGGGGTCCGTTGCGGCGACGTCGAGGATCTGGTCGCACTCCTCCGCCCGATAGGGCGTGATGTCGCGAGGGGGTATGCGCGGGGACGGGACCCGATCGGTGGGGTCGTCAGCCCGGTCGGGAAGCCAGCGGTAGAAGGACCTGAGCCCGTACAGGTTGAGCGCCCGTGTGGCGGGTGCCAGACCCACCTCGGCCTGCTCGGTCATCCAGGCGATGACGTCCCTGTGGTGGGCGTCGATCAACGGCCCCCGATCGCGGGTCGCGAGCCACCGGCCGAAGCGCTCCACCGCATCGGTGTAGGTGGCCACGGTGGTCGGCGCGAACCCCTGCACGCCATGTAGGTGGGCCGAGAACCGTGCGACGACCTCCAGGCTCCCACCGTCGGTCATCGAGCGATCTCGCGATCGACGACGTCTGCGGTATCGACCGCGCGCAGGTAGACAGCGGTGGCGGCGGGATCGACATGACCGAGACGGCGTTGGACCTCTGTGAGCTCCACACCGGCCCGCAGCATCGCGACGGTCGCGGTCGCTCGCCACCGCAGACAGGTGTGCGGGCCGTCGACGCCGCTCCGTCGGCCAGCACGACGGACGATGCTGCTGGCCACGCCCGCCTCGAGCCGCCCGTCGAGTCGACTGTCGGAGCTGGCACGCGGGTTGGCGAACAGCCGGTCAGACCGCGCGCAGAAGGGTCGGATCCGTGTGAGGTAGCCGTGCAGCACCTCGGCGGTGACCGGCGGGAGCGGCACCATGCGGTCACCGGTCGGGCCGTCCAGCACCGTGAGCACACCGGCATCGAGGTCGAGGTCACCGGTGCGAAGCCGAACGAGCTCGCGACGCCGGACCCCAGTCCCGGCGAACGTCGCCACCACCGCCAGGTCGAAGCGGTACCCCAGATCGCTGACAGCTCGCAGCTGCTCCAGGATCCGTTCGGCCTCGTCCGGCCGGTAGGGCACGGGCGTCGAGGTCCTTGCGTCGTGCAGCCGGGTCGTGCGCGCCGGGTTCGGTTCGTCAGGACGCAGGTAGGTGTAGAAGCGCCGAAGCGTGCCCTGGACCGACGCGACCGACGGGGCCTGCAGACCCCGCGCCGCCTCGGCATCGAGGAAGGCGGTGACCTCGGTCTCCGACAGCCGGGTGCCATCGAGGCCGTGCTGGCGACCCCACTGCAGGAGGCGGCGCAGATTGCAGCGGTGCCGTGTCGCGGTGTCCTGGCTGCGGCCATCGACGTGCGTGACGTGGTGAACGAAGGCATCGATGATCGCCTCGTCCTGCGGGTGCGCGGGTGTGGTTCGCATGTGGGCATCCCACCACAGCCCGGGCAGCTCGACGCTGCGGACCCGGCCCAAGCTGTGGACATCCCGTGGGCGGGTGGGAGCTGGGCAGGTCAGTCCGAGGGTGGGTAGACGTGGTCGATGGCCGCCCGCAGATCCTCGTCGGCCAGATGCAGGTACCGCGTCGTCGTCTCCAGGTTGACGTGGCCAAGCAGCCGTTGGACCACGGCCAGGTCCGTCCCGCCACGCAGCAGCTCGGTCGCGAACGTGTGCCGCCAGCGATGCGGATGATGTGGCCCGGCCACCCCGGCCCGCTCCCCCGCCCGCTTGCAGATCAGCGTCACGATCTGCCGGTCCACCAGCCCGGCATGGCGACTCGCTGACTTCGCACGCGGATTGGCGAACACCCAGGGCGAGTCGGGGAGCACCGGACGCACCTCCGTCAGGTAGCAGTCCAGGATCGCGACAAGGACGACCGGGAGCGGCACGATGCGCCACCGGCTGCCCTTGCCGAACACCCGCGTTCGTCCCCGTGCGAGGTCGAGCTCGCTCAACCGCATCCCGACCAGCTCTGCCAGCCGGATGCCGGTGAACCGCAGCGTCGCGATGACCGCGTGGTCGAACCGCACACCGATCCGATACCCCCGGGCGAGCCGCTCCAGGATCGCGTCGACCTCGGCGGGCTGGTAGACGCGGATCCGCGCCGGCGGACCCTTGGGTGGGCGCACCCGTGCGGCGGGGTTGGGACCGTCCGGTCGATACCAGTCCAGGAAGTGGCGCAGCGCCGTCACCGCGATCTGTCGGGTCGCCGCGCTGGAGCCCTCCCGCTGTTCGGCGATCAGGAACGCATGCAGGTCCTCCACCTCGATCGCTTCGAGGTCACCGCCCTCCTCACGCAGCCACGCGAGAAAGCTGCGGAGCGCTGTGCGCCGCTGCACGATCGTCGTGGCGGCGTAGCCGTCCACCGCAGCCGCGTGCGCGAGGTAGCGGGCCAGCAGCTGCTCGTCATCCGGGGTGAGCTCGAACCGTCGCATCCGAGCAGCAGAGCGCTTCACGGACTCAACGTCCACCGCAGTGGCCTGGCAGCTGTGGACAGCGATCGACCCAAGCAGCGGTCAGTTCCGTGACCACCTTCCGGCCTGGCCGTGCCCGCAACCGCCAGTACGCGAACATACGGGGGCAGCTCCGGCTCCGCTCCTCATCGGACCGCCTCAGCAATGACGAGACCGTCGTGCATCGGCTCGACCTGCCAGGTTCTTACTCTTCACCCTTCCGCTCTCCACGCGCACTCCACCACCACGCACGGCTGGGCCGTGAACCGGTTCCACAGAAACGGCGCCCGGTGTCGGTTGCGATAGCACCGTTGACCACGATCGAGGAATCGGCCGATCCGGTCTCAGCCTCGTCGTGACGCCGCTGTCCTTGCTGCGAGCTCCGAGCCTGTGGACACCGGCGGCCGACAGCATCAGGCGAGGAGCTCAGCGGCCTGCCGCTCGAGCTGCTCCAGAGCGTCGAAAACCTCGACGGCTTCGTACACATGCAGATTGCGAGCGGCGGTTGTGCGATTGAGGATGCCGACGTCGACGAGCTGCTCAAGCGCGCGACGGGCCGCCTCGTGGGAGACGCCGTGCCGAGCAGCAGCCTGGTCAGCGGTCGTCACGGGGTTCTCGATGAGGGCGTTGACGATCTTGCGCACGGTGGCGTGGGCGCGCGCCCGCGCGATCGCTGGCACTTCCAGCCATTCTTCACGCAAGGCCCCGAGCTCGGTCGCGAGGTTGGTCGTGAGCGTGGCCGCAACCGAGCAGGAACGCGCGAAGTGCCCGATGGAGTGTGCGACGTCGCCGTGCTCGTAGCCAGTCAGTTGTGCGAAGTAGCGATCACGGTCGGCGAGCATGGCAACGGAGACGGGCGCGATGCCGTGGATCGTGACGCCGCGACAGCGCAGGACGAGGTGGATGAGCGCGCGACCGACACGACCGTTGCCGTCCGGATAGGGGTGGATGGTCTCGAACTGCGCGTGAGCGATCGCTGCTTGAGCGAGCGCAGGAAGATCCCGGCGGGAGACGAAGGCGGCAAGATCATCGAGCAGCGACTTCACCTGGCTGGGCTCCGGTGGGACGTAGCGGGCATCGCGAGGGCTGTAGTCGGAACCGCCGATCCAGTTCTGCGTTGTGCGGGGGGCGCCGGCCCAGGGTTCGTCGGGCAGCAGGGTGGTATGGATCCGGTGGAAGGTCTCGGCTGAGACGGGCTGGCTGGCGGCGTCGACAGCCACACGGATCGCGGCCACGTTCGCAGCAACCTCGTTGGCGGCACGCTGACGGGCGGGAAGTCCGGCCAGGGCTCGGCCGATGTGGCGCTGACCGATCTGGATCTGCTCGATCTTCGACGACGCGGCTGATTCGGTCCGCAAGAGGGGAACCGCGGTAGGACCGGTCGCGCCACGTTCATCGACGCTCCGCAGCGCGAGCGTCGCCTGCTCGATGACGGTGAGGGTCGGGGCGTCGAGTGTCAGAGCCTGATCGGAGATGAACGGGACGCGTGTTGGCCGGAAGTCGAGGTACCGGTCACGGCGCGGCACCCGGCCTATGGGGATCCAGCGAACCGCAGGACCAGGCCGGGTCGAGGGCCAGGTTCCTGCAGTCATCGTGGGACTCCTCGCCTTCTATCCTCGCATACTAGCCAAAAATTGGAACTTACGCCAAGGCTCCACGCTTTCTGCATCTTGTCGTGCGTCGTCGTCGCAAGCGACGCCTGCAACTGGCTTCCGTCCCACAACGAAACCTTCCCGGAACGACCAGAAGGCCCCGTCTCCGAAGAGACGGGGCCTTCCAGCAGGAACCCCTTCAGTTACCGGGTCCCTTGGCGTTCAAGACCGAGGCCCCGGGTCTCCGCTAGGGAGAACCGGGGCCTCAGCACAGATCCCTTTAGTTACTGGATCCGTTAGGTACTACTGGCCATCAGGCTGCGCCGCCGTCAGTCGCTTCGACGAGGTTGTACGTGGTGGCTGTGCCCTCAACGTCG
>JAWLFE010000093.1:0-10424 GCA_041685735.1 Nitriliruptoraceae bacterium
CAACGCGCTCAACCTGATCGACGGCCTGGACGGGCTGGCGTCCGGGATCGCGCTGATCGGGGCGAGCGCCTTCTTCCTGTTCGCGGTGCGCAGCCAGCCCAGCGGCCTGGTCGAGAACGTGCCCAACTCGGCGAGCCTGGTCGCCGCTCTGGTGGTCGGGATGGCCGCCGGGTTCCTCGTCTTCAACTGGTTCCCGGCGAAGATCATCATGGGGGACACCGGATCGATGCTGCTGGGCCTGCTGCTCGGTGCCGGTGGGATCGCCTACATCGCCCGGTCGACCGCCCCGAGCAGCTCGGACTTCTACGGCGCGATGCCGCTGCTGATCCCGGTGCTGGTGCTGATCGTCCCGTTCCTGGATTCGAGTTTCGCCGTCGTGCGCCGCGTGTTGGCCGGACGGCCGATCACGGCCGGCGACCGCGGCCACCTGCACCATCTGCTGCTGGCGTTCGGTCACTCGCATCGACGCGCCGTGCTCGTGCTGTACTACTGGTCGGCCGTGCTGGCCTTCGGGTCGGTCGGACCGGCGTTCCTCGCGCTCGAGCTGCTGGTGCCCTGGCTCATCGTCGCCGTCGCGGTCGGCGTCGCCGTCACGGCGTTGGGTGTCCGGTCGCGCCGCGAGCTGCTCGCCGCCGTGCAGCCGGAGGGCATGACCATCGAGGACGCCGCCGGGGTCGTGCTCCCGGCGGTGACGCCGTCCGAGGACGGGGCCGAACCCGGTGGCGTGGAGCCGGACGGTCCGGACGGTGCGGCCTCCGTCACACCGCTACGCCGGGCGTCGGGCGACGGCAGTTGACCTCGTCCCTCGCAGCTTTGGCGGTCACGTCGGCGGCTTGGTAGCGTGCGCCCTCACGCCGCGGCGCTTCGAGCGTCGCGTGCGCTGGCAGCCGCCGCGACCTGCTGCGAAACCTGCGGATGTGGGCAGCGAAGACGTCACTCGACGTCCATCCGGCTGCTCGGCGCTGCGACCCGCCGCTCACCAACGACACGGATCCTCGACCATGCCGTCCACGCCCGAGTCGCCTCGTGCCGCCGAGCCAGTCGCTCGCGTCGCCGAGCCGGTCGCTCGTGTGTCGGCCGTGAGCTCGTTGCCGCGGTCGGTGCGGTCGTCCGTCCACGAACTCGGCTCCGGGCTCGACCACTCGTCGATCATGGGTGCGGAGATGATCGCGGGCTTCCTCACCTGGGCCGGCATCGGCTGGTTGCTCGATCGCTGGCTGGGAACGGGGCCGTGGCTGCTGGTCATCGGTGCTCTGGTCGGCAATGCGGCTGGCATCTACCTGATCGCGTTGCGCAGCAAGCGGATGGAGGGTTACGACGACGCGCCGCGCCGCTTCGACGCCCCGGCCGCCGGCGATGGCGCCGCCACCGCCACCGCCACCGATCCGGGTGGTCGCCGGTGAGCGCCGACGCGGAGCCCCTCGCCGTCCCCGACGGCGCCGACCACGTCCCGGACGAGCGCAAGCTCGCCACCGGTGCCCTGTCGATCCTCGGGTTGCTGCTGGTACCCGCAGCGGGTGTCGCCTACGCGATCGCCGGATGGAACGGCGCCGTGAGCGCCGCGATCGGGCTCGTGTTCGTCGCCGTGCTCTTCGGTGCGTCGGCCGCCTTGACCGCCTGGGTCGCCGCGCGCGACCCCCACAACGCGGGTATCGGCATCCTCGTCCTCGGAGCGGTGGTCCGCCTGCCGCTGTACTTCCTGGCGCTCAGTCTGCTGTCGCGCCTGTCCTGGGTCCACGGCCGTAGCCTCGCCGCCGCCACCGCTGTCGCGGTCGCGGTGACGTTGGCCTACGAACTGCGCCTGATGGCGCGGATGCCGCGCCTGTTCCACGTCGACGCCGCGGCCGCACGGCCGACGGCGGTCGCCAACGATGCACGGAGCGAACAGCTGTGATCAACGTTCTCGCTGTAGCCGAGTGGGGTGGGCAGTTCGATGGTGTCCTCGATGACATCAACGCACTGTTCGACTTCCCCGACATCTTCTCGTTCGGGTTCTCCATCCTCGGGCAGGAGTTCGGTATCAACCGGACCATCCTGATCGCCTTCCTCATGACGGCGATCGTGATGCTGCTGTTCTACGCCGGGCTCAACAACGCCAAGATCGTGCCCGGCAAGCTGCAGTCCGGCATCGAGATGGTCGTCGACTTCAACCGCCAGTTGGCACTGGACATCATCGGGCCGCACGGGCTGAAGTTCGTGCCGATGCTCACGACGTTCTTCGTCGCCATCCTGTCGCTGAACATCGCGAAGATCACCCCGACGTTGATGCTGCCGCCGACCGGCCGCATCGCCTGGCCGCTGATGTTCGCGCTCATCGCCTGGGTGCTCTACATCGGGGTCGGCATCAAGGAGCAGGGGCTGGTCGGCTACTTCAAGGGCATCGCACTGCCCTCGGGTGTCCCGTGGCCGCTCTACGTGATCCTGACGCCGATCGAGCTCATCTCCACGCTCATCCTGCGTCCCGCGACCCTGGCGATCCGACTGTTCGCGAACATGGTCGCCGGGCACATCCTGGTCGTGATCACCCTGGTCACGCCGTGGATCTTCCTGCCGTCGCCCTCCGGGTGGCCCGTGGGTGTCGTCACGGTGCTGGCCGGCCCGTTGGTGTTCGGCTTCGAGCTGTTCATCATCGCGCTGCAGGCCTACATCTTCACCATGCTCACCGCCGTCTACATCAGCTCGTCGATGGAGGCGCACTAGTTCCTCGTCGTCAGAACCGTTCGACCTGCATCACGCCCTGACCACCCACGTTCGATGTTCAACCCCGCGACGCGCACCGCGTCGCCTCAGGAGGTAACACCATGGAAGGCTCCCTCAACGTAGTCGGGTACGGCCTCGCGACCCTCGGTCCCGGGATCGGCCTCGGTCTGCTCATCGCCAAGGCCCTCGAGTCGAT
This sequence comes from Nitriliruptoraceae bacterium, assembly GCA_041685735.1. Classification (GTDB taxonomy): domain Bacteria; phylum Actinomycetota; class Nitriliruptoria; order Nitriliruptorales; family Nitriliruptoraceae; genus CSSed11-175R1. The sequence goes on from JAWLFE010000093.1 coordinate 2,897, forward strand.
GGCCCGCCAGCCCGAAGCGGCCGGCATGGTCCGTACCACGATGTTCATCGGTATCGCCGTCGTCGAGGCGCTCGCCCTGCTGGGCTTCGTCCTCGCGTTCGCGGTCTAAGAACCCCCGAGGGGAGCCATCATGTTGCTCACCAACACGCTGATCCTGGCGGTCGAAGGCAATGGCGGCGTCGGGGGCATCGACCTGTTCCCGGACATCTCCGAGTTCGTCATGGGCTTCGTGGCGTTCGCGCTGCTCATGGTCTTCATGTTCAAGTTCGCCTTCCCCAAGCTGAACGCGACGCTCGAAGAGCGTGGCGCGGCGATCCAGGGGAAGATGGAGGAGGCGGATGCCCGGCTCAACGAGGCCGAAGCGTCCAAGCGCGCCTACGAGTCGGAGATCGCCGACGCGAAGGGCGAGGCCAACCGCATCATCGAGGAGGCCCGCGCCACCGCCGAGCAGCTCAAGGCCGAGGTGCTCGAGCGCGCCGAGGTCGAGGCGGCCCAGATCGTCGAACGCGCGCAGGCGGACATCGCCGGCGAGCGGGAGCGCGTCGTGCAGGACCTGCGCAGCCAGGTCGGCACGATCTCGGTCGAGCTCGCGTCGCGGATCGTCGAGCGCGAACTCGATCAGTCCACCCACGACGGGCTGGTCGACGAGTACATCCAGCGGCTGTCCAGCCAGAACTGAGGACCACGATGTCGAACGAGCGCACCCTGCGGTATGCCGAGGCCGTCGTGGCCATCGCGACCGCTGAAGGCGGCCTGGATGCCGTCGAGGACGAGTTGCTCACGCTCGCCCGTGCGATCGAGGGCACCGAGGAGCTTCGTGCGAAGCTCACCGACCAGCACCTGCCGGTCGGACAGCGGTTGACCTTCATCGAGTCGCAGGTGCTCGTGGCCGCCCACCCGGCGACCCGGGCCGCGCTCGCGATGCTCATCGCGGCGGACCGCATCGGTGAACTCGCCGAGGTGGCCCACGAGGTCGCGCAACGGGCGGCTGCCTCCCGTGAGCAGGAGTTCGCCGAGGTGTTCGTCGCCGCGCCGATCGACGACGCTCGTCGCGACGCGCTCAAGGCGGCACTCGAGCGCACCACCGGCAAGAAGCTCGACGTCCAGGTGATCGTCGACGAATCGCTGGTCGGGGGCGTCCGTGCCCGGATCGGCGACACCGTGATCGACGGGTCGCTGCTGCGCCGACTCACGGACCTGCGCGCCCGCGTCGGCGCCTGACCCAATCGCAACGCCGCACACCGCCGGCGCCACGCACCCCCACGCATCCTTCGCTCGCAGTCCGGGCGACGAACGAGGAAGACATCATGGCTGATCTGACGATCCGGTCGGAGGACGTCTCCGACGCGATCTCACGCATGCTCGACGGGTACTCCCCGGAGCTGACCTCCGAGCAGGTCGGACGGGTCCTGAGCACCGGCGACGGCATCGCGACCATCAGCGGCCTGCCGGGAACGCTCGCCAACGAACTGTTGGACTTCGGCGACGGCGTGTTCGGCATGGCCATGAACCTCGACGAGCACGAGATCGGTGCCGCGGTGTTCTCCGAGTCCTCGCGCATCGAGGAGGGCCAGGTCGTCCGGCGCACCGAGCGCGTGCTGTCGATCCCCGTCGGCGACGCGATGCTCGGTCGGGTCATCGACCCGCTGGGCCGCCCGATCGACGGCAAGGGGCCGCTCGACGCCTCGAAGGTCGATGGTGAGCGGGCACTGGAGGTCCAGGCCCCCGGTGTGGTCGACCGTCAGCCGGTGAGCGAGCCGATGCAGACCGGCATCAAGGTCATCGACGTCATGACCCCGATCGGCCGTGGCCAGCGTGAGCTGATCATCGGCGACCGCCAGACGGGGAAGACGGCGATCGCGATCGACACGATCATCAACCAGAAGCAACTGTGGGGCACCGACGAGGCCGTCAAGTGCATCTACGTCGGCATCGGTCAGAAGGGTTCCACGATCGCCCAGGTCGTGGCCACCCTCGAGAAGTACGGCGCGATGGAGTACACCACCGTCGTCAACGCGCCGGCCTCCGCCCCGGCCCCGTTCCAGTACGTGGCGCCCTACGCCGGCGCGGCCATCGGGGCGAACTGGATGTACAAGGGCGAGCACGCCCTGATCATCTACGACGACCTGTCCAAGCAGGCCGATGCCTACCGCCAGCTGTCGCTGCTGCTGCGTCGCCCGCCGGGCCGTGAGGCGTACCCGGGTGACGTCTTCTACCTGCACAGCCGCCTGCTGGAGCGCGCCGCGAAGCTCAACGACGAACTCGGTGGCGGTTCCATGACGGCGCTCCCGATCGTGGAGACCAAGGCCAACGACGTCTCCGCCTTCATCCCGACCAACGTGATCTCGATCACCGACGGTCAGATCTTCCTGGAGACCGACCTGTTCTTCCAGGGTGTGCGTCCCGCCATGAACGCCGGTGTGTCGGTCTCCCGCGTGGGTGGTTCGGCCCAGCGGCCCGCCATGAAGAAGGTCTCCGGGACCGTGCGGCTCGAGCTCGCACAGTTCCGTGAGCTGGAGGCGTTCGCCCAGTTCGGCTCGGACCTCGACAAGGCCTCCCAGCAGCAGATCGCCCGGGGTCAGCGCGTCGTCGAGATCCTCAAGCAGCCCCAGTACCAGCCGCTGTCGGTGCCCTTGGAGGTCGCCTCCGTCGTCGCGGTGACCGGTGGCACGCTCGACGAGGTGCCGGTGACCGACGTCCGGCGTTTCGAGCAGGGGATGCACGAGTTCCTGCTCTCGCGTCACGCCGCGATGATGGACCGCCTCGCCAAGGAGAAGCTGACCGACGAGCTGCGCGCGGAACTCGACGCGGCCATCGCCGACTTCGCGAGCACCTTCGAGGCGTCGCAGGTCGAGGAGGACGACGAGGAGAACGAGGGCTGGGACGCGATGGCAGCGACCTCCGAAGGCGTCGAGGACTGACGTGACCGTCGTCACGCACGACGGTTCCGACGGAACTCTGAAAGGACACCGAGGTGGCTGGTAGCGGCCAGATCCGACAGCTGAAGCGACGCATCAAATCCGTGCAGAGCACGCAGAAGATCACGCGTGCCATGGAGATGATCGCCGCCTCTCGCATCATGCGTGCGCAGGCACGGGTGCGGGCCGCTCGGCCCTACGCGGAGCAGATCCACGACGTCATCAAGGGGCTCGCGGTCTCCAACGAGGTGCGCGAACACCCCCTGTTGCAGCAGCGTGACCCCCAGCGGATCGCGGTCATCGTCAACACCTCGGATCGTGGGCTCGCGGGGGCGTACAACGCCAACGTGCTCAAGGTCGCGGAGCGGACCATCCGCGACGAGGAGTCCGCCGGTCGTACGGTCGACCTCTACGTCGTCGGGCGCAAGGGCATCGGGTACTTCAACTACCGGGGTCGTCGCGCGGTGCGCAACTGGGAGGGCGTCTCCGACGCGCCGACCATCGACGCGGCCGCCGAGATCGCCGACACGGTCGTGGAACGCTTCGCCGGCCAGGACCTCGACCGCGTCTGGTTGGTCTACACGGACTTCAAGTCCTCGCTGACCCAGGCGCCGGTGCGCATGGAGCTCCTCCCCGTCAAGCCCGAGGAGTTCGGCGGCGGCGACCAGATCGCACCGGAGTTCCTCTTCGAGCCCAGCCAACCGGAGCTGCTCGAGCTGCTGATCCCACGCTACGTCGAGGCCAAGGTCTTCCACAGCCTGTTGGAGTCGTCGGCGTCCGAGCACGCCGCCCGCCAGCGCGCGATGAAGTCGGCCACCGACAACGCCAAGGAAGTGGCCGGCAACCTCTCCCGCATCATGAACGCCGCCCGCCAGGAACAGATCACCACCGAGATCTCCGAGATCGTCGGTGGTGCGGAGGCGCTCGGCAGCCGCTGACCGGCGGCGCGGCGCCCCACCACGACATCCGATCTTCGAAGCGACGCCTCGGGCGACCGAGGCACCACTCGCACCAACAAGGAGCCCAGATGGCTACCCAGAACGCTGACGGTCGCATCGTCCGCGTCATCGGCCCGGTCGTCGACGTCGAGTTCCCCCCGGGGGACCTGCCGGAGATCAACAACGCGTTGACCTTCACGCGTGAGGACGAGTCCGGCACGGACGTCACCATCACCGCCGAGGTGGCACAGCACCTCGGGGACCGGCGCGTGCGGGCCATCTGCATGCAGCCGACCGACGGTGTGGTCCGCGGTGCGGGTGTCCACGACACGGGGGCACCCATCACGGTTCCCGTCGGGCCCGGGACCCTCGGGCACATCTACAACGTGCTCGGCCAGCCGCTCGACGTGCCGGAGAGCGAGATCAGCCCCGACACGCGCTGGCCGATCCACCGTGAGCCCCCGCCGTTCGACGAGCTCGAGCCGCAGTCGGTCATGTTCGAGACCGGCATCAAGATCATCGACCTGATCGAGCCCTACGTACAGGGTGGGAAGATCGGGATGTTCGGTGGTGCCGGGGTCGGCAAGACGGTCGTCATCCAGGAGATGATCAACCGTGTCGCCCAGCAGCACGGTGGTGTGTCGGTGTTCGCCGGCGTCGGTGAGCGTACGCGTGAGGGCAACGACCTCATGCTGGAGATGGAGGAGTCCGGCGTCCTCGAGAAGGCCGCGCTCGTCTTCGGCCAGATGGACGAGCCCCCGGGCGTGCGTCTGCGCGTGGCGCTGTCCGCGCTGACGATGGCGGAGTACTTCCGCGACGAGATGCGCCAGGACGTGCTGCTGTTCATCGACAACGTCTTCCGCTTCGTGCAGGCCGGCTCCGAGGTCTCCACGCTGCTCGGTCGCATGCCGTCCGCGGTGGGCTACCAGCCGACGCTGTCGAACGAGATGGGTGCGCTCCAGGAGCGGATCACCTCGACCAAGGGTCGCTCGATCACCTCGCTGCAGGCCGTCTACGTCCCTGCTGACGACATCACCGACCCCGCGCCGCACACCACGTTCGCCCACCTCGACGCGCAGACGGTGCTCAGCCGTGACATCGCGTCGTTGGGCATCTACCCGGCCGTCGACCCGCTCGACTCGACCTCGCGCATCCTCGACCCCGCCATCATCGGTGAGGAGCACTACGCGGTGGCGACCGGCACCCAGCGGGTCCTGCAGCGCTACAAGGACCTGCAGGACATCATCGCCATCCTCGGTATCGACGAACTGTCGGAGGAGGACAAGGTCGTGGTGTCGCGGGCCCGCAAGGCCCAGCGGTTCTTCAGCCAGAACTTCTACGTCGCGGAGCAGTTCACCGGGAACCCCGGTGTGTACGTGCCCGTGTCCGAGACGATCGAGGGCTTCCGTGCGCTGATCGACGGCCACCTCGACGACGTCCCGGAGCAGGCCTTCCTCTACGCCGGCAACGTCGACGACGTCCAGCGCCGTGCAGCGGAGATGTCCAGCTGATGTCCGACAAGACGATGTACGTCGAGGTGGTGTCGGCGGAGAGCCACGTGTTCTCGGCCGCCATCCGGGAGATCTACGCCCGCGGCGTCGACGGGGAGATCGGGATCCTTCCCGGCCACCAGCCAGCCGTCGTCGCGCTCGACGTCGGCGCCGTGACGCTCGTGCTCGAGGACGGATCGCACACCAAGGTCGCCGTCCACCGGGGCGTGCTGTTCGTGGGCGTTGACGGCAAGGTGATCGTGCTCGCCGACATCGCGGAGCTCGCCGCCGACATCGACGTCGAGCGCGCACAGCAGCACAAGGCGGAGCTCGAACAGCGGCTCGGATCCGGTGACGACGCCGCGTTGCAGGCCTCACTGACCAAACAGAACCTCCGGATCGACGTCGCGCAGCACGCCTGAGCGACGATCGAGCGCGATCCCCGCCCGTCGGCCCCACCGGTCGGCGGGCGCGGTCGTTCGGTCACCCCGGAGCGGGTGCTGGCCGCGGATACGATACGGCGATGATGGCATCCCCCCCTCCGACCGAGGTGTTCCGCGTACGTGGCGGGACGCCACTACGCGGCACCGTCACCCTGGCCGGCGCCAAGAACTCGGCGTTGAAGCTGATGGCCGCCTCGTTGCTCAGCGACGAGCCCGTCGAGCTGGCGCAGATCCCGGCGATCGCCGACGTGCCGGTGATGGCCGAGCTGCTCCACGGGCTCGGGGTCGAGGTCACGCTCGACACCGCGGCCGGGACGTGTCGTCTGCGCGCGAGCGACCCCCACTTCCACGCACCGGCCGAGGCCGTACGTCGCATCCGGGCATCGATCTCCTGCCTGGGCCCGTTGGTCGGGCGGCGACGACGAGCCCGGCTCGCCCTGCCGGGTGGTGACCAGATCGGCGCGCGGGCGATCGACCTGCACCTGCGGGGCCTGACGGCGATGGGTGCGTCGGTGATCGACCACGGTGACGAGCTGGAGATCGTGGCTCCCGATCTGCATGGCGCCATCATCACGCTGGACTTCCCCTCGGTCGGCGCGACGGAGAACCTGCTCATGGCGGCGGTGCTCGCCGACGGGACCACGGTCATCGACAACGCGGCCCGTGAGCCCGAGATCCAGGATTTGTGTCGCATGCTGGTCGCCATGGGGGCGAACATCGAGGGGATCGGCGCGCCCACCCTGGAGATCGAGGGCGTCGATCGGCTCCGCGGTGTCCAGTGGGAGACCTGCCCGGACCGTATCGAGGCCGGGACCTACGCCATGGCGGCCGCGCTGACCGGCGGCGACGTGGTCATCGAACGCGTCCGTGCCCAGGACCTCACGATGCCGCTGATCAAGCTGCGCGCCGCAGGGGTGCTGGTGGAGGAGGGCGGCTCGTCGTTGCGCGTGAAGGCCGACGGGCTCGATGCCGTGGATGTCGTCACGCTGCCCTACCCGGGCTTCCCGACCGACCTGCAGCCCCAGATGATGGTGCTGCTCAGCCAGGCCGTGGGGACCAGTCGCTGCACGGAGAACGTGTTCGAGTCGCGTTTCTCGTTCGTCGACCAGCTGCGCCGGATGGGCGCGGACGTGGAGATCGACGGCCACCACGCGATCATCCGTGGCCCCGTCGCCCTGCACGGGGCGACGCTGGCGGGTCTGGACGTCCGGGCCGGGGCGGCGGGCGCGATGGCCGGACTGGTCGCCTCGGGCGAGACCATCATCGAGGACGTCCACCACGTCGATCGGGGCTACGCCGACTTCGTGCCACGCCTACGGGCGCTCGGTGCCGACATCGAGCGTGTCCGCGCCGATGCCTGAGGTGCGGCGTCGTTCGGCGGGTGCCCTGCTCGCCGGTCTGCTGCTCGTGGGGGGTATGGCGCTCGTGGGCACGGGTGTGCTGTCGACACGTGCGCAGGCGGCCCCCCGGGCCGCGGCAGCCGGAGTCGCCACGACCGACGGGTCCGGGCAGGTCACACCGCTGCGCGTCGAGGGTGACGTCCGGTTCGTCGCGACGGACGGCGACACCGTGCAGGTCGCCGATGGCCGCCGGTACCGCGGCGTGATCGAACTGCGTGCCGCGGACGGCCGGGTCGTCAGCGACGTCGCCATCGAGGACTACGTCGCCGGGATCGCGGAGATGCCCAGCCGGTGGCCGCTGGAGGCGCTCAAGGCGCAGGCCGTGGCGGCCAGGACCTA
>JAWLFE010000252.1:0-2530 GCA_041685735.1 Nitriliruptoraceae bacterium
GGTGCCCTCGGCGCCCTCGGTCGCGATGGTGGTCGGGTCCGGGACCACGATGCCCGCGTTCTTCAGCCCGATGAAGGCGATGAACAGCCCGATCCCGGCGCCGACGGCCATCTTGAGCTGGTACGGGATCGCGTTGATGATCGCGCCGCGCACCCCGGTCAGTGCCAGGATCAGGAACAGCACGCCGGAGACGAAGGTCGCGGCCAGGGCGGTCTCCCACGGCACGCCGAGCCCCAGCACCACGGTGAAGGCGAAGAAGGCGTTGAGCCCCATGCCGGGTGCCTGGGCGATGGGCAGGTTCGCCCACAGGCCCATGACCAGGGTCCCGAGCGCCGCGGCCAGACAGGTCGCGACGAAGACCGCGCCCGGGTCCATCCCGGCGGCGGACAGGAAGGTCGGGTTGACGAAGACGATGTACGCCATCGCCAGGTAGGTGGTGAGGCCGGCCACGCCCTCGGTGCGCGGGTCGCTCCCACGTTCGGACAGCTTGAAGAACCGGTCCAGCGCGCCCGCGGGGGTCTGGGCGCCGATCGTCTGCTCGCTCACGTCCTGTGCTCCTCTTGGGCGCGCAGCCGGGAGCGCACGCGCCGCGGTCGTACGGACAGGGAGGGGAAGTGGGGCGCCACCACCGCGGGCAGCGGCGCGGAGGCTAGACGAGACGGCGCTGCGCTCCTAGACAGCGGCGACCCTGCGTCGGGATGTGTGCGCAGGGGGTCAGCTCACCGCCCGGGCGGCGGGCCGTGCCTCGGCGACCAGCTCGTGGAAGGGGATCGCCGGGAGGTCGAGCTCGGCCATGCGGTCCTGGTAGAGCCGGTAGCGACGCCGCGCCTCGCCATGGCGACCGGCCCGCAGCAGGGACATCGTGAGGTTCAGGTGCGCCGGCTCGTCGTAGCCGTCGCGGTCGAGCACCCGCAGCAGGAGCTGGATCGCGTGCTCCGGCTCGTCATCGACGACGAGGCGGGCGAGGGTGCGGGCCACGTCGAGGTAGAGCGATCGCAGTTCGTAGCGGCGGTCCTCCGCCCACCGCAGCTCGACGTCGTCCTCGAGCAGGTCGCCGCCGTAGAGCGCCTCCGCCTGTCGCAGCAGCGCCGCAGCACCACCGGCGTCGCGCTCCCGGGCCGCCCGGAGCCCGGCGACGGCCAGCTCACGGAAGGACACGGCATCGACCTCCACCGCGTCGTCAGCCAGCATCACCCTGCCGCCGTCGGTCCGGACCGGCGGATCGCCGCGTCTGCTATCGGGATCGGACAGCGCGGTGCGTGCCAGGCTGAGCGCCGTCGAGAGCCGGGCGGAGACCTTGCTGTAGGGCTCGTCCGGCCACAGCAGGTGGCCGAGCTCCTCGCGGCCGATCGGTCGTGGCGCCCGGACGATCAGCGCCTTGACCAGCTCACGGGCCTTGCGGGACCCCCAGGCGGAGGCCGGCACCGGCTCACCGCCCCGCGTCGCGGTGAAGGTCCCGAGGGCTCTGAGCACGGTCCGTTCGGCATCCCCGGAGCCGGTGAGGACCTGTGCCGCCCAGACGCTGCGTTCGGGCGGGCAGCCGAGCCGCTCGACGGTCCGTTCCAGCTCCGTGATCCTCGCCCGCTGCAGCGGGTCCGGTGAGCGGTGGGCGATACCGAGCTCGACCCGGGCGGCCCACAGCTCCGCGCCGAGCGCACGCCACAGCGCCAGGGCGTCCCGGAGCCCCGGGGCCGGGTCGGGGTGGGTCAACGCCTCGCACGTGAGCGCGCGCGCGGCCGTCGGCTGGTCCCGACGCGCATCCGCGAGCTCCCGGGCGCTGCATGCGAGGGCCGCGGCACCCTCGCGGTCGCCGTTCGCGAGGGCGACCCAGGCCTCGCCGGCGGCCACCTCGGCAGCAGCCATGCCGCCATCGACCCTGCGGGCCATCGCGATGGCCGCGTCCGCGGCGTCCGGATCGGAGCCGGCCTGCAGCCAGGCGAGCCCGAGGTAGGCCGGCACCAGCGCCTGGTGGTCGCCGGAGTCCCCACCGAGTTCGATCGCGCGCTCGTAGGCCCGGCGTGCCAGGCCGAGCTCGCCGCGCTCAGCCCGGGCGGCACCGAGGATGTGGTGGGCGTAGCCCTCGGTCCGGCTCCCGATCCGGGCGAAGACCTCCCGGGCCCGCTCGGCGTCGGCGATCGCCTCGTCGACCGCCCCGGTGCTCACGAGCGCATCCGCGCGGTTGCAGCGAGCCACACCGATCAGGGTGGCGAAGCCCTGCTGCTCCGCGAGGTCGATCGCCTGTCCGGTTACCTCGAGGGCGTCGTCGTAGCGGCCCTCCTCGAGGTGGTGGGACCCGAGGTTGGTGAGGATGCGGGCCTGCTGGATCCGGTCGTCGGCCTGTTCCGCCGCCGCCAGCGCCTGGCGGTAGTGGTCCAGGTTCGCGCGTCGGTCCCCGTCGCTGGCAGCGACCAGCGCGAGCGCGGTGTGCGCCGTGGCCAGCGCCGCGTCGTCCCCGTGGCGCACGGCGATCGCGTGGGCCCGGTCCGCGTGCCGCGCGGCCTCCTCGGCCTCGCCGCGCAGCCAGTGGGCC
>JAWLFE010000253.1:0-2501 GCA_041685735.1 Nitriliruptoraceae bacterium
GCCTGGCCGGCACGGAACCGCAACTCTCGGGGCGCCGCCAGTGCGACCGAGTCCAAGGGCGCCCCTGAGCCACAAGCGGCGCCGCGCAACTCTCCGGCTCGAGCCCTTCCGATGTCGTCGCGGCGCACCTATCCTGGTGTCTCGATCACCCGGGGGAGCCGTGAAGTTCGCAGGACGCATCACGTGGCAGCAGCAGTTGGAGCGCGAGCAGCAGTGGCACGAGCGGCTACTGGCATCCGGTCACCCGGCCTACGGGCTGGGACCGACCTGGACCGGTCCTCGGAGCGTGGGCGACGTTCACTTCGTTGGGGACGATCTCGAGGCGGTCGGCCTCGCTCACGGTGATCCCACCGAGCCTTCCCAGCCACTTATCCATGTCCACGCGACGCAGCTACCCGCCGGACAGTTCGACGACGTGATGGCGCAGCGCAGCGGACTGTTCCCGCGCGGCACCCCGCCAATCACCGGGTTCAGCTCCAGCTTCGAGCAACTCGGCCATGAACTCGACATCGACGGGCAGCCGACCGCCGTTGTCGGTGTGCCCGCGCCGGACGGCTGGCTCGTGCGGGTCCACCCGCGACCGGACGTGGCCATCTACATCGAGGGGCACCGCCTAGCGTTGCGTGCGTTCGTTGACGAGCATCACCTCATCGAGGTCACCGACCTGGCGCCATACCTGGACGGGAGGCTGTCGATGCTTCGCAGGATGCGTGGCTAAACCGGCCACCGTGACGAAGGACTCGTCACCGAACCGCCTGGGGCGGCTGTGCCGGGTCAGTCGCTGGCCACAAGGATCTGGGTGCAGTAGTTCTCGGGCGACGTTGCGGTGCAGACGCGGTAGGTGCCGCCGGTCGCCGTGTCCGGCACCTCGATGACATCGGGTCCCAGCCCGCCGATTGCCACCGCCTGGTCACGGCCAGCGCAGTTGCACGACCTCGCCGCTCGCCTCGTCGGCGGGCGCGTGGACCTTCCGTGGCGTACGTCGTAGTGCGATCTGCTGTCGTGCGCGCGCTACCAGGATGGCCGGGCCTGCGAGGGCGAGCTTGAAGGCGTTCCAGATGAACAGCAACACGAGGACGTTGAGCCAGCCGGGTCCGCCACGGTCGAGCAGCATCGTGCAGATGGCCGCCATGTACAGGTAGGCGGCGCCCGCCGCTATCGCGGTGAGGGCGGAGCCCAGACCGCCGCGTGTACGCAGGCGCAAGCCGAGTCGGTTGCTGGGCGCGTGGGACAGCATGTCGCGGATCGTGGTGGCGAGTTGGACGATCAGAGCGAACATCGGGGGCTCCTCTCAACGTCGGCACAGACGGCCGGATGCGGTGGCAGTAAGAGTTGAGGGGACACCCGATGGCGGGGTAAGCCGCCCAGGCTGACTGGGTCGACCAGAAGCGACTGCCACCATCAAGGATACGCCTACCAGTGACACGCGCCCGGGAGGTGCTGCCGGTCACAGGGACGGTCCACCGCTCTGACGGCTCGACAGACGGGCCGGCGCAACGAGGGGCGACCGGGTGGCTCCCGCGAGGTGTCGTGCTCGTCGTGCCGCGTTGATGGCTCGGGTCGCGTCGTCCTGCTGGGCGGTGCTGGCATCGGGCACCGGGCCGAGCGTGCTGTCGGTGTCGATGTGGTAGCTGTCGCGATAGGCGGCCACAACGCGAACCTGTCGCATCCAGGCCCGGCGCTGCCGAAGGTCGGTGGGCGGGTCGCCGAGGTCGCGGGTCCACGCGGCCTGGTCGGCGACGGCAGCTTCGGCGAGCGCGGCGGCGCGCTGCTCGATCAGCTCGGCACGCTCGACCAACGCGTGGCGCAGGTCATCGGGCATGGGGCCGGTGGCCGGCGGGATCAGTCCGGCGATGAGCCGTGACGCGCGCCGCCCACCAGGGTGAGACGGCGAGGTGGCGTTGGCTACCCGGTAGTGCAGGACGGCGGCGATGTCGCCGGCGTCGTCGAACCCCCGCTCGGCGACGAGCCTCGGGAGCAGCTCGCCGAGGTCGTGGTGATCGGCTTCAGCCCGACGCAGTGCGGCGGTCAGCGGCCCGAACGCGTCGGAGGCGAGCACCGCTTCGACCTGACGCTCGTCGAGCCCGGACCGGCGGATGAAGGTTGTCCACCGGTCGTGTTGGGCTGCGGCGGCGATGGTGTCGTACTCGGCGGCGAGCTGGGCGATGCTGGTCCAGGTCCGCTGTTCAGCCGCGATGGTCTCGTGCGCCGAGGGCTCCGCACCGACGTGGTGGAGCACGCCGGTGAGCACACTGCGGGCGGTCAGCTCGAGATCGTCGGGGTGCTGGTGGTGCTCGGCGTCGGGCTGGTCGGTCGCCACGTAGGCGATGTTGCTGGCCCGTCCGCGGGTCAGGGCGACGTAGCAGGTCTCGCGGGTCATGCCGGGCTGCACGATCGCGTGGGCGGTGTCGAGAGTGGCGCCTTGGGCGCGGTAGGCGGTGGTGGCGTACGCCAGCTCGACGTGTGCGGCGACATAGTCGGCCGGCAGCGTCACCGTCGGA
>JAWLFE010000094.1:0-10279 GCA_041685735.1 Nitriliruptoraceae bacterium
GGTGTGCGGCGCAGGATCACGGTTGACCCAGGCCAGTTCCGTGCCCACCGGCACCTCGATGTCCACCGGCTCGTAGGCGAAGGAACGGATCTCGACCACCGCAGACGACGTGGTCTCCTCGGGCGCTGAGGGCGTTGACGCCCCGCCCTCGGCGGCGCTCTCCGAACCATCCGCCGATCGCTCACCTTCGGCCGCCGGCAGCGGATCGAGTGGAGCGGCATCCTCCTGGACGCGGAAGAGCATCTCCATCCCGAGCTCGTCGTGCTCCCCAGATTGGTCCTCGACCGGGCAGTCGAGCTCGTAGGTCCCCTCGGCGAGCTCGACCACGAGCAGACCGGACTCGCCCGGCGCGACCGTCTCCGAACGCCACTCGAGCCGGTCGCCACCCGACCCGGGCGTGCGGATCCGCAGCGCATGCGGCACCGTGCCCCGGTTGCGGAACCGGAAAGCGACCGTCCCCGGAGGCGCCACGTCGGCGGAGGGGACCAGCGCCCACTCACCCAGGACAACATCCACACCAGGCGTCCCCACACCCGGCAGCGGCTCCGCCGATGGGCCTGTCGGCTCGTCGCCATCGTCGGTCGCACCATCACCCGCGTCGGCCAGGTCATCGTCACGATCTCTCTGTGCGTCGCCCGCCTCCTCGGCATCCGTGGCTCCGCCTGCGGGGACCTTTCCCTCCCAGGCCAGGGTCGCGCCAGCGTGTCCCGCCACACCCACGACACCGACAGCAGCGATCGCCACGCCGGTCGTCGCGACGCCTAGCCAACGCGTGACCGCTGGGCGCTGTGGCAGGAACCGGTCGGCAGCCGCGAAGGCGATCACACCAAGCGCGACGATGACCGCGGAGGTCCGTGCCAGCTCTCCCCACGTCTCGTGCGCCTCGAGTTCGTCGCCGCGCCCGAGTGCCTCCCCCAGCTCCTCGCCGCTCCACACCGCACCCCACGCGGTCACGGCCGCACCTACCGCCAGCACAGCCACGATCGGCGCGAGCGTCGCCCGCAGCGACGGCCGCACCAGCAGGATCACCAGCCCGACCGCGACCAACGGGATCAGCACCACCGGCGCGTGGACAATCAACGGATGGAGAGGGAGACCGTCGAAAGTGACCATACTGCTGCGCTCCTCGTTGGTGAGGGATCGCGATCCGATAACGCTCCGTGCGCGTCGCCCGCCCCGGATGAGGCGCACGGCTACGGCAGGTTACGAGGACGCCGAGCAGGTGACCTGTTGTGGCACGCGCCGCATCGAGATCGGGACGGCACCCGGGCGAGAGGATCGCCGGAGCTCGACGCTTGCGGAGGCGCGGCTGCACACGGGCGTGCTCCATCCCGGCCCGCTCCATCTGTCGGCGGTCGCCGTCGAGGTCCGATGCACGGCGGTTGGGCCCGGCGCCCATGCCGGTGGCCGGACGGGGACACCGGTGAACCGCGGGCCGGTCGGCATGCGTAGTCCTGTGTGAGGCGCCGGAGCTGCGGCGCTCGGTGCCGAGGTTCTCATGTCCACAGCATCCCGTCATCTGGCCCCCGTGCTTGCCGTGGCCGCGCTGGTCCTCGCAGGCTGCGGTGGCGACGATACCGACGCGGTCTCCGACGCCGAATCTGAGGTGACCGAACCCGACGACAGCGGGGACGACGGTGCGGAAGAACCTGCCGACGACACGGACACCGACGTCGGAAGCGACGCCGACGACGCCCAGGCAGCGGGAGACGATCTCGCCGACGTCCAGGTCGGATCGACCGAGCTCGGCGAGGTGTTGGTCGACACCGACGGGATGACGCTGTATCTGTTCACCAACGACTCGGATGGGCAGAGTGCGTGTTACGACGACTGCGCTACCGCGTGGCCCCCGTTGACCGTCGACGCCGAACCGGTCGCCGGCGACGGCGTCGACGCCGGACTGCTCGGCACCACGGAACGTGACGACGGCTCCCTCCAGGTCACCTACGACGACTCGCCGCTGTACACCTGGGCGTCCGACAGCGACCCTGGTGACGTGACGGGGCAGGGCGTCAACGACGTGTGGTTCGTTCTCACCCCCGACGGCGAGGCGATCATGGACAGCGACGACGCGGCGGCCGGCGCCGCCGACTACTGACGGGTGGTCGGCGCGGCGCCCCGGGATCCGCTCGGCGAGGGTCAACTCCTCGCCGACGCGGCCTGCGGTGACCAGCGCGCCGCGTCCGTGCTCTACGACACCTACGCGGACGCGCTCTACGGTTATGGGCTGCGCCGCCTGCACAACGAGGAACTCGCCGAGGAACTCGTGCAACGGGTCCTCGAGAAGCTGTGGCGACGCGCCGACGCCTTCGATCCGGCGCGTGGGCCGGTGGGAGCCTACGTGTTCGCCATCGCCGGCTCCACGGTCGGCGATCTGCAACGGCGGGCCGCCCGCTACCCCCGGCCCGTCGCCGCCACCGACGCGGAGGCACCACCCGTCGACGACGCCGCCGACCAGGTCCTGCTCGCCGAGGTGGTGCGTGCGGCACTCGACCGGCTGACCGTCGAACACCGCCGGGTGCTGGAACTCGCCTACAACCGGGGGCTGACCCAACGTGAGGTCGCCGACCAGCTCGACCTGCCGCTCGGCACCGTCAAGTCCCGCACCTACTACGCGCTCAAGTCGTTCCGGCTGGCCTGCGAGGAACTGGGGGTGCACCCGTGAGCAGCTGCGACACGATCCGATCCGAGCTCGCCGGCTACGTACTCGGTGGGCTCGAACCCGCCGAGGTGGCGGCCGTCGAGACCCACCTCGCCGGGTGCGCGGCGTGCCGCGCGGAACTCGACGAACTCGCGCCCCTGCCGCCCCTACTCGCCCTGGCCGGCCCCGCATCGCCCCCGGCGCCCGACGACCTACGGCCGCAGGTCCTGCGTCGTGCCGGACGCCGCCGTCAGGTCCCGGTCCTTGTCGCCGCCGCCCTGATCCTGCTGGCCGGTCTCGCGGGCGGCCTCCTCGGGACGCTGGGCACCGGGGCACCCGACGCCGACATGGCCCTCGCGCTCGGAGCGGCCGACGCGCCAGGGGTCTCCGGCGACGCCGAGCTCATACAGACCGACGCCGGGGTCCGGGTCGACCTGGCGCTCACCAACGTGCAGCCCGCCTCGGCCGGCTACTACCACGCCTGGTTGGAACGCGACGGGCGCCGGGTCAGCGCCGGGACCTTCGTGGGAACCGCCGACGGCCAGGTGCGCGCCCAGCTGCTGTGCGGCGGCCGGCTGGAGGCCTACGACCAGGTCACCGTCACCTGGCACGCGTTCGACCGCGACGACGAGGTGGTCGCCGCACAAGCCCCCCTGGCGTCCTGACCGCGCCCGCGCGATCACTTGCTCGGTCGGAACTGGCGGTGACGAGGCCTGGCGGCCGAGGGACCGATCCCCCCACGGGCGACGGCGACGCGGCCAGCCTCCTCTCGGGGTGGCGCCGCTGCGGCCATGTTCTCAGCGTGCCGCGGTCGGGGGATGGTCGTGGCAGGCCGTCGCGAGCGGTCGCTGGTCCAACCAGACACGCGATCGTTCGACCAGCAGGTTGTGCTGTTCGCCGAGGATGGAGGTGAACGCATCGAGGCATTCGGGATCGAAGTGTGTGCCGCGTGCAGCGACCAGGTGAGCCAGGGCGCGGTCCGGTTGCCACGCCGAGCGGTAGGCCCGCTCGGAGGTGAGCGCGTCCCAGACGTCCGCGACGGCCACGATGCGGGCCAACAGTGGGATCTCGTGACCCGCAAGCCGATCCGGGTAGCCGCTGCCGTCGAAACGCTCGTGGTGGTGCCGGATCATGTCGAGCGCACCGTGCAGCGACGGTGCCCGACCGGCGATCTCCACCCCCACCACGGGGTGCTGACGGATCCACGCCCATTCGTCCTCATCGAGCCGCCCGGGCTTGTTCAGCACCCCGTCCGGCACACCGATCTTGCCGACGTCGTGGAGGTAGGCCCCCTCGGCGAGGGTGCGAAGCTGGGTCGATCGCAGCGCGAGACGCTGCCCGATCCGCACGGAGAGCTCCGCGACCCGGGCGGAGTGACCGGCGGTGTAGCCGTCGCGGGCCTCCACGGCCCCGACCAGAACACGAAGCGCATCGGAGTAGCCCCGCTCGATGTGCTCCAACGGGTCGCTCACGAACACCGTGCCCCACACCTGCTGCATCCGCTCGCGGCGACGGGATCCGATGGCCACCGCGTAGACCGCCGCCGCGAAGCCGATCAGTAGGAAGACGTGGTAGTCCCACCATGCGAGGTGCCACTGCTGCCCCAACTCCAGCGACAGGGCCGCGCCGCTTCCCTGCCAGGACGCCACGACCAGCGCCAACTGCATCCGCTCCGAGCTGAGCCGGTAGCGCCACCAGTGCACGATGCCGGCCACCAGCAGCGCCACGGCGGCGAGCAGCAGGGTCGCTGTCGACAGCATCCCTTCCGCCGGGAACGGCCGGGAACCGATGCCCGCAGCCGGCCAGGCGACCGTGATCACGGCAATCAGCGTGAACGTGGCACCGGCCGTCAGCAGCACCGCCCGGGGCCGCTTCGCCAGGCCCGTGAGCAATCGGCCGTCCGGTCGGGTGGCGGCGATCGACAGACTGGCCGCGAACACGCCGATGGCCAGCACGGGGAAGCGACCCACCCACTGGTTCATCGGTCGACCGAAGATGCCCGGCGTGGTCAGGCCGTGAGCGAGCATGAAGGCGCCAACGGCCAGGCAGGCGACCGCGAGGATGATCAGGGCCCCCTGGTTGGTCCGTTGCGCCGCCAGAGCCGCGGCGATGGCGACCAGGAACGCACAGGCTGCGATGATCCCGACGATGGCGAGGTGGAAGTCCACCGACTGGAACACCAGGTCGTACCGCGGATACCGGTGCAGGACCCCGAGCATCAACGGCGGCACGATCAAAGAGAGCACCGCTACGAACGAAGCCGCAAGCAGGCGACGATCCCGACGGCGAATCCCGGGGCGTGATGGCATGCCCCCAATGTCGGCCAACACTGGCGCCACCTTAGCCCTGGTTGATCGAACCTCCGCTGCGACCGGACACCAGCATGCTCCGAGCCACGCCCCCAATGCAGGTTCGATCCGTCGGTACCCCCGGAGAGAGCATCCATGAGAACGCTGCCCAGACCGGGCGCCAGCCGCCGGAGTAGCCCGGTCTGCAGACCGCCTCCAGGGCCCACTACGCATGTCGGCCGGTCCCCCTGATCATCGCTGTTCACCCCGGCCCTCGCGGCGCAGGACCGCTCCCGACGAGCTGCCGTGAGGACCGGTGCATTGCGCCCGGATCTGCCAGGCTGCTGTCAGTGGGTTGGCCGCCCGCGGGAGCCGATCCGTTGACGCGCCGCCGCCCTGGCCGTACGTTGGCCGGACACGAGGAGAGTTGAGATGGCGGTTACCCGCGCTCGCGACGAACGGATCGAGTTCCGCACCACGCCCGCAACGCGTCGTCTCGTCGAGCGCGCCGTGGAAGTCTCGGGGAGCAACTTGACCGACTTCGCCGAGTCCAGTTTGGTGCTGGCCGCACAACGGGTCATGGCCGACCGTGAGCGCTTCGTGTTGCCCGAACGCGCGGCGGACGAGTGGGAGGCCATCAACGCCCGGCCAGCCCGTGAGCTGTCCGGCCTGCGCGAGCTGATGGCCCGGCCCTCGCCGTTCGACGAGTGAGCTACCGCCCACCCGAGCTGCTCGGCCCTGCACACGAGCTCGACACCTTCAGCTGCACCTCTGCCGAACAGACCGACTGGCTGAAGCGCCACGCCCGCCAGTCGACGGCCACGGGTACGACGAAGGTGTTCGTCGTCACCACAGCGGACGACCACAGCGTGGTGGCCTACTACGCATGGACGATGGCACAGATCACCGTCACTCACGCTCCTGCACGTCTACGCAAGGGTGCCGGCAACTACCCCCAACCCGTCGCGTTACTCGCCCGACTGGGGGTGCACCGCGACCACGAACGGCAAGGCTTGGGCGCAGCGCTGCTGCGTGATGTCATCCAGCGCGTCGCCGCGATCAGTGACGACATCGGCTGCCGCGGTCTGCTCGTGCACTGCGAGTCGGAACGGGCACGGGACTTCTACCTCCACCTCATCCCCGAGTTCGAGCGCAGCCCCACCGACGAACTGCACCTGGTCCTCCTCCTCAAAGACATCAAGAAGACGCTCCAAGGCAACGGCAAGTAACGCCCGGTATTGCTACCCGCCGAGCGACTTCATCCGCGCAGTGATTCCGGGCGGTCGGCCATCTGGCCGCAGCGGCGACAGCGCTCGGCTGGCAGTGGCGCGAGAGCTGATCGCCGGGCGGCGATCTGAACCGACGCCTGCGCAGGGTCCGTCGGACGACGGGCGCACGGCGATGCGCGATTGTGACGCAAGCTCGGCGTGGTGATGTTTGGATGGCACCGAAGGGTGCCAGGGAGAAGATGAAGATCATGAGAGATCGTCTGCTTGTCACTGGGGTGGCCGTCGGAGCGCTGTTGACGCCGGCTGTCGGCCTGGCATCGGTGCCCGATGCGGTGGCGACCGGGCGGGAGATGGTCGTGACGGCCAATCCGCTGGCGACCGAGGCGGGAGCTAGCGTGCTGCGTAGCGGTGGTACGGCAGCGGATGCGATGGTTGCAGTACAGGCTGTGCTGGGTCTGGTCGAGCCGCAGTCCAGCGGATTCGGCGGGGGTGCTCTCGCCGTGTGGTACGACGGCGACACTGGCGAGGTCACGACCTACGACGGTCGCGAGAAGGCTCCGATGGCGGCCACCGAGGATCGGTTTGCTGGGATCGGGTTCTTCACCGCATGGCAGTCGGGTTTGTCGGTCGGCGTGCCGGGGACGCCCGCGATCATGGAGGCGATCCACGACGACCATGGCGGCAAGGCGTGGCCGTCGCTGTTTCGCGACGCGAACCGTCTTGCACGTGACGGGTTCGCACTGACTGAGCGGACCTCGAGCCAGGTCGATCTGTTGCTCGGGTTCAACGAGAGCTGCTCCGATCGGCTGTTCTTCAGGGACCCTGTCGCATTCGAGTACTTCACCAACGGCGACGAGACCGACTGTGCCGCGAAGCCGGCCGGCACGATCGTCACCAACTCCGACTACGCCGACACGCTTCAGACGCTGCGCACGCACGGCGCCGAGGGCTTCTACGCCGGTGAGCTGGCCGAGGCGATCGTGACTGGTGTCCAGACCGACCCGAACATCCCCGGTGACGTGACCGTCGAGGACCTCGCCGCATACGACGTCGTCGAGCGGGACCCGGTCTGCATCGACTACCGCGGCCACGGGGTCTGCGGGATGGGACCGCCGTCCTCCGGTGGGCTCGCCGTCGGCCAGATCCTCGGCATCCTGGAGCACTTCGACCTCGGTTCTGACCCGCTCGGGGAGGAGTTCGTCCACCTGTTCGCTCAAGCCGGACGGCTCGCGTTCGCCGACCGCGCCCTCTATGTCGGCGACACCGACTTCGTCAACGTGCCGGTCGAGGGGATGCTCGACGAGGACTACCTCGCTTCGCGCGCGGCGCTGATCAACGACCTCGACATGGGCACAGCCGCCCCAGGTATACCGCCGGGGGAGTTCGACCCCACCGCGCCGCAGACGACCGACACCGAAGGTGGGACCAGCCACATCTCGATCGTCGACCGGTACGGCAACGCACTGTCGATGACGACGACCATCGAGTCGTCCTTCGGCAATGGTGTCATGGTTCCCGGTGGGGGCTTCCTGCTCAACAACGAGCTCACCGACTTCTCGTTCGCGCCGGTCGCCGCCGACGGCATGCCGATCGCCAACCGGGTCGAGCCGGAGAAGCGGCCACGCAGCTCGATGTCGCCGACGATCGTGCTCGACGAGGACGGCGATGTCGAGCTCGTGACCGGCTCGCCGGGTGGCTCGCGGATCATCGGCTACACGGCACAGTCGATCGTCAACGTCGTCGACTTCGAGCTTGACGCGCAGCAGGCCGTCAGCGTTCCCCACCACCAAAACCGAAACGGCTCGACCGAGCTCGAGCAGCTCATTCCCGGTGTGACGTGGAACTACGACGTCGCAGGCTTAGCTGCCGGCCTCGAGGCACGCGGTCACCCGGTCAGCATCGGATCCTTGACGAGCGGGCTCTCCGTCATCCAGATGACCGAGGACGGCTACATCGGCGGCGCCGACGAACGCAGAGACGGCGCCGTCGGCGGTCGTTGACACCCTGCCGAGTGAGCTCTCGTCGGGGTGAGGAACCGACTCGCGCGATGCCCTTGAGGTGAACTCGTCCGCTCACCCCTGGTGCGTTGCAGACAAGGCACGCGCTGCACCCAGAATCGGCTGCCGTGGCGATTCGATCCACGTGAGCGGTACGAGCTGCTCCACGGACACCGCGCCCGTTCGAAGCGGGCATCCGCGAGCGGCTCGGGCATCAGTGACCAACGCCCGTTGCAGCGACTCGGCGAACTGCGCCGATCATCTCGAGGATGTGCACGGCCGCCTTCACGGCCGCTCAGCGGATGATGGCCTGGTGGAACGTCGACCAGTTAATGACGTCCGCGGCCCACGGGGTTGGAGACGTTCGATGGGCCCCGAGCGATGTGGCCGGTTACCGCGAACCGGGGCCCGGTCCTCACCTGTTGGGTACTGACCAGGCCCAGCCTGCGGGGTCCCAGCTGACATCGTCGGATCCCTGATCGCCGATGAGGAGAGGCTGCCAGAATGCTTCGAGTGCTTGACCCGCCGCGTCGAGGTCGGTCCAGGGGATGTTGTGATCGCTCACGAAGGAGTTCCACGTGGCCGCCCAGGACCCTGGCGGTGTCGGCAGTGTGGGTGGCCGGCTCGTCTCCCGCAGGGTGAACGTCTCCCGGCAAGCCGAATGAAGCTCTCGGAACGTCGGGACGGGCAGCGACCAGGCGATGACGAGCATGTCGTAGACGTCGCGTGGTCGACTATTGGCCTGGGCTCCGTAGTCGCGCACGTAGGCGTGGAGCTTCTCGGCGAGATGTTGGGCGATCGAGATGACCGGCACGGTGGGTGGATCGATGCCGGCGAAGCCGAGCAGATCGCGGAGCTGCAGCTGCTCCAGCGGCCGGCGATCGTCGGGGACGGCATTGACGTCGAGCTGAAGACGCTCGAACTCGCGACCGTCGAGCAGGGCGAGGATGGGATAGCGCACTCCACCTTCGTCGGTCTCGGCAGTCATCAGCCGGGCAGCGCCCACGTCGAAGCGGAAGCCGTCGCCAAGGTCATGTCGACAGCCTCCTCGAGCATGTCATCGAGGTGGGCGAGGTCGGTCCGCCAGGTGGCATCAGCGTCTTTGGTGGCTCGTGCGGCGGTGTCCAGGCGAGCCAGCAGCGCCTGGCCTCCCTTGAGTGCCCACGATCCTGGGGCGCAACCGCAGCCAGCCGCGCGAGGAGGCGTTGGTGGGCGATCTCCTTGCGGAGCCGATCCAGGGGCACGCCGGTGCTGTGTGCACGGCGACGGAGATGGTCTTCGAGCGCGGTGCGGAACGCCGCGGCGGTGGGGTAGCGGTGCCGAGCGTCGGTCACGACGAGGCTGCCGTGAGCTCACCGAGCGGTGGTGGCACCTCGTTGTAGGACGCAATGGTGGTGCGCAGGGCCCGTCGGGTCACGAGGCCGCGTTCGAGAGCTTGTTCGGCGGCCTGGGTCGCCAGGTCCGGTCCGAAGTGTTCGAGCAGGTCGGTGATGGTGCGTTCGACCGTCGTGACCGGCACGCCAGCACGTTCGGTCCGCTCGCGCTCGCTCAGGGGTGCGGTGTGGACCGTGACCCCTGGCCGTCGGCTGCGGAAGCGTCGGGGTGTGGTGATGTGGATGACGGCAGGCATCGCGTCGGTCAGTTCGTAGACGGCAAGGGCGCTGTCGTGACTAGCGACGGCATCCTCGCCGACCCACAGGCAGGCGACGATCACGTCCTCGAAGCGCTGCGCGGGGAAGCGCCGCAACCGGTAGATGCCCTGGGCAGACCCCGGTGACCTTCGGTGACTTGCGCATGTAGCGCGGCAGGATCGTCGAGGAGAACGGCTCACGCTCATCCTCCGGCCGCTTGTCGGCCACCCGTGGGGCCTTCACCTCGACCTGGCCCGCACCGGTCGTGATCGTGCGCTCGGGCAGGTAGCCGTTACCCACCACCAGCCGCTTGCCGGCCGCGTCAGTGACCTCGGCATGCGCGTCAAGCCACGCACGCCGCTCGGCCTCGAGCGCGACCGCGATCATCTCGCGGGCCGCCAGCCGGCTCAGCTCATCGAGGTTCGGGCCACCGGCTCCGACCACGCCGGCCCCGGCGTCGTGCTCGGTGTTCGAAACGGTCTCATCCACTACT
>JAWLFE010000095.1:0-4497 GCA_041685735.1 Nitriliruptoraceae bacterium
GGTTTCCGTGCTGCGGAGTAATGGTTCCGGCACTGGACGCAACCTGGCCGCGCAGTGTGATCCGATCAGGATCAGGGAACATTCGAGAGCGGTATGTCTCTGCAGCAGCGATTAGGGGGGGTGCTAGCGTAAGGTTGATGCCTCATCGTGAGGGCAGATGTTAGGGATGGGGTTGGGGATGGTTGCTCGCGGGGCACGTCGATGGATAACGCTGCGTTTGCCAATGGTGGTGACGTTGGCGTGTGTCATGGCGGTACAGGGTTTGACGGGGGCGGCGGCCGTCTCCGAGCAGGTGACCACGACGTTCCCGGGTGATCGTTCAGGAGCGAACTGGGTGTTCCAGCAGCCCGAGGGTGGCCTGGTGTCGATCGGCTGGACCGCGGTCAGCGAGATCTGGGCGGATGGGACGCAGCTTGCGATGGTCAGACACCACGTCGACGGCCGGCTTGACACCTCGTTCGGCACGGACGGCAAGGTGCTCCTCCCGGTGCGGCCACAGCAAGAGAGAACAGCGTCGGCGGTCATGCTCGACGATGGGCGTATCGTCACGCTTTCCAGCCGTGACGCAGGGGGTTTCATAGTGCACCGCTTCCGTGATGACGGGAGCCTGGATGACAGTTTCGGGGACGATGGTCTTGCTACCTTCGGATTCGATCCGGACGCCGACGACGGAGCGCCGCGTCGCGTCGAGGAGCCCGGAACTCTCTATGCAAGAGATCTGGTTGGGCTTGATGACGGCAGTCTGTTCGTCTATGGCACGGCGCACATGTTCGGACAGCGGCTGTTCCTGATGAAGGTTGCGCCCGACGGTCGTATCGACCAGTCCTTCGGAGTCGATGGTTTCGTGATGACCGAGGTTCTGGGTCAGGAGGGTCCGGACTTCATCGGGACCGGGCCGCTTCGTGAACTGCCGGATGGCAGCTTCGTTGGCGTGTTCTCCCAAGACTTCCGGCAGCATCTGCTGCGTTACCGGCCTGACGGTTCGATCGATCGTGAATGGGGCGACCAGGGCATAGCCACGGTCCCGGGCCGTTCGCTGCGGCTCAGGAGCGTGGAGGTCCATGGCGATGACGGCCATCTGCTGCTCAGTGTGAGTCTGACCGGGGATTCAGCCGTGGCAGCTGCGGTACTGCGGGTAACGCCCGATGGGGGCTTAGACACCCGATTCGCCGACGGTGGGCAGCTGACGATCCCGGATCTGGAGGTCGCGCCGATGCTGGCAGTCGGGCCGGCTGGCACGTTCGTGGCAACCACCTTAGATCCGAACGAGGTGCGCCGTTACGATCTGCGTGGCCAGTTGCTGGAGCGTTGCTCCTCGGCAGCTTCGCTTGTCTTCACGCCACTCGTCCTTGACGACTTCCGCATCGTGGTGCCCGGCAGCACGTCTTCCGATTCTGGCGGAAGCTTCTCTCTGGAATGGTTCGGCACGAAGCGGATCCCCTCGCCGTCGGGGTTCATGGACGTTGGTGGGACGACCCATGAACCTGGGATTATCGCCGTCGCAGATGCCGGCTTCGTGGGTGGGTTCACGGATGGGACGTTCCGGCCTGGCGAATCTGTCTCTCGTGGTCAGCTTGCGACCATCGTCGCGCGGGCGTTCGACCTTCCGCCTGGCTCGTCGCCGTTCAGTGATGTTGCGGGGACGACACACGAGGAAGCCATTTCGGCCGTTGCTACCGCCGAGATCGTGGGCGGCTTTACGGATGGGACGTTCCGGCCTGGCGAATCTGTCTCTCGTGGTCAGCTTGCGACCATCGTCGCGCGGGCGTTCGACCTTCCGCCTGGCTCGTCGCCGTTCAGTGATGTTGCGGGGACGACACACGAGGAAGCCATTTCGGCCGTTGCTACCGCCGAGATCGTGGGCGGCTTTACGGATGGGACGTTCCGGCCTGGCGAATCTGTCTCTCGTGGTCAGCTTGCGACCATCGTCGCGCGGGCATTCGAGCTTCCCTGAGCCAGCTGACGGAATAGCGGTCCATGCCGACTAGGGGCTCGCCGAAGCGCTTCGGTCCTGATCATCGAGGTGAGGCAAGAACCGGGTCTTGGATACCTGAGCGAACAAGCGCTCGGGTGCCGCCACCCCGGCTGGCCGGGTGGCGTCAGGAACGACTGAAAGTAACGGGGTGGCAAGAATGAAACTTCCAGGGATGAGTGGATGGTGCTGGCTTGCATCGCTTCGCTCGACGTGAAGCGTCGGCAGCCGACGAGACCTGACGGCGCCGGAAGGGCAATGAATGAAGCCCACCTCTGCTAATCGCGACCGGTGATCTCTGGCGGAACCTCGCCCACAAACGCGACCGAATCCAACTCCACACCTATGACCTCCCATTTCCCGAATAGCTAGAGGAACATGGCTACACCCCCTTAGGCCCCAGAATCGCCACCCGGTGCCCCCTACATTCAACCCAGGTGAAGGTGTTTGGCGAACCAGCGGGCTTCAGCAGGGCCGGCTGGGAGTCGATGTCACAGATGGCTGCGATGATTCCGCAGGTGCGCAGAGCCACGCAGAACGCTTGGTTCGAGGGTGGCTCGACAGGCCGGCTTTGGATTTGGCCGGGCGATGACAACGAAGCCGGGCGACCGGCCATCGGGGGTTTGAATGTTGGGGCGGGTTGTAGCGGTCATGGTCATCGCAGCGTTGGCGTTGTCGGCTGCGCCGACGGCGGCGGAGCCATCGCCGGTGAGCAGCGCGGGAACCAAGCGCGCAACGGGGGCCGCTGAGGATTGGCCTGGGCAGGAGATTGCTGCGAAGTTGGTAGCGAGGCGCGATGAGCCGTTCCGGGCCTCGACGAACGCTGTGTCGACTGCCTCGGCCGCCACCGTCGTGCAGGAGTACTTCGATACATGCCGAGATGCGCCGTACGGCGACATCGACCGTCTGTTCCAACTCGATGATCAGGGAGCCGAGGTCGGCTGGGCCTGGAGCACCTGCGCAGATCGGGGCTTTGAGAGGACTGACGACGAGATCTTGATGTTCCTGGTGGACCAAGACCTTCTGGATCCTGAGTTCCGCGAGGACTACGTCATCGTGCAGTACATGGACGGCTACTACGAGGTGTATCGAACGTTCGAGTTGGAGAACCCCGACGGCTGGCTCCTGCTCGACAACGGGTTCGGATCGGTCAGCGCGAGCACGGACGGACGACGGACCGTGGGCGACTTCGTCATCGACGGTGTCGCGGCCGAGTTTCCTTTCGAGTACCACTTCGCGGTCGCGACGTTCGCTGGTAGCCAGTTGCTCGACATGCTGCCCAATGCCGACCAGATCTATCCGACGTTCCCCACGGAATGCTCGCTGGTGTTCTTCTCCCAGGCGCAACTGGTGGTGGAACCCGAACAGCTGGCTTCGGTCCAGCGTGCTGTGGCGGACCTCGGCCTGCGCGTGACATCGGTCGCTTCCAACGTCGGGGCGCTGGTCGTCGAAGGAGTCGACGATCAGCTGCTCGGCCACTTGGAAGACGTGCCGGGTGTGCTGGCTGTAGAGCACCCCAAGCCGCGCACCGTCGAGGCGCTTGATGACCCCGAGCCTTCCGCGTGGGCGGTCGATCAGCTCCAGCTCGAGGCCGGTTGGCGCAATGTCCCGTCGAATCCCGTCCAGATCGCGGTGCTCGATCAGGGCGTCGATCCGTTCCGGGCCGACATCGCTGGCCGTGTCGGCGCGGGCTTTGACAGTGCCACCGGCCGTCAGGTCCCCGCCGGGCAAAGCTCTGCGATGGGCGATCATGGCACCGCGGTCGCCGGGGTGATCGCCGCCACTCGCAACAATGCCCTGGAGGTCGCGGGCGTGAACCAGGCCGCCATCATCCGGCCGATCCGCCTCAGCAGCCATGACGGCTGCCTGAACTCCGCGAACATCGTTGCCGGACTCGATGCGGTCATCGACATGCCCGACGTCCGACTGGTCAACATGTCGTTCGGTGGTCCCGGCTCGGCTGCCGAGTCCGCCGCTCTCGACCGGGTCGCGGCCTCGGGGAAGATCATGATCGCCGCGACCGGCAACAACGGCGCGACCGCCCCCAACCGCCCGAACTGGCCCGCCGCCCACCCTCAGGTGATCGGGGTAGGGGCATCCACCGTCGACGGGCAGGTCGCGCTGTATTCCCAGCAGGCCGCGGTCGACCTGATCGCCCCGGGCGGTACGCAGTCGGGTAACCGCACCACCGACATCGCGGTACTTGGACGTTTCGACACGATTGAGTACTTCTCCGGAACCTCGTTCGCGGCTCCCTACGTCACCGGTGCGCTCTCGCTGTGGCTGGCCGGCAACCCAGGTGCCACCACCGCACAGGCCCGCAGCGCGCTGCAGGACGCCGCCATCGACGTACCTGGCACCACCGCTGACGGCGCCGGGATACTCGACGCCGGCCGCCTCCTCGGCACGACCGTCCCACCACGCTTCTCCGACACGGTCGGTACGACCCATGAGGCGGCGATCGAGGCGATCGCGGCAGCGGGGATCACGGGCGGGTTCACCGACGGCACGTTCCGCCCGGCGGC
>JAWLFE010000095.1:4597-10203 GCA_041685735.1 Nitriliruptoraceae bacterium
AACGTGACCCGCGGGCAGATGGCTGCGTTCCTCGCACGCGGCCTGGACCTGTGACCAGCGAGCGGCACCGCTGTCCGCCGGAGCCCCGCGCCGAAGAGCAGTCCAGGGACACGGAGTGGGGGAATACAAGGTTGACCTGCTTCCCATCGACGAGTGCTGCCATCGCGGCGATCCCGGTGATCCGGTCCATGTCGTTGACCGTGGCAAACGGTCGGAGCGTCCGGTGGGACTGCTTCGGATTAGTGCGGTCCGGACGTAGCCCCTGGTTGCCGCTGAACCCATATCGTGCCCCTTCTCCCGGTGTCCCACTGGCCGACCGATTGACAGAACGAACCCCACGCAACTCGCAGCCGCCGGTGTCGGTCAGCCGCCCTGCAGGGGGGAGGCCCATGCGGCCGAGGGCGACCGTTGTCAGGAGCCACCTTGATCGGGGACATCCTCTACCCCACGTCTGGGGAGGACGGGATAGCCCGGCGGGTCGCGGCGCGAGGTCGGTGCAGACTGATTCCTGCTGCTCGTGCTTCGGCCCTCCTGGCATCGGATCGCTGTCGTCACCGGAGGCCGACGACCGCTCTTGCGGCCACGTTGCGCGGCGCAGCGGGAGCGGGGTCCGGTTGGCGGCGCACACCTGTCGGTGCGCTCCGGACGCCGCGGGCGATCGTTGCCTGCGCTGGGGCTGAGGGCACGACCACCGCGCCAGCGACGGCAAGCACCACAGGCGTCGAGCACCGTTCGAGCCCCCACTGGCCTTGTGCCCACCTCCGGTGTCGCCACCGTCCCCGAACGGGGCGGCGCCTCTTGCCAGTCCCCGGCCGCGAACGGGGACCGCCCGCACCCGGCAAGGCCCCCTTTTCTGTACACCGCCCCAGTTCGACGTGGATCAGCCGAGGGCGCCAACGAGCTCGCGGTCGATCTGCAGCGTTGTCTCCAGCGTTCGGAGGAAGGCGCCACTAGACGGTGCCTGGTCGGCGAGCACATCTTCGATGTAGGCGTTGAGATCGATCTCGAACACGACGTCGTCCACGCTGAGTAGCACGGTGTTAATCAGGAGGTCACCGGACGGACTCCCCCAGGCGTAGGTGACAGCTCGATCGGCGCCGGGTAGGTCGAGTTCCTCGAACCAGCGGTCGGGGATCTCGTAGCCGTAGTCGCGGTAGAAGCGCTCCTGATCGTCGAGCAGCCCTTGCAGGGTCGCACCGCGCCGAAGGCGCACGCTCAGGCTGGTCGCGAAGGCGCCCTCGAGGAGCACCGAGACGGTGGGCGGGTCGCCATCGAGCATCCGCGGCTCGCCCCAGGTGCCCACTGGTGGTTCGGGCAGCTCGAACGACAGCCCCGGGAACGGCCTGAATCGGTCTTGGCCCGAGGGGTCGGGTCCGGGTTCTGGGTCGGGTGTCGTGCTTGAGGTGGCGAGGGTCCACTCGTTGGTGTAGACGGTCTGTCGGTAGCCAGGGAGGTCGGGTAGGAGGGGTATGTCGAGCGTGATCACGGCGTCGGCGCGGATTCCGGCGTACAGCGCCCAGCGGGGGTCGGCGGTCAGGTCGGCTGCGTAGCGGACGCTGGAGGAGAGTTCTGCGCCGAGGTCGACGACGCCGTAGAGGGCCAGGGTCGGTATTGCGGTGGCGGCCAGCAGCGCGGAGCCTTCGGCTTGTACGGACCGGATGCCCTGGTCGAAAGTCGCGTCCCAGCGGGCGATGGGGGTCCAGCCAGAGGCTGGCTGGTAGCGCGCCCCGACTGTGGCTGTGGCTTGTTGTTCGGCGGAGTAGGACACCGATGCGCTGAGTTGACCGTTGGCGTCCATCCGTAGGGTCAGCTGTGGGGTCAACACGACCGGGACGGGGCCGATGCTGAACGTGATCGGTGCGAAGGATGCGCGGTAGAGCTCCAGGCTGCGCTCTACGAATGCCGACGCGCTCGCGTCGAGATCCAACTCCGCACGCTGGGTCAGGGTCGAGGTTGCCTCGAGGTTGACGATGTAGGGCTGCACCAGACGGCGTAGACCGATGTCGAGGTCGACGTCTGTGGTCACGCGCAGGTCGAGTCCACCGTTGGCGACCACGCCCGGTGCCAGGTCGACGTCGTCGAAACGCAGTCCGAACAACTCGACCTCGTTCGCGAGGGCGAACTGGTCGTCGGTGGTCCACCCGGCGGTGACCGGACCGTCGCTGCGCGAGACTCCTTCGAGGAGCACCTCCTCCTCCACGATGTCGTTGGGAAGCAGGGTGGTGGTGGCCGTGCCGCTGCCGGACTGCACCGCATCGGTCAGCGCAGCGAAGGTGCCCTGTACCTCGGTGTCGGTCACCGCGGTGACCTCTACCAGCAGCCCGTCCGGTGCGGCATCGGTCGGTTCGGAGACCACCACGTCGCCGGGCTCGACGGTGTCGGGCAGCTGGTCGAAGCCGAGGGTGACCGCCGCGCTGTCCAGGTCCAGCGTTAGCACCTCCAGCTGTGCGCGTTCCGTGGCATCGAGCACGACCACCTCGTCAGCGATTACCGCCGGCTGCGCCACGTAGGGCGGATGGGTGATGGCATCACGGGCCAGCAGGTCGGTGGTGCGCATCAGGAACGACGCCATCTGGGCACGGGTGACCAGGCCCGTGGGGTCGTAGGTGGAGACGGTGCGCCCCTGCACCACACCGGCCGCAGCAAGCCGGCCGATCGCGTCGGCGTGGGTCACTCCGGGCGCTACATCGTCGAACGCCGGCGCGGCGGGCGGCAGCGGGAGGTCGACACTGGCGAGCAGACGGTCCAGGAACGTCGCCATCTGTGCGCGGGTCACACTGCCGGCGGGCTGGAAGGCGGTCGGCGACACCCCGGCGGCGATGCCGGCGCCAGCGAGCGCCTCGATGTTGTCGGCATGGACACCGTCGACGTCCGAGAAACGGGTCGTGGCGGGCACGGCCGGTTGGTCACCCGCGACCGCGAGGAGCCGCACCAGGAAGGTGGCCATCTGCGCGCGGGTCACCGACCCCGTCGGGTCATACCGGTCGTTGCCGACACCCTGGGTGACCGCATACTGGACCAGGCAGGCGATCGCCCGACCATGCACATCTCCGCTCTCGACGTCGTTGAACCCCGCTGCAGGCACCGGGTCGGGACAGGCCGCGGTCAACGCCGCGACCGGAGTGTCCTGGGCCTGCGCGGGGCCGGAACCGACCACACTCAGCGGCGCGACCAGCAACGCCACCAGCACCACCCAAGCAGAAGAACGTGCGCGCCCCGATGCCACACAACCCCCCTGATGTTCGGCAACTCCAGATGCCCAGAAGTCAAGCACATGCCATCCACAACCTGACCTGCGGCTTCGCGGGTGATGGGTGCTTCTTGATGGCGGGACATGCGGTACCCGTATATGCCGTCAATCATTGGGAAGAAGCGCCGCGGTAAGTAGGCCTATGACTACTGGTCGAGTCGGTCCGGGTGGAGGAGAGAAGCCTCGGATCGTTTCGCAGCAGTATCTGGGCACGTCCGAAGAGGTGATGGCCCGCCTACAGGGGGCGGGGTCGGGCATGCTGGACCGCGCCCACCACGAGCGGTTTGGGGATTGAAGCGCGGCGGGTTTCGTAGAGGGCAGGATGGTTGCGAAGGAGACCATCATGCCCGCACCGAGGAAGTACCCAGACGAGCAGCGTGAGCGAGCGGTTCGTCTCGTACGACGCTGCGCGGGACCCTAGTGCTTCCGCGTCACGGTTGAGGCTCAATGCCAATCACATGCGAATGTGCCCAGGTGCGCGGAGCCAGGAGTTCGACACCCCGGGCCGCCGCGGATAGCCACGACTCGTTGGCGAGAGGAGCCTCAGGTGACGCAGGCGACGCCTTCGTCGATGATGTCTTGGAGCCGTGCGGGCCCGATCCCGTCGATGACGTCGAGGTCCTGCACGGAGGCCCAGGGGCGCAGGTCGATGATGTCTTGGGCGCGGCCGGGACCGATGTGGACGATCTCCTGGAGGGCTTCGAGGTCAGCGGTGTTGAGGTCGACGCAGGCTGGCTCGGGGTCCGGGTCGGTGATGGGGACCGGGTTGGCGGGTGGGTAGGTGATGTGGCCGTCGGCGACCATCTTGGCGAGCAGCCGGGCGAGGAAGGTGCCCATTTGTGCGCGGGTGACCTGCGCGCCGGGCTCGTAGCCGCCCGAGGCGGTCCCACCGGTCAGCCCGGCAGCGGCCACCCGGTTGATGTTGGCCTCGTGGGTATCGCCGTCGTCGTCACCGAAGAAGTCGCCGCCAGCCGGTAGTGGGGTGCCGACACGGGCTTCCCACGCTCGCGCCAGGAACGATGCCATCTGCGCCCGGGTCACCGACCGGAACGGCGCATAGGAGTTGGCCGTCACCCCGCCAACGACCTCCAACGCGGCTAGCTGGTTGATCGCCGGTTCGTGGACGTTGCCGTCATCATCGCTGAAGACGTCCGCAGGCGAAGCGGGCAGGCTGCCACCGGTCAGATCCAACGTCCGGGCGATGAACGAGGCCATCTGGTCGCGCCGCACGTCA
Source organism: Nitriliruptoraceae bacterium (assembly GCA_041685735.1). Classification (GTDB taxonomy): domain Bacteria; phylum Actinomycetota; class Nitriliruptoria; order Nitriliruptorales; family Nitriliruptoraceae; genus CSSed11-175R1. Next base: position 9,082 of record JAWLFE010000095.1, read on the forward strand.
CCAAACGGGTCGTACAGTCCGTCGCCGACGCCTTGGGTGACCCCCCACCAGCCGATGCAGTCGATCCCAGGCTGATGCACACCCGAGACATCCGCAAACCGTCCTGCAGGTGCGTCAACACAAGCCGGGGTGATCGGCTGAACATCCGGAGCATCGACGAGGCCGTCGTTGCTGTCCGAGGAGGTGACCCGGCCAGTCTCACCCGCCACCGTGTACGCGCCATCCGCCGTGGCGGTCACCGTGACATCCCCGTCCTGGATCGCACCGGAGGAGGTTGCCGTCTGGAACAACGTCGCCCCAGACGTCTCCCACCGCGAGACCACGTCCGGGTCGGGGTGGCCGAAGGAGTTGGACCCGACGGTGAAGATCGCCACGTCCGCATCCAATGTGTCGATGAAGGTCTGCGACGAGGAGGTGTCCGACCCGTGATGCGAGACCTTGACGACCTCCACCTGGCCGTAGGCCGGCGCCACGGCCGTCTCCACTGCCTTGTTCACATCCCCGCACGACGCCAGATCGAACTCGCCAACGGAGACGTTCACACACACGCCCCGGTCATTCTCCGCCGACACCGACACCCCGCCTGCGGCGGTCCCGTCCGTTCCGACCGACACGACGTCGAACACCACCGTGCCGCACAACTCGAACGCATCGCCGATCTCGACCGCGGTGCGCAACCCCGCGCTAGTCACCCAGTCGTAGTAGTCGCGGTAGGTGATCGTGTCCTTGACGTTGCGGTCCCCGCCCCGGTCATACACCGCTTCCAGCCCCGCCAGGGCCGTCCCGACCGCTGTCACCCCGCCGAGATGGTCCGCGTCGTAATGCGACACCGACATCCACACCACATCGTCCGTGGCACCCCAGGCGGACAGCTGCGCGAGCACCTCGTCATCCGCGCCACGGTTGACGTCGATGATCCCGACCTCGCCACACGAGCCCCGGTACAGCACCGTGTCGCCCTGCCCAGCGTCGAGGAACACCACCTCAAGGTCGCCCTCAGCAGCGCTGGCGATGGCCGGTAGCCCGACCACCAGCAGCAGCGACGAGAACAGCAACAGCGTGACACGACGCATACAAGACCCCCTGCTTGGAACCCTGATTGACGATCGGACCACACTAGAC
>JAWLFE010000096.1:0-9856 GCA_041685735.1 Nitriliruptoraceae bacterium
CTCGTTCATCACCCGTGGGCCTCCTCCCCAGGCGACCTCAGTGTAGTGAACGACACGAACGGGCCCAGCGGCCTCCGACGTCGTCACGCCGGCTGTGGTGCCTGCCGCTGTTGACATCGCGCGCAGGGGATCCGGGGGTGGATGCGGTCGCCTCCGAGCGATGGCCCCCTGGGACCGGGCGCGCAGCGGTGTTCACCACAGCAGCATCACGGCGCGACGATGATGCACGTCGGTCATCTCCGCGGCCTCACGACCGGTGCATCGGTCGCGGGCCGCGCCCGTCACGACCTGCGGCTCCCCGGACGGCGGACACAGGCCCTGAGCAGCGTTCGTCATGACAACGTTGACACCCAACAGCCAGCCTGCTTCGGTAGGCACGAGCGAGGGAGTCGTCCATGGTCAGCGTCCGTGCTGGAGAGCACCGGGGGTGGGATCTGATCGTCCTCGAGAGCCAGGCCGCGGCGGTCGAGATCGTGCCGGGCAAGGGGGGCGACGTCCTCCGCTTCCGTTGGCTCGATCCCGACGTGGACGTCCTGTGGTCCAGCCCCTGGGGGCTACGTCACCAGGGCGCTGCCGCGACGCCCGGCACCAGCGCCGACACGCTTATCGACTGGTACCCGGGTGGCTGGCAGGTCATGCTGCCCAACGGTGGTGACGAGGTGGAGGCCTACGGCACCACCTGGGGGATGCACGGCGAGGTGTGGACGACGCCCTTCGACGTGAAGCTGCTCGATGACGGGGCCGAGCTCGCCGCACGGCTGAAACGTGTCCCGATCGAGATGACCCGTCGGTTCCAACTCGAGGGCGGCCGCCTTTCCATCACCGAGCATCTCGTCAACCGAGGGCGGTGGCCGATCGACGGCGTCTATGGCCACCACCCAGCCTTCGCCCCAGCCTTCGCGGCTGGTGGTCGTCTGACCTGCGGTGCCAGCGAGGTCATCGTCGATGACCGGCGCGTCACCGACGCGGGCGACCTCGAGGTCGGTAGTGAAGGGCAGTGGCCACTGGTACCGGGCCGGCACGGAGGGACCCGGGACCTGCGGGACATCCCGACCCTCGACGGTCCGCCGTGCGAGCGCATGGCCTATCTCACCGGCTTCACCGACGGGTGGGCGGACATCGAGAGTGCCCAGTGCCCACTGACGGCGCAGCTCCGCTGGGACGCGGAGCTGTTCCCTCACGCCTGGCTCTGGACCGAGTACCACGCTTCGCCGGGCTTCCCCTGGTTCGGGGCGGTCGATGCCATCGCCATCGAGCCGTGCACAGGCTTCCCCGCCCAGGGACGCAACGCGATCGCCGAGCGCACCGGGCTGTGGCGTCTCGAGGCTGGCGGGGAGCAGACCACCACGATCAGCCTCGAGGTTCAGGAGCAGCACTGATGGAGAGCAACGCAGCCTCCCCAGCCGCGATCGCCGCCGGCCGGATCGACCGTCCAGGCGATCTCGGTCGCCTGCGCCGCCTCGACCGGTGCGCGAGCGAAGACGGGTTCCTGGCCGTGGCCGCCATCGATCATCCCGCGGTGCTGCTTCGCTCCGCCGACGGCGTTCGCCCCGGCGCCTACGAGGCGACGCAGCTGAAGTTGAAGGTGATCCGTGCGCTCGTGTCGCAGGCCAGCGGGCTCCTCCTCGATCCCGAGTTCAGCATCGCACAGGCGACCGTCTCCGGGGCATTACCGGGGTCTGTGGGCATGATCGCGAACATCGAGCGCATGCGTGAGACCGAGGACGGCTTCGAGCGCACCGTCGACCTGCGGCCGGACTGGACACCGGATCGGATCGCGGCCGCCGGCGCCGATGGCGTGAAGTTCGTGTTCTTCCACCGTGCTGAGACGCCGGCAGCTGCCGGCGACGTGGAGCGTGTGCGCGAGCTCGTGGTCGCCTGTCACGCCGTGGGACTGCCCTGCATCATCGAGCCACTGTGGTACCCGCTGGATGGGGAGGACGTGGGCGATCCGACGGTCCAGCGCAGGCGGACCGAAGCGATCGTGGCGTCCGCAGCACGGTTCGCGGCCTGCGGCGCTGACGTCATGAAGCTGCAGTTCCCGGGAGCGGTCGAGGACGCCGCCGCCCGTGCTGACGCCGCGTCGGCGGCGAAGGACCTCGACGCTGCTCTGGAGGTTCCATGGGTGCTGCTGAGCGAGGGCGTTGGCTACGAGGAGTTCGCGATCCAGTTGGAGTTGGCGGCGGCCGCCGGCGCGAGCGGTTTCATGGCTGGACGCGCGGTATGGAAGGAAGCGGTGGCCACCGGTGGGGCAGACGACGCCGTGGCCTTGGCTGCTGACCGCCTCGCGCGCCTGACGGCCATCGTCCGCGCCCAGGGACGTCCCTGGCGTGAGCCCGTGGCCAGTGGACAGGTCGATGCGAGCCTCGCGCCGTCATGGTGGACGGCCACAGGGTGACTCGACCAGAGTCCGGCACCGCCTGGATCGTGGCCGGGGCTCCGGGTACCGGCAAGTCGACACTGGCCGTACCGCTCGCCCGGGAGCAACGAGCGTTCCTGCTGGATCGTGACGTCGTCACAGCGCCGCTGACTCGGGTGATCGCGGAGCTGGTCGGAGCAGCACCTGATGACCTCGATGACCCGCGGGTGCGCGCCGTCCTGGGAGACCGAGCCTACGAGCTGGTCCTCACTGCGGCGAGGGACAACCTCCTGCTCGGACGTGACGTCGTCATCGTCGCCCCCTTCACGCGTGCGCTCAGCGAGCTTCGCCACGTCAGGGACCTGCGCGAGCGTCTGGGCTCTGGGCCGTTGCGGGTGATCTGGTTGACCTGCCCGGACGACGAGCGGCGGCGGCGTCTGGAACGACGCGGAGCGGCTCGGGACGCGCGCAAGCTCGAGGCCCCCGCGCTGGTTGCACAGGTGGAGCCGATCGTCCCACATGCCGTCGTCGAGAGCCGGCGGGCGGTCGAGGAGCAGCTCCTTGCGGCGCGGCGGGCCCCGGCCATCCCGGGCGGAGCGGCGTCGGCCTGAGCGCTCCGTGCGCCTTGCCTGGGCCCGTGCGCGCGCCCGGTGAGGTCCTGACAACGAGAGACAAACCTACGATTGTCGCCGTAGGAGGGGCTACACAGCCGATCACGTCGTGTAATCGCGGTATGAGGTAGTTGGCCCGGAACGGCGGTATGGACAGAGATGTCAACGATGACATAGGGTCGAACGCAGCGTTACGGCGGTGTTACGGGCACGAGGGTTGCCGACCGGACCAACACGGGAGTGGTCCGGCACGCAGGAGAGTCAGCGGCCTGGCTGTGCGAAGGGTCCTCCGGGAGGTGGGCGTGGGAGAAACGACAGAAGCGCTACTGCAGGCGCGAGGGATCTTCAAGAACTTCGGGCACGTAAGGGCGCTGCGAGGGTGCGACTTCGATGTCTATCCCGGCGAGGTCGTTGCCATGATCGGCGACAACGGGGCGGGCAAGAGCACGCTCGTCAAGATCCTCGCAGGGGTCCAGCCGCCCGACGAGGGTGAGATCCTCTTCGAGGGCCGACCGGTGACCCTGTCGGATCCCACCGCTGCACAGCGGCTCGGTATCGAGACCGTCTACCAGGACCTGGCACTCGCGCCGGATCTCGACCCGGCCGCGAACCTGTTCCTCGGCCGTGAGCTCGTCAAGCCGGGGATCCTGGGCAGGTTGGGTTTCCTCGACACGGCGACGATGCACGAGAAGACCCGCACCGCCTTCAAGAACCTGGGCGCTGGCGTCCAGTCCGAGACGGACTCCGTCGCCTCGATGTCAGGTGGTCAGCGGCAGAGCATCGCGGTCAGTCGGGCGGCGACCTGGGCCAACCGGCTCGTGATCATGGACGAGCCCACCGCTGCCCTCGGGGTCGTCCAGTCCAAGGCGGTGATCGAGCTCATCAAGCGTGTGCGCGACCAAGGGATCGCGATCGTGATCATCAGCCACAACATGCCCGAGGTGCTCGAGGTCTCCGATCGGGTGGAGGTGTTGCGACTCGGCAAGCGGGTCGCCCGTTTCCGGACCGCCGAGACGGACATGGATGCGCTCGTCGGCGCGATGACCGGTGCCCTGGTGCAGGAGGACGCCTGATGGCTGAGCTGACGGAGCAGGAGCAAGCTGTCGCGGATCGCGAGGCCGAGGCCGAGTCGGACTCCTCGCGCAAGGGCTGGAAGCAGGCGCTGACCGATTCGACGGCGTTCATCTTCCTGGCCCTCCTCGGGATGCTCATCGCCTTCACGGTCCTGCGGCCGGAGGCGTTCGCGAGCGTCAACAACCTGCGGAACATCGCTATCGCAGCCAGCATCCTCCTGGTGCTGTCGATCGGGCAGACGTTCGTGATCACGACCGCAGGGATCGACATCTCCGTCGGCTCGATGCTCGTGTTCTCCGGCGTGGTCGCCTCGATGGTGATGGCGGAGGTCAACGGCGGCCAGGGTTGGACGGCCGTCTTCGTGGGGACGGCGGCCGCGGTGCTGGCCGGCGCTTTCTGGGGCCTGGTCAACGGGCTACTGATCACGAAAGCCCAACTACCACCACTGATCGTGACTCTTGGGACCTTCGGCGGAGTGCTTGGCTTCGCCAAGGTCCTCACCGGGGGCATCAATCTGCGGACCGTGCCGGATGAGCTGGTCAACACGCTCGGCATCGGGCGGCTGTTCGGGGTGATCCCGTGGATCGTGATCCTCGCGCTCCTCATCACGACGATCGCTGGCATCGTGATGCGGTTCACGCGGTTCGGCCGGTACACGATCGCCATCGGTTCGAGCGAGGAAGCGGCCCGACGTGTCGGTATCAACGTGGACCGGCACCTGCTGAAGGTGTACCTCGTGTCCGGCGTGCTGTCGGGTATCGCCGGGATGATGTCCCTTGCTCGTTTCACCAACACGACCATCCAGGGGCATGACACGGACAATCTGCAATCCATCGCCGCGGTGGTCATCGGTGGCACGAGCCTCTTCGGTGGCATCGCGACGATGTTCGGAACGCTGGTCGGGGTGTTCATCCCGACCACCCTCCAGAACGGGTTCGTGATCCTCCGGATCCAGCCGTTCTGGCAGGAGGTCGCGGTCGGTGCCGTGTTGATCATCGCTGTCTACGTCGATCAGCTCAAGCGTCGGGCCCGAGACCGACTGTGAACCACTCGAACCGGGGGTCCTCGGTCGGGATCATCAGGAAGAGAGAGCATCAATGACAGGAGCATGTTCATGAAGAACACCAGACGAACACGGCGTCCCCGTGTGATGGTGGCATCCGTCGTTGTGATCGCGTTGCTCGCCGCCGCTTGTGGCGACGGTGACGACACCGCCGACGATGCCGTCGACGATGACGTCGAAGAGCCTGCTGACGACGAGGAAGAGCCCGCCGACGACGAGGGAGCCGACGACGAGGGAGCCGACGACGAGGCAGCAGCAGGGGACGAGGAGTACGACATCACCTTGATCCCCGGTGTGACCGGTGACGAGTTCTACGTCTCGATGGAGTGCGGTGCGCTGGAGGCTTCCGAGGAGCTCGGTGTGAACCTGGACGTCCAGGGCGCCCCGGTGTTCTCGCCGACCGAACAGATCCCCGTGCTCGAGAGCGTCATCGCCTCGGGGCCCGACGCGATCCTGATCGCACCGACCGATGTCGACGCGCTCCAGGGTCCGCTCGAGACCGCGGTCGATGCCGGCATCGAGATCGTGCTCGTCGACACCACGCTCAGCGACCCGTCGATCGCGGTGTCACAGATCGGTTCGGACAACTTCGAAGGTGGTCGCATGGCCGCCGACGCGCTCGGGGAACTGATGGGTGGCGAGGGTGCTGCCATGGTCGTCAACGTGACGCCGGGTATCTCCACCACCGATGCCCGCGGTGAGGGCTTCATCGACGGTCTCGAGGAGAACTGGCCGGACATCGAGTTCCTCGGCCAGGAGTACAGCGACAACGAGCCAGCTCGCGCCGCCGAGATCGTCTCGGCCACGCTCGCTGCCGAGCCCGAACTGAGCGGCATCTTCGGCGCGAACCTGTTCTCCGCCGAGGGTGCGGCGACCGGGATCCGTCAGGAGGGTCGTGATGACGTCTCCATCGTCGGGTTCGACGCAGGTCCGGCGCAGATCGAGCAGCTCCGCGAGGGGCTGGTCCAGGCACTGATCGTCCAGCAGCCGCTGGACATCGGTCGCCAGGGCGTCGAGCAGGCCGTCGCTGCGTTGCGCGGTGAGCCGACCGAGGAACAGATCGGTACCGGCTTCGTCACGGCCACGCTGGACAACCTCGACGACCCCGAGATCGCGCAGTTCCTCTACAAGGCGGAGTGCTGACCCGCAGTGAGGGGACGACCTCGCGTCGTCCCCTCACTGCGCAACCCGCAACCAGCCGGGGGCCCAGCGCGGGCCCCCGGCCGAAGAGATAGAAGGAGTCACAGGATGGCGGCCACAGACACCGGGCTCGACGCGATCGCCCGTGATGACGGGACCTTCGCCATCGTGGCGATGGACCAGCGCAACACGTTGCGCCGGATGATGACCGCGGTCGATGGCCCGACCGACGACGCCTCGCTCCAGGAGTTCAAGCAGGATGTCGTCACCCCGCTGTTCGAGCTGGCCAGCGGCATCCTGCTGGACCCCGACATCGGGATCCCAGCGATCACCGAGGTCGACCGGCAGGGCTGCGGCGTCCTGGTCGCCGCGGAGCCCGCGGACAAGGAGAGCTACCACGGTGAGCCTCGGGCCACCCGGTCCACTGCGCTCGACGCCGCGTGGGTGCGGGACCTCGGCGGTGATGCTCTCAAGTTCCTGGTGCAGCTGCGCGCCGACCGCCAGCGCCCCGAGGGCTCGCCCGACCTCGTACAGGAACTGATCGAGGTCGTCGAGGCGATCGTGGACGACTGCCGGGCAACCGGCGTCCCCTCCGTGGTCGAGAACCTCATCTACAAGCTTCCGGGGGAGTCCGAGCTATCACCGGCGCAGCGCAGCGATGCGATCATCGGCGCAGCCGAAGTCCTCGATGAGCTCGGCTGTGATCTGTTGAAGCTGGAGTACCCCGGCAGTCCTCAGGCCTGCCGCCGGTTGGCGGAGACGATCGAGACCCCTTGGGCGGTCCTCTCTGCGGGGGTCGCTTTCGACCAGTTCCAGGACGTGCTGCGCATCTCCTGCGATGAAGGTGGCGCATCGGGCTTCATCGCGGGCCGTGCCATCTGGAAGGACGCCGTGGGGATGGACCGCGCGCAGCGACGGGAGTTCATGGCAACGACCGGCCAGGAGCGCCTCGCCGGCTGCATCGCGGCGATCGATGGTCGCGCACGTCCGTGGCGCGGTGCGCCATGAGGTCGAGAGCGCAATCGCGGACCACACGAGTTCCGCCTGACATCGGACCATCCCGCCGTGCCGCCTTCTAGCCCATCTCAGAGCTGAGGGGACGCTGTGGCGCTGATCGTCTCACCGAACCTGACCGTGGACCGCACGGTCAGGATCGCGCGCCTGGTCCCCGGAGCGGTGCAGCGTCCGGACCGGGCCGTCGTGACCGCCGGCGCGAAGGGTGTCAACGTCGCCCGGGTCCTCGCCGCCTTCGGGTACCGGGCGCGGCTCGTCGGCTACGTTCCGAGCAGCGACCGCAGCCTCGTCGACCGGCTGTTCAGTTCCGAGCCGCTCGACCTGCTCGGCGTCGAGGTGGACGGCGAGCTGAGGGTTGCCACTATCTACCTCGAGGATGATGGTCGGGTGACGGTCCTGAACGAGCCCGGCCCAGATGTCGATGCTGCGGCCTGGAGCGCCCTGGAAGGCACCGTGCACGACGCCTTGGCCGACGGCGATGACCGTGTGGTCGCCTGTTCCGGGAGCCTGCCGCCCGGTGCTCCCGTCGATGGCTACGGCCGGATCACCGCGATCGCGCACGAGCACGGCGCGGAGGTGGTGGTCGATGCGGGGCGGGACGCGCTCGCCGCGAGCTTGGCGTACCGTCCGGACGTCGTGACCCCCAACCTTGCCGAGGCGGAAGCCGCGCTCGGCGGGTCCGGCGGTGAGGCCGTCGACGAACTCGGCGACGAGGTCATCCAGCGCGCCGAGGAGGCCGCACGCACCTTGGTCGCGACCGGAGCCCGGGCAGCGGTGGTGACCGCGGGAGCGGCAGGAGCCGCCGTCGTCACCACGGAGGTCGCGGCATGGTTCCCAGGTGTCGAGATCGACGTCGTCAACCCCATCGGCGCCGGTGACTCCTTCGTCGCCGGGTTCATCCGGGCCCGCGAGGATGGTGCCGCGATGCTCGAGGCGGTCGCGCAGGGGCTGGGCACCGCCTCGGCATCCTGCGAGGACGCCCTGGCCGGCGGTGTCGATCCGGAGCGAGCGATGCACCTGACGGCACAGATCGCTGCCGGACGGGTGACGAGCCGAGACGCTCGATCATGACGCGCCCGACCCTCCGCGACGTCGCCGAACTCGCCGGTGTCAGCATGAAGACGATCTCGAGGGTCGTGAACGGCAACGGCCACGTGGCCGAGTCCACCGAGCGACGGGTACGGGCGGCGATCAAGGAGCTCGGCTTCCGTCCGAACCCGGCAGCTCGCTCGCTGCGTGTCGGCTACGACGACGCCGTTGGCCTGGTGATCGAGAGCATCGGTGACCCGTTCATGGCGACGCTGACCGCGGGCGTCGAGGAGCGGCTCCGTGAGGCGGGCAAGTCGTTGATCATCACCAGTGGTGGGTACGCACCCGAGAACGAGCGAGCCGCGGTCGAGAGCCTCGCCTATCGGCGGGTCGCCGGCATGATCATCACCCCGACCTCGACCAGCCATGCCTATCTCAGCGGCATCCTCGGTGGGGTGCCGGTCGTCTTCGTCGATCGCCCACCGGTCCAGTTCGATACCGACAGCGTGCTGGCCGACAACGAGGGTGGTGCGACGCTCGCGACCGAGCATCTCATCGCGGGGGGCCATGAGCGGATCGCGTTCGTGGGCGACCGGATCGGACTCTTCACCACCAGCTTCCGCTACCAGGGATTCCGTAGCGCCATGGCCGCCGCCGACATCCCGATCCTCGATCACCTGGTGCGAACGGACGTGGTCGACGTCGACACCTCGGCCAAGGCAACCCGGGAGATGCTCGCAGCTGAACAGCCACCCACGGCGGTCATCTCGGCCAACGCGCGATCCTCACTCGGCGTCGTGCGTGCGTTGCACCAGGATGCGCCGTGTGTGGTCGCCCATGTGAGCTTCGACGACTTCGAAGGCGCTGAATCGCTGTCGCCCGCCGTCACCGTCATCCACCAGGATCCGATCGAGATGGGGCACGCCGCAGCGGATCTGCTGCTGCAGCGCCTCTCCGACCCCTCGGGCCCATCCCGACACGTCCTGCTATCGACCCGCATGATCGTGCGGGGGTCGGGGGAGTTGCCACCATGCGACCGATCGTGATGCCACCGAACCGCTTCGACCACTTCTATCTGGGGGGCAGCCGGATCACCGAGCTTCGCGGTGTCCCGGCCACGAGCGAGCGCTCACCGGAGGAGTGGCTGGCGTCGACGGTCACCCGGTTCGGTGAAGAGCGGACCGGGCTGAGCAGCCTGCCCGATGGCACGTTGCTCCGGGACGCGGTCGAGGCCGATCCCGATGCCTGGCTTGGTCCTGACCATCAGGCTGCTTTCGCCCGCTCGACAGGGCTGCTGGTCAAGCTGCTCGATGCCGGCCAGCGCCTACCGGTCCATCTCCATCCCGATCGAGCGTTCTCGCGGCGCCATCTCGACTGCGACTACGGGAAGACGGAGTCCTGGTACGTCCTGGAGGCCGACCCGGGAGCCGTCTGCTACCTCGGGTTCCGGGAAGCACCCGGCCCCGGTCAGCTCGCCGAATGGGTCGAGACGCAGAACACCGCGGCGATGCTGAACGCGATGCATCAGGTCGAGGTGAAGCCGGGCGATGGCATCCTGGTCCCGGC
>JAWLFE010000007.1:0-83656 GCA_041685735.1 Nitriliruptoraceae bacterium
ACTCCAACAGCCCATCCACCGCCGCCGCGACCGCACGATCCACACGGCCAAGCGCCTCCAACACCGCCCCCAACCCCGGCACCGCCCCCACCACATCCGGCAGACCGTCCGGCGCCCCAGACGCGCCGTTGCGCACACCGGCATCCACCGGACAAGAGCCGGACGTCGGGAGCGCAGTCATCGAGGTCATGACCCAAGTATCGCCCGTGCGGATCCCGATCTGACGGTCGATCTTGAAGCTGTGGAGAACCTCGGCTCCCGGTGGCCGTCGCTACTGGCGGTCCCAGAGTTCGATGGTGCGACGGAGGCGGTCGCGGCGGTCGCGGGTGACCTCGTGCTCGCTGCCGTACTCGTCGACCCCAGCCAGGTAGGAGCGAGCCGCGTCGACCAGGAACACGCTGGCGTCGAGGACCGCCGCCTCCCTGCTGGCTGCCACCTCGGTGCGGCTGAAGCTCCTGTCGTCGGTGCCGCCGGACGTGGGATCGTGGAGGCTGTCCACGACCGCCTGCTCGTCAGCGGCAGGGGGACGGATCACCTGGCCACTGGCATCGAGCATCGGTGGATCGGTCGCATCCTCGGCGTTGTTGGAGCCTTCGGAGGTGCCCGTTCGCCCACCGCCCCCAACCTCTTCGGCGGAAGACCGGACGCGGACGCGCTGGGGCTCCTCGGTGTCGTCGAGCAGCCCGGAGGCGGGGCTGCCACGGACGACGCGACGCGGGCGGCGGACCGTGCTGGAGCGGCTGCGCCAACCTGCCTCGCCGCTGCCGGCGAGGTCCTCGGCCGTCGCGAGCAGGTCGTCCGCCGCATCCGATCCCCGGGGGGCCGGTGAGGAGGAGGCAGCGGACGAGTCAGGATCTCCGGCTTCGTCGGGTGTGCGGTCGGGCGGATGGCTCACGGCTGGTCCTCATCGGATCGGTGGGTGGGGGCCGCGGGGGCCGGAAGGGTGCCGGTGGCCTGATCCCCGTCGCGTGGCGGTTGTCGCGGATTCGTTGACCTCGTCGGCTTCGCTGGCTTCATCGGCTTCGTTCGCTTCGGCGGCTTCGGTGGCAGGGGCGCTCCCGGCGGCTGCGGTGGCTCGTCGTCTCCCGCGTCGGCGGCGATCCGCGCCGTCCCGTAGCGAACGCGACGCGGGAGGGTCGCCCAGATCCCCGTCGCGAGCTGGCGGTTGCGCAACTCGAGCGTGTACTCCCAGAGCATCCCGCCGACCCCGGTCCTGGGCGCCGTCCCGACCATCGTCAACGTCGCATCGTCGAGCGTGAACCTGAGGCGCAACGAACCCAACCCGTCGAGGGTGGCGTGCACAGGTGTGGGCTCGCGGATCAGGTCGGTGGTGCCCATCCGCACCCTGAGCTTGCCCATCATCGAGCCGTCGCCGGCAGCGACCCGGTACAGGTCGATCGCTCGGCGCGGCGCGTCGGGCAGGGTCGAGTGCTCCCACCGGATACCCGGGAAGTTCTCGATCTGCCCCCGGATCGTGGTCGTCCGCCGCCGCGACTCGAAGGCCGCCGGCTGGGCCTTCGCTCGAGCACCCGTGCCGGCCTTCCAGTCGAGCAACGTCACACCCCTCCTGCCAGCGAGCATGGCCGCGACCCCCTGCTCCGAGCGGATCCGTTGGTCCGCGAGCAGCCGGTGGAAGGCGTGCGGGACGAGGTCGAGCTCGAAGGCCGGTGGATACAGGGAGACGGGCGCCGTCTCCGGCCCAACGAGCGGCCGTACCGAGCGCCGCTTCCGACCCTCCGGCGGTACCGCTTCCAACGCGCGTGCGACGGCAGCGTTGCCGGCGACGGCCTGGGCTGCGTGGAGGATCTCCGGTGCCGTTGCCGCGCGCGTCTGCCGGGTCTGGCGTGCCTGCGAGGCTGGCACGGGAGCACGGCGGCGATCGCCGTAGCTTGGCCGTGCCATCCTGGCCGCCTCCCTGGGTGACGTCCGGTCCACCGGGGCGGGTCCCAGGTGATGCACGTCACGCACGGTTCATCGCATGGTGTCGCGCGTGCGCGCGCTCGGAGCGCCTGCCTGGAACGCGACGGTTGTTACCGTATCCGGACGACTCGCCACGATGACGGTCATCGTGCCGGCGACCGTCCGACCCACCCCGAGGCTCCGATGATCGTCCGCCGCAACGTCGTCCTGCTCGGTGGTGTCGTGCTGCTCGCGGGCGTCGTGATCTACCTGCTGACGGGGGGTGAGCAGGCGGATCCCGGGCCAGGTGGTGGGTCCACCTCCATCGAGGAACCGCAGGCATCGCCCGACGAGACACCTGACGGGGACGGCCCCACCGAGGGGCCAGAGAGCACGAGCGCGGCGCGGGGACCAGACGGCAACCGAACGCTGGACGGGGTCGCCGAGGAACTGCCCCCCGGGCTCATCGCCGACGATGCCAGCGACGTCGAGAGTCGGGCGGCCCGCTCAGGCGATGATTGGTCCGCCACGGTCACCTACGCATCGGAGGTCGACCGGGACGAGTTGGAGCGGATCGTCGACACAGCAGCCGCCGATGGCGGCTTCGAGCGGCGGCAAGCGACCCTCGACGACGAACGGAAGGTCATCGTCTACGACGGCGCCGATGGGTCGATCATGACGGTGACCCTGCAGACCGACGGGAGCCGCACGCTGCTGGCGGCCGTCCTCGTCAGTCCGTGATGTCTGCAGGACCCCATCCCGCATCGCGTCGGCCCTGCTAGGTTCTGGCTGCCGTGATGGAGGGCACCAGTGCGTCGTGTCGTGATGATCAGCTTGCTCGCACTGTGCGGCCTGTTCGCCATCTATCCGTCGTTGGTGTGGCTCCTGGCACGAACCTTCGATGCCGTCGACGACCGTTGGCTGCTGACGCTCGGACTGATGTCCTTCACCGTCCCGATGGCGTTGGCACTGGCCGCCGTCGTCCTCACCGTCCACGGGCTGCTCCTGAACCGGGCCTTCCAGGAGGAAGCTGCCGAGGAGTTCGAGGAACTGCGCGAACGCGAACGTGAGATGGCGACGGCCATGGCGACGGGCTCGCCCGTGGTGGGTGGTGGCGATGCACTTCCCGATGGGGCGTCGGTCTCTGCGTCCCGCGAACGCGCATCGCGGTCGAACCAGGAGCCGAAGCCTGAGCGGTCCAAGGCCGAGAAGCTCAAGCGGCGCGCCAAGTCAGCCGGGCGTCGCAAGATGCGCCAGAGCTTCCGGTGGTTCAGCTAGGCCCGGGGGCTCTCATTGATCTGCGAACCGGTCAGGACGGTTCGTCGTCGGGTTCGCTCTCGTCGGGCTCTGCGTCCTCGGGACCGTCGTCGGATGCGTCGCCATCCAGATCCTCGGCCTGGTCCTCCTCCACTTCCTCGCCGGCATCGCTGCCACTGAAGGAGCCCTGACTGCTGGCCGAGCTGTCCGGGTCGTCTCCATCGGATGACGACCCGGATGACTCGGAGCCGTCGACCTGGCCGTCTTGCGTGCCATCCGACGTGCCGTCGGACGTGCCATCGGTGATCGGGCCTTCCGACGTGTCGCCGGTCGTGCCGTCAGCCGGATCACCGTCCGTGGCATCCGACGTGCTGTCAACCGAGTCCACATCGTCGCCGCCGGCGCTCCCCGGGTCCGGGCTGTCCTCGTTGTCGCTGCCACCCTCACCGTCCGTGCCACTCCCGCCGTCCGTGCCACCCTCGCTGTCCGTGCCACCCTTGCCGTCGGTGCCACCCTCGCCGTCGGTGCCACCCTCAGCTCCGTCAGCGTCCTGCCCATCGGCCTCCTGACCGTCGAGGTCTTCGGGGTCACCCTTCTGCGTGTTCGCCTCAAGGCCTTCCTCGTCGTCCTCGCTTGGCAATGCCGTCAGCGACACCGTGGTGCTGAAGGACTCCGCGTCGTCGGCCGGCACCTCGATCGAGGTGTCCTCGTAGCCATCGGCGAGGACCTCCCAGGTGCCCGGCTCGACGCTGCTGAAGGTGTAGACGTTGCTGTCGGGCGGTGACACCGGGGGGCCCAGCATGAGCGGGTCCTTGCTCAGGCGCACGTCCGCGTCGGTGACCGGTTCGCCGTCGGAGGTCAGGGTGAGCTCGACCTCCTTGGTGAGCACACCGATGCCGCCGAGATCCACCTCGACCAGGGTGGTGCCACCCGGGGCCACGTCGAGGTTGCCGCGCACGATCGCGTCCTGGCCATCCGGGACGATGTCGAGGGTGAAGCGGTTCTGCGGGAGCGAGTTGCCGTCGCCGGGAACCAGGTCCTCGAACTCGATGACGGCGGTGCCATCCCCACCGAGTTGGACGGCCCGGTCGATCCGGCCGTCGGCGTTCAGGGTCGGGAACGGGGTCTGCTCGGACAGCGACACCGCGACGTTCTGGCCGGGCTCGCCGCCGGTGATGCTGAGGTCGATCTGTCCGAGAGCGGTCGGCAGGGTCTGGTTGAGCGCGAGCTCGACGGTGGTGTCACCGCTGAGCGCGATGTAGCGGGTGACCGGCTGCGCGTCGTAGCCGGGCGGCGGCGCGAACGTGACCGCCCAGGTCTGGCGGTTGTCCAACCCTGCGAGGGTGTAGCGACCTTCATCGTCGGTGGTCGCCGTGACCGTGCCGACGCCACTGACCGCGGTGATGGACGCGCCTTCGACCCCGGCACCCGACTCGCCAACGACCTGTCCACTGACATCGACGGTCGTGGTTGGGAGCACGATCTCCAATTCGTTGCGCGGTGACTCCGGGCTGTCCTTGTGGATCTCGAAGGCGTCGTCGACAAGCGCGGTCTCGCCGTCACGCGTCGCGGTGATACGCCAGGTCCCCGAGCGCGCACGCAAGCGGTAGTTGGTTCCGTCCTCCTCAGCGGTCGTGCTCCGCGTCCAGAAGGACTCACCCTCACGATCGGCCTGGACACGGACCCCTTCGAGGTACACGGCTTCCGATCCTCGATACTCGACGACTCGACCCCAGAGAACCGAGTTCTGGTCGAGCGAAATGTCGACCGTTCGCGTCGGATCGCCAACCCCTAGGGTCTCGGTCTCGACGCCGAACGCAGTGGAACTGTCTAGGTCCGGCTGATCAGCTTGGATATCCCAGGTGCCCGGCGCCAACGCCAGGACGACCGGTCCGCTGCTGGTGGTCGACCCTGAGGTGGTGTAGACAGGGTCGCTTGGCGGTGCCGGCTCGGTGCCGTCCCAGGTCGTCGTGACCTCGAACTCGGTGATCGTCGCCCCATCCGTGTCACTAGCCGTGACCTCGACCGTGATCGGGGTGGCGATCAGTGTCGTCGTGCCGAGGGCGTTGTCGCCGGTGTAGCCATCAACCTGCACGATCGTGTCGGGGTCGTACTCGCCCGCGTCGACGGTGATCGTCGTGTCCACACCCGGCGGGATGAACGCCGACCAGGTCCCATCGGTGGTGTCGACGGTCGGCCTCGACACGGGGTCGCCGCCCTGGGTGATGGTCACCGTCGCGTCCGCGGGCGGGTCGTTCCCGGTGGCGCCGGCGTAGTCCGACACCTGGACGGTCCCGCTGACCTGGGCGTAGCGCGTCAGGGTGAGTGTCTCGGCCACCTGGCCCGAGCCTGAGGAGACGGTGAGGGACTGACCCGTCTCGTCGACGTGCGGTGGATCCAGGACCGTCGCCTCGGACGTCGTCAGGGTCCAGGTATCCGGGGTCAGGGTCAGGGTCGCCTCGCCGGTGGATCCCGTGATCCCGTCGACCGTCTCCGTATCGGGCTCAGTACCGCGGGTCGCGGTCACCGTGACGCCGTCCAACGGCCCGCCACCGTCCGATGAGGTGACCGATACGACGACGTCCCGATCGGTGGGGGTCAGGGTCACGTCCTCGGTCCGCGCACCGGTGACCAAGGAGCCATCGACGTTGCGGTCCGCGGGCTCGTGATCGGTCGCCGACCAGGCCAGGTCCGTCGCCACCAGTTCCGGTGCGCCGACCTGCCAGGTGCCGTCCACCGCCGTGGTGGTGACGCCGTTGGCGCCCTGAGTGACCGCCACCTCGGCACCACCCAGCGGTAGGTCGTCGGCGCCCGAGAGGACCGTTCCGTTGATCTCGGCGAAGGCGGCGATGGGATCAGCAGGTTCGAATGCATCTGAACCCGCGGGAACGTTGAGAGCCACACCCGCGAAGTCGACGTGCGGCAACGTCAGGGTTCCACCATCGAGCGACGACAGGGTCCAGCCACCCGGCGCCAACGCATCGTCGCCGACGAAGCGCGCCACCGCGTCGCCATCGACGATCTCGACAACCGACACGGTCCGGTTCGGAGTGCCGTCGCGGTCGGCCTCGATCTGGAGACCCACGAGCTCAGCCGCCCCGACCACGGAGGTCAACGTCAGCACGACATCACGGGGTTCACCGAAGAGTTCGACCGTGAAGGCCTCGTCGATGGAGCCACCGGTGTAGGTGTTCTTGTCGATCTCCACCTCGCCGTCGGCGAAACCGTCGAGCACGAAGTTGATGAGGACCTCACGGTTGCCCTGCGTGGGAACGTCGTTGGGCAGCCAGACCTGCCACGCTCCACCGGCGACCGTTGTCTCTGGATCGATGAGGACCGGGCCATCGACCAGCACCCCATCCGGGTCGCTGACGCTCACCTGGACACCATCCAGCAGATTGTCGGACCCATCCACCACGGTGCCGGATGCGCCGAAGTACGGCTCGAGCGTGATCGTGGCCGTGAGGGTCGCGCCATCGTTCAGCGGGACCGTCAGCGCCTCCGCACCGGGGTCAAGGTGCGGACGGACCGGGAAGTCCAGCGTCGCCGCGTCCGGAACTGTGAACTCCCACGCTCCGGGGGCCAAGCTGAACGTTGCGATCCCGCCGCTCGTCGCGGCCGTGACCGGGCCCGGACCTGGCGGGGTCTCCGGGCCGTCGTACGTGGCAACCACATCCACGCCATCGAGGTCGGTCGGGGAGATCGTGGTGACCGCCGAGCTCAGCGACACCTCGACGTCGACCTCTTCGGCGGTCAAGGTCCGATTGACGGTCGCATCCGCATTGGGCAACAGGATGAGCGCACCATGGGACTCCGTGACGTAGCCGTCGAGCGAGAACTCGATGGTGTAGGTCTCGGTCTCGTCGGGTTCGACATCGGAGAAGCTGTAGGTGCCGCCACCGGCCGTGGTCGTCTCGAGTGGAACTCCATCCGGGGACGTCAAGATGACCTTGACACCATCCTGCGGCGACGCAGCGCCACCGTCGAAGTCGCGGGTCGAGACCGTGCCGGAGACCGTTGCCGGCTCGAACGACAGTGCCACGTCCAGCTGCCGCGCCTCACCGGGAGCCAGGGTGATGATCTGGGACTCGGAGGCGAACCGGCGATCGTCGGCGTTGACGTCGTGGAAGAACGTCAACTCGTACTCGCCGGGGACCAGATCGGCGATGGCGTAGGAACCGGCGTCCGTTCCGTCACCAGGATCCGTGGTCGTCGTGGTGAGAGGGGTGAACCCCGCATCCTGTGTTCGGTCGATGCTGACGGTGATCTCGGTGCCTCCAGGGCCGTACATGACCTCGCCGTTCGGCCCGGACACCAGGCCGGCCACGGAGGCCGGCTCAGCCTGCAGGGTCGAGGTTCCGACGTCGGTCTCGGTATTCAGCCCGAAGGTCAGTTCCTGATCGGTGATCAGCGACTCATGGTCCAGGGACTCGAACAGCAGCTCATACCGATCGCCGACCGCCGCCACCGCCGTGCAGGTCAGCCCGCCGAACCCGTCGGGCACACATTCCTGTCCCGTCAGCGGTCCGTCGCGCGGCGGGACCTCGAAGGTCGACGGGAAGACGAACTCGCCAGGCGCCCCGCCCGGCTCCGCGACAACCGGCTGTCCGTCGGGTTCGATGACGATCGGGTCACCGTTGGCATCCCGGACGGCATCGATCAGCGTGACCGTGACCTCGCCGGTGGCCACGTCCAGTGGATCGGCGTCGTCGTTGTAGTTGATGATGCCGTTGACCGACCCGGTCACCTCACCGTAGGCATCCACAACCAGGGGGTCGACCAGCCGGTAGCCGACGGTCCCACCGTCGGTGCCGCCGAGCAGTTCCAGGTTGGTGGAGGTTGCCGTCAGGAACCCGGCCTGCTCCACGCGGAGCCGATGCAGGTAGGCGGGGAGGTCGCCGAAGAAGGAGGACGTGAACTCGCCCAGGTCCACCTCGACGAAGGTGACGAGCCCATCGCTGCACCCCGGCCCCCCGGTCGTGTCCGTGGGGACGTCACAGGTCGTGAGCGTGGCGATATCCGCGAACTGCGGCGCGGCGAAGATCGGGAACGGAGCACGCTGCAGCGTCACCTCGACACCGGACCGTGGCCCCGTTGAGTTCCCCGCAGCATCGCGGCCGAGCACCTGTCCGCGAACCACGCCCGTCCGATCGACCTGCGTATCGGGCGCGGCGATCGTGAAGTCAGGGTCGGCGGCCGGCGGCACGGTGATCGACACGGTGCGGTCGACGATCCGGTTGAAGTCGTCCGTGTACGCGGCCTGGTCGAAATCGCCCTCGATCGAGAGCTCGAAGGCACCGGGCGTGACCGGATCCGGGAAACTGAACGACCCGTCGCTACCAGGGGTGACCTCCTGAGGCGTGACGCCCACCCCGTCCAGCGTGACCGACAACCCGGTGAAGATGTCGGCGTTGGCGGTGACATCCAGGTCCTGCATGAAGGCTGGGATGTTCGCGTCCGCGATCGCTGGATCGAGGGTGATCGTCCCGCTCACGTTGCGTGGCAGGGCGGTCATCTCCACCTCCTCGATGATCAGCGGGCGGTTGCCGTCCGCGTCCTCCTCCGGGGTCTCGAGCTCGAAGGAGGCCTCGTCGTCCGGGGGCAGTTCCACGGGCTCGAAGCCGGGCGCGTAGATCTCATAGCGGATCGGGCCTGGGCGGAAGAACGGGGGGATCGTGAAGTCACCGGTGGGCGTCGCGCCATCGCTGGCAAGCCAGAGGTCATCCTCCGGCTGGGTGGTCAGGTCTCCGGTGAACACCGTCGAGCGCACGACCCGTGGATCACCGACGAGGTTGCCGTCCTCGTCACGCCAGCCGAAGTCGAAGTCGCCCAGGACGGCACAACCCGACCCAGGACAGGTGGTGGAGGTCGGGCGGAAGAACGGCGCCTGCTCGAGCTGCTCGAAGACCGAGGTGCCACGGACGCGCAGGAGCGCCCCCGGCACCGGGGTGTCGGCCTCGACCTCGTTCGCCGACCGGTAGCGCAACTCGAAGGTGACCTCCTCCGGGTTGGGTTGGAGGATGGCGTTGATGGTCCGGGTGTCGTTGAACTGCAGGCCGGCGATCGACTCGAAGCCCTCGGGCTGTCCGGGGCCGCGGGTGAACGTGCCGACGTTGGTGGAGATGACCAGTCGCCACTCGAACTGCGTCTCGCCCACGTCGGCGGGGATCCGATCGATCCGGTACTGCCCCCGAGCGAGCGTCGATCCCTGGTCGTCGTTGCCGCTGAGGCGAGGTGTCGGAGCGCCCTCGGGGAGCGGAAGGACGTTGCCGTCCTCGTCCACCCGTTCGAAGGTGATATCGGAACGCTCGACATCGATCGCGTCCAGGCCTTCATCGATCGATGACGGTGCGCGCACGTTGCCCTGGACGATCGCGTACCGGCGCAGGTTGGGGTCCAGGCGGGTGGTGGAGCCGGAGTCGATGTCGACGCGGCGAACCAAGCGCTCGTGGTCCAACGGGACCGTGGTCGCACGGAAGCGCGTGTCGTCGGCGCGGTCCTCCTGGTTGGTGGGGGTCACCAGGACGAAGTTGCCGGTGCCGAAGGAACGGGTGAACTCGACATCGCCGACGGCGTCGGTCGACGCACACAGACCGTCGAGGGTCCAGTCCTGCCCGTCCAGCTCGAACGACCGCGTGCAGGCCGAAACGTCCTCGTCCAGCTCCTCCACGCGGGGCGGCGTCCGGCCGTCAGGTTCGTAGACGAACGGGTCGGGGACGACGAACACCTCAGCATCGCCCACGACGGCGGACTGGCCCCCGGTGATCCGCAGCGCCAGGCTGCCGAGTGCCGTGATGTCGATGATGCCGGCGTCGGAGACGTCCTGAGCGGAGACGCGGACAACCTCGGTGCGCATGTCGTAGCCGGGCGCATCGATCCGGACGGTGGCCGCGCCGGCGCGCAGCCCCGAGATGAGAAAGGCGCCCTCGGCAAGGGTCTCCGTGACGGCGTCCGGCTGGCCGTCGACGGTGATCACGGTTCCAGCTGGCGGGTCGAAGGGCTCCGATGGGTCGGCGGCGTCCCGGATCACGGCCTGGATGCGCCCGGCATCGTCCGGGACCGCGGCGGTCAGGCGCATCTGGATCGTGTCCTCGTCGGCCACCTGTGCCAGGGAGGCGGCATCCGCGTCCGGGTCGTCGGGTGGTGGCGCGGCGGCGGCATCGCCGGGCAGGGTGAGGATGTCGCCGGGTTCGGTGGCAACCTCGTAGAACTGGGAGACGTACCCGAAGCGCTCGAAGCGGACGAGGTACTCCCCGCCAGGCACACCGGAGAGCTGGAAGCTGCCATCACCGGTCGCCGAGGTGGTCCGCAGCGTCGTGTCCTCGCCGACGAGGGTGACACCGACCCCGCCACAGGGCGCCAGCACGGCACCGCTGCGTTGCTCCGGGAACTCGGGGTCCGGGTACCGACAGCCGCCGCCCGGCGCGACCTCCTGGGTCACCACACCCTGGACCACGGCCGTCGAGGGCCGCAGGTCGCTGACGTCGACCCGCACGTCGCCGCGGTCGACCACGACCTCCGCGGTCTGGGTCAGCCAGCCCGGAGCGGAGAAGGTCAGCTGGTAGGTGCCGAAGGTCAGGGCGGGGAAGTCGAAGGTCCCCGCCAGTTCACCCTCGGTGAGGGTCGTCGTCTCGCGTTCGGTCGGGTTGCCCTCCAGCGCGACCCGAACCCCTCCGACGCCCTCCCCGCGGTGGGTGACCCGTCCTCGGATCGTGCCGAGACCACCTTCGAGTTGGGCGTCGACCCCCGTGAGCTGCTGCCCACCGTCGAGGTCGACCGACAGGGTCGCCGTGGCGAAGCCGCGCTGCCGCACGATGACCTCGTAGGTCTGCGGCGTGGCGATCCCGGAAACCGACCAGCTGCCGACGTTGCCCTCGGTCGCCGAGGTGGCGCTGTAGATGAGATCGCCGTCGGTGATCGTGATGTCCGCTCCACCGATCGGGCTGCCACCTGTGGTGGTGACCGACCCGGACATGCTGCCGGCGGCCGGGTCGAGGAGCAGCTCGACGTCGACCTCGGGTTCCTCCTCGGACGTCGTCACGACCCGACTCGCGACCTCGAACCCGGGCCGGGTGGCCGTGACCCGGTAGAAGGCGGGAGCGATCAGCCCATCGGCGAACCGGAAGGTCCCACGATCGTCGGTGGTCGTCTCGATCCGGTCGATCACCTGCCCGAGTGGCAGCCGGACCGAGGTCAGGGCCGCCAACCGGGTCTGGCCGTCGCCGTTCTGCGGGTCGGTGGTGCCCGCGTCCCCGAACGCGACACGCTCGATCACCACGGAGGTCCCCTCCGGGTCGGCGGGACCATCGACCGTGCCCTGCACGATGGCGTCGGTCTCGAAGCCGACACCCCGCGCGCCGATGCGATCACGCTGATCGTCACCGAAGTCGGGGGCCACCAGGAACTTGGCGAGCGGGATGTCGTCGGCGTTCATGTGCGTCGTGATCGCCACGACCGCGGATGCCCAGAGCGCCAGGACCATCACGAAGGCGACGACCTTGAGGAACAACGGCGACAGCACGGGTTGCTGCGTGAAGGAGGCGGCGGCCGTGACCGGTGCACCGTCGCTGCGCACGGAGATCAGAGCACCGTGCCGGATCTCGCGGAACCAGGACCGTCGGGTGCGCTCCACCCGGGTCGGGACCGGCAGGTCCTGGCCGGGATCGAGGGTGATCTCGTCGACGTAGAAGCTGACCTCGATGCCTTCCCCGGCACCATCGAGGCGGACGTGGATCGGGTCGGACGAGCGGTTGTGCAGGATCGTCTGCAGCTTGGCCGAACGGCGTCCCCGACTGGTCGGCGGGGTGACCTCGACGGCAACGTCCGGGCGATCGCCGACCTGCATGGTGGCGGTGACCGCCGCCTGTCGATGTGATCCGTCGGGGTCTGTGACCGTGAACCCGATGCGGCGCTCGCCGGCGTTGGCCTCGAGCGGGACCCGGATGCGCACCACCGCGGTGGCGACCTGGCCGGGGTCGAGTACGACCAGCTCGTCGGGCAGGGTGATCTGTTGGGGATCGAACCCGCTGATCGTCAACGTCGGCGCCAGGTCCAGGTCGCCGTCGTTGGCGATCGTGACCTCGAACTCGGCGTCCTCCCCGGGGGCGACGGCCGTGAGCTTCGGCGTGAGCGACAACTTCACGGGCGGACTCCACGAGGGCTGGTCGGACGCTTGAGGTATCGGCAGGTCACAGCTCGACCTCGAGGTCGACGGTCTCGCCGGCACGCAGGAACAGGGTCTGGGAGGTGACGACCGGTCCCCCGGCGGGCACCTGGAACTCGACGATGTAGCTCTGGGGGGCATCCAACCCGACGATGTCGAAGGTCCCACCGGGCGCGGTGACGGTCTGGGCAGCGACCTCGTTGGGGTACCCATCGAGGGTGTAGACCACGACCCCGACGCCGGCCTCGGGCACACCGTCACGGACCACCTGGCCGGAGATACCGGCCTGGGCCTCCAACTCGATCGTCTCGAGCTCGAGTTCCTGCCCCGCCTGCAGATCGACGAGCAGCGTCTGGGGCCGTGAACCCGCCCGGGCGTAGGTGATGGTGTAGGCACCCGGCGGCAGGTCGTCGAACCGGTAGGCGCCCGGCGGCTGATCGCTGCTGCGGGTCACCCGTTCGACCGACGCGCTCTCCAGGGTGATGTCGACTCCACCGATCGGGCTGCCGGACGGATCGACCACGATCCCGCGGACCGACGCGTTGGCCGAGGCCAGCACCGCGTTGACGTCCGTGCGGTTGGCCTGCGCCCCGTCCTGCAGTTCGACCGACAGGGCCTGGGTCGCACGTCCCTCCTGGCTGAAGGTGACGGTGTAGGTGCCCGGGACCGGCAGGCCGGTGGCCAGCCAGCTGCCCACATCCCCCTCGCTGATCGACACCGTGGTGAACTCCTCCTCGGCGCCGTCGATGATGATGTCGACCCCGCCGAGCGGGGTGCCGTCGGGTGCCGTGACCCGGCCCGACAGGCTGCCGTTGTCGGAAGTCATCACCACGGAGACGTCATCGACCTGCTGCTGTTCGTCGAGGTTGAGCGTGACAGACTCCGGGAAGAAGCCCTCCCGCGTGACCGACAGCGTGTAGGTCCCCGGGGTCGGCAGGCCACGCAGTTCGAAGATCCCGGTGTCATCCGCGCCGCTGAGGGTCCGCGTGACGAAGTCGGACGACCCGTCCGTGGCGGCGATATCGACGTTGGGCAGCGGGTTCCCTGCGGTATCGACCACCGATCCGGCGATCCGGCCGTCGCCGGTGCGCAGCAGGACCTCGATGCCGTCGCGCTGTTCGCCGGGTCGCAGGCTGACGGTCCGACGCTCGGTGGCGAACCCCTCCTTGGCGATGAGGATCTCGTAGGTCGAGGGCGTGGCGAGGTCGGTGAGGACGAACTCGCCGGTCGCATCGACCTCGAGCGAGGTGACGATGGCGGGGGTCGGCTCCAACTCGGAGCCCTCGATCGATCCGCCCGGGATCTCGGCGGCGACGACCGCACCCTCGACGTCCGCACCGATGACGCGTCCACTGACCGATCCCGGGCGCCCGGCCAGGGCGATGTCGAGGTCGATCAGGTCCGTATCGGGACCCAGTTCGATGACGTCCCCGTCGTTGAACGTCTCCCCGTCGGGGAACCAGACCTCGTCGAACCCGGCCACCTCGACGCGCAGGTAGTACTCGCCCTCGTCGAGGGTCCCGAACCGGTAGGCGCCGGTCGAGCCGGTCACGGTCGCGTGCGTCGGGACCACGGGGTTGGAGGTGTCGAACAGTTGCACGGCGGCACCGTCGATGGGGCCCCCGGTGGTCGAGCTGACCTGCCCGCTGACGCTGGACGGGGC
Organism: Nitriliruptoraceae bacterium; assembly: GCA_041685735.1. GTDB lineage: Bacteria > Actinomycetota > Nitriliruptoria > Nitriliruptorales > Nitriliruptoraceae > CSSed11-175R1. Next base: position 13,983 of record JAWLFE010000007.1, read on the forward strand.
GGCGCGGGGGCCGATCGGGCGGTCCTCGCCGAGGCCCTGCTTGAGCAGTTGCTCGTTGGCTGCGGTCCGGTCGGCGACGTTGCCGAAGCTCAGCATGATGACGAACGCGAACAGCGTTGCGACGAAGAGCAAACCGAGCAGCGAGAGCACCGTGCGGCTGATCCGTGGCTTCTGGATCAGGACGAGCGGGACCATGACCGATGCCGCGCCACCGGTCGCCGTGATGGTCATCGGTCGGACGACCGGCATGCCGAACCAGGGACGCTTCCCGAGCGCCAGGACGTCCACCAGGGCCTGTTCGCCGGGCAGGATCTCGGTGGCCGGGGGCTCGAAGGTGACCTCGACCTTGCGCTCAGGTTCGTCGGCCACGAGCTTCGGCGTGAGCGTCGTGTTGCCGGTGTTGGCGATGTCGAGGACGAACCCCCCGGCTTTCCCGACGGTCTGCGAGTTCGGCTCTGCGGTCATCTGCAGACCGTCGCGGGCGGCCACCACCAGGTCGAAGCCGACCATCACGGTCGCGCCGTCCGCGAGGCCGGGTTCGCTGACCTCGATGGCCACCCGGCGGCGACCGGAGGGGAAGGTGTCCGGGAGCGCCAGCGACACGGTGACGGCCCGCCGCTCGCCCGGGAACAGGTCCAGGGACGTGTGGTCGACCGACACCCACTGCGCATCGAGGCCGAGGACCTCGACGGTGAAGGACCGGATCACCTCGTCGACGTTGGTGACCTCGACGGGGACCGTGGCGGCCTCGCCCAGACCGACGTGGACCTCGGGCGTACCGACATCGGCGCGGACCCGGTCGTCCCCACCGCTGACCCGTCGTCCGGGCATCCCGGTCACGAGGTGTCCACACGCAGGGTGACATCTACGGTCTGCGCCGGGCCGAGGGTCTCCAGCACCGTCATCGTGCTGCCGTTCTCGGTCGTCACCGTGACGGTGTAGCTCCCGGGCGCCAGGTCGCCGATGCTGAACCGTCCCTGTTGGGCCGCCGGCGCCGATGCGCTGGTCGTCTGCCGGACGGTCGATCCGTCGGAGACCTCGACCTCGGCGCCGGCGATCGGCTCGCCGGTCGCCGCATCGAGGACCTGCCCCGTGATGCGACCGACCGATGAGGTGAGCACCGCGTTCGCGGTCGCCTCCGGGGTATCGGCTCCCAGACTGACCTGGACGGTCTCGCGCGCGAAGCCATCGATATCGAAGCTGACGCTGTAGACCCCCGGCAACGGCAGCCCCGTGAGCCGGAAGCTGCCGACCGCGCCACTGGTCAACGTGTCGGTCGACAGGGTCTGCCCACCGCCCGACACGGTGACGGTCACGCCACCGAGGGGGCTACCGTCGGAACTCGAGGCCTGCCCGGTGATCACGCCGGTGGCATCCGACAGCACCACCGTGAGCCCGGAGACCGACTCGCCCGGACCGAGCTGCACGCCCTGGGTCTCACTGGCGAACCCGTCCAACTCGAACGTCAGGAGGTAGGTGCCCGGGGTCTCGAGGTCGTTGAAGGCGAAGGTGCCAACCTCGCCGCTGGTGGGCGTGGTCGTGCCGGCTTCCACGTCACCGTCGCGGGCGGTGACCTCCACCCCGCCGAGCGGCGTGCCGTTGCGATCGGTGACCGTTCCGGAGATCGCCCCGGCGGCAGCCGGGAGCCGGGTGGCGTTGAGCGCGACCTGTTCCCCGGCCGCGAGTTCCTGGGTGACCTCGACGGGAGCGAACCCGGCCGCGGTGTAGGTGATGCGGTAGGTGGCGGGGGCCGTGAGTCCCTCGGCACTCCAGAGACCGGCCTCGTCAGCGCTGAGCAGGATCGGGGGTTCTTCCTCCAGCAGGTCGATCGCGGTGACCTGGACATCGATGGCGGCCGGCGCCCCGTCCCCGGCCACCGCCTGCCCACCGATACCGCCGGGCAGACCGGTCAGCACGGACGCTTCCGCCTCGGTCTCACCGGTGGCCGCGACGACCAGCTCACCTGCGGTCGCCGCCGTCGGGGCACCGGGCCACCACTGCTCCTCGAAGCCGGGGGCGCGCAGGCGCAGGCGGTAGCGCGCGGGGAGGAGGGCCGCGAGTTCGTAGCTGCCGTCGTCGTCGGTCGCGGTCGCGGTCACGAGCTGCCCGCGGGCGTCGAAGGCCTCCACGGTGACACGTTCGACGGGCTGACCGGTGCTGGCGGCGGTCACGGTGCCGGCAACCGTCCCGCCGACCGCCGCGGGATCCAGGTCCTCCAGGCCGTTGCCCTGCATGAAGGTCTCCGGGACCGACTTGGTCGGGTCCGCAGGTGCCAGGGCGGCCTGGACCCCGAACAGCATGGCCAGGGTCCACAACAGCACGATCAGCGCGAGCGTCAGCAGGGTGATGATGCCGGCGGTCAGGCGCGGCTTCTGACGGAACCGGACCTCGGTGGTCTCCTCGAGCCCGTCCCCCTCCGCCTCGATCGTGATGGTGTGCTCGACCGGCGAGCCGACCCACGGCCGCTTGCCGTGCGCGATGAGCAGGACGTAGGCGGTCTGGTCGACCCGGAGATCGACCTGGCGGTCGCTCAGGGACAGGTCGAGGACCCGGTTGCCATCACGCGCCTGCAGCAGCAGGTCGAGTTCGGTGTTGCCCGTGTTCTCGACGAGGAGCTCGAAGCCACCCCGTTTCCCACTGGTGCGGATCGGTGGCTCGGCACGCAGGTCGACCTGGGAGTTCCGGGGCACCTCGACGGTCAGCGAGCGCTCGGCCGGAACCGATGCGCCGGACCTTCCCGCCACGACCAGCAGACCTTCATGGGTCCCCGCCGGCAGGGTGGGGTGGAACCGGAGGTCGAGGGCCACCCGGATCGTCTCCTCCGGGAACAGCGTCAGCTCGGTCGGGGTCTGCACGATCTCCTCGGCCATCAGACCGAGCAGGCGGACGTCGATCTGTTCGATGACCGCGCTGGTGTTGTGGATCTCGAGCGTCACCGAGACGGGCTCGCCCACCGTCACCTGCACGGTGGGCGTCAGCAGCTCGACCCGCAGCTGCGGGCGCTGCAGGGCCTCTTCGAGCTCGAAGTCGCTCATGTCACTCATCGGCGGCGTTCTCGGCCCGCGCGGGGGGCTCCACGGTGACCTCGTCGTCCGGGTCGGCTTCGACCGAGTACCGCCCGGAGTCCTGGATGATCGCCGAGCCCCTGCGACCGATCACCCGTCCGCCGGCTGCGGAGGCGTCGGTGCGTCCGAACCGACGGCGGCGGCGGGACCGCGCCGCGGGCTCACGGGCATCGCTGGTGTACAGCTGCATCGAGGTGGGTGGATCGTTGGCCATGACCGGGACCGGCAGGCCCGTGGGGGTGTAGATCAACATCTGGACCGCGGGCCGTGGCGGCACGGACAGGGCCGACCACAGCTGGGTCGCGGAGGTCGTCTCATCCGGCGCGAGCGAGAGGCTCGGCGCGGGCTTGGCCGCCCGCAGCGCATCGCTCAGGAACTCGACGGGGATGGCGCGGCTGGCTGCGAGCAGGTTCATGACCCGTCCCAGCAGGTCGTGTTCGACACCGGACCCGCCACCCCACACGCTGATGAGGTAGCGCGCCTCCACGACCGGCATCACGGGCTCACGTGCCAGGCCCCCGTCCTGTTCGATCAGCTTGCTGCCCGTCGAGGCGCGATCCTTCGAGGGCGTCAACGAGTACAGGAACAGGTTGAGCAGGGGTGTCGAACGGCGCGACTCCCAATCCCGTTCCGGCGGGTCGAACGAGATCTCCGCGACGCTCGCGGGCAGCGGCACCGCAGCACGGAGCCACTTCTCGAGGCAGCGGTCGAGTTCGTCGATCATCGTCAGAGGCCGGCGAAGATCGACAGCAGCCACAGCGTCCCGGCGATAGCGAGCGCCGCTCCGGCCAGACCGGCAGCGACCACGAACGGCCACGTCACGCTCGGGACCACGTGGGGCATCGGGACGGGCATCGGGACCTCGACCTTGACCGGCTCGGGTTCGGGAGGAACCGGCTTGGGCAAGGTGGCCGCGCAGCGCAGGCACGAGGTGATCCCGGGGTCGTTCATCTCACCGCAGTGCCAGCACGCCGACGCGCCCAACGCCTGACGACCGCCGGTACCCGGCAGTCGCCGGCGGGCACGGCGCTGCCCGTTGGCGCCGTCATCCGACGGGGGTGCCGCCCAGAACACCGGGTAGTCGCACCGTGGGCAGAACCAGGCCGCCGTCGGCCGGGGCGAGGAGTCGCCGACGAGCACCAGCCCGCATCCCGGGCACTCGACCTCCACCTCGCTGTCGGTACCGGGGACTCCGGCGCCCCTCCCGTTCGAGGGTGTCTCAGCACGGCCCGGTGGCGGGGGCGCGACCTGGGGCGTCGGCGCATCGGGCCCGTCACCGACGTTGACCGCGTCGCCGGAGCGATGGTCGTGGGTCTGGGACGCGTCGGCGGTGTCGGAGGTCTCCGCACCCGCGACCGGCTGACCCGCCTGCTCGATGCGGTCGGCTTCGGCCTGTGATCCGGGGGTCGGCGGCAGGTTCGCTGGTGGCGCGGGCCGGTCGGTCATGCGACGTCCTTCTGCGGGTCGGCGATGGTCAGCGACACCCCGAGGTGGGCCGGGACCTCGTCACGGACGAGGTCGGCCAGTTCATGTTCACGCAGGTGCCCCGTCGAGGACACGACGACCTCGACCACCCAGGTCGACGGATCGGGCTCCGGCGCGTCGGGTCCGACCACGGCGCCCGGGTCGGTGACGGTGACGGGCCCGTCGGTGATCGCCTCGAGCAGCATGCGCAGTCCGGCGGCGGTTCCTCGCCACGGCAGTGCACGTCCGAGGGCGGCCACGATCTGGCGTTGGTGCTCGGTCGGCAGGTGCTCATCGAGCACGTCGTACCCGAGCCAGCGCCCGAGGTAGGCCAACATGGCCGGGGTCGTGACGGTCGGGTCGGCGATGCGCTCGATCCCGTCGGCGCTCGCGCGCAGGGTCCCACCCAGCCGTTCGAAGATGGTGGTGAACCGGACGAGCAGATCGTCGTCCCGCATGCCGACGGGCAGTTGACCCACGAGCCAGCCCGGTGGGTACTCGGGTGGCGAGGAGACGCGGTCGGTCACGCTCATCGGACCACCACCGCGTTGCCGCCAGACAGGAACAGAGCACCGTCGTCGAGCGAGATCGCATCCACCGCATCCCCGAGGCGCTGCCGGTTGCGGAGGTCGTACTCGAACAGCGCGAGTTCGTCGACGCCACCGACCCCGGCGACCTCCTCGAGGACGGAGACGAGTACGGCGGCGTTCAGGTCGCCGTCGAAGGGCCAGCCGGTCGAGCGGGACCCGCCGACCAGCGGGCTCAGGAACCGGGCCAGTGCTGCCGAGACCCGTTCCCGGACCGCGACCGGCGACCGACCGGCCGCGGCGCGGACACGGACGACCACACTCACACCCTGGTAGTACGGCGCGGTCACCTCGACGAGTGCCCCCATGGTCCGCCGGGCGTCCAGGTGGGTGCTGATCGTGGTGAACAGTTCGGGGGTGAGCGCGAAGTCGTCGAGTTGGTAGCTCGCCGGGTCGCGGTCGCTGGCTGGGACGACCAGCACGCGGATCGGGTCCAACGGGGTGGCCGGGACCATGCACCGGGCCCGCGCCACCTGCGGGGTGGATTCCAGGGTGAGCTGTTCGTAGTCGGAGGGGGTGACGGCACGCTGGCCGGTGCGCAGGGTCCGTGGACCACGGACCTTGACCTCCTCGACGGACTCCGGATCGACGCCACCGCGGGCCGGGATGAGGTTGGAGACCGAGTCGACGAACGGCACCGCGGTCCGCAGGACGGTCAGGACCCCGGTCCCGACGTTGCCCGCCGACCCACCACCCGTGCGGTAGCCGGTGACCGCGACCTGGGCGCCGAAGGGTGGGACCGCGCCGTGCTGGACGCGCGATCCGTCGGGGTAGCGCACGCTCGGTCCGAACTCGATCGCGCCGGCGGCATCGTCGAAGACGACGTGCCGGTCGTTGTGCCCGGAGTCGCTGAAGTCGGCAACCTCGAGGTAGGTGTGCACCTGCCCGTCGGTGATGACCTGGACCTCTTCGCCGTCACGACGGGGCAGGACCGGACGGTGGCCGAGTTCGAAGCGTTGGCCGGGGGTGCCGTTACTCGCGCCCAGCACCTCACGGTTGATCCGTCGCGCGTGTTCCGCGACGACCGAACCGCCGCGACACGACGCCCGCAACGAGGTCAACGTGGGCGAGGTCGTGAAGGTCGGCTGCCCCTCGGCGGCGTCGAGCAGGCGCACCCGCAACCAGTGGTGGCGCTCTCCACCGAGCGTCAACGGCTCGTGGGCCGGGGGAACGACCATGCGGACGGTGCCACCCCGGTTCAGACCGCCCGTGGTGTCGCGGATCACGTCGACCGGGATCCAGAACTCGCCGGACCAGACCTCCCAGATGATCGGCACGTCGTCCGGGTCGACCCCGATCCCCCGTTCGGCGGTGTCGACCACCAGGTCGACCATCAGCCCGGCGAGTGACACATCGAAGCCGAGGTTGAACGCATCGCCGGCGGCCACCGGTGACGAGGCGAAGCAGGTGACGCTGTCGCGGTCGTACTCCAGTTGCTCGCGGACATCGACGTAGGCCTGCTCGTCCGACGAGGTCATGGCACCCGTCACCCGGGGCTGCTGGATCTTCAACTCATCGAGGGTCGCGAAGATCACCCCGCCGGCATCGGCCGTCGTGACCTCGGTCCCGGCGGGGATGGTCACCGGCTGCGCGGTCGCGGCGGAGAGCCAGAACGTCAGCGGGACCTGCGCGGCCGAAGCCGGGAACGGTGCCGTCCCGAGCAGGTTCAGGAAGTCGACGTACAGCCGCTCCGGTACCTGGTTGAGGCGGAAGATGACCTGCTCGCTCATCCAGGCGAACAGCTCGATCAGCGCGACCCCCGGATCGGCGACGTTGTGGTTGGTCCATTCCGGGGTCAACGACGGGATCATCCGCTTGGCCTCGTCCACGAGGTCCTGGAAGCGGCGGTCGTCGAGGTTGGGGACGGGCAGACTCACGAGGCGTTCCCTTGGTCGTTGCCCTCACCGGGGATCAGGTAGAAGGGATGGACGAGGTTGCGGCTGTCGTTGGTCGAGCGGATCCTGTAGGCGATGTTGATCGTGACCGAGCCGGCGCCACCGTCATCGGGGACCACGTCGACGGCGGTGACGTCCGCGCGGGGTTCCCAGCGGGACATCGCCTCACGGACCGCGTCCTCCATCAGGCCGATCGTGTTGGCGTTGATGGGCTCGAAGAGCAGGTCCCAGATGCCGCACCCGAAGGCGGGCCGCATCGGCCGCTCCCCGATCGCAGTCGACAGGATCACGCGCATCGCCTTCTCGATGTCGTGGTGACCGGCGCTCAGCGCGATGGAGCCGTTGGCGTCCACCCGGAGGGGGAAGGTCAGGCCCTGCCCGATGTAGGAGGGCGGGTTCAGATCACTCATCGTCGGTACCCCTCAGTTGATCTTCACCATGCCGCCCTTGAGTTCGGCCATGGACTGCCCCTCCACCTTGGCCGTGCCACCCTTGGCCTCGAACGCGGACCCGCCGTCGATCTTCACGCCCATCGATCCCTTGAGTGCGACGTCCTGGCCTTCGATCTTCGCGCTGCCGTCGACCTTGATGTCCAGCGATGCTGCCTTGATCGTGAGGTCGCCCCCATCGGTGATGGTCAGCGAGGCGCTGCCCGACGTCAGATCGATCGGGTTGCCGCTCTTCGAGGTGACCGAGACCCTGTCCTCGCCGACGTACACGAAGGTCTCGCCGTCGTTCAGTGCGAGGTCGATGTGACGGTCCTCGGGACCGTCACCATCGGAGATGGTGATGCTGTGTCCGACGCGCGATGCGATCACCCGCTTGGTCACAACGCCGTCACCGCTGTCCTCGACGATGTCATCGAACGGGGGCTTGAACTGCTCACTCCAGAGCCCCCCGAGCACCAGCGGCTTGTCCACGTGGCCACGTTCGAAGCCCACGACGACCTCATCCCCGACCTCGGGGCGGAAGTCCAGTCCCCGATCCTGACCGGCACCGGGGGTGATGACCCGCGCCCACTCACTCTCGTGTTGATCGAGCAGCGAGGGGTAGGTGACCTTGATCCGACCGAGCTTCTTCGGATCGTTGATGCTGGTGACGTACGCCGCCACCAGGCCGCGTGTGGACCAGCCGTCGTAGGGCCCACTCGCGCGGTGGGCGTCGGCTGCCGGGTCCGACGGCGGTCCCTCGGATGCGAACCGCGTCCGCAGTTCGTGCGCCTGGCCGTACTCGTGGACCACCTCGGTGACGTAGTAGTCCCCGGCCAGTTTTCGGCCGACCCCGGTGATGGTCAGGAGCCGCCCGGGCTCGACCGCCGGGTTGCAGATCGTGGTGCCACTGACGCGGACACCGTGACGGGCCAGGTCGTGCCCGATCACCTCGCTGCGATCAGCGGCCGACGACGCATCCTCCGCGCCCTCGGTCGGCACCGTGAGGTCCCCACCGAACGCGGACACCGCCTTGCCGTACTGCGAGGTGACGAAGCTGCTGTCACCGCGAAGAACATCGACCGATGGGGTCGACGTCGCGTCCCAGGACCCGGACACCGACGACTGCTGTGCCGGGTCCCAGCCCGTGACGGTCACCGTCCCGGGCGCGCGTGCTCCGTCGAACGATGCCGCGAACGCGCGGAGGGTGCCGTCCTTCGGGGAGAGCTCGGGCCCCGCATCCTGCGGCCGCTTACGGAAGTGCAACTCCCGGCCATGGACGAACCATTCGTAGCCGATACCGGACGCCAACTGGGTCAGGAAGTGCAGATCCGTGCACGTCTGGATCCGGTAGGCCTTGTCCGTGGTCGCGTCGGTAACCGCCGTCAGCCCGTGACGATCGGCGATCGCCTCCACGATGTCGGTGGAGGAGTGGTCGAGGTAGGCGGTGAAGTCGGAGGCGTTCGCCAACCGGTGGCTGACGTCCAGCGCTTCGACGATGATCCGTTGGGTGAGGTCCCCGGCCTCGTCGCCCTGTTCGATACCGACCTGCGCAACCTTGCCCAGGAACACGGTGGCCACCGAGCTGTCCGAGTCCGGGAGCAGGACCTCCAGTTCATCACCGACGTCGATGTCGAGGCGGTCGAAGAGGTTGTAGAACTCGTCGAAGAAGCGCAGCGACACCGCGGCCGGGACGTAGACGGACCGCTGGACCCGCATCGAGATCAGGTTGTTGGCCACGTCCGGATCCAGGGCGGACCCGCCGACCTTGATCGTCGGGGTCCGGGTCTTGGCCTCGGCGGCCGCGGGAGCTGCCATCAGTTCTCCAACGTGGGGATCTCGACGCGGCGACCGGCCTGCACGGCGAAGGGATCACGGATGCCGTTGGCCGTCGCCAGTCGGCGCCACTGGGTCGGGTCGTTGTAGTAGGCGGCCGAGATCCGATCGAGCGTCTCGCCGGGCTGCACCTGGTGCGAACGTCCCGGTCGCGGGGTGCCGGAGGTCGGGTTCTGCCGCGGCCAGTCCTGCTCGTCCTCGAACTGGGTCAGATCCATCGACGCCCGGGCACGCAGCGGCTCGCCATCCTGGGAGAAGTAGGTGAACGACAGCGACAGCCGGGTGACCACGGCCCGGAACGAGTGGAACTTCCCCCAGTGGAACCGGACCCAGGCGGGCCGACCGTTGTTCTCCGCCTCGTCGTACCCGGGCAGCGACTCATCGATCTTCATCAGCTTGACGAGCTTGTCGGTGTGCGCGGTGACCGTCGTGCCGGTGTCCGTCGTGTCGAACAGCAGTTCCAGTCCTGAGATCTTGCCGGACCCACCCCCGCCATAGCGCATCTCGGGAGCCTGCTTGCCAGGCATCGAGGTGCTCTCGTAGGAGTTCTCGAGGGTGATCTCGAGCTTGCTGGGGTTGAACAGGCAGGGCAGCTTGTCGCCCGTCTCGGTCTGCAGGTATGCCTTCTGATCGTTCTGCTCCGCCATCGTCAGATCCCCTTCCGTCGCAGGTCGGGCTCGATGGGTTGGACGGGATGATCGACCGGTGTCAGCGACCGGGCCAGTCCGCCGGGACCCCGCGACCGGCCGTGGCGGGTCGCACCGCCACGACGCGCCAGGATCGGCAGACCACGCTCGGGGACCTGGCGGGTGGGCTCACGCTTGCGACGCAACTGCTCCCGATAGGCCGCCAGCGCCGAGCCCAGGACCGCGACGTCGTCGGTCTGCTGCTCCGTCCGCGGCCAGACGCCCCACGGCAGCTCGGCCACGGCACCGGGTGACGGGGGGGCCGGTGTGGCCTGGCGTGCCGAGGCAGCCACACCGATGCCCGCGCTGAAACCCTGCGCTGAGCGTGCCGCGACGCCGATGTCGGGGGCGCCACGCATCTGGCGCACCGAACGGGCGGTGCGCAGCATCGGACCGCTGACGCGCGTGGACGTGTCGTTCTCCGCGCCGCCGTTGTGCTCATCCATGGGTGGGCTCATTTCTTGAGGGTCTCGGCGGAGAAGCCGTGGTGGGCGACCTCGAGTTGCTCCGAGGCGACGTCGTCGCTGCTATTGGCGAAGCTCGGGCCGCTCCACTTCACGGGCATGGCGTCGTAGAGGGTCCAGGTACGCAGCCGCTCCCCAGACGCGCTGACCATCGTGACGTCGACGGTCTTGCGCTCGACCTTGCCCTCAGCGTTGAACGTGGTCCCGACGCTCTCGTTGAACCAGTCGAACAGCCCGTTGTCGACCGTGATGCCCCGCTTGAGCACCAGGTTCGGCCAGGTCATCCGGCCGGGGAGCTGATGGGAGAAACCGTTGACGCCGCCCTCCTCGTAGGTCTCGACCTCGACCTGGACCTCGAGCCCACTGCACTCGCTGAACCGCCCGACCGGGATGTCACCCACCTCCACGAGGAAGAACGCGGTGGTGCTCCCACCACTCTGGAACAGGTGGTCCTTGGGCACCTTGCTGCTCTTGGCCATCGGTGCACACCTCCTGGCGGGTCAAGGTCGTCGGGGTCGGGGTCGGGGGTCGGGTCGGGTCGGGGTCGGGGGTCGGGTCGGGTCGGGGTCGGGGGTCGGGTCGGGGTCGGGGGTCGGGTCGGGTCAGCTGGTGGCGGAGCTCGTCGTACGGTCACGCCCGCGGCGTTCCAACTCGACGATCCGTCGCACCATCCGGGTGCGGTTGCGGTGTTCGAGGTCGAGCAACTCGTCGAAACTCCAGTGCAGGTGGTAGGCGAGGAAGGCGATCTCGTCCCACAGTGCGGTCTCTGGGTAGCGCTTCATCCCGGCCGCCCCGAGGACCGTCCGACCTCCTCGATGCGGGCGCGCCTCGGTGAGGTGCGCACGGGTGGCTCATCGGGGAGGTCCTGGTCCTGCGCGTCGGGCGCATCGTGTGTCGCGGTTCCGTCACGGGCCAGCATCGAACGAGCCGCATCACTGACCGGACTCCCCCCGGTGGCTGGTCCCGGGTCCTGGGGGATCGAGGAGATCGTGGCTCCACCGGTCGCCTCATCCAGGTAACGCTGGACCTCAGCTGGCGTGCCGTAGTTGATGATCGCGTACACGTCCTGCAGGTAGGCGAGATCGGCCGCGAACAGGCCGTCGACATCGCGAGGACTGAGACGGTTGTGTGACCCGAGCTGTGTGATCACGCGGGACAGGACGATCACCGAGAGGTACGGGTCGTCTGCATCCCGGATCTTGGGGTCGTTGAGGGGCTCGAGTTCGTCGCGGGCGGTCGCCAGGCGCATCGTGCCCTTCTGGTTGAGCCGCCCGTCGCTGTCGATGAGACCCTTGGGCAACGTGAACGGGAACTCCGTGCGCAACCCGGCCATCTGGCCCTCCTGCGTTCGTCGTCGGTCGTCGAGTGGTCGGTTCGCGATCGGTGCGGGGCACCCTCAGGCATGCAGCAGGCCTGGGGGTCGCATCAACGACCCCCAGGCCCGAACCTCCGTAGGTCGTGCTCCTACTTCCGTTCGAGGTACTCGTGGGTGATCGTCACTTCCTCGATCACGATGTCGTCGCTGCCGGCATCGAGGTCAGAGGCGGACCAGGAGCTGATCCACGCGGCCTCGAAATCCCAACGTCCGGTCTCCTCGCCGGCGGCGTCGAACATCACGATCGAGCCGTTCTTGCGTTCGACCACGCCGTCGAGCACGGTCTGATACCAGTCGACGAGTGAGTTGTCGTCGGTCAGACCACGCTTGAGCGTGATGTCGTTGTAGGTGATGCGTCCGGGACGCTTCCGCGTCACGATCTCGCCGCTGATGGTCGTGTCCTGGAAGGTCACCACCTCCGCGCTGTAGCCGAGTCCGGTGACGCCGGTGAAGCGTCCGATCTCGACCCCCTCCACCTCGAGGGCGAAGAGTGAGCCGAGATACTCCTGGTCGTGTTCGTCTGCCATGTCCCTGTCCTGTCCTCGTCGAGTCCTGCGATGGGTCCTGCCTGGGTCCTGGCTGTGGTCGTGCGATGATCATGGTGATCGAGAAGGGGTCATCGACCCGGACCCCACGCCGATCACCGCGTGGGGTCCGCGATCCGATCAGGCTGCGCTGTCCTTCAGCTGGCTGATACGGAAGATGACGAACTCTGCCGGCTTCACCGGCGCGATCCCGACCTCGACGATGAGCTTGCCCTCGTCGATCGAGTCCGGCGGGTTGTTGTCCTCGTCACACTTGACGAAGAAGGCCTGTTCAGCGGTAGCTCCGAACAGCGCGCCGTCACGCCACAGTCCCCGCAGGAACGCGCTGACGGTGCGCTTGACGCCGGCCCAGAGCTTCTGGTCGTTGGGCTCGAACACCACCCACTGGGTCCCGTCCATGATGGCCTGCTCGACCATGTTGAACAGGCGCCGCACGTTGATGTAGCGCCAGTCGGAGTCTGAGGAGAGTGTGCGCGCGCCCCAGACCCGGATGCCGCGGGTGCCGAAGGGACGGATGCAGTTGATCCCGATCGGGTTCAGCATCCCCTGTTCGGCCTTGGTGATGGACCGCTCGACGTCGAGCACGCCACGGATGACCTCGTTCGCCGGCGCCTTCCAGACCCCACGGGTCTCGTCGACACGCGCCCACAGGCCGGCCATGTGGCCCGACGGCGGGATGAGGATCTCGTCATCGCCGTTGGTCGGAACCGGGTTGGCGACCTTGATCCAGGGGTAGTACAGCGCCGCGAACGCCGAGTCGTACATCGCGACGTCCGAGCGCCACTCCTTGATGTCCTGGACGCCCATGCCCGGAGGTGCGTCGAGCACCGCCATGCGGTTGGCCTGACCCTCGCAGTGGTTGATCAGCGCGGTCTGGACGGACTTCCACATCCCGAGGTCGACCGAGCCGTCCTCCTTGGTGGCGGCGGTGATCAGGTCGGGGATCAGCACCATCGTGACGTCGTCGGCGATGACCAGGCCGTTGATGCCCTGGCGCTTGGTCTCGGAACCGGCGAAGGCCGGCGCCTTGACCTCGACGGGCTCGCGCGGGGCCGGCTCGATCGGGTAGATGCCGGCCTTGGGCATCGCCAGGGTGATGTCGAGGTCGTCGGTGATCTCGACCTTGGTGGCGACCTTCACACGCTCGGAGGATTCGGTGACCGTGTCCACGACGTTGGTCGGTCCGTCGGTCAGGGTCAGCCCGGCGTAGCTCTCGACGACGACGCCGTCCTGCAGGACGCTGAGGTCGAAGACCGGGTCACCGCCGTCTTCCTCGGGCTCCGCCGGGTCGATCGCGATGGACAGGCCGTCGGCCGGGCCGATCGACTCGAACTCGAGCACGTCGCCGATGGCGCGGTCAGCGGCGGGCAGACCGAGTTGACCGGGCTCCTCGGAGGGGCGGTTGTGCGGGACCCGCACGATGTAGCAGACCGAGCCGCCGTTCAGGAACCAGCCGTAGACCGCGTGCGGCAGCATCGCCCCCGGGACGAACCCGCCGTACAACGCTTCGAACTGGTTCCAGTTGGTGACCAGGCGCGGCTTCAAGCCGTCGGGATCATCCGGGTCATCATCCGGCGCCCGCTCCGTGAAGCCCACGAACGCCGCGATGGCGGTCGCTCCGGCGGACAGCGATGCCGATCCAGACGGCACCTCTTCGATGTAGACCCCAGGGGTCAGATAACTGGGCATGCGTTCCTCCGAGGAGTGGTAGTTGGTGCATGGGCCTTGCGGGATGCTGCTGGATCTTCGGGTTGCGCTCGTTCAGGGTCGGGGTCGGGGGGCATCACGGCACCTGGACCGTGAACTGGCCGGGCACGTTGATCTTGATCACGCCGCCGTAGGCACAGTTCAGCAGGCAGGAGTCGTTCAGCGCGGGCTTGTTGCCGATCGTCACCGTGGGGCTGCCCGGAGCCCAGGGGGCCGGGAGCACGGGGACGCAGGGCATCGGGGTCAGGACCCCGAGGGCAGCCGACGTCGCGGAGGCGACGGTCGGGTTCGACAGGGAGGTGCACATCCCGAACGGTGGGACGTTGACCATGGGCGCGTTGTCCATGATCGTGGCGGCGGGCGGGCCGCCGGCGTTGACCATCGCGGACGGAACGACGGACAGCGACGAGGGAGCCACACCGAAGGTGCACTGCAGCATCGCGCCACTGACGACCTGGTTGCCCATCTAGGCGCCCTCCTGTTCGGAGGTGGTCGGGTCGTCCTCGTCGTCGGCCGGATCCTGCGGCGGCTGGGGCAGCATGCGTTCGATGTCCGCCGTTCCCGCGACGACCGAACCGCTGACCACGTCACGGTCGGGGAACACCAGGACACACACGATCTGACGGTCCCCGACCTCGCTCTCGGCGTTCCAGCCGTCGAAGGTGGGCAGCATGTAGCTGAAGAACACGCCATCATCGAGGGTGAGCCCGAGCGAGGATTCGAGTTCGGTGAGGCAGGCACCATCGGCGAACGATGCCACCTCGCTGGCGCCGGGGTAGTCGTCATCGGGGTGGGTGACCAGCCCGAAGACCTCCTGGGTGTGCGGCTCGGCGCAGGGGACGATGTCGATCTGTGAGATCTCGCCGCTGACCTCGCCACCCGGATCGAGGCAGTCGCCCACCTCGAGCTCGAACACGGAGATCTCGCCGGGGTTGACAACCATGCCGTCCGCGTCGCGGATCTCGTCCTCGTCCGAACAGCCCAGCAGCACGACGGCGAGCGCGACAGCGAGCAGCACACGACGCGACGACGCTCGTCGCATGGTCGCATGCGACGGAGCGATGCTGGCACGCCTCGTCCCCCGACCCTCGGCACCCACCTGCGACACGACAACTCCTGGGACGAGGGCCGGTCATGCGCCCTGATCAAACGACCGTGACTCCGTCCACCTGAGCTGGACTCTAAGGGTCCAAGGCATCACGTTGCTGCGTGGTCGTGTCCCGGCCGACGTGTCGTGCGCTCTGCAGTGCTGCCGATGCGTTCGCCGCATGGTCGAACGAGCCGGTCACGGGCCTCGGTCCCGGACCGGAACCTCGGTCTCTCCTGCACCCTGCACCTGCCGAGGAACGCAGCCCGTCCCACCGACGACCTCAGCTAGGTTCGCCGCCCCCCCCCAGCATCCCCGCAGAGGTTCCGTGCCCACGGCCCGTCACGACACCCACCGTCGAACACGACGGTCGATCGCCCCTACCGGACGGTCCACGCGTCCGGCCGAGTCCTCCCCGTCCGGCCACCACGCCCAGGTGCTGCAGCTCCAGCAGGATGCCGGCAACGCCGCCACCTCGGCGCTGTTGGAACCATCGAACTCACCGGCCACGGGCGGGGCATCAGCTGGAACTACGAGATCGAGCTTGACACGGTCGCCATCGTCGATGGCCTCTGGGGGGTGATCTCGCGCTGGGGGTCCTGGCTCTCGGGGGTCTCCAGCTCACTGGACGACGCCCTGACCGATGAAGACGGCGAACCGATCAGGATCTTCTGATGGTCGACCTGCAGTACTACGGACTGCCTGACCTCGGGATCGATATCGCCGCCCCGACCGCGTGGTCGTTCACTACCGATGATGAGGTCGCCGATGCGGTGTTCTCTGCGGACGAGGCCCACGGTTTCCGCACCAACGTTGCGTTGACCCTCGACCGCCTGGATCCGCCGACCCCCGAACGCTTCGAGCAGATCATCACGGAGCTCCCCGAGATGCTGGCCGAACGCCACGACAACACCGAGGTACACCTCGACCGGCGGTTCGCGCAGGAAGGCATGCCGGCCTGGCTGGTGCGCTATTCGTGGCGGCCGGACGGGGCGGCGCACGCCGTCGAACAGGTGATGGCCCTGATCGTCGTCGATCTGGAGCAGGGCGCCGTGGTCCAGTTCGACGCCTCGACGATCACCCCGCTCGCCGACGATCACCTCCGGCTGGTCCAGGCGATGCTCGGTTCGGTGCGGCCCTTCAAGGACAGCGACGCCTGAACCGCCCGCGGTCGGTCGCGGTCGCTACCTGCGCCGCAGGCCTCGCAACCGGAGCTTGGCGGCTGCCGCCGCTTCCTCGTGGCCGCTGTTGACGACCCGTTCGAACAGCTTGCGGGCCTCCCGAGCACGCTGCAGGCGCTCCAACAGGATCCCGAGGCTGACCGCCGCCATGGGGCCGATGTCCGGGTGGCCGCTGGCGATGGCCGCCCGGTACAGGTTCTCCGCCTCCTTGCGGCGTCGCTGCTGCTCCAGGAGCCACGCCAGGTTGTAGGCCGCCATCGGTCCGGCTTCCGGATGACCGCTGTCGACCGCCTGCTCGTAGGAGCTGATCGCCTCCTCGGTGCGACGCTGCTGTTCGTAGAGCCAGCCGAGGTTGAACGCCGCCATCGGAGTGGCGTCAGCGTGCCGGGCCGCCAGCGCCTGCTGGTAGGCGACCTCAGCCTCGCCGACCCGCTCGACGTCCTCCAGCACGCCGCCGAGGTGGAACGCCGCCATCGGTGCATGGCCGGCATGGCCACTCTCCACGGCGTGCCGGTAGGACGCCTCGGCGCGGCCCGCGTGTCCCTGCTGCTCGTAGAGCAGCCCGAGGCCGAACGCCGCCAAGGGCGCGACCTCATCGTCGGAGGAACCGAGCGCGCGCTCCCACGCCTGCTCGACGAGGTCGGTGCGCTCGGCGGCCAGCGCCGCACGCCCGACCACGACCACCTGCTCCGGAGACACGCGGTCGATGATCGTGCGCCAGATCGACGTGGGAACGGGGCCCTCGAGCAGCGCGACCTCGTCGACCACGGTCGACGCGACCCGGTAGGAGGGCTCACCGGCACCGGGTACCGGGACGAGGAGGGTCCGGTCGGGTGCGACCTCGGCGGTGGCCCGGTCCAACGCCTCGTCGACGGGGTGCCCGTCGGGTGCTCCGTCCGATCCTGCCGCCGTCTGTCCGACCAGGGCCCGGATGAGATCCACGGGGACGGGACCATGCAGGCCGACCCGGTGCCAGGTGGCGGCTGCCGTGATCACGGCAGCCAGGAGGGGGTCGTTCTCGCGGACCTCGCGGTAGCGGTCCCGCAGTTGATCGGCTGCGCCGAACCACGATGGCAACCACCGCAGCCGCGGGTTGAGTGACTGATCGGGGAACCGTCCGAAGGCACGCCCGAGTTCGTCATCGCTGAGCTCCGGCGACAGATCGTGCGCATCGGATGCGGCCCGCAACCACCGTTCGACCGGTTCCGCCACCAGGTCGGGCAGCCGCAGACGTGGCGCGGAGATGGTCAGCGCGACGATGCAGCCGGGCAAGCGGCTGACCAACCGGTCCAGCACCGGCAGCGTCAATCCCTGACCCAGGTGCTCGTGCGCGTCATCGATCCACACGATGACGGGGCCGCGGTCTGCGAGGTCCAGCGACGGCACGGCGTCCGCGAGCGCTTCGAGCGGTCGCGCAGCCAGATCGTCACCCCCGGGCAGTGGAGGTTCGACCACCAGCACGGTGCGGTAGCCGGCCGCACGCCGCAGGGCCTCCCAGAGCGTGCGGCTGGTCCCGGATCCGGGGGCCCCGCGGACGACCACGACGCCACCGGTCGAGGCCAACGCATCAGGCTGGAGTGACCGGTCCAGCGCGGCATCGACATCACGGCGGACGTACGGGGGCTGGGCCTGCCCGACAACGCGCTGTGCGGTCGCCGAGGCCACGATCCCCACCTGAGCGGGGTCGAGATCGCCGAGCGGTGTCGGCGCCATGCGCAGGAACGGTCGATGCGGCGCGGGAACGGGTTCCGGCGCGGGTTCGGGTGCCGGATCGGGCTCGGGTTCCGGTTCGGGCTCCGGCGCCGGCTCCGGTTCCGGCTCGGACTCCGGCGTCGGCTCCGGCTCCGGCGCTGGCTCGGGTTCCGACTCGAGCTCGGGTTCCGGCGCGGGCTCCGGTTCGGGCTCGGGTTCCGGCGCGGGCGCGGGTTCCGGCCCCGGCTCGGGTTCGGGGTCGGGGGCAGGTTCGGGCTCGGGGTCGGGGTCGGGGGCTGCGGACGACGGTTGCTCACCGACCGAGATGCCAGGGGCCGCACGCCGGAGCACCGCGAGCGTCAAGCCGCCGCCGGCCATCGTCAGGACGGCGACGACCACGCTGATCGACGGATCGGCACCGAACAGGATCGACACGAGCGAGCCGCCGCCGCTGCCGACCAGGGCCCATGCGGCGAGCTCCTGCCACGGACGGGAGCCGCTGGCCTGCGAGGCGGGATCCGTCATGTGCTCGGAGCCTCCAACAGGTACCGGAACTCACCCAGGTCAGCTGAGGACAGCTGCCGGCCGATCTTTCGGTGTTCACGGATCGTGGCGCGAACCAGGTCCTCCATGGTCACCGGGCGTTCCTCGTCCGCAGCTCGGTAGGCGGCACTCACCACGACGTTGCGGATCTCGCTGCCGGACATCCGGAACCGATCGGCGAGCAGTTCGACGTCGACATCGTCGGCCTGCGGCAGTTCCGGCTGGAGCTTGGCCCGCCACAACCGCTGGCGTTGGTGCTCGTCCGGGCTCGGGAAGTCGACGATGGCGTCCAACCGGCGCATGAAGGCATCGTCGAGGTTGGCCGCCAGGTTGGTCGTCAGGATGGCCACGCCGTCGAAGGTCTCCATCCGCTGCAGCAGGAACGCGACCTCGACGTTCGCATGCCGATCCTTGGCGTCCGAGACAGCGGACCGCTTCCCGAAGAGCGCGTCGGCTTCGTCGAACAACAGCACGCCGTTGACCCGGTCGGCCTCGTCGAAGATCCGCTCGAGGTTCTTGGATGTCTCCCCGATGTACTTGTCGACAACGGTCGACAGATCCACGAGGTACAGGTCGAGCCCGAGTTCCCCGGCGATCACCTCGCTGGCCAGCGTCTTGCCGGTCCCCGACCCGCCCGCGAACAGGGCACTGACGCCACGACCGCGTGCGGCCCCGCGTCCCATGGCCCAGTCCTCGAGGACCTGGTCGCGATGGCGCCAGCGACTGGCGAGCTCGCGGAGTTGCCCGCCGATCTCAGCGGGAACGATCAGGTCGTCCCAGCGCGCCGTCGGCTCGACGCGGCGGGCCAGCCGCTGCAAACCGGCCGCGTTCTGCGACCGGGCTCCGCGTTGCACGTCGGCGTCGGTGATCGGCCGGCCGGATGCACGGGCCTGCTGCCTGGCTGCGGTCGCAGCACGTCGGATCTGACCCGGCGTCAGCCGGAACTGTGCGGTGGTCGCGACCGGATCGACACCGTCTGCCAACTCCCCGCCGAGGGCCGTCGACCACAGGTCGGCCTGCACCTCATCGCTGATCCGTTCCGCAGCGAGGACGACCGGGACATCCGTCGACCAGGTCGGGTCCCAACCCGCCGCGCCGTACAACAGGACGGTCCCCTGCGTGTCCGCGAAGGCCCGGATGCCGTCGTCGCGACCGTCGACCAACACGTCGACCGGGCCGGCGACCAGACCGGCGTCCCGCAGACGGGCCTCGCGACCAGCCGCGAGCGCCAGCGCGACGAGGTCCGCGTCGGTCGGGACCTGCGACAGGTCCAGCGTGATGGCGGACCGATCCGACGCGGTCAGGGCGGCGACGGCCGTGGCAGCGGCGCCCGCACCGCGATGGTCGACGAGGTAGCCGAAGGTGGCACCCGCCTGCAGAGCCCGGGCCAGGTGGTCCGCAACCGGATCGGCCACCCCGACCGGATCGACCTCGCAACCACTGAGTGCCGCATCCGGGGTGTCATCACCGAGGAGATGCGCAACGACACGGTCCGGGACACGCAGGCTACGGGTGAGCATCGGTCGCTCGGGTGCCTCGATCGTGAGCAGTCCGGCGCGGACGAGCGGTCCCGCAGAGCCCAGCCGCGCCCGTCCCCGCCCGGATGCCATCGAGGCGCCGCAGAGCTGGAGGGCCATCCCGACCGTGGCCCGCCGGAGCGAGACATCGTCGTTGAGGTAGCCGTACAGGGGCTCGAAACGCTGGTCGAGATCCGGGGCCAGGGCGACGAGGAGGAGCTCGACGTCCAGCGGATCGAGCCCGAAGGCGTGGCGCAGGCCACGCAGGCGTAACCGGGCACCGGCAGCCTCGTTCTCGTCGGCGTCTCGTTCGGCCTCGACCAGCCAAGCGGCGGTGTCGGGATCATCTGTGATCGGCTCGAGGGGCCCCGTCTCGAAGAGCTGATCGACCCGCGCGTCAGAGACGTACAGACCCCGGAATCGGTCGTCGGGATCGGCGCCATCGGCTCGACGCCGTGTCACCTCGGCATGGACGCGCGCTTCGATGACCCCGAGCCGGTCGAGCAGGTGACGGACCGACGGATCGTCGTCGACGGCCGTTGTGGCCACGTTCACGCCTTCCGTCTCCACCCGGTGCCACCTCGACCCTGCCTCGGGCCCACCGCATCGCGGTCGTGCCTCCCGGCCCTGCGGCGGGCGAGCCTACTGCCCCCGGCCCGGCCGCAGCCGGGCGCGTGGCGAGTAGGCTCCCCCACGATCCGGGAGGTACGCGATGCGCATGGAGTCCGTGGCGGTGCTGCGCTGGATCAGCTCAGCGACGGTCGCTCGTGGCGAGGATGCGGTCGTCGCGGAGCTGGAACCGGCACTCATCGATGCGGTCCGCGGTAACGGGCTGACACCCACCGGGGACATGAGCATCCGACAGGTCGACCCATCGGAGTACCCCCAGACGCTGGCCGCCAAGCCCGCGGACGACCCCGGCGCCCTGTTGCATCTGGCCGAGGTGGACGTCGACTGATCGAGCCGGGGCCGGGATCGGATCCGGTCAGAGCATGTCCTCGACCGCGGCGCGCTCCTCCTGGAGCTCCGCGACGGTCGCGTTGAGCTTGTCCTGGGTGAACTCGGACAGTTCGAGCCCCTGGACGATCTCGTAGGAGCCGGCACCGTCGGTGGTGACCGGGAACCCGGAGATGATGCCGTCGGGGACGCCGTAGGAGCCGTCCGAGGGGACGGCCATCGAGACCCAGTCGCCGTCGGAGGTGGGCTTGCCGCCACACCAGTTCGCGACGTGATCGACCAACGCGTTGGCTGCCGAGGCCGCCGAGGAGGACCCGCGGGCATCGATGATCGCCTTGCCCCGCTGCTGCACGGTCGTCAGGAACTCACCTTCGAGCCAGGC
Source organism: Nitriliruptoraceae bacterium (assembly GCA_041685735.1). Classification (GTDB taxonomy): domain Bacteria; phylum Actinomycetota; class Nitriliruptoria; order Nitriliruptorales; family Nitriliruptoraceae; genus CSSed11-175R1. The sequence continues at coordinate 35,394 of JAWLFE010000007.1, forward strand.
ACGGTCGGTGATGACCTCCGGCAGTGGCCGGCCACCGAGGCGGGCGTTGTCGACGTCGGGAACCATCGTCGGCGAGTGGTTGCCCCAGACAGCCAGGTTGGTGACCTCGGCGACCGGCACGCCGGCCTTCTTCGCGAGCTGGCTCTTCGCACGGTTCTCGTCGAGCCGCACCATCGCGGTGAACCGGTCCGTCGGCACGCCGTCGGCGTTGGCCGCGGCGATGAGCGCGTTGGTGTTGGCCGGGTTGCCGACGACCGCGACCTTCAGGTCCGAGGCGCCCGCCGATGCAAGCGCCCGGCCCTGACCCGTGAAGATCGCACCGTTGTCCTTCAACAGGTCCGCCCGCTCCATGCCCGGACCGCGCGGCTTCGCCCCCACGAGGCAGGCCACGTTCGTGCCGTCGAAGGCCTCCTCCGCATCGTCGGTCAGGGTCATCCCGGCCAACAGCGGGAACGCGCCGTCGTCGAGTTCCATCGCGACACCCTCGAGCGCACCGAGGGCCGGCGTGATCTCCAGCATCTGCAGGTGCACCGGCGTGTCGGGCCCGAACATCTGGCCCGAGGCGATGCGGAAGACCAGGGCGTAGCCGATCTGGCCGGCGGCTCCGGTGATGGCGACACGGACGGGGGTGCTCATGGTGGCTCCTGCAACGACGTCGAGGTTGCTCATCAGCCTAGTCAGCGACGCGGCAGCCCCCGTCGGGCGCGCGCGGCCTCCAGCGTGTTCTGCAGCAGCATCGTGACCGTCATCGGCCCGACCCCGCCGGGGACCGGGGTGATGGCCTCCGCGACCTCCGCGACCTCGTCGTACGCGACGTCGCCGATGAGCTTGCCATCATCACCGCGGTTGGTGCCGACATCGATCACGACCGTGCCGGGCGCCACCATGTCGGCCGTCACGAGCCCGGCGACACCCACGGCCGCGATCAGCACATCGGCCTGGCGACACACGCCGGCCAGGTCACGCGTGCGGGAGTGGGCGAGGGTCACGGTCGCATCGCGGCCCTTCAGCGTGAGCATGACCGACAGGGGTCGACCCACGAGGTTGGATCGGCCCACGATGACCACGTTCGCGCCGGCCACCTCGACACCGGCGTGGTCGAGGATCTCCAGCACGCCGTAGGGCGTGCAGGACAGGAAGGTCGGGTCGCCGACGGCCAGCCGGCCGGCCGTGTACGGGTTCAGCGCGTCGACGTCCTTGTCGGGGGTGATCAGCTCCTGGACCGGTCGGGGATCGAGGTGATCGGGCAGCGGCAGTTGGACCAGGATGCCGTCGATCTCATCGTCCTCGTTGAGGTCGCGCACGACCCGTTCGAGCCCCTCCTGGGCCGTGTCGTCCGGCAGCACGATCTGGCGGGAGACCATCCCTGCGGCTTCCGAGGCGCGATGCTTCATCCCCACGTAGACCTGGGATGCGGGATCCTCGCCGACCAGGACCGCGGCCAGCCCGGGGACGATCCCGTGCTCCGCCGTCAGCGCGGCGACGTCGGCCGCGATCCGTGCCCGGACCTCGGTTGCCAATGCCTTGCCGTCCAGCACGCGTGCGGTCATCCCGGAACCTCCCGGTCGGTGGTGGGCCCCTTCGGACCCGGTTCGGACTCGGTGTCGCGATCGTCGCGATCAGTGGCGGAAGTGGCGACGGGCGGTGAAGACCATCGGGATGCCGTGTTCGTCGGCAGCGGCGATGACCTCCTCGTCACGCACCGATCCGCCGGGCTGGACGATAGCGGCCACACCCGCCGCCGCCGCGGCGTCCGGGCCGTCCCGGAACGGGAAGAACGCATCGCTGGCCAGCACCGCACCGGTGTGGCGCTCGCCCGATCGCTCGACCGCCAGACGGACACTGTCAACTCGACTCATCTGCCCGGCACCGACCCCCACGAGCTGCCGGTCCTTCGCGAGCACGATGGCGTTGGACTTGGTGTGCTTGCACACCGTCCACGCGAACCGCAGATCGGCCAACGTCGCCTCGTCCGGCTGCGCCGAGGTGACCACCCGCCACTCGTCCCACGGTTCGTCACCGACATCGGCATCCTGGACCAGGAGTCCGCCGGTCACGCTCCGGATCTGCCAGGCTCCCTGCGGCCGTCGCGCCGAGGGCATCGACAGGATCCGTAGGTTGGCCTTGGTCCGCAGCACCTCGAGCGCCGCATCCTCGAACCCCGGCGCGATCACGACCTCGGTGAAGACCTCGATGATCCGCTCGGCCGTCGCGGCATCGATCGGTCGGTTGCTTGCCACGATGCCGCCGAAGGCACTGACCGGGTCCCCCTCCAGGGCGCGCTCGTACGCGGTCGCCAGGTCGGCGGCGACCGCCATCCCGGCGGGGTTGGTGTGCTTGATGATCGCCACACAGGGCTCATCGAGGTCGATGGCCATACCCCAGGCCGCGTCGGTGTCCAGGAGGTTGTTGTACGAGAGCTCCTTGCCCCCGAGCTGCTCCGCCGCTGCCAACCCGCCGACGGAACCGTCGGTGTACAGGGCGGCCGCCTGGTGGGGGTTCTCGCCGTACCGCAGCACCGCGGTCCGCGGTAGCGCGATCGACAACTGCTCGGGGAGTGCGTGCTCGCGCTGGAACCAGGTGGCGACGGCCGCGTCATAGGCTGCGGTGTGCTGGAAGGCGGTACTCGCCAATCGACGGCGCAGGTCATCGGTCAAACCCCCGTGCTCGCTGATCTGCGCGAGCGCCTCGTCGTAGTCCGCCGGATCGACCAGGACGCCGACCGACCGGTGGTTCTTCGCCGCGGCACGCACCATGGTGGGTCCACCGATGTCGATCATCTCCACGACGTCGGCCTCCGTCGCACCAGCGGCCACGGTGTCCTGGAAGGGGTAGAGGTTGACCACCACCAGGTCGATCGGTCCAACCTCCAGCTCATCGAGTTGTGCGAGGTGCTCGTCCACGTGCCGGTCGGCGAGGATGCCCGCGTGGATCCTCGGGTGCAGCGTCTTGACCCGCCCGTCGAGGCACTCGGGGAACCCGGTGACGTCGGCGACCTCGGTCACCTCGATCCCTGCATCCCGGATGACACCAGCCGTCGAGCCGGTCGAGAGGATCTGCACGTCGGCAGCCGCCAGCGCAGCGGCCAGCTCCGCGACCCCGGTCTTGTCGAAACAGCTGATCAACGCGCGCCGGACCTGCATCGTCTGGTCGGTGGTCACGGGGTCTCCTCCTGCTGATCGTCGGGGTGCTGATCGTCGGGGTGCTGATGATCGGGGTGCGGACGGATCACGACGGTCCGATCGCGGACCTCCAGGCGATCCTGGCAGAGCAGACCGATGCAGGCCGGGAACAGCTCGTGCTCGACCGCTCTGATGCGGTCGTGGAGGCTGGCCTCGGTGTCGTCGGAATGCACCTCGACCGCCTGCTGGGCGACGATGGGGCCATGGTCGACCTGATCGTCGACCAGGTGCACGGTCGAACCGGTGACCTTGACCCCGAACTCCAAGGCATCACGGACGGCGTTGGCACCACGGAACGCCGGGAGCAGCGAGGGATGGGTGTTGATGACCCGACCCGGCCACGTGCCGACGAACGCGCCCGACAGCACCCGCATGAAGCCGGCCAGCACGATCACCTCGGGGTCGTGGGCGAGCAGACCGGATCGCAGCGCCTCCTCCCAGGTGGCGCGATCCGGATGGTCGCTCAGGGCCTCGACCACCGTCGGCACGCCCGCCGCTTCGGCCCGCACCAGGCCGTAGGCGTCGGGCCGATCCGCGCCCACCACCACGACCTCACCACCGAACGCCGGATCCGAGGCAGCCCGGTCCAGGACCGCCTGGAGGTTCGAGCCACTCCCGGACACCAGCACGGCCACACGCCGGGGGCTGACCAGCATGGCTGCGGACGCATCGATGGGCACGGACGACACCTCGGCTCAACTGGGACGACGGTCGGTCCACGACCCGGACCGATGAGACCGGCCCCGATCCTAACGGGCGGGCCTCGCCCGGGGCGGGGCGAGGAGCTGGCCGTCACCGGGACCGATGTGGGCGCGCAACCCACCAACGACACGGCCCGTGCGGATCTCCGAGCCGCGGAAGAGCGGCTCGATCGGCTCAGCGACGAGTTCAACGGAGCGGTCGACGACGACAACCTGGCGCAGCAGGACCTCGAGGTGGCCCGACTGGCGGCCGCCGAGGCGGATGCCGGGCTCGTCGCGTTGCGACACGAGCGCGTGCTGCTCACCGACGCGACCACGATGCACATCCGGCAGCTGCACAAGCTCGGACCGACGATCGAGCTGACGTCGATGTTCTCCGCCAGAGCCGCCGGCGACGCCAGTCAGCGCACCGCGTTGCTGCGTCGCGTCCAGCGAGCAGCCAGCAGACCGACCTGGAGAGCCTGGGGGCAACGGCCGCGTCCCTGGAGGTCGCCGAAGCCCGCCTGATCGAACAGCGGGACGCCGCCGTCACACAGGCTGCCCGGGTCGAGCAGCAGCGCGACCGGATGGAGCGCACGCTCGCGGCCCAGCAGGTTGAGGTCGCCGAACTCGAGGTCACGCTGCCACGGACATCGGCCAGCCAGTTCGCCAACCTCCGGCGCGTCTCGCGCGGTGAGCTCCAGCCCGGCGACCTGGTGTTCGCCGGTTCGCCCCGCGTGCACCACGTCGGCATGTACATCGGCGACGGCCAGATCGTGCACTCCCCACGGGCCGGCAAGCCGGTCGAGATCCGGTCCATGCAACGCTCCGACCTCCGGGGCTTCGGTCGCCCGGGCTGACCGAGGTCGGATCACGGCCCTTCGGCGCCGTCCTCGAGCACCGCGGTGGCGATCCGTCGGGCCTCATCGATCCGGGCCTCGTCGACGAAGATGCGCACCCCCCAGTCGGCGGCCGAGACGAACCGGGTGAACCGACCCGGGCTCTTGTGCCACCAGACGATCTCCGCGGCATCGAGCCCATCGGCGATGGCCATCGCATTGCCATCCTCGAACTGTCCGAGTTCGACCGTCCTGACGCGATCGGTCATGGCGAGCCCCGTCCACGGTCGTCGCCCCGCGCCTGGCCCGTGGCACCTGGTGTCGTCCTCATGCTGCGAGCCTCCGCAGGCGGAACGCCTTGACGAAGCACCACACCGAGGCCCCGACGAGCGGCAGGCCGGCGAGGAGCACGCGCAGGTCCCCGGGGCCGATCAGCATGGTCAACGCGTTCGCCCCCGTCATGATCAGCACCCCGGCACTGGTCCAGACCGTGGCCTGGGCGCGCAGGTTGTCGGGGTCCCCCGGCTCGCTGGACCGGAAGCGCCGGTAGCCGAGGAACATCGCCACCAGTGCCGCGATGCCGGCGACGAACGTGGCCAGTTCGACGACCATCGTGGCGGTCACAGGTGCGCTCCGGGCTGCGGGGACATCGAGGGACTGCGCACCTGTCGCTCCGGCGCGGCAGCCCCCGCACGGTACCGACGCGGACCGGCGGTCCGTGCCGGTCCTGCCCGCGTAGGCTTCGCGCAGACCCGCGGGCGTGGCGGAGTCGGCAGACGCAGGGAACTTAAAATTCCCCGGGCGAGAGCCCGCGTGGGTTCGAATCCCACCGCCCGCACCACCGCCCGCACCGGGTCACGACGAGCCGACCTCGGCCTGATCGGGCGTCCCAGCATCCGTGGCCCGCCCCTCGGCGGTGAGCCGGACCAGCGGCCCCTTGGAGAAGGGCGAGGGTCCCGTCAGCGTCACACCGGCAGCCTCCCACGCCGCCCGCGGCAGGCCCACATCGGCGAGGTAGGTGTCCCCGACGTAGGGCTGCACGATCGCCTCGTTCAACGCCATGGTCGGCAGCCCGATCACCACGGTCACGTCTGCGGTGATGCACGCTCCCTGGAGCCCGATGTCGGCCGACACCCCACTCGGCAGGTCCAGGCCGATCACCGGGACGTCATAGCGGCGCAGCCACGTCGCCGCCACCTCGGGGAGGGCACGCAACGGCGGCTCGGCACCGATGCCGAGCATGGCGTCGATGACGACCTCGCCGGGCGGCCCCACCTCCTCCAGCCCGTCGGGTGCCACAGCCCGGACGGGGACCCCGGCGTCACGCAGCAGGTGCGTCTGTTGCGGGAAGCGCGGCGCCCCGACGGTCAGGACCTGCACCTCGGCGCCGGCACTGGCCAGCAGGCGCGCCGCGGCCAGCCCGCCCGCACCGTTGCTGGACGGCCCCGCGAGGATCGTGACCACGACCCCGTCGGTGTCACCACCCCGCAACCGGCGGACCGTGTGGGCCAGGGCCCGGCCGGCGTGCTCCGCTCGACGCACCGCGTCGTCGCCACGCTCATCGGCCCATGCCCGGGCACGACGGATCTGGTCAGCGGTGACGTGGGGGAGCAGCGACTGCTCGAGGGCCGGCAGGTCACCCTCCAGCCGGGCGCGTCGCTGCCACGACGGGGCCGATTCCCACGGACGCACCGCCCGGTCGTCGCCCAGGGATTCCGGGGTCGCCCCGCGGTTCCAGTCCTCGACCGCGACGTCGAGCAGCAGCGACATCACGACCGCCGTCGCTCCCCACAACAGGTCGTCGTCGAGTTGCCAGGCCCAGGTCGAACCCCGGAGCGACAACGGGGCATGACGCCAGCGGTCGGGGTCGAGCAGGTGGGTGAGGGGCACACGCAGGACCTCGTCGACCTCCCAGGGGTTCTCCGTGAGTTGGTGCGGTGCGACCCACCGCGCGACCACCGGGACGACCCAGAACCGGGAGGGCGGGATGTAGAAGGTCGGTCCGGATCCGACCACCTCGACGCTGTCGGATCGCAGGCCCACCTCCTCGTGCGCCTCACGAAGCGCTGCATCATGGATCGTCTCGCCAGGGTCGAGGCGTCCGCCGGCGAACGAGACCTGTCCGGGGTGGGACCGAAGATCGCGGCGACGACGCGTGAGCACGACCCGCGGCCCCTCGTCGGTGTCCTCGAGCACCACCAGGACGGCGCCGACACGTGCGTCCGCGGGCGGTGTCCTGGCTTCCTCGGGCACCTCGGCGAGCGCTGCTCGGAGCCGGGCCCAGAACACCTCGGGCTGCAACCGCGGGTCCATCCGGGCCTCCTCCATCTCCACGTCCAACGGCAGCTGGGCATCGAGCCACACCGCGCCTGCCCGGGCCGGTCAGGCGAGGGATGCGACCAGCCCGTCGAGATTGTCGGCTTCGCTGACGACGACCTCGGCGAAACCGTAACGGGCCAGGACCGCGGTCAGGATGAGGGCACCACCGTGGATCACGTCCTCGCGACCGGCCTGCATGGGGCCGAGCTCCGCGCGCTGGGCCGAGGTCGACGAGACCAGCCGGAAGCTCAGGTCCGCGAGGGCATCGGCCGGGATGCGCGCACCGTGGATGCGCGACGCCTCGTAGGTATCGAGCCCCAGGTGCAGCGCGGCGAGGGTCGTCGCGGTCCCCGCCACACCGATCAGGGCAGCCGCATCCGCGAGCGCGACACCCTGTTCGGCCAGGCGCGCGTCGGCCTCGTCGAGCCGATCCGTGATGAACGCCTGCGCGTCGACGAGATGCTTGGCGCTGACCGGATCGGCCAACAGGCAGCGCTCGGTGAGTCGGACGCACCCGAGCTGCAGCGACACACTGCCCGCAAGGCCGTCGTCGTCGCCGATGATCAACTCGGTCGACCCACCACCGATGTCGATCACGGCCGTGGGTGCCGCGACATCCACGGCTCGGGCGGCACCGGCGAAGGCCAGCGACGCCTCCTCAGCGCCCGAGATGACCTGGGCATCGATGCCGGTCGCCGCGCGGACACCGTCGAAGAAGCGCTCACGGTCGACAGCGTCACGGACGGCGGAGGTCGCGGCGATGCGGACCCGGTCCGTGACACCGTGCTGTCGCCAGACGTCCCGGTACCCGCTGATGGTGTCCAGGGATCGTTGCAGAGCAGCATCGTCGAGGCGGCCCGTGGCGTCGACACCGGCCGCCAACCGGGTGATGGTCATCTGGCGTGTCAGCCGGTGCCCGTCGCCATCGACGACCAACAGCCGGATCGAGTTGGAACCGACGTCGATGGCGGCGCGGGGGTCGGACCGAGGGTCGGACCTGGGGTCGGGTCGGGCAGCGGTCTGCATCTAGGGCTCCGTCCAGGCCTGTATCTCGTCCTCGGACACGCAGGGTCCGGGACACGGAGCCGGCGTGGCGTGCTCGACGGTCCACGCACCGATCGGGTTGTCCCCGGTCGCGAGGTGATGGGCGGCATGGACGTGCAGGCACTTGATGTGCTTCGGCATGCCACCCGCCCCTGGATCGCCCGGGAGTGGGTCTCCCTGTGCATCACGGAACGCGACGTAGCGCTCGTGGGCGTCGCGGTACGCAGCGGCGAGGTCCGGCTCGTCCTCGAGCCGCTGGTTCAGACCGACCATGTGGTGATCGGCCTCCAGCGTGCCGACCCGCGAGCGCAGGACCGGACAGGACAGCCAGAAGACCGTCGGGAAGGGGGTGCCGTCCTCGAGCCGCGGTGCGACGCGCACGACGGTCGGGAGCCCGAACCGGCAGGTGTGCACCACCGCCGGATCACCCCGCGCAGGACGACCGAGCTGCGCGGAGATGATGGCACGCTCACGCGGCCCGGCGGCGGGTGCCGATCCGGCCTGCTCGTAGGAGGCCTGCGGATCGGGCCGGACCGCATCGGTGAGGGGGCCGGCCGCCGGCTCGTCCCCGGCGGCGTCCCCACCGTCCTGGACGGGGTCGGGGGCCCCGTCCGCGGAGGTCACGACACCTTGCCGCGCTTCTGGCGGCGCGCCTCACCCTGGATCATCTGGGACTTGTGCATGAAGCGGCGCAACCGCTTGTTGAAGTCCTTGTCGAGCTTGGAACGCAGGTGGGGGGTCTCCTCCTCCTGCCACTCGGGGTCCGCTCGCTTGATCGACAGGTCGACCTTGCCGTCCTCCTTGACATCGAGGACCTTGACATCGACCTCGTCGCCTTCAGCGAGGTAGGCGTAGATGTTCTCGACGAAATCGGCATCGACCTCGGAGACGTGGACCAGGCCGGTGGCCAGGCCTCCGTCTTCGGTCTGTACCTCGACGAACGCGCCGTATTCCTCCAGCCGGACGACCTTGCCCTTGACGATCTCTCCTTGCAGTTCGATCAACTCCTCTCGAGGCCAGGCAGCCGCGCAGCTACCAACCCGTGCTCGTGGTGCATCACCGGCAGTGGCAGGCAGATGCATGTGGTGGACCCGCGTGCGACGTTCGGTTCCGGAGGTCGGTCCCGGCCCGGGCGTGCGAGGATCTTGCGGGGCGCGAACGGACCGCGGATCGCGGCCCATGTACCTGACAAGGTACGGAGCGCGCACGGAGGCGGCAACACCGGAGCCCGCTCCGCGCGCCTGACAGGCCGCCCGACGCCGATCCCGCGGCGGCCGGGAACCCCGGGGCTACGCTCGCGATCGGGTCCGGGGGACGCTCGATCCACCGGGGGTGCGGGAGCGCTCCGACGGCCACAGGGACCACGGGGAGGGTGCTCCATGGAACACGTCTACACCGTTCCGGTCGCGACGACGGGCTGGGAACTGGCCGATGTCGGCGCCACGGTCGCGTTCGACTGGGAGTACGACGGCGGCCGGCAGCGGATGCTCAACCTGTACCAGAAGGGCAAGGACAAGCAGTGGGACGCCACCCACCGCATCGACTGGTCCCCGACCATCGATCCGACCGACCAGGGGATGCTGCCCGACGAGGTCGTGCCGATCTTCGGTTCCGACACCTGGAGCCGGCTGTCGCGGGCGGACAAGGACACCGTGCGGCACCACTACCTCGCCTGGACCAACTCGCAGTTCCTCCACGGCGAGCAGGGTGCGCTGATCTGCTCGGCGAAGATCGTGTCGACCGTCCCGGAGATCGACAGCAAGTTCTACGCGGCGACCCAGACGATGGACGAGGCCCGCCACGTCGAGACCTACGCGCGCTACCTGACCGACAAGCTCCAGCTCGCCTACCCGATCAACGACGCGCTGCGCTCCCTGCTCGACCAGACCATCAGCGACCCCCGGTGGGACTTCACCTACCTCGGCATGCAGGTGATGATCGAGGGTGTCGCGCTCGCTGCGTTCTCGATGATCCGGGATTACACGACCGACCCGCTCGCCCGGTCGATCAACGCCTACGTGATGCAGGACGAGGCCCGCCACATCGCGTTCGGCCGGCTGGCACTGAAGGACGCCTACGCGGAACTGACCGAGCCGGAACGACGCGAACGTGAGGAGTTCGTGATCGAGGCCTCCGAGCTGCTGCGTGACCGGTTCCTCGCGCGGGAGGTCTGGGAGAACCTGGGGTTCGACGCCGATGCGCTGTGCGCCTACGTGGACCAGCACCAGATGATGACCGAGTTCCGCAAGGCCCTGTTCAGCCGGGTCGTGCCGACGGTCAAGGACATCGGGTTGTGGGGCGACGAGGTCCAGCGCACGTTCGAGCGCATGGGCGTCCTCGGGTTCCAGGACCTCGACATCGAGGAACTGTCCGACAACGACGAGCGCATCGCCGGGGAGATGGAGGAACTGTTGGCGGCGCGAGCGGCGGGCCGGCCGGTCGCCACGACCGGCTCACGCGCGGCGGAGATGGCCGCCACGATCGCCGCCGGCGACGACGCTCCGTCCGACGGTGCGCAGGGATCGGACGCGACGAGCTAGTTCGGATCCGAACCGCCGAAGATGGCCTGGACCCGGACCCAGGCCCGCTCGTACCACGCGGGCGGTGCCGGCTCTGGGTCGGCGCGCGAGGTGGTCATCCGGGGGCGATCGACCTCCGGGGGGACGAGCGCGTACGGGACCTCGCCAGGCCGGATGAACCCCTGCTGTTCGCGGGCCAGCAGCTCGATGGTCTCCTCGTCCTGGAGGTCGTCCACCCGCTGCTGCATCCGGGTGTTCTCCTCCTCCAGGATGTCGGCCTGCATCTGCAGGACCTCGACCCGCCCACGTGCATCGAGGTAGTTCTGCGTCGGCCCGGACACCAGGACGATCGCCAGGCCGACCGTGACCAGCAACGCGACGACCAACGGTTTGTCGCCGCTGGTCGCCGCGGTCATGGCACGTCGCGCCGCAAGGACGCCCGACCGCACCCCGCCCGCGGCACGCTGGAGAACGACCGGGCCACGGCCCGCGCCACCTCGACGTCGCCGCTTCCCGGCCGTACGGACCTCCCGCCGCTGGTCGCGGCGATCGGTCAGGCGGGTCGGACCGGGCATGTGGGAACTCCTAGCGGCGCTGCGTGAAGGCGGCGGCGCCGGCGTACCGAGCGGCGTCGCCGAGCTCCTCCTCGATGCGCAGCAGTTGGTTGTACTTCGCGACCCGATCGGACCGGGCGGGCGCACCGGTCTTGATCTGGCCGGCGTTGGTCGCCACGGCGATGTCGGCGATGATCGCGTCCTCGGTCTCGCCGGAGCGGTGGCTGATCATCGTGGTCCAGGTCGCCCGGTGGGCCAGGGCGACGGCGTCGAAGGTCTCGGTCAGTGAGCCGATCTGGTTGACCTTGACGAGCACGCTGTTGGCGGCCTTCTCGTCGATGCCGCGCTGCACGAAGGCGGGGTTGGTGACCAGCAGATCGTCGCCGACGATCTGCACCCGGTCACCGAGGCGCTCGGTCATGAGGGTGAAGCCGGCCCAGTCGGATTCGTCAAGGCCGTCCTCGATCGACACGATCGGGTAGCGGTCGACGAGGTCGGCCCACAGGTCCACCATCTCCTCGGACGACAGCACCCGGCCCTCACCGTCGAGGTGGTAGGCACCGTCCCGGTAGAACTCGCTGGCGGCGGGGTCCAGGGCGATGGCGACGTCGTCACCGGGCCGGTAGCCCGCGGCCTCGATGCCGTCGATGAGCAGGTCGAGGGCCGCCGAGTTGGAGTCCAGGTCGGGTGCGAACCCGCCCTCGTCGCCCAGTCCGGTCGACAGGCCACGGTCCTTCAGCACCGTCTTGAGGTGGTGGTAGGTCTCCGCACCCATGCGCAGGGCCTCGCGGAAGGTCGGCGCGCCCACGGGCACGATCATGAACTCCTGGAAGTCCACGTTCGAGTCCGCGTGACTGCCGCCGTTCAGCACATTCATGCACGGCACCGGCAGCACGTGCGCGTTCGGACCGCCGAGGTAGCTGTAGAGCGGCAGGCCGGAGGCGGACGCCGCTGCCTTGGCAACGGCCATCGAGACCCCGAGGATCGCGTTGGCGCCGAGGTTGCCCTTGTTGTCGCTCCCGTCGAGATCGCGGAGCAGGCGGTCGATCTCACGCTGGCGGGTCGAGTCCAGCCCGAGCAGCGCGGAGGCGATCGTGTCGTTGACGTTGGCGACCGCCCGGGTCACGCCCTTGCCGAGGTAGCGGTCCACGTCTCCGTCGCGCAGTTCGACGGCTTCTGCCTCACCGGTCGACGCGCCGGATGGGACGGCGGCTCGACTCAGCGTGCCGTCGAGCAGGCCCACCTCCACCTCGACGGTCGGGTTGCCGCGGCTGTCCAGGATCTCGCGTGCTCGCACCAGTTCGATCGTGGTGACGTCCATCTCGTTCCCCTCGTGATCGAGCACGGCAGCAGCAACGGCCCATCACGCTGGGCGTTCCGCACGTGACCCTACGCCACAACCATGCGGTTTGACAACAACTTCAACATCTACAACATCACTCGTGCCGGCGACTCAGTCCGTGAGCCGCCAGACCTGTCGCACCGCCGCCCCGACCCCGATCCCGAGGCCCGTCCCGATGACCGCACCCTTGAGGCGGGAGGGCAGGACGGTCGCGCCGAGCACGCCGCCGAGCACGGCGCCGGCCGCGACCACGACGGTGTCGGTCGGGAACGGCGCCCGATCGTGGTTCCAGGTGGCGATCTCGGCGGCATCGGCACCGACATCCCAGCCGGCCAGGACGTCGCCATCGTCGCGGACCTGCTCGGGGGCGAGGTCCGGCGGGCGCACGCTGGCATCGTCGCCACGAGCCTCGGCCGTGGGGGGCGTCCCGACAGGATCGGTGGCGCCGACCCCGAACATCTCCCCGGTCAGCGTCGCCGCACAGCGTGGACACGGTTGGTCGCCGTCAGCCAGGCTCTGCACCAGGTCGTTCTTCAGGAACCGGCCACAGGCCGGGCACTGCTGCGGGGCCACCGGTGTCCTCCAAGTCTCGTCTGCGGCGAGGTTAGTGCGCTCTGAGCGCGCCGGGGAGGCACCGTCAGCCGCCGTGGTCGGCCGCCTCCCAGAGTTCGAGAACGGTCGCACGATCGACATCCTGCGGATCGATGCCGCGGGAATCGGCGAGCCGCAACACCTGCTCGACGCGGCGGCGGAAGGTGGTCGCGGCGCGACGAGCCGCAGCCTCCGGGTCGACCCCGAGCGATGCCGCGAGGGACACGACCGCGCCGATCAACGCACCGAGTGCCTCCTCGCGATCCTCGTCGCTCTGTGCCTCATCCGTCTCGGTGAGGTGCTGCAGGATCGATGCCGCCGGCGCGTCGGTCTGCGGCGCCGCGACACCGCGCTTGCCCGCCTTGCGCTGCACCGTCTCCACCAGCATGAGGCCGGCCATCGCGTCGGGGACCCCCTCGAACGGGCCCGTGCGTCCCTTCTCCCGGGCCTTCTGCTGGTCCCAGGTGGCCTGGACATCGTCGGCGGTGGCAGCGTCACCATCGGCGAAGACGTGCGGATGCCTCCGGACCAGCTTGTCGGTGATGCCGCGGGCGACGTCGTCGATCCCGAACGCGCGACGATCCTGCGCGACCTGCGCGTGGAACACGACCTGCAGCAGGACATCGCCCAACTCCTCGACCAGATCGACGTCCTGCTCCCGCTCGATCGCGTCGACCAGTTCGTAGGTCTCCTCGAGCAGGTAGCGCACCAACGTGGCGTGGTCCTGCTCCAGGTCCCAGGGACAGCCCGTCTGCGGGTCCCGGAGCTGGCGCATCACCTCGACGAGGCGCAGCAGTTCGGTCCCGGCCGGGATGGGGGCGAGGAAGACCAGTTCGATCTCGACGTCGGGCTCGGCGCTCATGCCGGCCAACGCCTTGGCGAGCCCGTCGTCCTCCGGTCCGAGCAGGAACACCGGAGCACCCTCACCGAGCGCGCGCTCCAGCAGCGCCTTGGCCAACCGACGGTCGTCCGCGGACCCCGGCCGGGTCAGGTCGAGGTCGCCCCGACCGAGCGGCGCGGGCTCGACGGTCACGAGGTCCAGGCCGGCTGCGTACAGGTAGGGCGTGCTCGGGTGGCGCTCACGGTCGCGGACGAGGACCTCGTCAGCGAGAGCCAGGGCGTCCCAGGCCTGGAACGGCAGCAGCCCGGGCAGGGCCGCCGACGTCTCGACCAGGACGATCCGACGCTGGGATGCGGGCATCGTCCGCTAGTCGCCGGAGCCGGCGGGCGCCTCGTCGACGACCTCACCGAGCTCGCTGTCCCAGGCACCGAACGCCGGATCGACCTCGACGTCCGCCTCACCGAACGAGGTCTGCAACAGCTCCGTCAGCTGGGCATCGAGCGCCTGGCCCTGCGTCCCCGGATCCTGGTCCTCGCCGGACAGGACCGATTCGTCGGTCACCTCGATGATGTGGAACCCGAACTCGGTCTCCACCGGGCCGACCACGACGTTGAGGTCGGACTCCCACACCGCTTCCTCGAATCCCTCGACGTAGGAGCCGCGCGGTGCCGGCCCGAGGTCACCACCCTGTGCCCCGCTGCCGGGATCCTGGGAACGTTCCTCGGCGAGCTCTGCGAAGTCCGCCCCGTCGTCCAGGAGGTCGACGATCTCCTGGGCCTCATCCGCATCGTCGACCAGGATGTGGCGGGCGGTGCGGACCTCGGTATCGGGGAGGTCCGCCTGCAGCGATGCCCGGATGGCCTCCACCCGCTGCTGGGCCGGGAGCAGCACGTCCCGGTAGACCTCCAGGGTGAGCTGGGACTGCGCCAACACCTCGGCGAACCCGTCGTCGCCGCCGAGCTCGGCCGTGTCGGCTTCGATCTGCTCCGCGATGGCCTGGTCGTCGATCTCGATGCCGCGCTCGTCTGCCACCTCGCGGATGATCTCCGCCTGGATGAACAGGCTGAGCAGTTGCCGCTGGATCGGTGCGACGACGTCGGTCCGCGCTTCCGCGTCCGCCCCGTCGATGCTGCCCGTCCGATCCGTGATGTC
Organism: Nitriliruptoraceae bacterium; assembly: GCA_041685735.1. Classification (GTDB taxonomy): domain Bacteria; phylum Actinomycetota; class Nitriliruptoria; order Nitriliruptorales; family Nitriliruptoraceae; genus CSSed11-175R1. Next base: position 50,457 of record JAWLFE010000007.1, read on the forward strand.
AGCCACGGCCTCCTCGAGCTGGGACCGGGGGATCTCGGTGCCGTCCACCGTCGCAGCGGCGGACGCCGGCACGTCCGAGGAACATCCCACCAGGATGAGCACGAGGATGGACAGGGCCGCGACCGCGCGGCGTGGTGTACGCACAAGGGCTCCGAGGCGTCAAGGGAGCGGAGGGAGTCGGCACCCGGACCGGGTCGGCGACGGTAGGAGTCTAGCCAGCGGGTGTCGCCGCCCGATCGCTCGCCCCGACCACCGCGTCGCCATGGTGTCGCGCCATTCCGAGAACGTGCCCTACCCTGGCGGCATGGCTACCGACATCCACGCAACCGTCGACGAGCAACTCCGTCGGACGCGCCAGCGGTACACGCTGGGGCGGCGACAGCTCGTCGAGCTCCTGCAGGCCGCCGAACGACCGGTGACGATCCCGGAGCTGATGGACCGCGGCGCCACGCAGTCGCAGAGTTCGCTGTACCGCAACCTCGCGATCCTCGAACAGTGCGGCGCCGTCCACCGTCTCGCGTCCACCGATGATGTCGCACGCTACGAGCTCACCGAGGAACTCTCGGAACACCACCACCACCTGGTCTGTTCCGCCTGCGGTCGTCTGGACGACGTGGTGCTCCCACCGACGATCGAGAAAGCCCTGGCCAGCGCCGCGGAGGAAGCCCGCGTCCAGCAGAACTTCACGGTGGATTCGCACCGGTTCGAACTGGTCGGCACCTGCGAGACCTGCACCTGATCGTGGTCGGAGCGGCGCCTCGCCGCCATCGGTGAGCCCACAGCCGACCACCTCCAGCCTCAGGTCGGCCCGGGGACGTCAGTGCAGCAGCGCGCACCGGATGCTGGCCCGCTCGAGTTCCGCGCTGGGGAACTCGATGTCGCGGCGCTCGGTGAACAGCTGCCAGTACACCGCGTTGATGAGCTGCGCGACGGCTGCGTAGCGACGCACGATGGCCTCGGCCGCAGGTGGCAGGCCACCAGGCCCTCGCACCGATGCGTGTTCCGCGATGTAGGCGTCGCGCGCCGGGACGTCGGTGATGCCCGTGAGCTCGGTCACCAGGAGGTTGATGAACCTCGTGACCGTGTAGGCAGGGTCGTGCAGTCGGTGCTGCTCCAGGAAGCGCAGCTCACCGTCGTCGAGGGCGAAGTCGCGGGCGGTCGCCAGACCGAAGTCGCTGACGATCACCTGGCGGCCGTCGGTGAGCAGGTTGGCGAGGTGCCCATCGAAGTGGAACAGCCCGTGCTGGTTCATCCAGACCACCGGGGCGAGCAGGGTGTCAGCGACCATCTGCATCGCCGCGACGGCAGCCGCACCGCCGGCGTGGAGACGAACGCGAAGCCAGGTGTCGAGCTGCTGCGGCAGGTACTCCAGGAACAGCACGAGCGCTGTTGTCGATGAACGGATGGCGGCCAGTCGGCGCGCAACACCCTCGGCTCCGTGCCAGTAGGCCACGGCTCCATCGAGGTCGGCGTGCTCGGGCGCAGGTGGCGGAGGTTCGCCCGGCAGCAGCCGCCAGTGGTAGAGCAGCGGGAACCCGGACGCATCCCCGTCGAGGACCCACCTCGTCGCCCGCTCGAGCGCTTCGAGCTCCCGCCACGCGTTGACCCCGGGGGACCCCACGTTGTACTGGCAGTAGGTCGGCAACCCGAAGTGGTTGACGGTCGATCGCAGGTTGGCTGCGCGCGTCTCCACCTCGGCCAACGACACCGCCTTCACGAACACGGTGGTTCCGCCCACGACGACGTGGCGTGTCCTCCCACCGATCCCCGTGCCGACCTCACGCGCGCCGTGCAGCAGATCGGTCAGCTCAGCGTCGTCGAGGGCGGCCAGCAGCGCATGCACCCTCGACCACGTCGACCCACGCTCGGCATCCACGGACGACATCGATCCACCCTCTCGCAACGCTCGATGCGCATCATCACCGACCCGCCACCCAGCGCCGAACTCAACCCGCCGTGACCAGAGAGCGACCCCGGCGGTAGCGCTGCGCGCCGGACCGGACCTCCTTGAGTGCGAGGGTCAGGAAGAAGGCCACGACGGTCAGCCCGGCGATGGTCGGCGCCGTGGCCGTCCCCGCGTGGAAGCTGATCAGCAGGCCGGCGAGGACGCCGATCGCGCCGATCGCCATCGACACCACCATCATGATGGGGACCCGACGCGACACCAGCGCTGCCGTCGCCGGTGGCGCCACGATGAAGGCGAACACCAGCAACGTTCCGACGGTCCGGAACGAGGTGACCACGACCAGGGCGACCAGACCGAGCATCGCCAGGTGCGCGAGCTGGGGGTGGAGGCCGAGCACCTGGGCCTTGTCCCGGCTGAAGGACAGCGCCAGGAACGGCCGGTACAGCACGATCGTGAGCACGATCGTGACCACGGCGGCGATCGCCGTGGTGCGCAGATCCGACCGCGTCACACCGATCGGGTCGCCGAACAGGATCGTCGTCAGGTCACCCGCATAGGCCCCACGCTTCGAGATGATGGCGACCCCCGCCGCCAGCATCCCGACGAACAGCAACCCGATCGCGGTGTCCTCACCCAGCCGGCTCCTGGCACTGGCCAGCGACACCCCCGCGATCATCACGGCAGCGCTGATCGCACCACCGAGCAGCAACGAGCCCCCGAGGATGAACGCGATCGCGATGCCCGGGAGGACGCCATGGGCGAGCGCATCGCCCATGAAGGCCATCCCACGCATCACCACCCAGGTGCCGATGAGCGAGCTGGCCACCACGGTCAGCACCCCCGCCAAGAGCGCGTTGCGCATGAAGGCGAAGGCGAACGGTTCGGTGACCAGCTCGATCAGGGTGGTGATCACCGGAGCGCGTCAGCGATCAGCGTGGCCGTGGTCCGCAGCAAGCCCGGGTAGGTCTCGGCGCCGCTGCCGTCCTCGCCCAGCGCATCGGTGTAGATGCGCACCACCTCGACCTCGAGGTCGCTGCGACCGATCACCTCGCTGGCGAGCTGGTCGGCGAGCGTCGTGGTGTCGGTGTTCTCCGCGAAGACCGCGGGTACACCGGCGTCCTCGACCGTCTCGATGAGCTCCGCGAAGCCGGCTGCGTCCGCCTCTGCCTGCGTGGATGAACCCGGGATCACCGTCGCCAACACCTCGAAGTCGTAGCGGGCGGCAAGGTAGCCAAGCGCGTCGTGGTTGGTGACGAGCTGCCGGCGCTCGGCCGGGACCGCGGCGAGGATCTCCGCGATCTCCTCGTCGAGTTCCAGCAACTGCGCCGCGTAGTCCTGCCCGCGACGCTCCCATTCCGCGGCGTCCAGGCGGGTGTCGAGGTCGGCGAGTTCGGCTGCGAGCATCTGGACACCCTCGGCCAGACGGACCGGGTCGAACCAGACGTGCGGATCCTCGGGGCCGTGATCGTGGTCGTCGTCCTGGTCATCGTGCCCCTGCTCGTCATCGTGACCATCTTCGTCATCGTGACCATCTTCGTCATCGTGACCGTGCTCATCGTCATGCCCGTGCTCGTCATCGTCACCATGCTCGTCGTCATGGTCTTCGTCGCCGTGGCTGTGCGGCCCATCGAGGTCGAAGTCGATGGGGTCGAGCTTGTCGGCGAGGGTGAAGACCCGGACGCCCTCTTCCTCAGCGGCATCGAGCGCCGAGAGCAGGGTCTCCTCGAGGTCGAGGCCGTTGGCGACCACGAGGTCCGCTTCACGCATCATGGCCGCGTCGGAGGCTGATGCCTGGAACCCGTGGGGGTCCGCGCCCGGAGGCATGATCACGTCCACCCGGCCGTCGTCGCCGACCAGCGTCGCGACGATGTCGCCGAGGATGCTGGTGGTGACGACTACGTGTGGCCCGTCACCCTCCGCCCCGACGTCCTCGACCTCGTCGGGCTCCCCCGGGTCCTCGGCGTCCTCGGTGTCTCCGGTCTCCGCGTCCGCCTCGGACGTTCCGTCCGGCTCGGCCTCATCAGACCCGCTCCCACCGTCCCCGCATGCGGCGAGCGCGAAACCGAGCACCGCGATGAGTGCGACGGCCCGCATCGGGAGCGAGGTGGTGGCATGCTTCTGTCTGAACAGGGACATCGGCGAACTCTTCGATCGTGGGTGAACGGGTGGTGACGCATCGTGTCGAGCAGCCATGCTCGTACCAGCCGCTACTGTCCTGCACTCCGCACCGGGGAGAGTAATGGGAACCGTTCCTGAACCGCCACCCAGAACGTCTCGTACCGCGCGCCAGGCGCCCGATCGGTCCGATGGCGATCGTGACGTCGCTGTGCGTCTCGACCACCTCGACGTCGCCTACGGCCCGATCGAGGCCGTCCGGGATGCGACGGTGGACCTGCACACCGGCAGCGTCGTGGCCATCATCGGCCCGAACGGTTCCGGCAAATCGACGCTGCTGTCCACGATCTCCGGGCTGGTCACCCCGACGAAGGGGCGGGTGCTGGTGCACGGCCGACCGCCGAAACAGGGACGGCAGCGTGTCGCGCACGTCCTGCAGTCGACGGTCGCGAACGAGGCGTTGCCACTGACCGTGATCGAGACCGTCCGGATGGGCGCCTATGCGCACACGGGGCTGCACCGGCGGCTCTCGCAGCAGGACCGGACGGCGATCGCGGATGCGGTCGAGCGCATGCAACTCGGAGACCTCACGACCCGCCAACTGCACGAACTGTCCGGCGGCCAACGGCAGCGGGCGTACGTCGCGCAGGGATTGGCGCAACAAGCGGATGTCCTGCTGCTCGACGAACCGATCACCGGCCTGGACCTGGTCACGCAGGAGACGATCACCTCGGTGATGCAGGCCGAGCGGGAGCGTGGGACCGCCGTGGTCCTGACCACCCACGATGTCGGGACGGCACGGATGGCGGATCAGGTGATCCTGATCGCCACCGAGATCGTTGCCGCAGGTCCGCCGGAGGACGTCCTGACCGCCGAGAACCTGGCCGTCGCCTACGGCGGCCACCTCCATGTCCTGGGCGATGGCAGTGTCGTGCTCGATGACCCCGACCAGCACCGCCTGTCCTGACGATCCCCGCCCCCCGGCATCCCCGACCCTCCCCGTGACCGGTCGCACGTAGACTGCCCGTCCCCAGGCGAGGAAGCACAGGTGGCGATCACGGAGGCCGACCCGGCTGCGCTCGAGCGCACCACGGAGCTGTTCCGGGCGCTCTCGAACCCGGCGCGGGTCGCCATCGTGCGCGAACTGGCCTCCGGGGAGCGAGCGGTCCACCAACTCGTGGACGCGCTGGAACTCCCGCAACCACGCGTGTCGGAGCATCTGGCGACACTGCGGGCCGCACGCCTCGTCGAGCGCAACCGCAACGGCCGCTCCGTGAGCTACTTCCTGGTGGACAACCACGTCGCCCACATCGTCGAGGATGCGATCATCCACGCCGGCGAGGTGGACTGACCCCCGCCACGCACCCTGCCGTTGCGTATCCCCGTGGCCGGGAGGAGGGCGGCATCGTCGCCCGCCTCACCGCGATCCAGGTAATATATCTTTACATCGCGATGTTCCGATGTTAGGCTATGGGCACGCTGCACCCGCTCCCATCGGACCGCTGATGAGTTCCACCTGCACCGTCCACGAAGACCACATCCACACGCACAGCCCCGACTGCGGTCACCCTGCGGTGGAGCACGACGGGCACGTCGACTACCTGCACGACGGCCACGCCCATCACCAGCACGACGACCATGTCGATGAGCACGACCTGGCCGGCGTCCACGTCGTCGCCGCCCCACATGACCATGCACACGGCCCGGACTGCGGCCACGACACCCTGCAGCACGACGGCCACGTGGACTACATCCACGATGGTCACCGCCACGCCGAGCACGGCGACCACTACGACGAGCACTGAGCCCACCGCACCACCGACCCATCGGTTGAGCCCGCCCCCGTGGCGGGCTCCACCATGTGGTCAGCCGGTGACGTCCAGGTCCACCACCAGCGGGGCGTGGTCGGATGGCTTGTCGCCGGCGTCGTTGACCCGCCGGAAGGTGGTGTCCACCTGGCAGCCCACGACCTCGAGGTGGCGACTGGTCAGGGCGTAGTCGATGCGCATGCCCATGCCACGACGGAACGCCCCCATGCGGTAGTCCCACCAGGTGAAGCCCTCGCCATCGGGCTCCACCTGCCGGAAGGCGTCGGTCAGGCCGAGCTCGATCAGGGCCGCGAGTCGCTCGCGCTCCGGTGGAGTGACGTGGGTCGCGTCGACGAACGCCGCGACGTCCCAGACATCCCGATCCTCGAGCGCGACGTTCACGTCACCGGCGAACACGGTCGGCCCCCCATCGACCAGCGTCTGCAGGTGCTTCCTCGCGGCGTCGAGGAACGTGAGCTTGGCCTGGAACATCGGGTGGTCCGGCTCGCGACCGTTCGGCACGTACGCGCTGATGGCGCGCACCCCGTCCACCGTCGCCTCGACCCACCGGGCCTCCGCGGGATCGGGCTCGCCCGGCAGCCCGGTCGAGACGTCGGTGACCTCCGCGGTCTCCGGAACCAGCAGGGCCACCCCGTTCCACCGCCCCTCCGAGTGTTCCACGACGCGGTAGCCGACCGCGGCGAGCGCCTCGCGGGGGAAGGTGTTGGACGCGACCTTGGTTTCCTGGAGGCAGACGACATCCGGAGCATGCTGGTCCAGCAGCTCGAGAACCCGTGGGAGGCGGGCCCGGATCGAGTTCACGTTCCAACTGATGAGTCGCATGGCGGGACCGTACCCCGGGCGGTTGACCGGGTGGCGCTCCGCGGCGGGTGCCGACCCGCCGACGACTACCGTCGGCACCGCGTGCCGCACACACGACGCCACGATTATCGACACCTCCGTCAACGGATGTCCCAGCGGACCAAGGAGAGGGCGTGGCCACCACCGAACCGTCCGGCCGGCCGGTCTGGCTGACCGCGCCCGTCCTGACGGTCTCGGTGCTCTCCGTGGCCTCCGGGATCGGCCAGTTCTCGGTCACGACGGTGATCGGTGACGTCGCTGCGGCGTTCGGGGAGCCCGCCGGCGACGAGGCTCTCGCCCAGATCGGACTGCCCGTCACGACCGTGGGGATCGCGCTCGCCGTGATCCGTCTGGCATCGCTCGGTAGCCTCCCCGCGGCCGCGCTCGCGGATCGGGTCGGGCGCCGATCGGTGCTCCTGACCGTCGCCACCATCGGGTTGGCGTTGACCACGCTGGCGGCGCTGGCACCTGGGTTCTGGTGGTACGTGGCGCTCGTGGCGCTGGCGCGACCGGCACTGTCGACCGTGAACGCACTGTCGGGGGTGGTCGCAGCCGAGGAGGCCCGCGCGCGGGACCGGTCAGCAGCCTTGGCGCTGATCGCCGCCGCCTACGGCCTGGGAGCGGGGATCATCGCGGTCACGCGCGGCGTCCTGCCCGGGGAGCCATCGTTCCGGATCGTCATGGCCCTCGCCGTGATCCCCCTGCTGCTGCTACCTCTGTTGGCCCGCCGGATCCGTGAACCGCGGATCGCGGAGGACCGGGTGCCGGCCGTCGGCCTCCCCGGCCGGATCCCGCGGCGCTACCTCGGACGGGTCGTCCTGCTGGCGGCGCTGACCGGGAGCATCGCGCTGGCCACCGGGCCCGGCTTCACCTTCCTGTTCGTCTACGGCGAGCAGGTGCTGGGGGCGTCGCCGCTGTTGTTGTCGATGCTGGTCCTCGGCGCGGGGCCGGCCGGCCTGGTCGGCATCCTCGCCGGACGGTGGGGCGCCGATCGGTTCGGTCGCACGCTCACCGCCGGGGTGTCGATGGCGGCGACGGGCGGGTCCGTCGCACTGGCCTACTCGGGCGGGCAGACCGCCCTGATGGTGGGCTACCTGTTGGCGCTGGCCACCAGCAGCGCCTTCGCGCCACCAACCGGCGCGCTGGTCGCGGAGCTGGTCCCGACGAGCATCCGCGCCACCGTCGCCGGTTGGGAGACGATCGCCGGCGTCCTGGGTGCGGTGGGGGGACTGATGTCCTTCGGGCTCCTGGCCGACCTCACCGGTGGGTTCGTCGCTGCATCGTTCACGATCGGGGTGATCGTCGCGGTCGTCGCGATCGGGTTCTGGTGGCTACCTGAGACCCTCGGCGTCGAACTCGAGGACCTCGAGGACGCCTGAGGACCTCCAAGACGCCCGAGGAACTCCAAGACGCCTGATCAGCTGCCCTCGGGCGGTTGCTGATCCGATGGTGGCGGTGGCGCCGGCTGCGCCGGCGGGGGTGGCGCAGCCTGCTGGGCCGGCGGGGGTGGCGCAGCCTGCTGGGCCGGCGGGGGCGGCGCAGCCTGCTGGGCCGGCGGGGGCGGCGCAGCCTGCTGGGCCGGCGGTTGCTGGCGCTGGTTCGCGTCGTTCTGAGCAGCTCCCGCCGCAGCCTGGGAGACCATGCCGCCGACCAGCCCACCGAGACCACCGCGACGGCCCGCGCGCATGCCGGCGAACGGGTTGCCTCCGGACGCCTGCGGTGACGCCACGGGCTGCTGGAAGGCCTGGCCACCGGCGTGCAACGCTGCCGCGCCCGCCTGCGCACCAGCGTCGACGTGACCGCCCTCGATCGCCTGTTGCGGCACCGGCGCGTGGTCCAGCGGATCGGCGGTCCCACCCGCATGTTCCTGGGCCTTGCCGACCATCTTCTTGAAGCTGTTCGACACCGACTGCAGCCGCTGGTCCCAGACCGCGTTGACCTCGAGCCCATCGATCGCGCGGTGGTAGGTGACGACCGTGTAGATCATCGCGAAGGGCTCGAAGATCATGCGGTTCGCCAGCGACGCGAGGATCAGGGTCCCGACGATCACGACGACCTGGAACCAGATCTCGTTGAACGCGAAGAGCAGGGCCACCCCCGGGATACCGACGATGAGCAACATGCCGAGGAAGAACAGCCTGCCGAGCAACCAGATCCGGACGGCCGATCCCAGGACCGGCTTGTAGGCCTGGGCGTACAGGATCGTGCCGTGGCGGGCGCTCTGCCAGACGTTGGGCGACTCCTTCGCAACGGCGTAGGAGAGGATGGCCTCGTCCACGTAGGACAGCGACCGGTTGATGATCGATGCACCGATCTGCGCGATGCTGCTGACCGCGCCGCCGAGGGGCAGCATGTCGACGAGCCGGACGAACCGACGGGTGAAACGTCGGACGGTCCGATCGATCATCCGGTCCAGGGCGAACAGGATGCTGACGTCACGGAACCGTTCCTTGACGACACCACGTCCGTACTCGACCTGCCCCTTGCCGTCAGGCAGGTCGCGGCCGAGGACCATCTGGGTCACCACGGCGATGTGCGCGCCCTGCAGCAGGTAGAGCACGTAGCGGCGCATCAGGCCCATGACCGCGAAGGGCCCGATGATCGCGATGAAGATGAAGATCAGCGACAGGACCTCGACGCGTTCAGCAAAGACGTAGGCCAACCCGCCGAAGATCCCGAGCCACAGTGCGATCGCGAGGAAGAACCCCCCGTAGATCAGCGCACCCAGCAGCAGGAACGGTGTGGTGCGGCGCAAGAGGCCGACGGCGGTCTTGAAGTTCCCCTTGGACGGATCGCTCACGATCGTTGACTCCCCGGTCAGACCTGGCTGACCGGACGGATCGCGTCCAGCCACCACGCAGTGCCCCATGCACCTGCGTCGGAGCAGAGGTCAACAGACCGGGAGGACGATGTCAAGTACGCATCGGCCGGACAGCAGTCAACGTTTCGGCGCGGCGAACAGCTCGCGCACCGTTCCCGCCACCCACGCAACCAGGTCATCGGGCTTGGGCCGAGGCAGCGGGATGAGCAGGACCTGCTGCTCACGTTTGAGCACCGCCTTCGGGAAGCGCCGCTCGATCCGGACGAGCTGCGAGTCCTTGAGATCCACGGGCGCGATGCGAAGCTGATCACGGGGCGTCAGCGTGACCTCGGTCACCCCCCAGCGCCGCAGGGCCGCCTTCAGCGCCGCGATGGTCACCAGGCGCTCCGCCGGTTCGGGCAACGGGCCGAACCGGTCGGTCAGCTCCGCACGGACCTCCTTGACGCCGCCGGCATCCCGCACCGCGGAGATGCGCTTGTAGAGCTCGAGGCGCTGGGTCGCATCCTCGACGTAGTCATGCGGCAGGTGGGCATCGACCGGCAGTTCCAGTTTGATGTCCACCTGCTCCTCGGCCGGCTGCCCGGTGAGCTCCGCGACCTCCTCCTTGAGCAACTGGGAGTACATGTCGAAGCCGACCGCGGCCACGTGCCCGGACTGCTCCGCGCCGACGACGTTGCCGGCGCCCCGGAGCTCGAGGTCGCGCATCGCGATCGCAAGACCGGACCCCAGGCGGGTGTGCTCGGCGAGCGTCTTGAGGCGCTCGTAGGCCGGCTCGGTGATCGAGGCACCCTCGGGGAAGAGCAGGTAGGCGTAGCCACGCTCCGCGGACCGTCCGACGCGACCTCGCAGCTGGTGCAGTTGGGCGAGGCCGAGCAGGTCCGCGCGCTCGATGATGAGCGTGTTCGCGTTGGAGACATCCAGTCCGGATTCGATGATGGTGGTGCAGACGAGCACGTCGAACTCGTGCTCCCAGAACCGCACCATGATCCGTTCGAGTTGCCGTTCGTCCATCTGGCCATGAGCGACCTCGACCCTCGCATCGGGTACCAGTTCCGCGATCCCGGCGGCCACCCGGTGGATCGAGCTGACCTGGTTGTGGACGTAGTAGACCTGTCCGTCACGCAGGAGTTCGCGACGGATGGCCAACGCGACCTGCGCCTCGTCGAACGGCTGCACCGAGGTCATCACCGGTTGCCGGTCCTCCGGCGGGGTCTCGATCGTCGACAGGTCACGGATCCCGGAGACCGCCATCTCCAGGGTGCGCGGGATCGGGGTGGCGGACATCGACAGGACGTCGACCGAGGTGCGCAGCTCCTTCAAGCGCTCCTTCTGCGCGACACCGAAGCGTTGCTCCTCATCGACGATCACGAGGCCGAGGTTCTTCCACTCGACGCTCTTGGCGAGCAGCGCGTGGGTGCCGATCACGACGTCGACCGTGCCGGCGGCCAGGCCGGCGAGCGTCTGCCGGCGGTCCTTGTCGGTCACGAACCGGCTGAGCTCCTCGACCATGACCGGGAAGCCGGAGAAACGTTCACGGAAGGTCTCCAGGTGCTGCTGCGCGAGGATCGTGGTGGGCACGAGCACCGCGACCTGGTAGCCGTCGAACACCGCCTTGCCGGCGGCGCGGATCGCGACCTCGGTCTTGCCGAACCCGACGTCACCGGCCAACAGTCGATCCATCGGCAGCGGCGCCTCCATGTCCTGCTTGATCTCGTCGGCGACGGTCAACTGATCGGTGGTCTCGACGTGTGCGAAGGAGTCCTCGAGTTCCGCCTGCATCGCACCGTCCGGGCTGAAGGCCGTCCCCTGCGAGTGCATCCGGGCCGTATACAGCCGGATGAGGTCCGCGGCGATGTCCCGGACCGCCTTGCGTACCCGGTTCTTGGCCCGTTCCCACTGCGCACCACCGAGGCTCATGACCGAGGGCGTCTCGCCGCCCTGGTAACGGGCGATCGCGTCGACCTGGTCGGACGGCACGTAGAGCGTGTCGCCGTCGGCGTACTCGAGCAGCACGTAATCGCGCTTGGCGGTGCGGCCGTCCATGCCCGGGAACTCACGGGTGACCATGCCGCGGTAGCGCCCGACCCCGTGGGTGTGGTGGACGACGGCGTCGCCTTCGGCCAACTGCAACACCGCGTCCGCCGCCGTCGTGCGGGTCCCCATGCGGCGGCTGGCGCGGCGTCGGCGCGGACCGAAGACATCCCACGTCCCGAGCACGGCGAGGTCGAGGTCATCGGAGAGGAACCCGGTGCGCAGGGGGCTGACCGCGATCTCGACCCTGGCGCCGGGGGGATCGGCGGGCAGGCTGGCGGACACCGATGCGGGCACGCCCTGTTCGGCGAGGACGTCGGCGATGCGGCGAGCCGGTCCGTCGGCATCGACCGAGACCACGACACGGGCGCCGTCACGGAGCAGGCCCTGCAGCCGCTCGGCGAGCGTGACGATGTCGCCCCGGAACGAGGTCCAGGGCGTCGCCTGCAGACCCCGGGGGCCGGTGCCGTCCGAGGCGAACGCGCCGAGCCGCCAGACCGACCGGGGCCCTCGCTCCAGCAACTCCCCGGGGCGGGCGAACCCATCCTGACCGACCGGGGCCTCGCCTCCGACGCTGGCGACCGTCTGCCAGGCCGTGTCCGCCAGGACCTCGGCCTCCTGACGCAGTTTGGTCGCCCGGTCCTCCAGCAGCATCGGATCGATCAGGGCGAGCCCGGCGGACGGGGGGAGGAAGTCGACCAGCAGCGCGGGCTCCGGGGTCAGCATCGTGACCAGCGACTCGGCACCGTCGAAGACCTGACCCTCTGCGAGCTGATCGAGTTCGCTCGTCAGCTGCGGCCAGTCCGCGATCGCCGTGCGCGCCCGCTCACGCAGGTCGTCATCCAGCACCAGTTCCCGCGCCGCGTCGATGACCACCTCGTCGGCCGCGTTCGTCGACCGCTGATCACCGACGGAGAAGGCCCGCAGCGATTCCAGGTCATCGCCCCAGAACTCGACCCGCACCGCGTGGTCGCCGGCGGTCGGGAACACATCGATGATGCCGCCGCGCACCGCGAACTCTCCGCGGGCCTCCACCTGCGGGGTCCGGCTGTAGCCGAGCGCCGCCAAGCCGTCGATGAGCGCGTCGAAACCCTCCCAGGAGCGGTCGAGGACGATCGGGCGCTGCTGTCCGAGCCGGGGGTCCATCGGCTGCAGTGCCGCGCGGACCGGTGCCACGATCGCCAGGAGCGGTTCATCGTGCTCGTCCGGGTGCTGCAGTCGGTCGAGCACGGCCAGCCGTCGACCCACCGTGCGCGGCTGCGGTGACAGGCGCTCGTGAGGCAGCGTCTCCCAGGCCGGGAACATCCCCACGCGCGCCTCACCGAGGAAGGCGGCGAGACCGTCCGCGATGGCCTCCGCGTCTGACGTCCGGGGGACCAGGACCAGCAACGGCGCGGCCTGCTCGGCCAACAGGCTCAGCAGGTATGGGCGGACCGCAGGCGACGCGACGACATCGCCCGGAGCTGGGCCGCCGTCCCAGACATCACGGCCGCGGCGCAGCGACGGCGCCAGGGCGCCGGACGCCAGCCCGGGATCGAGGACGTCGTCGACCGAGCGTGGCTGCGCGACCCCACCGGCCGCCGGTGGCGGCGGGACGTCGGTCACCGCGGCTTCGGCCGCTTGCGGTTGGCCGCGGCCATCGGATCGATGCCCTTGGGTACCGGGGCGCCCCGATCCAGCGGCTTGAGTCGCCGTTCGAGCTTGGGCACCTCACCCTTCTTCAGTTCGCGGGGCAACTTGGTGATGGTGCCCTGCAGCTTGTTCAGCGCCACCTGGCCCTCATCGTCGCCCACCACGATCGAGGTGATGGTCGTGTCACCCACCACGCGCTTCAGGCGCTTGCGCTCCTTGGCCAGCAGGCCCTTGACCCGTTGGCTGGAGCCCTCCCCGACCAGCACGATCCCGCACCGCCCGACGACCCGGTGCACCATGTCCTGCTTGGCGTTGACCGCGACGGCGGGCGTGAGGAAGAACTGTCCGCGCATGATGTTCAGCACGGCCGCAGCAGCGCCCGGCTGGCCCTCGATCGCGTTGTACTGCGCCTTCTGCACCCGACGGTTGAAGACGATGAGCGCGCCGAGCACCGCGAACATCAGTCCGAAGACCGGCATGGCCCAGATCCCGATGACGGCGCCGAGACCGACGCCGAGCAGCAACCCGGCCGTCGCACCCAGCAGGATCAGGGCGATCGCCTTGTCATCGACCTGCCGCAACTGCGACCACGCGTCACGGAGCTGGCGGAGCCTGTCCTTCACGGATCGATCCCTTCATCACGGATGTCGATGGTCGCACACGGGCGGCCCGAACGGGTCAGCCGGTCGCGTGGAAACGGTTCTGGGTCGGCTCCAGGCCGTCGGTCACAAGCGACAGGACCGCATCGCCGACGTGCTGGAGGGCGACGTCGATCACGTCGCGATCCGCCGGCGAGAAGCGTCGGAGCACGAAGTCGCGGCCGGGCATGCGACCGGGGGGCCGGCCGATCCCGATCCGGATCCGGAGGTAGTCACGGGTGCCGAGCGCACGGTCCACGTCCTTGAGGCCGTTGTGCCCGGCATGCCCGCCACCCCGCTTGACCCGGATCGAGCCGACGTCGACGTCGAGGTCGTCGTGGCAGACGATCACACGCTCCGACGGGACCTTGAACCAGCTCGCCGTGGCCTGGATCGGGTCACCGGACCGGTTCATGTACGACGTCGGGATCGCCAGGACGATGCGCCGTCCGTCCGCCCTGACCTCGGCGACCTCCGAGCGGGTGCGCTTGTTGCGCGCCAACTCGACGTGTTCACGTGCCGCGAGGGTGCGGACGGCGTCCGCACCGACGTTGTGGCGCGTGCCGCCGTACTCGGCCTCGGGGTTGCCCAGACCGGCGACCAACCAGCGATCGTCCGACACGACTCCCCTCCAGGGCTGCGAGGTGCAGCAGCGATGTCGGCAGCACCGGTCCCGTGGACGACGCCCAAGGGACCGGAAGCTGCTAGTCCTCGTCGGACGCGTCGGCAGCCTCGTCCAGGACCGCATCGGCGTCCTCGGTCTCTTCGCCGATGACCTCCGGCTCGTCCTCCTCGATCCCGGCGCTGTCCTCCAGGGCCTCGAGCTCCTCCTCGGAGATCGGGGCGTTCATCGTGATGACGGTGCGCTCCGGGTCGATGTCGAACTCGGCACCTGCGGGAAGCACCGCACGCAGGTCCTCGACCCGACGCACGTCACCGATCTCCATGCCCTCGACCGACAGATCCAGTGAGTTCGGCGTATCGAGCGGCCGGACCAGCACGGGAACGGTGTAGAGGATCTGGTTGAGTACGCCGCCGTCGTCGACGACCTCCTCCTCGTCGATGAGGTGGACCGGGACCTCGACACTGATCGGGACGTCCTTGTTGACGGCCAGCAGATCGACGTGGACGTAGTCACCCCGGACCGGGTGGGTCTGCAGGTCACGAGCCACGGCCAGGTGGGTGTCGCCGTCGATGTCCAGCCGGAGCAGCACGTTGCGACCGGCTTCGGTGTGCAGGGTGTGGTAGAGCTCCAGCGCATCGACGCTCACCGGGGTGGGCTCGACCTGGTAGCCGTAGATGATCGCCGGGACACGGCCCTCACGGCGCAGACGCCCGGAGGCGCCCTTGCCGCGCAGCTCACGCGGCTCGATGGTGAGTTGGATCTGGTTCGACAACGTTCGTACTCCTGGAGCGAAGGTCCCCGTCGCGGGTCGGTCACGCAAGATGGCGGCGAGATGTCACGCGGGGTGGGGGTGCACGGGCGGTCCCGCAACACCGGTAGAACCGTCTCCCACGACCTGGCACGGCTCGGTGCTGGGTGGTCGGCCGGACGACAGCAGGCCCGACGGCGGGACGTCTCGATCGGACGAACACGTTGCGCGAACACGTCGATCGGACACGCCGGCGCGGGCATGGTCGGCGCCCTGGAGCGACCGACCGGTGCGGCTATGCTACCGCTGCGTCCGGAGCAGCAGCAACCGGGGCGCCCGCACCCCACCCACGCTCGACGCCCCGTCCCACCACCTTTCGCGCCAGACGGCCGATCGATGGAAAGCTGCCATGACCACGGGCCCGCCGTTCACCGCGCGGCCACTCGATCCTCGACCGTGCCAGCCGGCTGGCAGCGCAGTTGCTCGGGGCCCCGATGGCGCTGGTCTCGATCGTCACCGGTGACGCCCAGCACTTCGTCGGAGCCACCGGACCCGATGACAGATTCGATCAACTGCGACAGACCCCGCTGTCACATTCCTTCTGCCAGTACGTGGTCCGGAACGATGCCGCCTTCGTCGTCGACGATGCGACCGGGCATCCGCTCGTCCACGACAACCTGGCGATCCCCGAGCTCGGGGTCGTGGCCTACCTCGGGGTCCCACTCCGTGATGCGGACGGGCAGGTCCTCGGGTCCTTCTGCGCATCGACAGTGAACAGCGGACCTGGACGGAGGTCGACCACCAGGCGATGGTCGACCTCGCGGACCTCGTGCGGGCGGAGCTACTGCTGCGCGACCACCTCGACCGCACCGAGCGGTCACAGCAGGCCCGCGACGATTCTGTCAAGACCGTCGCCCATGACCTGCGCGCCGCCGTCATGGCCGTCGGCGGAGCGTTGCAGACCCTCGACGCACACCCGGATGGCACGTGGGACCGGCAGGAGATCGTAGAGGTCGCGCTGCGGCAGAGCCATCGGATCCAGGACATGATGGAGCGCCTGCTGGACACCTCGGCGTCGGCCGGTCTCCCACAGGAGTGCACCGACCTGCAGGAGGTGACGACCGCGGCGGTCGCCGCGGCCTGCGCAGCTCTCGGGGGGAACGACCGGGTCGAGGTCGACGTCGAGCCGCTCGTGGTGTCGACCCACGCGCCGAGCATCGAGCGGGTGCTCGTCAACCTCGTGCGCAACGCGCTGCAACACACCGACGGTCCGGTCCGAGTCGCGGGTGAACGCGACCGTGACCAGGCGATCATCACGGTCCCGGATCACGGCCCCGACCTACCGGAATGGCTGCTGAAGGACGACCTCGGTGATGCGTCGCTGCGCGGCCGGTCCGCGGGGCACGGCATCGGACTGTTCAGCGCAGTGACCCTGACCCGCGCGCTCGGCGGCGACCTGAGCGTGGACACGGGCTCCACCGGGACCACCCTGCTCATGTCACTGCCCGCGCCGGTGGACGGTGACGATCAGACGTTCTCACCCTGGAAGATCTCGGAGACCGACTGATCCTCGAAGACGGCACGCAGCGCCGAGGCCAGGATCGGCGCGATCGACAGCACGACCAGCTTGTCGAACCGCCGTTCGGCCGGGATCGGCAGGGTGTTGGTCACCACCACCTTCTCCAGCACGGAGTTGTGCAGCCGCTCGGCCGCCGGGTCGGAGAACACCGCGTGGGTCGCGAGCGCGATGACACGCTTGGCCCCTCGCTCCATCAGCAACTCAGCCGCACCGCAGATCGTCCCGGCGGTGTCGATCATGTCGTCGACCAGGATCGCCGTCTTGTCGCTGACGTCACCGATGACGTCCAGTGACACGGACACGTTGTGCTGCCCGGGGTCGCGTCGCTTGTGGAGGATCGCGATCGGCGCACCGACGTGTCCCGCGAACTTCTCGGTGAGGCGGACCCGTCCCGCATCGGGCGAGACGATGACACGGTCGCCACCTTCGGTGTGCTCCCGTACCCAACCGACGAGCAGCGGCAGGGCGGTGAGCGCGTCGAAGGGGTCGTGGAAGAAGCCCTGGATCTGTCCGGTGTGCAGGTCGACGGACATGATCCGGTCGACGCCGACCGATTCGTACATGTCGGCGATCATCCGGGCTGCGATCGCCTCACGCGAGAGGGCCTTCTTGTCCGATCGGCTGTAGCCGTAGTACGGGATCACCGCGACGGTCCGCTTCGCCGAGGCTCGCTTGAGGGCATCGAGCATGACGAGTTGCTCGACGATGAAGTCGTTGATGCTCATCCCCGACGGCAGCGAGAGGTGCGACTGGAGCACGAACACGTCGGCTCCGCGGACGGACTCGGCGTAGCGCGCGTAGAGCTCGCCGTTGGCGAACCGTGACAGCTTCACCTCACCCAGGCGCATGCCGAGGTGGTCGGAGACCTCACGGGCGAGCTCGGGATTGGATGATCCCGAGAAGATCATCATCCGTTTCTTGGTGACGACTTCCATCGATCATCCCGACGGCGGAACGGGTGGCGGAACGGCGACGATAGCGGCCTCGTTCCACGGTCGCAGCACGGGCACACACCCGCGGTCAGGCTCCCTCGGTCTGCCTCGCCACCCATCCCTCCTTGAGGGTCTGACGGGAGCGCGCGATGGCCAGCGAGCCCGGAGGAACGTCCTCGGTGATGGTCGATCCCGCCGCCGTATAGGCACCGCGTCCGATCGTGACGGGGGCGACCAGCATCGTGTCGCAGCCGACGAACGCATCGTCCTCGATCGTGGTCCGGTGCTTGTTGCGGCCGTCGTAGTTGACCGTGATGACCCCGCACGCGACGTTGACGCCGGTCCCGATCGTGGTGTCGCCGACGTAGGACAGGTGCGGGATCTTGCTGCGGTCGCCGACCTCGGCGTTCTTGGTCTCCACGTACGCACCCACCTTGGTGACGGCCCCCAGGCGCGTACCGGGACGCAGGTGCGCGAACGGACCCACCTGGGCGCCCTCACCGATGACGGCCCCATCGGCCCGGGTCGAATGGACCGTCGTGTCGGCCCCGACGTCACAGGCCGTCAGGTGGGAGTTGGGTCCGACGACCGCCCGTTCACCGATGCGCGTCCCCCGTTCCAGGATCGTGCCGGGAAGCAGGACCGCGTCACGCGCCACCTCGACGTCGACATCGAGGTGGGTGGTCACCGGGTCGACGATGGTGACCCCGACATCGCGCATGAGGTGATCGGTGTGCCGCTCCCGCAACACGCCGGCCGCAGCGGCCAACTGGGCCCGGTCGTTGACACCGGCGATCACGGTCTCCGGGGCCACGACGGGCGCGATCGCGTGCCCGTCACCCCGCAGGATGCCCACGATGTCGGTCAGGTAGAGCTCTCCCTGCGCGTTGTCGTCGCGCAGCCGGACCAGCGCCGCGTCCAACAACCCACGATCGACGAGGTACATGCCCGCATTGCCCTCGTGCACCTCCAACTCATCGGGCGTCGCATCCCGCTGCTCGACGACCCGGTCGACCGACCCGTCGGCGGACCGCAGGACCCGGCCGTAGCCCGTCGGATCCTCGAAGACCGTGGTCAACATCGATGCCGGGACCTGACCATTCGCGGCAGTGAACAACCGCTGGAGCGCGTCGGCTGTGAGCAGCGGGGTGTCCCCCGGCAGGATGAGCACGCGCCGGATGCCCGCAGCGAGCGCCGGCATCGCCTGTTGGACGGCGTGGCCGGTCCCGCGCTGCTCGACCTGGGTGACGGTGGACAGTCCGGGCAGGCCAGCTGCCTCGACCTCCGAGGCCACCTCGTCGGCCTGGTGTCCCACGACCACCACGACCTGTCCGACCGCGAGTGGCCGGACCGCCTCGAGCACGTGTCGCACGAGCGTGCGCCCCGCGGCCCGGTGCAGGACCTTGGCCAGGTCAGACCGGAACCTCGTACCCATACCGGCCGCGAGGACGACGACCGCGACGTCGCCGGCGTCATCTGCACCACCGGCGGAACGCCCGCTGTCGGCCGTGGATCGGAGAGACGGTGACTGATCAGGTACGGACACGTTGGTGCCTTCCGAAGGGGCTGTGCCGACGGCGCCTCAGCGGGTGGCGCGGTTCACCGCGCTGATGATCGCGTGGAACGACGCGGTGACGATGTTCGGGTCGATACCGACCCCCCACAGGGTCCGCCCGTTGATGTCGCACTCGATGTAGGACGCCGCGGTGGCGTCCCGCCCGGACGACAGGGCGTGCTCCGCGTAGTCCAACACCTTGACATCGATGCCCTGCGACGAGAGGGCGTCACAGAACCCCGCGATCGGACCGTTGCCCTGCCCCCGGAGGGTGACCGGCTCGCCGTGGTCCAACACCTCGACGGACACCTCGTCGATCCCGTCGTCGCGGGCCGACAGGCGGCTACCGACCAGACGCAGTCGACCCCAGGGGCCATCATCGGACGGCAGGTACTCGTCGGCGAAGATGCGATACATCTCGGCCGCGGTGACCTCACCACCGTCGGTGTCGGTGCGGGCCTGGACGACGTGGCTGAACTCGATCTGCAGCCGGCGGGGCAGGTCGAGGTGGTGTTCGTTCTTCATCACGTAGGCCACGCCGCCCTTGCCGGACTGCGAGTTGACGCGGATCACCGCTTCGTAGGTGCGCCCGACGTCCTTCGGGTCGATCGGGAGGTAGGGCACGTCCCAGGTGTGGTCACGGAGCGGGACTCCTCGTGCTTCCGCGTCACGCTCGAGGGCCTCGAGGCCCTTCTTGATCGCATCCTGGTGACTGCCCGAGAAGGCCGTGTAGACCAGGTCACCACCCCAGGGATGCCGCTCGTGCACCGGCAGTTGGTTGGCGTACTCCACGGTCCGCCGCACGGCGTCCAGGTCGGACAGGTCGATCATCGGATCGACCCCCTGGCTGAACAGGTTCATGCCGAGCGTGATCAGACAGACGTTCCCGGTGCGCTCACCGTTGCCGAACAGGCACCCTTCGACGCGGTCGGCACCCGCCATCACGCCGAACTCCGCGGCGGCGACCGCGGTTCCACGGTCGTTGTGCGGGTGCAGCGACAGCACCACCGCATCGCGGTTCGGCAGGTTGCGGTGCATCCACTCGATCGAGTCGGCATAGACGTTGGGGGTCGCCATCTCGACGGTGGCCGGCAGGTTCAGCACGATCGGGCGATCGACCGTCGGTTCGATGACGTCCATGACGGCGGCGCAGACATCGACGGCGAAGTCCAGCTCCGTGCCGGTGTAGGACTCCGGGGAGTACTGCCAGTGGATGTCGGTGTCCGGCGTGATGACGTCGGCACACTTGCGCGCGACCCTGGCACCGTTGACCGCGATGTCGCGGATGCCGGCCCGGTCGAGGCCGAACACGACCCGGCGCTGGGTGACCGACGTCGAGTTGTAGAAGTGGACCATCGCCCGGTCGGCACCGACGAGCGAGGTGAACGTGCGCTCGATCAGCTCCTCGCGGCACTGGGTGAGGACCTGGATGATGACGTCGTCGGGGATCCGGTCGTTCTCGATCAGGTCGCGCACGAAGTCGTAGTCGGTCTGGCTCGCGGCGGGGAACCCGACCTCGATCTCCTTGAACCCCATCTCGACCAGCAGTTCGAACATGGCGAGCTTGCGCTGGCGGTCCATCGGGTCGATCAGTGCCTGGTTGCCGTCACGCAGGTCGACCGCCGCCCATCGGGGGGCGCGTTCGATGCGCTTCGTCGGCCACGTGCGATCGGGGAGGTCGACCGTGATCTGCTCGTGGAACGGCCGGTAGCGGTGGACCGGCAGGCCGGACGGCTGTTGCTGCGGGGTCCAGGACGGTGTGCTGGGGTCGGTCATGGCGGTGTCGCTCCTGCGGTGGTGATGGCGCGACCGGCGACGCGAGAACTCCGCGGCGAGGATGCCGGTCTACCCGACCTCGCCGCGGCACCGAAGGAGCAGGAGTTCGACGTTCCGCATGACCGGCAGCATACGCCAGTGAACCGCGCGGGTCACGTCCTGCCTGCCGGGGCGCCGGTGGCCACGTCGATCTCAGACGTGGTCGCGCGGGATGCGTTCGTCCCAGTTCTGCGAATGGACCCGGACGTCGCCCTCGTAGGCGTCGAGTTCCGCCTTGACCCGGAACTCGTCCGCCCCGGAGGTGAGCACGGTCCTGGTCACCGTGCGCACCTCCCAGGTGCCTCGCCGGAACCGGCAGTGCCACCACGTCTCGCCCCGCAGGGAGTCGTAGTCATCCGCGCGGGAGGTGTAGGTCTCCTCGGTCCGCATCTCGATCTCCAGATCGATGGCATCGATGCGGTAGATCCCTTCGTCGTTGACGACCTCCAACCTGGACTCGTCCCGCACCAGGTCCCGGACGACGTCCCACGAGCGACGCGGCGCCCGGATCACGGTCGTCTGCTGCGGCGGACCGGCTTCGGGGGCCGCGAAGCTCGGAGCGTCCCGATCCTCCGGCTGCCGGGGACGGATCGGGACGAGCAGGCGGCTCGAACCGGGATGGATCGTGAGCGTGACCGGCTCCGGGGATGGCCACACGAGGGGGAAGTACACCGTCGAGACCGACAGCCGCAGTCGGTGCCCCGCGGGGAGCTGTTGGGCGATCTCGTTCATCCGCACCGAGACCTGGTAGCGCGCACCGGGCTCGAGCCGCTCGGGTTCCTCGCTGCTCGACCGATGGGTCAGGTTCAGGACGCCGTAGCTCACCCGGGTGGCACGGCCGTCCGGCAGGACGTCCGAGAGCCGCACCGCGACCATCGCCACGGGTCGGTCGGACTCCAGATCCAACTCGACGACCGGGGCGCCGAGGATCTCCACCTCATCGTCAAGTGGCTCGGTCTCGAAGACCAGCGCACCTCCGTCGTCCTCCCGCTGGTCGTGGGGCAGGTCCGGTGGGGCGCCGTACGAGCACCATTTCCCGGCGAACAGCCCACAACTCAACGGCGACTGGATCGACAGCGGTGTGGCATCGTCCCGGTCCCGCTCGTCGAGCAACCGGCCAGCCGCGAGCCCGTAGGCCCGCTCCTCGGTGGTGGGGGTCGGCCACGCGTCCTCGACGACGTAGCGGCCGGGCCTGACCTCGTAGTCGGTGGTCGGGGGCACGCTGTCCTGCATCCACACCGTGAGCATCGGCTCGTCGGCGATCCCGGTCTGCCGACCCTTGAGCCACTGGTCCCACCAGCGCACCTCTTCCTGCAGGAACCCGATCGCGGGGCCCGGGCGGCCGAGATGTGGATAGAGGTGACGCCAGGGTCCGATCAGCCCCTTGCGTGGTACCTCGAGGTTCTCCAGCAGTCGGAACACCGCGTTCGAGTACCCGTCGGCCCAGCCGCTGACGGCCATGACCGGACACTCGATCGCCGCGTAGTCCTCACACACCGAGCCGTGCCGCCAGTACTCGTCGCGGCGTTGATGGCGCAGCCACGTCGCCAGCCACAGGCCGCTCCCCTCCAGTCGCTCCTGCCACATCTCGCGCCAGCGATCACCCACGACCCGGGGGTCCGGTGGCAGGGTGTTGTGGGCGAACATCGTCGAGGCCCACGACAGGTTGTCGCCCAGCAGACACCCACCCATGTGATGGATGTCGTCGGCGTACCGGTCATCGGTCGAACACAACGTGATGACCGCACCGAGTTCCGGGGGGCGGAGCGCCGCGATCTGCAGGCCATTGAAGCCGCCCCAGGAGATACCGATGATCCCGACCTTGCCCGAGCACCACGGCTGCGACGCGATCCAGCGGATCACCTCGACACCATCGTCGAGCTCCTCCTGCAGGTACTCGTCGGTGAGCACGCCGTCGGATTCGCCACTCCCCCGCAGGTCGACACGCACGCAGGCGTACCCGTGACCGGCGACGTAGGTGTGGTGGGGGACATCTCGATCAGCGGTCAGGTCGTTCTTGCGGTACGGGATGAACTCCAGGACCCCCGGGACCGGGTCCTGCTCCGCGTCATCGGGCAGCCAGATCCGCGCCGCCAACCGGGTGCCGTCGGACAGCGGGATCCAGGTGTTGAAGATCTCGCGCACCGGACGCGGGAAACTCGTGACGACCTTCATGCGCACGCTCCTCGTCGGCTGGAGCGTAGAGGGCTGGTGCCCGACGCGTCTGAACGGCGCCACGCGGCCTCACGTCTCCCGCGCACGAGGTCGGTCTGCCGACGTCGAGCGCTACGCTCCGGCACGCACCGTCCGCGTCCACCGTGAGGTCCCCGTGCCGTCCTGCCGCTCCGGCTTCGAGCCGGTCGTCGCGTGAGCGCCGCGACGGCCCGTGTCGGCATGATCGGCGGCGGCCAGCTGGCCCGGATGACCCATGCCGCCGCGATCGATCTGGGTATCGAGTTCCACGTCCTGGCCGCCAGCCCGGAGGATCCCGCGGTCCTGGCCGGTGCCACCTACCGGATCGGGGAGCCCGACGATCTGGATGCGCTGACCGCGTTCGCCGCCGAGGTCGACGTCGTCACCCTGGACCACGAACTCGTCGACGAGTCACACCTCGAGGTGCTGGTGGCAGCGGGCCACCCGGTCCGTCCACACGCTGCAGCCCTGCTGTACGCGAAGGACAAGCTCCATGCCCGAACGCGCCTGGGCGAGCTCGGTCTGCCCGTCCCGGCGTTCGCAGCGGTCGATGACGTCGATCAGGTCGTCGCGTTCGCAGCGGAGCACGGCTGGCCCGTGGTGATGAAGGCGCGACGGGGCGGCTACGACGGTCGGGGGGTCGAGGTCGTCCGCGGCCAGGCTGCGGCCGCCGAGGTGCTGGCGCGTGGCGGCGCGTGGATGGTCGAGACCCATGTCGACATCGCTATCGAGGTGGCGGTGCTGCTCGCGCGACGACCGGGTGGCCAGCACGTCGCCTATCCCCTCGTCGAGACGGTGCAGCGGGACGGGATCTGCGTCGAGCTCATCCAGCCGGCCCGGGTCGATGACGAGGTCGCCGCTGCGGCCATCGCGCTCGGCTCCCGGGTCGCGGACGCGGTCGACGGGATCGGGATCATCGCGGTGGAGTTGTTCATCGATGCCCGCGGGGAGCTCACGATCAACGAGCTTGCGCTGCGACCACACAACTCCGGCCACGCGACCATCGAAGCCTCGACGACCTCGCAGTTCCACAACCACCTCCGCGCCGTCCTCGACTGGCCGCTCGGCGACACGGCGATGCGGACCCCGGTCGCCGCGCTGGTCAACCTGCTCGGTCCCGACGGACCCGATCGGATCGCGGCGCACCTGCCCGACGCGCTCGGTATCGCGGACGCGCAGATCCACCTGTACGGCAAGACATCCCGCCCCGGACGCAAGCTCGGTCACATCACCGTCCTCGGCGACGACGTGGAGGTCGCACGCGCGCGGGCCTGGACCGCCACCGAGCTGCTCCTCGGCGCCGGCCCGACGCCCTGACCCCGATCCCCCCGTCGGCCAGCCGACGCTTTCCGGCCGGCCGTCGATCCACTGCCACCCAGCCGGCCCGAAACAGACCCCAGGAGACCACCGTGAACGAAGCCATCGCCACATCCGGTCCCGACGGTTCGCTCCGTGTCGGGGTGGTCATGGGCAGCGACTCCGACCTCGGCGTCATGCAGGGAGCCGTCGAGGCGTTGGACCGCTTCGAGGTCGCCCACGAGGTGCACGTCGTCTCGGCGCACCGCGACGCGCAGCGGATGCTGTCGTACGGACAGGAAGCGGCAGGCCGTGGTCTGCAGGTACTGATCGCCGGCGCGGGCGGCGCCGCGCACCTCCCCGGGATGCTGGCATCGGTGACGTCGCTGCCGGTCATCGGCGTCCCGGTCCCCCTGCGCCACCTCGACGGACTGGACTCACTGCTGTCGATCGTGCAGATGCCCACCGGCATCCCGGTCGCCACGGTCGCGGTCGGCGGAGCCCACAACGCGGGACTGCTGGCCGTGCGCATCCTCGCGGCGGGTGATGCCGAGCTCACGACGGCGCTGGACGCGCATCGCGATGAGCTCCGCGAGGCATCCCACGAGAAGGATGAGCGCGTCCAACGCAAGCTCGCGGGAGCCGGCGGCGGCTTCGGCTTCTCCGCCTGAGGGACCGGCGGGGCCGACGCTCTCGGGCCGAGCGTGTTCGGTTCGCAGGTCAACCCTTCGGCCTCGCGGCCGGTGGGGTCGAGGCCGGTGACGGTGGCACGGGGCCGTCCGCGCCGCCACGGCTGGCGACGGCCGGGGATCCGCTCGGACCGCCCAGGGCTGATCCCCGACCCCGTCGATCAGGGGACCCGGTGGACCTGTCATCGCGGTGAGCGATCCACGGCGTCCTGGGTGTCCGCGTTGCGCGCGACGCCCAACTCGCGGGCGATGCGCTTGATCGACATCTGCTCGGCGAAATGCAGCCGCCGAATCTCTGCCCAAGCATCCACGTCAAGCCTTCCCTCCCCCTGCCCGTCAGCACGGTCAGGATTGCCGTTCCGGTCACACTCCGTAACCGGTCACGGCCAGGGGCCCTTTTCGACCGACGGCAAGGGGATCAACATTCAAGCGACGCCGACATGCCGACCTGCCCTCGCTGCAAAGCGAAACCCGACGCACGGCCCGGGCACGGATCGGCGGCGTCCGGCTTCGCACCCATGCCGAAGGACGATCGCTAGCCGAAGCTACCCAC
This sequence comes from Nitriliruptoraceae bacterium, assembly GCA_041685735.1. Taxonomy (GTDB): domain Bacteria; phylum Actinomycetota; class Nitriliruptoria; order Nitriliruptorales; family Nitriliruptoraceae; genus CSSed11-175R1. The sequence continues at coordinate 76,254 of JAWLFE010000007.1, forward strand.
CGACGGCTGTGCAGGCATCGTGTCAGGTCGGCTACGGGGCACAGACGCCTCGCACGCGGATCAGGGGAACGACCCACCTCGGGGGTTGCCTGGCTGTGCTTCACCGAAGGACCTGATCGTCAAGGACGTGCGTTGGTCACCGCCCGCAGCACCTGTGGGACGAAGCGGAACGGCAACGAGGGCTGTGCGACGTCGAACGCGCCAGCAGCGATCACGTCCAGGGATGGGGCATGGAACAGCCAGGTTGCCGTCGAGCCGGTGTGGCCGACCACGGCGGGCACCGTCGCGCCCAGGTTCATCCACCTCGAGGGCGCGTAGCGCATGACGCCAAGGCCATACTCGATCGGGAACATCACCCGCTGCCACCGCGAGCACATCCGCTCCCAGGTTCCAGGGTCATCGAACACGTCGCCGGTCACGAGCGCTCGCAGGAACCTCACCTGATCCGCCACGGTGGAGACCATCCCGCCATCGGGCACCTGGGTGGTGAGCATCCCCGCGGGCTGCAGGACGACGTCCTTCGACCACACGCTCGCATCGGGCTCGGGAGGGCGGCCCGAGCGGGGGCGGTCGGGGTAGCAGGAGGTGTCGTCGAGTCCGAGCGGCAGGAACAGGTCGTGGGTGAACACCTCGCGGAGGGGGCGCGTGTCGACGGCCTCCACGACGGCCCCGAGCAACTGGAAGTTGGTGTCGGCGTACCTGGCTTTGGTCTTCGGGGCCTGCAGATCCTGCGGCGGGAAGTGCGGGGTCAGCTCCTCCCGCACGGTCCGCAGTACCTGCTCGAATGGGAAGGGGACGTCCTCGCCGGCGAGCAACCGGGTCTGGGGGCTGCGCCCGTCGCGGGGTGCCTGGTCGTAGTAGTCGGGCAGCCCCGAGGTGTGACCGAGCAGATGCTCGACGGTGATGTCGGCGGTGTGATCCACACCGTCCAGCACGTGCAGTCCACGGGTGTCGTCAGCCGGCAACAGGTCCACGAGCCGATCGGACAACGCCAACGCACCCTGTTCGACCGCCCGCATCACCACCGCAGCAGTCGCGAGCTTGGTCACGCTCGCGATGGGGTAGCGGGCCTGGGGGGTGGCCGGTGTCCCGTCGGCATCCAGGACGCCGTCCGCGCCCTCCCAGCTCCAGGAACCTTCAACGGCCGCGACCGCGAGCAGTGCGTGCCGAACGTGCCGCCGACGGTCGACGGCTCGCTCCAGCAGCCGCTGCAGACGTCGCGCGAGCGCCGCTGCCGGCGGCGATGCGGTCGTGCTCACGAGACGCTCCTGTGCGAGGCCGGAGCGCCGACCCGCTGTCGAACCGACAGATCCCCCCACGTTACTCGTTCGTGCCTCCGGCTGGGGACTCGCGGACGGCAGAGCGCTCGGCAGGGCGCATCTCCTGGCCACCTCCTTCTGGGGCGTGATGCGGCTGCGCCGACGCTCTGGCGGGCGTCGGGCTCACCCCGGGTGGATGTCCCTGAGCAAGCTCGTGCCCAACCGGTCGACCGCGCGTGTCGTGTTGGCGAGCACGGCCACGCCGGTGCCCGCCCCCGGGGTCGAACCCGACGAAGCTGGCGAACCCGCTGGTGCGGCCGTTGTGCCACCACCATGCCGAGCCGTCTCGATTGCCGCGAACGTGCCAGCCGAGCGCGACCTGCATCGGACCTCGCACCTGATCTGGAAGGATGTCCGGCCATCGACGGCGTGTCCCTCCGCTCGGGCAACACCGACGCCAACCTTGGCTTGAACGCCGTCGGGGAGCGCGCCGACCGCCAACCCGACGTAGCGCTTGCGATCCTTCTCCGTAGCGGCTTCGACACGGGCCACGAGTTCCTCACGACGAGACTCGAGGGGATCCATGGAGCTTCTCCGAACGATGGCTGCAGGCCGATCATCAAGACGGGGCAGTACGGGGTCAGATCCAGCCTTCTTCCCAGGCCCGGTGGGTGGCGGCGTGGCGGCTGGGGACATCGAGTTTGGTCATGGCTGAGGAGAGGTAGTTGCGCACGGTTCCGGGTGCGAGGTGGAGGTGTTCGGCGATGGTCTGGATGGGGTCGCCGGTGCGGGCGGCGCGCAGGACGTCGAGTTCGCGCTCGGTGAGGGGGCAGTCGGATTCTGTGAGGGCGGACGCGGCGATGTCTGGGTCGACGTAACGGTTGCCGTCGGCGATGTTGCGCAGGATGTCGGCGAGTTGGCTGGCGGGAGTGGTCTTGGGCACGAACCCGGCCACGCCGGCGGTCAGGGCACGGCGCAGCACGCCGGGGCGGGCGTGACGGGTGACCAGCACGATCTTGGTGGGCAGCTCGGCGCGGATGATCTCGGCGGCGTGCAGCCCGTCGGCGGGGGGCATCTCGAGGTCCAGGATCGCGATGTCGGGGCGGTGTTCGCGGGTGAGGGCGACGGCGTCGGTGGTGGTCGCGGCCTGGGCCACGACCTGCAGGTCATCTTCGAGGTCGAGGAGCGAAGCCATCGCGCCACGGATGAGGTCCTCGTCGTCGGCGAGCAGCAGTCGGATCATGCTGGCTGGTCGTGGACGGGGACCTGGGCGGTGAGGGTGAACCAACCGTTGTCGTGCTGCCACTGCAGGGTTCCCCCGGCGGCGCCGAGGCGACGTTGGAGGGCTGCCAGCCCGGTGCCGGGTGGGTGCTCGGCGGTGGTGGCCCCGTCGTTGCGGATCGCGAGTCGGACGTGGCCGCCGTCGATGTCGAGGGTGAGCCGGGCCTGGTGGGCGCGGCTGTGGCGCAGGATGTTGGTGGTGGCCTCGCGCACGACCACGCCGAGGAGCTGCCGACCGGGCCCATCGACGCTCCGAGCAGCGTCGAGGACGCCGGGGTCGAGGCGGCCGTCGATCCCGGCGGCTTCGAGCACGCGGGTGGCGTTGGTCAGTTCGTCGGCCAGCGGTGTCTGCCGGTAGCCCTGGACGACCTCGCGGGTGTCGGCCAGGGCGGTGCGGGCGTGGTCCTGCACCTCGGCCATCTGGGTGGCGGCTGCGGCCGGGTCCGCTTCGGCCAGGCGGGTGGCGAGTTCGCTCTTGAGCGCGATGACCTGCAGGTGGTGGCCCTGGATGTCGTGCAGGTCCGCGGCGAAGCGCAACCGCTCGTCGGCGACAGCGAGCTGGCCCTCGAGCCGCCGGGCCGCCTCCAGTCGATGGACCAGCTGCCAGAACCACCGTGCGGCGGCCAGGCCCCCGGCCACCGCGCCCGCGAGCAGGACCTGGTTGGCGGCGTGGGTCCGGTCGATGGTGCCGATGGCGATCTGCTGGGCGCCGGCGATGACGCCGAACGTGGCCGCCATGCCCGCGGCGATGGCCGTGACGCGACGCTGCGGTGGGAGCAGGATCGCGATCCCCGCGACGGCCACCCCGGGAGCGAGCGCACCCATCACCGTGTCCGTCCACTGGGCCGCGGCCACCGCAGCGGCTCCGCCGAGGACCGCGACCGCCACGAGGACGCCGGGAAAGCTGTCGTCGCCCGTCGTGTGGTCGGCGCGTCCGGGTAGGTCACGTTCCAGCACACGCCCCGCCGCGATGGCGGCGCAGAGGCTGCCCGTCGCGGCGACGAGTCCAACGGCGAGGTTCCGTTCGGTGATCGCGATCGACACGGCCAGGTAGACACCGACGCCGTAGGCCACGCCGACGGTGGTCCACCAGGTGCGGTGGTCGAGACGCTCGGCATCCATCGGAACGCCGGGCTCCGAGCCGGCGCTCTCCGCCCCGTGGCGTGCGGGCCTGCGGTCCTGGCTCATGGGTGTGGCGATCGTCGCATGGCCACAGCATGCCGCAGCTGAGGGACGCGCGCCGGTGACATCTGTCATGTTCTCGTGTGGGATCCGCACAGCGGTTCGTGATCGACGCCACTACCGAGATCGATGCTCGATGGCCACGGTGGCCACATGACAACGACACGAACCGGTGACCGCGACCACCCCCGGGGTGCGAGCGGAGCCACGACCACGACAGGCGACCGCTCCTCGCGTCCCGAACACGACCCGGCGGTCGAGGTGCGCGGTCTGCGCTGCTCCTACGGCGACTTCGAGGCGGTGCGAGGCATCGACCTGCGCGCAGAACCCGGGGAGTTGCTGGCCGTGCTCGGTACCAACGGGGCCGGCAAGACCACCACCCTGGAGGTCCTGCAGGGCCGACGCCCCGCCGACGCCGGGCGCGTCCGCGTGCTGGGCCTGGATCCGGCCGACCAACGTCGGGCCCTTGCCGCCCGGGCCGGTGTGGTGCTGCAGGAGTCTGCGCTCCCCGACGAGCTCACCCCAGCCGAGTTCCTCCGCCTGTGGCAGCAGATGGCCGGCAACGGCCAGCTCACCCACCGCCCCGTGGATGCGCAGCTGGCCCGCGTCGACCTCGCCCACCGCCGTGACGTACGCATCGGCCAGCTGTCCGGCGGGGAGCGGCGCCGACTGGACCTGGCGACCGCCCTGTCCGCCGACCCCGAACTGCTGTTCCTCGACGAACCCACCGCCGGGCTCGATCCCGGATCCCGCGCCGACACCTGGACACTGATCCGCCAGTTGCTGCACACCGGCACGACCGTGGTGCTGACCACCCACTACCTCGAGGAGGCCGACGCGCTCGCCGACCGGCTCGCGATCATGCACCAAGGCCAGGTCGTGGTCGCCGGCAGCCTCGCCGACGTGCTCGCCACCCGACACGCACGCATCCGCTTCACCGTTGACAACGACACCGCCCTGCCGGCCGAGAACCTCATCGGGCCGGCCACCACCACCCGCCAACGCGACCACCAGCACGTCGAGGTGCGCACCCCCGACCTGGTCCACGATCTACGCATCCTGCTGGCGTGGTCACAGACCAACGGCATCGACCTGCAACGACTGCACGCCTCCGAGCCGACCCTGGCCGAGGTCTTCCACGACGTCCGAAACACCACCCAGGAGGTCACACCATGACATCCGCGCTCGCCCTGGCACGCGCCGAGCTGCGCATCCTCGCCCGCGACCGTGTCGCTGCCTTCAACGTCGTGATCGTCCCACTCGTCGCGGCGGCCTACCTCGTGGCCAACCCGCCCACCCAGGACATCCCGGGACCATTGGCCGCCTCTATCGCAGCCCTCCTGCTCGCGGTGTTCACCGGCGCCGCCCTGGTCCTCAAGTCGGTGATGGCCCTGGTCCAACGTCGCGAACAACACCTGCTCGAACGATGGAGGATCTCCGGCGCCGCCCCCACTGCCATCCTGGCCGGCACCCTGCTGCCCGGCGCCCTGCTGCTGGCTGCCGGCCTCGCCGTGATGTTCCCGGCCATCGCGATCGCACTGGACCACCCACCTGCGCAGCCCGTCTGGCTGCTCCTCGCCGCGGTGCTCGCCGTCCTATCGGGCAGCACCGCCGCCATCGTGGCCGCCGCCTACGCCCGCACCACCGACGGTGCCGCCGTGGTCGCCCTGCCCATCTTCGCCGCCCTGTTCGGTGGTGGGATCTGGGCCACAGTCGTCCCCCTCGGGGACATCACCTGGCGGATGCGAGCCACAGGCGGCGGCGCGCTCACCGAACTCGTCCGCATCGGCTGGGAAGGACCCACCGACGGCACCGGCATCGTCGCGGGCGCCACGGCCGTGGGACCCAGCCTGCTGGCCCTGCTAACCCTCACCGTCGTGCTCGCCGTCGCTGCCACACACACCTTCCGATGGAACCCCCGCCACTGATCCACGATCGTCTCGACATCAGAACCCGCTCCGGGCGGCTGCGGAGAGCAGCAGCCCGGACCGTTCTGACGTGGGCGCCGACACGCGAGAAGGCCCCGCGACCCGGGCGGGCTTGGGCTGTGACTGCCGGAGCCCGGTAGTGTCGACGCAGGTTGCTCGACGGACGGCGTGGGATGTCACGGTTGCTGGACTTCCTGAGGCGGAACGTCCACCCGGTCGTCTTCCCGGTCTCCGTGGTCCTGACGTTCGGGTTCGCCGCCTTCGCCGGGGTGTTCACGCAGACCGCCAGCGGCATCTTCACACCGCTCCAGACGTTCATCACCGAACGCTTCGGCTGGCTGTTGATCGGCGGTGTCGCTGCACTGCTCGCGTTCAGCATCTACCTCGCCGTCGGGCCCTACGCGAAGATCAAGCTCGGTCCAGATGACAGCGAACCGGACTACTCGACGTTGTCGTGGTTCGCGATGCTGTTCAGCGCAGGCATGGGGATCGGCCTGTTGTACTACGGCGTCGCCGAGCCGATCACCCACTACCTCGAACCGCCCCGGGGTGCGACCCCCGAGACCCAGGCCGCGGCGCAGCAGGCGATGAACATCACCTTCCACCACTACGGGTTCAGCCCGTGGGCGGTCTACGCGGTGCTGGGGCTCGGACTGGCGTACTTCGGGTTCCGGCGCGACCTGCCGCTGACGATGCGCTCGCTCTTCCAGCCCGTGCTCGGGGAACGGATCCACGGTGGGCTGGGCCACACGATCGACGGACTGGCGGTGCTCGGGACCGTGTTCGGCATCGCAACCTCGTTGGGTTTCGGGGTGATGCAGATCAACGCCGGCATGTCGACGGTGTTCAACTGGGATGTCTCCACCCGCAACCAGATCATCCTGATCGTGATCATCACGCTTGCGGCGACCGCGTCGGTGGCGGCTGGCCTCGACAGCGGGATCCAGCGGATCTCGCAGGTGAACATCACGCTCGCGGCCCTGTTACTCGCCTTCGTGTTCCTGGCCGGCCCGAGCACCCTGCTGCTGTCGGGCTACGTGGAGAACGTCGGCTACTACGTCCAGAACCTGGTCGACACGTTGCTGTGGTCGGGCACCTACGGCGGCGGGGCGTGGTTGTCGGACTGGACGCTGTTCTACTGGGCGTGGTGGATCTCCTGGTCGCCCTTCGTCGGGATGTTCATCGCCCGGATCTCCCGTGGCCGTACGATCCGCGAGTTCATCCTCGGCGTGCTGCTCGTGCCGACCATGGTGTCCTTCCTGTGGTTCACCGTGTTCGGCAACACCGCCCTCGAGTTGGAACGGGCTGGGGCCGGCATCGGCGTGCGGGTGCAGGAGGACTTCTCCACCGCGCTGTTCGCTCTGCTCGATCAGTTCCCCTTCGCGACGGTGACCTCGGTCGTCACCACCCTGGTGGTCGCACTGTTCTTCGTCACCTCCTCGGACTCCGGCTCCTTCGTGGTGGACATGCTGACCTCCGGCGGGAGCACCCACACGCCGGTGCAGACCCGGGTGTTCTGGGCGGCCACCGAGGGACTTGTGGCGGCGGCTCTGCTGTTGACCGGCGGGCTCGCGGCGCTGCAGGCGGCGGCGATCTCCACCGGGCTGCCGTTCCTCGTGGTCCTGCTCGTCGCCACCTGGTCGCTGCTGAAGGGACTGCAGCAGGAGTATCCGCGCGCCGCCACACCAGCGGGGCCGCGGCTCCCACCGACGTCGCTGCGGGCCGCGGCCCCCCGGGGGGCCCAGGTCCGGGG
>JAWLFE010000007.1:83666-92029 GCA_041685735.1 Nitriliruptoraceae bacterium
GGGGGGGGCCCCCCCCCCCCCGCCCCCGGCCCCCCCCCCCCCCCCGCCGTGAGGAACAGTTCCGGGCCCGTGACCTGCAGTTGCGTGAACGCGAACTGGAGCTGCGTGAACGCGAGCTCGACCTCGCGCATCATGAACTCGAGCTGACCGGCGGTTCCGGTGATGGTGCGCCCGATGCGCCGGCGCTCGCGGTGGTGGAGGCGATCAACGGTGCCCGGGCCTCGATCGCCGAGCTGCAGGATGAGCTTGACGACGCACGACAGAGGCTCGCCGCTGATCAGCGTGAGTTGGCAGCGGACGCCAGGGATCTCGCCGCTCTGGATGCGGCCGACGCCGGACCCGCCGCGCAAGCGGAGCCGGACACCGGTGGCTCTCTGTCCGACCCGCCGAGCGTCGATGACCAACGAGACGGCCGTGGCTGACCGCCCGCCCCGGGGACCTCGCCCTTACCTCACGCTGTGCGCAGCCTTGGCACTGCTGCTGGCCGCCTGCTCTCCAGCCGACAGCGATCGCATCAGCATCGGTGTCCTTCCCTGGGCCGAGGTCACGGCGACCGCCGAGCTGTGGGAGTTCCTGCTGGAGGCGGAGGGCTACGAGGTCGACCTCGTCCGGATCGACACGACCTCCCCGGGGGGGATCACCCGCACCGGAGAGGTGAGTGTCGTCGACGGGTTGTACGCGCAGCTCGCCGAGGGCGAGATCGATATCTGGACCGGTGCGTGGCTGCCCCAGACCCACGCACCGCAGCTCGCCGAGCATGGCAGCGACATCGAGGTGGTGGGCACCTGGTATGAGGGAGCCCGCCTGACCTGGGCCGTGCCGACCAACAGCGAACTCACCTCGATCGCCGATCTGGCGGGGCAAGGTGAGGTGTTCGGTGCGGAGATCGTCGGCATCGAGCCAGGCAGCGGCCACGTTCGGGTCTCCCGCGATGATGTCCTGCCGGCCTACGGCCTCGAGGGCGAGTACACGCTGACCACCGGGTCGACCAGCGCGATGCTGGCGGCCCTCGACCGAGCGGTCACGGTGGATCGGCCGATCGTCGTGACGCTGTGGGAGCCCCACCCGGCCTACGGCCGCTACGGGTTGCGCAACCTCGAGGACCCCATGGGCGCGCTCGGTGAGGAGGAGCGCATCGACGTCCTCGTTCGCGACGGCTTCGTCACGGATCACCCCGACATCGGCGCATGGTTAGCCGCCTTCAGCCTCGATGAACAGGAGCTGGTCTCTCTGCAGGTAGCGCTCGAGGACGCCGCCCCTGGTGAAGGGCGGCGTGCCGTCGCCACGTGGGTTGCGGAGCACCCGGGTCTCGTCGACCGGTGGCTCGACCGCTGACGTCGGGCGGACCGGCCGGTCCGCGGTCGCCCCCCGGATGGTGGACCACGGCGCCCAGATCGCAGCCGACCTTGGGGGGTGACAGGCGCACAGATGGAACTGCTGGATGCATCCCACTGTTCGCCGGACCCGATCCGGACGAGCGCGCGCCGCTCGAAGCACTCCTGCACGCGGTCGCATCCAACCTCGACACAACTCACCACTCCGACATCGACGGCGATCGACGTCCGCCGGCGGTTCGCGCGGTCCGTCACGGCCCGATGCTGGCCGCTCCACGACGGCTGCTCCCGCCTGGTATCGTATGGCCCATACGATGACGGGGTGGCGATGGACCTGGAACTGATCGATGAGTTGTCCGAGGCGCTGGAAGCTGCCCGTCGAGGAGCAACGACGAAACCGATGTCGGTGACCGTTCCTGTCCCGCTGGCGGACGCGTTCCGGCGGTTGGCTGACCGCGGTCTCATCGACAGCGTGTCGGAGGCGACGACGCATGCGCTCGAGGAAGCCCTCCAGGCGGTGATCGTCGGCATGCGACTCGATGCCATCTACGAAGCGCATCCCGAGGACCGTCCCTCGGAGGATGAGGTAGCGGAGATGGCCGAACGCGCCGGCGTGAGTCTGCCGTGAGCGTGACCGTGGTGCTCGATGGCGCCGGCCTGCACGCCTGGGCTGAGCGTCGGCCTCCACGTCAGGTGGTGGCGGTGATGGAGGTCCTGCGTCGGGCAGGTGCTGGCCGGGTGCTGGTGCCCTCCGTGGTCACGGTCGAGGCGCTGACGGGCGGAGCGCGTGATGCGTCGACGAACCAGGTCCTCAAACAGATCGACGTGCAGGAGCACCTGCCGCTCACCCATGCGCGTGCTGCAGCAGCGCTGCGGCAGGGCACCGACGGGTCGGCCGTGGACGCCGTCGTCGCGGAGGCTGCCGTGCGAACGAGGGCCGCCTACGTCATCACGTCCGACGCCGACGCCGACGATCTGAACACCCTGATCGACCGAGGCGCGGGACGAACGGCGGTCGTAACTGTCTGACGTCGGGGACGGCGCGGATCAACACGTCGGCCATACGTGGCTCCTCCACCGGGCATCTCCTGAGATCGCAGGCGTCTCATCCGCGGTCCGAACGTGTGGACAACGGCATCGGTATCGCTCTCCGGATGAGACCGGGACTCGCCCGATCCGCGAGACGCTGTCCGAACGGCGGGGCGAATCCCACCTGCCGTGTCCGACTCAGTCAGTGTCGGCGTCGTCACCCCCGAACATCTCGGTGATCAGCTGCTCGGCTAGGCGAGCTCCCTCGTCGTAGACGGCGCCCTCGATGGCTCGGCACTTCCAGATCGACGAGATGACGTCGACATCGATGGTTGGTCACCCGAAGGATCAGGGTACTGACATCACTACCTGTGGACAGCGGTCGACACCGGCCGCGCGACCTTGACGCCGCCACGGTCTCGCCCTCCGCAACCTGACCGTGACCACCTCGGCGACCCTGACCGACGTTGCACGGCGTCTCGTGGTCACGACAAGGTGCCGAGAGCCGCGAACGGCCCCTCCGAGGCCGCCGACGTGCAGCTCGGGTAGCTGGGGGGCAGGGGATCGAACCGCACCGGACGGGTCCCGTGCGGTGGTCCTGGGTGCCGGATCATGCCGCTGACCAGCGGAAACGCACCTGGCCCGTCCTCGCCCGTTCCGCCAGGTGCTGGCCACGGTCAGCCCGTTCGTGGTCACGCCGTGGTCACGAATCGGGGTGTCCGCGCGCACGGCCGATCGCCACCATGCGCTCGGGATCGTGTTCGAAGCCGTCGAGCAGCGCGAAGATCTCGGGCACCTCATAGAGCCGGTTGCCCTTGCCCGCGCTCAGCTGCTTGACGATGCCGACGTCCTCGAGCTCCTCGATGGCATCCTGGGCCGCACGCCACGACCGGTCGAGCCGCTGGGCGAGATCGCGGGCGTGGAACGCCGGCATGTCGGGCAGGGACTCCAAGGCCGCCAGGACCCCCGCATCCGCGCGCGGCGCCCGCAACCCGGACTTCGCACGGACCTCGGCGAGCTGCACCAGCCACGACTGCTGGAGCTGCCCGACCTCGTGCGCGAGCCCGATCGTGGCGTGCGCCGCGAAGCTGATCGCCGTTGCGAACACGGTCAACCACCCATCGAGATCGTCGCTGCGGAACGCGTTCAGGCCCTCCACGTAGCGAGCTTCCGGGCGTGCGAACGCGATCGAGAGCGGGGGCAACACCGAGCTCGCCGTCTCCCGACGGAGCAGCGTGTGCACCAGGCACCGTCCGACACGGCCATTGCCGTCGTGGTGCGGGTGGATCGACTCGAACTGAGCATGCGCGATCGCGGCCACCACCACGGGCGAGAGGTCGCGCCTAGTGTTCACGAAGCCGACGAGATCCTCGAGCAACGCCGCGACCTCCTCGTGGGGAGGGCCCACGTACTCGGCGTTGGTCGGGTTGGTCCCACCGATGAACACCGGCCCATCGCGAACCTGCCCGGCGCGTGCGCGGTCCTCCTCCACGCTGGAGGTGGACAGCAGCGCACCATGCATGGACAACAGGTCATCGCCGGAGACCGAACCGCTGCGCGCGCCGATGTCCACCGCCGCGTCCAGCGCACGCACGTTGCCCAGCACCCGCCGCGCCTCGTCGTAGCGACCACCCGGCGCCCCCTGCTCCGCCTCCGCCAGACGCCGGTGCGACACCCGCAACGCCTCGATCCACGACGAGGCGATCGCCTCGGAGCGCAACAGACGTCGGGCCAGCGCCTCGAGACTCGGGAACCCCGCCGAGCTGTGGGCCAGGCGCATGAGCGCAGCTTCGGCATCAGCCACGTCCGCGGCCGCGACCCCGGACAGACGCACCTCGATCTCCACGATCGGGGCCGGCACGAACGCCTCGTAGGACAACCCCGCCTTGGCCGCCCGACCGCCGAAAGCGCCAGGATCCGCAGACCGGCGCTGCGTCACGTACCGACCGCGCGTGAACCGCATCCGGAACCCTCCATCCAACCCGGTAGAAATAGAAGGATAAGGCAATATCCTTCTATTTCGAACCCTACCGCGCTCGCGTCCGACGCCACGAGTGGCGGAGCTGTGGGTAGAGATGTTGTCGGGTCTCGTCGAGGTGCTGTTGGACCCGTCGCTGGTCGTCGGACTGGGTGGGGCTGGCGATCTCGTTGCCGAAGGGTCGGTTCGGATCGGTGATGTCCCACCGCAGCCGGTGGCGTTCGAGTGCGCAAGCGGCCGCACTCCAAAGGACCCGGGAGCCAGGGTGGGAGGGCGGGGTCCCGAGTTCGGCGACAAGCCAAGGAGGCGATGTCGCCTCGTATCGGACGATCGCACGCTCGGCTCGTTCATGGAGCTCGGTCCTCAACCGGGCGAGCTCGTCCTTGGCTGCCTGGATCTGGTGCCTGTCGGGGGCCCGGCCACTTGCCGGTCGAGCTCGGCCAGCCGTGCGACGGTCCGGTCGAGGGCGGTCTGGCGCCAGCGGCGCTGCTGACTGAGCTCGTCACGCTGTTGCCGACGCGCGAGTCCGCGTAGGCCTCTGGGCAGGTCAGCGAGCTCCGCGTCGAGGGCATCGAGGCTGGCCTGATCCTGCCCGACGCGGACGACGAGCTGTTCGCGAGCGGTGTCGAGATCGCGTTGGCGTTGGACGTCGGGGCGAGCCAGGAAGGCTTCGAGCTATCGGATGCGGACAGCCAGAGGGTCCGGCTTGTCGGTGAGGGGGTCTTCGGCGCGGGTGCGTCGGAGTCGGCTGGTGAGGTCTGCGGTCTGTTCGGTGCCGAGGTGGACGTGGTGATATAGGGCGTCGTCGTCGCGGTGGTCGGCGGGTCCGTGGTAGAGCTGGTTGGTGATCCGTCCGCGGGACATCGCGACGTAGCCCCATTCGCGGTAGAGGGTCTCGGTGCCGAGCGTGTAGGTGTAGTCGCAGGTCAGGCCTTGGGCTTTGTGGCCGGTGATCGCGTACCCGTGGGCGAGGTGTCCGGCGTCGAGGTAGTCGGCGGGAAGCTTTCGTCGGACACCGCGGTCGTCGACCGTGTCGACGGTCCGCCGGGTGAGGTCGATGCGGGTGATGGTGGTGCGGGTGCCGTTGACGACACCGAGCTTGCGGTTGTTGCGCAGGCAGACGATCCGATCCCCAGTCTGGAACTCGGCGTCACCGACCTGCAGCACGGGTCCGGTGAGCTGTCCGGCGGCGAGCATGGTGGCGCGGGCGCGGTGGTTGAGCTCGGCGACGTCGTCACGACGCAGCGCGATCATGATCGAGCCGGGCAGGTTGTCGCGTGCGGTGTGCCACCAGTCGTCGACGAGCTGGTCACGGAGCCGTTGGGCGGTGTCGGCGGCCCGGATCCGGCCGTGCTTCGTGTAGGCGTGCAGGGCGGTGTCGGGGTTGCCGTGGCGCAGTTCGTCGAGCGCGGCCTGTTCCCATTGCAGGTGTTGCCGCCGGTTGTCGGTGAGCTCGATGGCAGGGAGGCGGGTGGTCAGGGCGCGGAACAGTCCGCCGGCGTCGATCTCGGGCAGCTGCCGCGGGTCACCGACCAGCACGACCTTGACGTGTTGCTGCTCGGCGTGGTCGAGCAGGTGGGCGAGCTGGCCGGTGCCGATCATCCCGGCCTCGTCCAGACCAGCACCGATCCGGGTTTGAACGGTGAGATGTCGTACCGGTGGTCGTCGAGCCGGCCGAGCAGACGGGCCAGCGCGCTCGAGCGGATCCCGGCGGATTCTCTGAGCTCGAGCGCGGTACGCGCGGCGAGCGCAACGCCGGTGACCTGGATCCCGGCCGCTTGCCAGGCGTCGCGGGCGGCGTCCAGCGCGTAGGTCTTGCCGGTCCCGGCCTTGCCGACCACCACCTGAACGCCGGCGCCCGAGCCGGTCAGCCGCCGCACCATCGTCTCCTGCTCCCCGGTGAGCGTCCGCCGCCTGAGCGCAGCGTCGACCGCCGTCTCGTTGACCACTGCCAACTTCGATCTGGTTCGGGTGAGGCTGCGGTTGATGGCCCGCTGCTCAGTGAGCAACAGCCCCCTGGTCGTGTAGCGGCGCTCGTCGGCATCGGCCGGGACGACCCGGCCGTCCGCCCGGCGGATGACGTCGACCTGGGTGAGGCTGCCGCGGGTGGGCCCGAGGCTGACGAGCAGGTCGGTGTCGTGGGTCAGCAACGCTTCAGCAACACGTTCGCACCACTCGACCGGCGCGCCGGCAGGCATCCGTTCGGCGAGTTGCTGCAGGACATCCCTGCGGGTGAACGACGAGGCCGTCTGGGTCAGCCCTTCGTCGCCGACGAGCTGTTGCCACAGCTGATCGGGGTCGGGCCGCTCCCAGGTGGCACGGCCGGTCAGGGTCTCGTGCCACCCGGGCCCGACGCCGAGCGCGCGGGCACGACCCGCCCAGCCATCACGAAGCTCCGCCTCCGACGGATGCCCGGCCTTGGCCTGGCGGGTGGCCAGCGTCGCGGCCTGTGCCGCCGCAGCCGAGGTCTCACCCCGGTCTTGCATGTGGGCGACGATCGCGGCGCGGCGTTGCGAGAACGTCTCGATCAGCTCACGGTCGACCCCGTCGATATCCGCGTGGCCGTTGACGACCGGCTGCCAGGCCACCCCGAGTCGAACCGTGAGCTCGTGCCGCAGATGGGCCTGATAGAGGACCCCGGCAGTCTTGGCGTGCGCGAACAGCTTCCGCGAATCCAACGTCCGCAACACCCCGTCATCCGACCTGCGGGCGAGGTTGGCGACCAGCACGTGGGTGTGCAGCAACGGATCGTCCGCCCGCGAGGTGCGATGCCGGAACGCCGCCGCGACGAACCTGTCGGCCTTGACCGTCTCGGAACCGCCGGCCCCGCGGCGGGTGAACCCGGCAGCCCGTTCCAGATACCCGATCGCCCCGTCGACCGCCGCGTCGTGTGCGGCGACGACCTCAGCCGCAGTGGCCTGGTCGCCGAGGGCCCACAGCAGCGACACGGACTTCGGGGCCCGGAAGGTGTGGTCGAACCCCGGGACCTTCCGTGCCGGATGCGCCGCCAGCTGCGCTCCGGACGTCGGGTCACGCCCGTCAAGCACGGCACGCAACTGCTCGCCGGTCACCTCACCGGACAGCCCGAGCTGCTCGGCGCCGTGGCCGAGCCAGCGGCCCGGCTCCTCACCGCGGGCGAGGTAGTAGCCCTCGACCCGGTCGTCGCCGCGGGCGACGGCGGTGAGGTAGTAGTCCGCCCGCCCCGGAGCCATCCGCCCGATGTTCAACATCGCCCGGCCGCCCGCCCGCACTGGTCCAGTGCCAGTCTGTGTTGCCGCTTCATGGGCGAAGGATGCGACCGTTACAGCCTCATGTCGAGGGTCAGAAACGGCCTCACAGGGCAGTCCAACGCCAAGATTACGACACTTTCGTGTCTCGGGTTCCTGGGTGTCTCAGGGCGTGGTCAGCGGTGTCGGACCGTTCCAGGAGGAAGCTCCACAGGATCGGTCTGAGGGTTGCGCGGTACGGGCTGGCGGCGGTGCGACCAGCGCATGGATGTCACTCCCGGCAAAACCCGGCGACAACTCCCTATCACGGAACCCACCGTCACCCCCGATGACCTCACGGGTCGGCCAGCGACCGGCCGGGCCGTGCAGCAACCGCCCGGATGTCACAGAGCCGGGTTCGACGGGGGACTTCATCTCCAGCCGACCGCAAGGAGCACAGATGCACCCGACCATCGACCGTCCCGCCTCGCTCGCCGCGCTGCCCCCGACACTGACCATCCCCGCCACCGCCCGGCTGCAGGGCATCAGCCGCTCCGCCGCCTACCGCGCCGCCAGCCGAAGCGAGATCCCCACCATCCGCATCGGCCGCCGACTGCTCGTACCCACCGCCAAACTGTTCGACATGCTCGGCTGGCCCCACGACACCCCCGCCACGGTCTAACACGACCCCGGCGCCATCCGGGACAACACGGCGGCTATTCACCGCTCCTGAACGCAATCCTTCGGGCCATGGTCCGTTGTCGATCTCGGTCCTGATCGTCAGGCACCCCCTCCGGACTGTCATCGCGCGGGCCG
>JAWLFE010000097.1:0-9728 GCA_041685735.1 Nitriliruptoraceae bacterium
GGCCGGCGCGGTCCGCGAGCGGTTGGCGTCGACCGAGCGGGGCCGCGACGGCCTGGTACAGGTCGACCGGGTCCTGGAACTCGTCGGCGAGGTGCCCGGAGGCACGCTGTCGTACGCGCCCGTGCTGGCGCGCGGGCTGACCTACTACACCGGCCCGGTCTTCGAGGTCGTCCACGACGGCCTGGACGCGACCATCGCGGCCGGGGGTCGCTACGACGGGCTCGTCGGGATGTTCCAGGCCAACGACGTGCCGGCCACGGGTGGCTCGCTCGGCATGGAGCGCATCCTGCTGCTGCTCGAGCAGGCCGAGGCGGACGCGACGACGCGGACCGGACCCGATGTGCTCGTCACCGTGATGGACGAGGACGGGGCCGCCGACGCGATGGCGCTCGCGGTCCAGTTGCGCGGCGCCGGGTTCACGACCGACCTGTACACCGGCGGCGGGAGCCGCAAGCTCGGCAAGCAGTTGAAGTACGCCGACCGTCGCGGTGCCCACACCGCCATCATCCGGGGCGCCGAGGAACGCGCCGCGGGTACGGTCGCCGTCAAGGACCTGGCCTCCGGTGACCAGGTCACGCTGGGCCAGAGCGACCTGGTCGCCCACCTGGCCACGTTGCTCGGCCGGTGACCGCCACCTCGCTGCTGCTGGCGTCCCTCGACCTCCGATCGCTTCCCCCTCGAACAGTGAGTTGCCCGTGACCATCACCCCCTTCGGTTCCCTGCGCACCCACGGCACCGGCACCCTGCGTGCCGACCACATCGGCGACACCGTCACCCTCGCCGGGTGGGTCGACACCCGGCGCGACCACGGTGGGGTCGCGTTCCTGGACCTGCGTGACCGCTCCGGGCTCGTCCAGGTGGTCGCGGACCCGGACGCCGGCGACGCGCTCGACGCGGCGCACCGCGTGCGCTCCGAGTGGGTCGTGCGCGTCACCGGCAGGGTGCGTGCCCGCCCGGACGGGATGGTCAACGACCGGATCGACACCGGCGACATCGAGGTGGCGGCCACCGCGATCGAGGTGCTCTCGGAGGCGGAGACGCCGCCGTTCCCGGTCGAGGACGGCATCGAGGTCGCCGAGGAACTGCGGCTCAAGCACCGCTACGTCGACCTGCGCCGGCCGAAGATGGCCGAGATCCTGCAGCTGCGCTCCCGGACCACCTCGGTGATCCGACAGGTCATGGACCGGCACGGGTTCCTGGACGTGGAGACGCCGATCCTGACCCGGGCGACGCCCGAGGGCGCCCGTGACTTCCTGGTGCCGTCCCGCCTGCAGCCGGGGGAGAGCTACGCCCTGCCGCAGTCACCGCAGCTGTTCAAGCAACTGCTGATGGTCGCCGGGGTCGAGCGCTACTACCAGATCGCCCGCTGCTTCCGGGACGAGAACCTGCGCGCGGACCGCCAGCCCGAGTTCACCCAGTTGGACGTCGAGCTGTCCTTCGGGGACCAGGAAGACGTCATCGGGCTGATGGAGGAACTGCTCGCCGAGGTGTGGCGTGAGGCCATCGGGGTGGAGGTCGCGACGCCCTTCGACCGGCTGACCTACGCGGAGGCGATGGCCCGGTTCGGATCCGACAAGCCGGACCTGCGGATCGAGGGGATGGAGCTCGCGACCCTCGATGCGGTCTTCGCCGACACCGAGGTGGGCGTGTTCAAGGGCGTGCTGGGCGATGGCGGGTCGGTCATCGCGCTGGCGCTGCCATCGGGTGGTGACATGACCCGCAAGCAGTTCGACGAGCTGGTCGAGTGGGCCAAGCGCCGCGGGGCCAAGGGCCTGGCCTGGGGCGTCGTCGAGGAGGACGGGTCCCTGCGTTCGCCGCTGTCGAAGTTCATGTCCGAGGACGAGATCGCCGGGGTCATCGCCACAACGGGCGCCGCCGCCGGCGACGCGATCTTCTTCGGCGCGGGTCAGACCACCTTCGCCCGCGAGCTGATCGGCGCGCTGCGCAACCACCTTGCCGCGGAACGTGGCCTGATCGGCGACGGTTTCCGGTTCTGCTGGGTGGTCGACGCACCGATGTTCGAACCGGTCGAGGATCGGGGCGAGGCGGTCGGCTCGACGGCCTGGACGCCGGTCCACCACCCGTTCACCGCACCGACCCCGGAGTGGATCGACCGGTTCGAGGAGTCGCCGGGCGAGGCGCTGTCCAACGCCTACGACGTGGTCTGCAACGGCTACGAGCTCGGTGGTGGCTCGATCCGTATCCACGACCGTGCGGTCCAGGAGCGGGTGTTCCGTTTCCTCGGCATCAGCGACGAGGACGCCGAGGAGCGCTTCGGGTTCCTGCTGCGCGGGCTGGCACACGGCGCGCCGCCACACGGGGGGATCGCGCTCGGGCTCGACCGGTTGGTGATGCTGCTGGCGGACGCGACCAACATCCGTGACGTGATCTCGTTCCCGAAGACGCAGACGGGTGGGTGCCCGTTGACCGACGCGCCGGCGCCCTACGAGGAGATCGCGCTGAAGGAGCTCGGTCTGCGTCTGGCGCCGAAGCCGGTCAAGGGCTGAACGACGGCACGTCGATGCACGTGCGTTCCCGGTCGGTCCTGGCGGCACTGCTGCTGGTCGTGGCGCTGGCCGGTCCCGCGTCGCTCGCCCCGTCGGCGCCGTTGGCTTCGTCCGCCGTGCTCGCCCGAGACGCCGGGGTGATCGCCGAGCGGACCCCACCGTTCTTCGCCTGCCCGCCGGACGTCGTGCCGACGGGGTCGTTCGCGGACACCAGCGCCGGCGCCGTCGGCGACGCCGCCGACTGCCTGGCCTGGTACGGCATCACCCAGGGGGTCGCGCCGGGGGAGTTCGACCTGGACGGTCAGGTCACACGCGCGCAGATGGCTGCGTTCATCCACCGCTCGATGCGGGACACGCTCGGCCTGTACGAACGGGACCTGCCCACCTGGGACGGCACGAGCGTGTTCCCGGACGTGCCGGCCACCCTCGGCGCCGCCGAGGCGGTCAACGTCCTGTCCTCCGATGCCGCGGCCGAGGCCTTCGGCCAGCGGATCGTGACCGGGACGCCCGAGGGCACCTACCAGCCGGGCGCCCCGGTGACGCGGGAGCAGATGGCCACCGTCCTCGCCCGCAGCCTCCAGGGCATCTTCACCTACCTGCACGCCGAGTTCCCGGACGCGGGGTTCGAACTGCGCCCGGGGGAGTGCGGCGACACGTTCCCGGACCGCAGCACGATCAGCGCCGTGCACGACGCCAACGTCGATCTGATCTGTTCGGGTGGGATCGCCACCGGACGCGCCGACGGCACCTTCGACCCCGGGGCGGCCATCACGCGTGGTCAGATGGCGGCGTTGCTGCTCCGGATGCAGGACGTCCTGGTCGAGTTCGGCGCGTCGGTGCCCCCGCCGTCCTGAGCGTCGGTCGGCTCCCTGCCGTACGCTGCGAACGGTTCGCACCTACGCCGTGCCCGGCCGTTCGAGGATCCGTGAGTCGCCAGGACGCAAGTCCCGCCGTCGCGTTGCGTGACGTCACCGCCGGCTACGGCGGTGAGCGGGTGCTGCGTGGCCTGTCGGTGCGGCTCGAGCGCGGTGAGTTCGCCGGGATCGTCGGGCCGTCGGGATCAGGCAAGACGACGTTGCTGCGGTTGCTCACGGGACGCGCCGACCGCCAGCAGGGCCACCTCGAGGTGTTGGGTTCCCCGGTCCGCAGCGGTCGTGCACCCGCGGGCGTCGGCTACGTGCCGCAGCTCGAAGGCGTCGACTGGGACTTCCCCGTGACCGTCGAACAGGTCGTGCTGCTGGGGGACAGCGCCTCGTCGGCGCCGGTGCCCTGGTTCTCCCGCGCGGAGAAGCGTCACGCCCGGGAGCTGCTCGACCGGCTCGGGCTCGCCGGGATGCACGCCAAGCGGATCCGCGAGCTGTCCGGCGGACAACGCCAACGCATGTTCCTGGCCCGGGCGCTGCTGCGGCAGTGCGAACTGCTGCTGCTCGACGAACCCACCTCCGGGGTGGACCTGGCGACGCGGGGCGACGTCCTGCGCCTGCTCGGCGAGCTGCACCACCTCGGGCTGACGGTGCTGCTCACGACCCACGACCTGAACTTCGTGGCGGCGCACCTGCCTCGGATCGTGTGCCTGAACGGCGTCGTCACCGCCGACGGCAGCCCCCGCGAGGTCCTGACGCCCGAGGCGCTCGAGCGGACCTACGGCGCCCCGATGCGGGTGCTGCACGACGAGGACCGCGTCGTGGTCGTCGACGCCGATCCGATCCGGCTCCACGCGGGCCCCGACCACCTCGAGGTACCGGTGGGCGACCTCCACCGCGATGCCACACCGGAGCCCACCGGCGAGACCGCGGACGATCTCCCCGCGGCCAGCGACCGGCAGTCCGTGGACCCGTCGGTCCGGCGGTGAGCGCGTCGATGATCGACCTGCTGACCGAGCCGTTCCAGTACGCCTTCTTCGGGCGGGCCATGCTCGCCGGTGTGCTGATCGGGGCCATGTGCGGGGCGTTGTCGGTGTTCGTCGTGCTGCGCCGGATGAGCTACATCGGTCACGGGCTGGCCCACAGCGTGCTCGGCGGGGTCGCGGTCGGCGTCGCGTTCGGCGCTGATCTGTACATCGGGGCGATCGTGGCGACGGTGGTGTCGGCGCTGCTCATCGACCGGGTGACACGGCGTCGCGGTCTGCATGCGGATGCGGCGATCGGGATCGTCACGACGGCGATGTTCGCGATCGGCGTCGCGGTCCTGGCCATCATCCCCACGCGGGTGAACATCGAAGCGTTGCTGTTCGGCAACATCCTCGGGGTGAACCGGATCGACCTGTGGGTGGCCGCCGGGGTCGGCGCAGCGTTCGCCGCGGTGCTGTTCACGCTCTACAAGCGGCTGGTCTTCACGACCTTCGACGCCGAGGTGGCGGGGGTGCACGGGGTCCGTACGGGCGCCATCGAACTGGTCTTCAGCCTGTCGACCGCCGCGGTGGTCGTCGCGTCCGTCCGGGTGCTCGGCGTCCTGCTGATCGCCGCAGCCGTGGTCATCCCGGCGGCGATCGCCCGTCTGCTGACGCGTTCGTTCGGGGCGACGTTGGCGCTCGCCACGGCGATCGGCGTCGCGACGAGCGTCGTCGGCCTGTTCGCCTCCTTCCACCTCAACGTGCCGAGCGGTCCGACGATCGTGCTGTCGGGAGCGACCGTGTTCGCCATCGTGTTCGTGGTGACCGCGGTCGTGACGCGTCGGCAGTTGGTACGTGCGCGCCGTCCCGAAGCAGCCCCGCCTGCTGCCGATATACTGCAAGGTGTTCGCAACAACTGATGTTGCCGGCATCGATCTGGGAGCTCCACCGTGCATCGAACCCGGCTCGGTCCCGCCCTGGTCGCCCTGGTCGCGCTGGCCATGGTGGCCGCGGCCTGCGGTGGTGCGGGGACCGACGCGGCGGGCGAGCCCGACAGCGTCGTCAGCGCCGACGACGCGACCTCCGATGCCGACGGCTCCGGCACCGACGACTCCGGCGATGACGTGGCGGACGACGACCTGCAGGCCGACGACGGCGCCGCTGTCGATGATGGGGCCGCTTCCGACGATGAGGCGGACCCCGCACCCACAGCCCCGGTCCTCAGCGTCGTTGCGACCGTCGCGCCGGTCGCCGACCTGGTCGCGCAGGTCGGGGGCGACCGCGTCGAGGTGGCCCCGCTGGTCCCCGCCGGGGGGGACGCGCACACCTACGAACCACGCCCGCAGGACGTGGTCGTGCTCTCCGAGGCGGACGCCTACCTCGACATCGGTCTGGACCTCAACGACGGTGCGCTGCGCCTCGCGCAGGAGAACCTGCCGGCGGGTGCACCGATCGTCCTGCTGGGCGAGCAGGGCCTGACCGATGCCGACCTCGTCTTCGACCACTCGCACGACGGCGACGGAAACAGCCACGGGGATGACGGGCACAGCCACGGGGACGACGGGCACAGCCACGCAGGCGACGACCTCGGGCCGAACCCGCACGTGTGGACGTCGATCCGCAACGCCGCAGCGCTGATCGCGGGCATCGCGGATGCGTTGACGGACCTGGATCCGGATGGTGCGCAGCACTACGCCGCCAATGCCACGCCCTACCAGGAGGAACTGGACGCGTTGGACCGGACGATCCGTGACGCGACCGTGACCATCCCCGCGGCCAACCGCACGCTCGTGACCTACCACGATGCCTGGACCTACTTCGCCCGCGACTACGACCTCGACTATGCGACGGCCGTCCAGCCGGCGGACTTCTCCGAGCCGTCAGCCGCCGAGGTGCGTGCCGTGATCGACCTGATCCGGGACCTGGAGGTGCCGGCCGTGTTCGGTAGCGATGTGTTCCCGACCCCGGTGCTCGAGACCATCGCCGAGGAGACGGACGCGACCTACCTCGCCAACCTGTCCGACGACGTCCTGCCGGGTGATCCCGGAGGGCCGGACCACACCTACCTCGAGCTGATGCGCCGCAACGCCCACGCCATCGTCGACGGGCTCGGGGGGGACGCCAGCGAGCTCCGCTGAGCGCCTATCCTGCCGCCCGTCGTGGTCCTGCCGCCCGCGGCGATGCGGACCAGGATCGAGGTGTCACGGTGGTCGAGTTCATCAGGGACAACGTCGCGGTCCTCGGCCTGTTCGTCTCCATCACCACGATGCTCGCCCTGCTCGTGCAGTTGCGCATCTCGACCGAGCAGGCGCGGCGGGCCTCGAACCTCAACTTCCTGTCCGAGAGCGAGAGCCGTGCGATCGAGGGCGACCTCGATGCGTACCTGGTCGACCTCGGTCTGGGCTCGATCGCTGAACGACGCAACCGTCCGTTGGAGCTCGACGAGGCCCGCGTGCTGCTCGCGGATCCCGGAGGGTGTGGTGCCGCCAACGCGCTGCTCAACCACCTCAACAACCTCGCGGTCGCCCGGGATCACCGCATCGTGGACCGCAAGATCTTCGAGGCGGTCCACGAGGGGCGGCTGCGGTGGTGGGCCACGCTGCTGGAGTCCTACATCGTCGCCGCCCGCGAGGAGTTCAACGAGCCGGCCATGTGGGCCTCGGTCCTGAAGCTCAACACCGCACGGTGACGCCGGGTCAGGACAGCAGGTTGTCGCGCAGTTCCTTGACCTTGTCCGGGAACCCGACGACGAAACCGATCCCGGCGGAGAGACCGAGCGTCAACCAGAACACGCGCCGTGGCCAGGTCGTGCGCTTGCTGACCGCGACGTCGGCGAGTCCCTCGGCGAAGGTCTCCTCCGCAGCGGCGACGCGCGCGTCGATGGTCTTCTCGGCCGCCTCGATCCGATCGCCCAGACGGGCGATGGCGCGGAACACCGACTCGCCGTCACCGGCGAGCGCTTCGGCGGCCCGGTCACGGGCCTCCTCGACGCCCTGGGCGACCTTGCCGGACAGTTCCTCGACCTTCATGGGGGTCCTCCTGGGTTCGGGGGCTGGGTTCGGGGGCTGGGTTCGGGGGCTGGGATGCCACATCGGCTACCAGCGTGGCAGTCAACGAGCGCACCGGCAGTGATGCTCCCCCCACCGTACGGTCACCTGTCCGTTCGGGCAGGGACCCCATCCGACGGCTTCGATCCAGCCGAGGCGAGGGGGTCGGGGACGCCCTCCGGCAGGGGGGTCGCCCACGTGCGCATCAGGGTGGCGAGCAGGTCGTAGAACCCGATCACGGTGACCGTTTCGGTCACGCCGGCCGGGCCGTAGGCGGCGTCGACCCGCGCCACCTGCTCCTCCGTCGGCTCCTCGTGGTGCAGGGCCGTCCGGGCGAGTTCGACCACGGCACGGTCCGCGTCGGACAGCGACGCCGGGATGTCGCCGTCCCGGACCGCAGCGAGGTCGGCGTCGGTGAGCCCGGCCTGCTGCCCGATCGGCGCGTGGGCGTACCACTCGTAGGAGGCGTGGCGCTCGGCGGCGACCAGCAGCACCAGCAGTTCGAACAGCGCCTTGGGCAGGGTGCCGGAGAACCGCAGTCCCGCACCCACGGCCTGCAGCGCCATCCCGACCGGCGGATTGGTCAGCATGGCGTTGAACGGGCCGTGGAGGCGGCCGTCATCGTCGGTGAGCGGTGTCGGCCGTGCGACCTTGCCGCGGACCCCGCCGACGACCGCGTCGTAGAACCCCCGCTGATCGTCGTCGAGTTCGTCGGGGGTTGGCCAGGGCAGACGTCCGTGACGCACGGGTGACTCCTCGTTCGCTGACCGGTGCGTCGGGGACCGTCCGACACCCGGGTTGCCACGAGCCTACGTCTACGCTCGAGCGGCACCGAGCCTGCGACGCCGCCACCCAGGCACACCGCCCCGCCACCAGGATCCCCACGTCCCCGACGAAAGCCACCTTCCGTGAGCGCCCGCATCTTCCGGACCGCCGAACTCGAACGCCGTGAACGGGGCAACGGCATCCGGAGCCTGCCCCTGGCCAGCCGGGAGACCGGCGCCGACCAGGTCCTGACCGGCATGACCGAGATCCCCGTCGGCGGCATCATCCCGCTGCACACCCACAGCAGCGAAGAGTTCATCCTCGTGCTCCAGGGCCGAGCGACCGTCCGGGTCGATGGGCGCGAGGAACCGGTCCAGGCCATGGACGCGACCTTCATCCCCGCCGACGTCGAGCACCAGTTCGTCAACACCGGCGAGGTGCCGCTGCACATCCTGTGGGTGTACGGCGACCCGGACACCACCCGCACCCTGGTCGCGTCCGGCGAGACCTTCGGCCACCTGGACGCCTACCCGACGGATGCCTGACCCCCGGCCGATCCCCACCTGGCCCCGCGGTGCAACGGTCAACCAGGACGGGCTACGGGCAGGGGCCCTCGCCCGGTGTGTTCGTCGACGTGTTGTCGTAGTGGAACACGACGCCGTCGGCGGCCGCTTCCAGACAGAAACTGTCGGCGTCCGCGTGCGCGATCGTGACATCGCGGATGTCCCCGGTGGCCACGGCACGGAGCCGGCTCAGATCCTGGGTGTAGCTGTTCTCGTCCGTCCAGATCGACTCCTGGGCGATCGCTGCGCCGCGGAGATCGCTCTGGAGCCGGGCCTCGACCGCACGATCGGCCTGTCCGAGGAACACCGGCAGGGACACGGCCCCCACGGTTCCCATGACGGCGAGCAGGATCAGCAGCGCTGGGAGCAGACCCAGGATGCCCAGGACCAGCCCGATGATGGCCAGGGTCCGAGACGTGCTGTGTTGCTTTCGACGCAGAGCGAGGATGCCGCAGACGATCGCGACCACGGATCCGAGGCCGACGAGCCAGACGAGCGCAGCCACGAGCGAAACGATCGCGAGGGGGTCGAGCGCCTGGCTGGAGCTGACCGTGGTGGTCGTTGCGGTCGTCCCAGCGGTGGGCCAGGTGGTGGCCCCGGACGCGGGACCCGCAGGTCCGAGAGCAGCGCTCCGTTGGGTGTGTTCCGTCCAGACCGCACCGTCCCACCAGCGCTGTTGCCTGGGATCGTTCGGGTCGGCGTACCAACCCGCAGGTGTCTCGGACATCACGATCTCCCATCGCCGTTGCAGCGCCCCGTCGCAGCGGCCCGTCGCGGCAACCTACTGCGGCGACCCGGCGGTGCGCGGGATCCTGCGGGGTACGGTGCGCGCGTGAGTGACCAACAGCTGTTCAGCGACGACGCGGGGCCCGCCCCGGCGTCAGAGATCGCTGTTGACGACCGCAGCGCCGATCACAGCCGCCCGCGCGCCGTGCCGTCCAGCATGCCGCTCGCCGCGAGGTTGCGGCCCCACAACCTCGACGAGTACGTGGGCCAGACCGATGCGCTCGGCCCC
>JAWLFE010000030.1:0-37134 GCA_041685735.1 Nitriliruptoraceae bacterium
CGCCGATGTCACCCCCGACGCCGCCGAGGCCGCCGATGTCACCCCCGACGCCGCCGAGGCCGCCGAGGTGACCGCCGATGTCACCCCCGACGCCGCCGATGTCACCGCCGACGCCGACGCTCCCGAACCGGCGTCGACCGCGAAGGTGCGCGCGTTGGCTGACGTGTCCCGCGACCGTGACGACGGGACGCGGGCGCGCATCCGCCACCTCGACACGCGTGTGGATGTCTCCGACGTCGAGGTGACCGCGACACTCTGCTTCGGTGGTCGCGAGGTGATCGGGTCAGCGCGCTCGGTCGCGACCGAACAGGGCATCCTACGCGCCGTCGCGGAGGCCACGCTGCACGCGCTGTCGGAACTGACCGGTGAACGGCTGGTCGCCGGGGTCGACTCGGTGGCCGCCTCGGTGTCCGGCGAGCCGCCGATCGCGACCGTCATCGTCAGCCTCGTCACCGATCGCGGCAACGAAGCCCTGCTCGGGTCGTCGCTGGTCCGCAAGGACCCGCAGCGTGCCGTGATGCGCGCCACGCTGGATGCGCTCAACCGACGCGTCGAACCGTGGCTCGAGGTCGAGATCGCCGGCTGACATCGGTCGGCGGCCCTGACCGGCGGTCAGTTGAGCGCCATGGGCTCGTCGCGGGCCAGTGCGGCGTCGGCGGCCGGGGTGCCGCCCAGGTCACTGAGCCGGTCGAGCCCGTCGCTGACGAACCGTCGCGCGACGGCGAGCGCACGGGCGTCGTCGTGGACATCGAGGTCGTGCTGCGCCTGCTCCACGAGCAGCGCCGCCTGCAGCGATCGGCCGAGGGTCATCGCGAACCGGCGGGCACCATGCTCGAGCGCGGCACGATCGGCGGCCCCCGTGCGCGCCACCCATGCGGCGGCGGTCTCCACGACCTCGACCGCCTCCTTGCCGAGGGTCGCCAGCTCCCCGTGCCGGCCCGTCGCTGCGGCACGGTGGACCTCCGCGACGAACGCCGGGAGGCTCTGGTCTGCGAGCAACGCACGCAGCGCATCCAGCGACAGCACGTTGGTGGTCCCCTCCCAGATCGACAGCACCTGGCTGTCGCGCAGCAGTTGCGGGAGGTGGGTGTCCTCGATGTAGCCCGCACCGCCGAAGGCCTCGAGCGCCTCGGAGGCGCCGGCGACCGCCTGCTTGCCGGTGACCAGCTTGGTCACCGGCAACAGCAGACGCAGCAGGTGGGTCTCCTGCTCCGTGATGGTGCCCGCCTCCTGGCGGCCGAGGAGCGTGACCGCACGGAACGCCAACTGCAGGGCGGATTCGTGCGCGACCCGCAGGTCGGCCAGGGTGGTCTGATGCAGGGGGTGATCGAGGATCGTGGCACCGAAGGCCTGCCGTCGTCCCGCGTAGTCCCGGGCCAGGGCCAGGCCGCGGCGCAGGTAGCCGACGGCGCTCACCGAGTTCCACAGCCGGGTGATCGCCAGCATCGGCGTGATGTTGCGCGTGCCGTGCGATGGCGGACCGACGAGCCGCGCGATGGTGCCCTCGAGGGCGAGTTCCGCGGTCGGCATCTGCCGGGTCCCGAGCTTGTCCTTGAGGCGCAGCACGCGGAGGTCGTTCAGCCTGCCGTCCCCGTCACGAACCTCGACGTAGAACATCGCGAGGCCGCGGCCGCCGGCATCGCCGCCCTCGGGGCGTGCCAGGGTGAGCGCCATGTCCGCCGTCACAGCCGAGGTGAACCACTTGGTGCCGGTCAGGCGCCAGACGTCCCCGTCGCGGCGTGCGACCGTCTCACTGCGTCCGACGTCGGAGCCGCCCGCCCGTTCGGTCATCCACTGGCCGGAGGTCCACGCGGTCGTCGGGTCCCGATCGGTCAACCGGGGGAGCGCGTGGTCGATCAGATCCTGCTCGCCGTGCTGCAGCAGCGTGGCGGCCGCCCCGTCGGTCATGGCCAGGGGGCAGTTGAACAGGGCACTCGATGGGCTGTAGAGGTAGGCCAGGGCGAACTGGTGGATCCGTGAGTACTCGCCGTGGGCACGTTCGTAGGCCGTCGCGATGACCCCATGCGTGTGGGCGATGTCGGCGATCCGCTGCCACGTCGGGTGGGTCCGCACCTGGTCGATACGGTTGCCCCACGCGTCGAACGGCTCCAGGGTCGGCTCATGGTCCCGACGGTCCATCTCGTCCGACCAGGCCTTCAGGTCGGTCGCGGCCAACCGGCCCATCTCAGCGAGGCTGGGTTCGACCTCGGCTCGGACCTGCGGGGGCAGCGTGCGTTCCAGCAGGCGGTGCAGGGCGAGGTCGTCCTGCCACTCGTCCCGCAGGCGAGGCGGATCCTGGAAGGTTCCCGAGCGCTCGACGGTCGTCATGATCCCTCCCGTGTCCGTCCGCAGGCCGACGGACGGACCGACGGCGGAACGTTCTGCGTCGTATCGTATCGCCGCATCGGTAGGCGGCCGGGCCCGGGTGGCCGGATGTCGTATCGCCTCGTGCGGTGGGCGGCCGTGGCCCGACGGGCCGTCACAGCATCGGGGCCGCTGGCGATCGCGAAGGTGAGGATGTCCGCGCCGATGAGGTGCGCAGGAGGGACCGTCCATGACCGAGCGCTTCGACCGGGCCGTCCTGGATGTGGCCGACCGGCTGGCGCGCTACCGTCGGCTCCGGTCGGCCCTGGCCGGGCTGATCGGCTCTGACCGAGGCGCACGGGCCCGCCGCTCCGGATCGGCTCGACGCGCCGGCTGGCCGCCACGACATCGGCGGTGACCTGTGGCGAAGGGGACGTCCATGGCGCAGCACGCCGGCACCGACGCGGTCCTCGTCACCGACTTCGACGGAACGCTGACCGACCGCGACTTCTACTCGCTCGTCGTCGAGCGACTGCTCCCGCCGGATGTGCCGGACCACTTCGCGGCGTTCCGGGCCGGCGAGGTGACCCACTTCGAGGCGCTGCGCCGGATCTTCGCCGCGCTCGCGGACCATGACGAGGCCGAGGTCGTCGAGGTCGTCGATGCGATGGGCCTGCAGCCCGACCTGGCCGGACTCGTCGCGCGGCTGCGTGCGGCGGGGTGGGAAGTGCTGATCGTCTCGGCCGGTTGCGACTGGTACATCCGCCACCTGCTCGACGCTGCGGGGGTGCAGATCGAGGTCCATGCCAACCCGGGACGGTTCGTGGCCGGCCGCGGTCTCATCATGCAGCGGCCGTCCGAGTCGAGGTTCCGCTCGGAGGCGGTCGGGGTCGACAAGGCCGCGGTCGTGCGCGATGCGCTGGAGCGCTACGACCGGGTGGCGTTCGCCGGGGACGGGCTCCCCGACCTGCCGGCCGCCCGGCTGGTCGCCGATCATCGCCGGTTCGGGCGTGGTGACCTGGCCGCGGCGGCCGCGGCCGAGGGCGTGCCCACCCGCCCGTTCGAACGCTGGGCCGAGGTCGTGGAGGCGGTCCTGGCCGACGCTCCCACGCAGGGGTGCACGGCATGAGTGCGGTGAGTCGCATCGCGGTGCCGACGCTCGTCCGGATCAAGCCGGCTGCTTCCGCTCCTGACGGCCGGGCCCGCGCGATGGCCTGGTCGGACCGCCGCGGCGTGGCACGGAAGCCGCCGATCACCGTGGGAGGAGCACGCTCAGGCAGGTGAGACCGGCCTCGGCCTTCTCGAACTCGTCGATCGCGACCACCTCGACGTGCAGGCCCCGGTCCCGGAGCATCGCCACGGTCCGCGGCGCGCTGGCGGAGGCCAGCACGGTGTTCCCGACGACCAGGGCGTTGGCGCCGGTCGGCTCAACCGCCGGCACGAGCGGCCGGTCACCGGAGACAGCGACCTCGAGGTGGTCCGGGCAGGCGAGCAGCGAGCCGTCCGGTAGCGCCGTGACGATGGTCTTGAGGTGCAGGGCACGCTCGACCGCGACCGGGACCACCTGCCGGCCGGACGGGCGCACGATCGCGGCGAGCTGTGCGACCGCCGTCCGGTCCGTCCGCGACCCGATCCCGACGTACAGCCGGTCGTCGACCTGCAGGACGTCACCACCGTCCAACCGGCCGGGAGACGTGATGTGCGCCACGGAGTACCCCCGCGCCGCCAGCACGGGCAGGACGGTGTCGGGCTCGTCGCGACGCGACGGGTCGCCTGGCCGCGTCCCGATGGCGAGGTCGTCGACGATCACGGCGGTGTCCTCGACGAAGACCCCGTCCGGATGGTCCGGAGCTGGTGGCACGCGGACGATCTCCAGCCCCAGCTCCTCGAGCCGGGTGACGTAGGCCGCGTGCTGTGCCCGGGCACGTTCCACGTCGATGGGGGCGCGGTCCTGGAAGGTCAGCAGCGCCTCGGCCAGCCGCGGCGAGACGTCACGGACCAGGGCGGCGCGCGGACGTCGGATCACGGGGCATCCTCACGGTCGTTGGCGGAACCGGCCACGACCCCCGCGTCGGCATCGGTGTCGGTGTCGGTGTCGCCATGGGCGTCGCCACCCGCCGGCGGGCCGAACCGTCCGGCGTAGAGCACCACCGCCACGGCCGTGGCCAGGTTCAGGCTGGACACGCCGGGGCGCATCGGGATGGCCGCGCTCCGGGGCGCGCGGGCACGCAGCGCCGCGGTCAGCCCACCGCGCTCCGTGCCGAACAGCACCAGGGCGTCGTCGGGGACCGGCAGGCCGTGTCCGGTGTCCGGCGCGGTGTCGGGATCGGCATCGAGCGCGACCACGGCGCGGCCCGCGACCGACGGGAGCTCGTCGCACCGCGCGACGGGCAGCGCGAACTGCAGCCCGGCCGCGGCCCGGACCGCCGTCGGATGCCACGGATCGGCGGCACCCACGATGAGCACGCCCCCGGCCCCGGCCGCCGCCGCGACCCGCACGACCGCGCCGAGGTTGCCCAGGTGGCGTGGCTGCTCGAGCACGACGATCGGTCCGCGACCGGCGAGCACGTCGTCCGGGGTCACCGCGGGCCGATCGGCCACCGCGAGCGACGGTGACGGCAGCTCGCGACCCGCGGTCGCGCTCCGCCACGTGGTGGCGTCCACCTCGGTCAGCACCTCCGGGGGTGTGACGTCGGGCGCGAGGTCCCGGAGCAGCCGTGTCAGCCCGCTGCGATCGGGGGTCAGGGCCACCTCGATCCGCGCACCGAACCGGCTGGCGTGCTTCAGGGCGTGGACCCCTTCGAGCAGGACACCGTCCGAACCCCGGCGCACGGCCCGGACACGCGCGAGCTCGGACCCGTACGATGGTCCCATGCCGCTCATCCTCGTGCTCCTGTTCATCATCGTCCCCCTGCTCGAGATCATCGTGATCATCCAGGTGGGGCAGGCCATCGGTGCCTGGTGGACGGTCGGGCTGCTGGTCGCGGACAGCATGCTGGGTGCCTGGCTGCTGCGCCGTGAAGGGGCACGTGCCTGGCGGGCCTTCCGTGAGGCGCTGGCCGAGGGTCGCTGGCCGGGTGACGAGGTCGCCCAGGGCTCGATGGTCATCGTCGGCGGGACCCTGCTGTTGACCCCGGGGTTCCTGACCGACGTCGTGGGCTTCCTCCTGCTCGTTCCGGTGTCGCGGCGCATCGCGTCGCGCACGGTACGCCGCCGCGTCCGCCTGGGGGAGGATGCGACCTCCTCGCGCGCGAGCGGCCGGGGAACCCGTGATCGCCGCGGCCCCACCGCGTCCGGTGGCGGACACCGCAGCAGCGGTGAGGCGGGCATCCTCGACGTCGAGGTGGTCGAGATCCGTCGCGATGACGTTCGCGATGACGTTCGCGATGACGGGGGAGCCATCGACGACGGCGATGACGGAGCCGCCGACGACGGGCGCGCGGACCGCTGAGCCGCCGGTCCCGGGCTGCCGGTTCGGAGTGCGGGGCTGCCTCTCGCTACCGTTCCACCCGGTTGGTGACCGCACCGTCGCGGTCAGGGAGCCCCGACCGGGACCGCGCGGCTGAGCGCCGGGCAGGGGGAGAACCACGATGTCGGTCACGAGTATCCACGAGGCCATCCTCGATGGCGCGCCGGGCGAGCGGATCGCTGAGCTGCCGCTGCCGGAGACGATGCGGGCCGCCGTGGTCCGCAAGGCGGAGATGGACCACTTCGACGGGGTCGCCACCGAGGACCGCGATCCGCGGCAGACCCTGCACGTCGATGAGGTACCGATCCCGCCGCTCGGACCCAACGAGGTCCTGATCGCGCCGATGGCATCGGCCCTGAACTACAACACCGTGTGGACCTCCATCTTCGAGCCGCTGCCGACCTTCGGGTTCCTCGAGCGGCTCGGGCGGGAGTCCGACCTCGGTGCCAGGCACGACCTGCCGTACCACATCGTCGGTTCGGACGCGGCCGCGGTGGTCCTGCGCGTCGGCGCCGGTGTGACCCGCTGGAAGCCGGGCGACCGCGTCACGGTGCACTGCAACGACGTCGACCTGCAGGCACACCAGGGCCACGAGGACTCCATGCTCGACCCGTCCCAGCGGATCTGGGGGTTCGAGACCAACTTCGGCTCGTTGGCCGACCTCTCCCTGGTCAAGGCCAACCAACTGATGCCGATGCCCGGCCACCTCACGTGGGAGGAGGCGGCGTCGCTCGGCCTGGTGCTCGCGACCTCGTACCGGATGCTCGTCGGACAGAACGCGGCCCGCATGAAGCAGGGCGATGTCGTGCTGATCTGGGGCGCGACCGGTGGGCTCGGTGGCTTCGCGACCCAGCTGGTCCTCAACGGCGGCGGCATCCCCGTCTGCGTCGTGTCGAGCCAGGACAAGGCCGATCTGCTGCGCCGTGTCGGCGTCGAGCACATCATCGATCGCAAGGCGGAGGGCTACCGCTTCGAGACCGAGGACGGTGCCCCGGACTACGCCGAGATGCGCCGCTTCGGCAAGCAGATCCGGGACCTGGTCGGCCAGGATCCCGACATCGTCTTCGAACACCCGGGGCGGACCACCTTCGGCGCGTCGGTGCTGGTCTGCAAGCGGGGCGGGACCGTCGTGACGTGCGCGTCGACCTCGGGCTACCTGCACGAGTACGACAACCGCCACCTGTGGATGCGCCTCAAGCGGATCATCGGATCGCACTTCGCCAACTACAACGAGGCCTGGGAGGCCAACCGGCTGGTCGACCTCGGGATGGTGCATCCCATCCTGTCGAAGACCTACCCGCTGGAGCAGGCGGCCGAGGGCGCCTACGAGATGCACCAGAACCAGCATGCCGGGAAGATCGGGATCCTCGTCGGTGCGCCCGAGGAGGGGCTCGGCGTCATCGACACCGCACGTCGTGCGCGCCACCTCGACCACATCGAGGCCTACCGCTCCTTCGGCTGACGGTCGGCGGACCAGCAGGCGGGCCACCCGGTGCGGGTCAGAGCGCCAGGGGGGACAGCGTGCTCTGCCACCAGTGGGCGGCCAGCAGCAGCGGCACGATCGACCAGCCGACAGCTCGGTCCTGCACGAGTGCCGACACCGCGATCGCCATCCCGGCTCCCAGCGCGCCCGGGTAGATCCCGTTGATCAGGCCACCACCGAAGATCCCGCCAGTGGCGAAGATGTGGATCAGCAGCACGATCACGGCGGGTGCGATGATGGTCGCCCGCGGCACGCTGACCCGCGATGGGATGCGGCGGTCGGCCAGGAGCAGCACGGCGACCAGCGCGGCGACGGTGGCCAGCATCCCGAGGAAGGCGCGCAGCGACCCGAGCGTGGCGAGCAACCCCACCAGCAGGGACAGGGCGGCCGCACCCATGCCGAAGGTGCGCACCATCTCGGTCAGGGACATCTCGGGTGACCGGGGGAAGGCCTCCCGGCTGCGTGTGGCCAGGAACCCCACGAGCAGGATGGCACCCAGGCTCAGGACGACGAACCGCGCGCCCTGCAGGACCAGGAAGGTCGGCCCCCCCGGTTGCAGCGCCCCACCGGCGCCAAGGACACCACCGAGCCGGCCGCCGAACGCCTGGACGAGGTTGCCGCCCGCCAGCAGGACCAGCGTGACCTGGGCGGCGATGACCGGGAGCGCCAGTGGGATGCCACCCGCGATACCCGAGCGGTCACCGTCCAGGCCGAACGCACCCAGCCCGTCGCCGCGGTAGCGGGACAGCAGCCAGGGCACGACCGCGGTCAGCGCCAGGATCCAGGCGAGGTCGAGCACGACGGCAAGGACCCCCGACCTCGGGTAGAGGGGGAGTTGGGCGACGATGCCGCGCACGAGGCCGCCGAACAGCACGGTCGCGCCGGCCAGGATGACGTCGCTCTTGGCATCGTCCGGGCTGATGTACACGGCGCTGGACGCTACCAGCGGGCGCCGGGACCAGGGCTACCCTGCCTGGCTCCACCTCATGCCACCTGCTGGCCCGTCCACGTCCTCCCGTCAGGATCCCACCGTGTCCGACCCCTCCGTCGCCGCCGCGCCCGTGCCGGTCGGCCTCGAAGCCTCGATGGTCGTGATCGGTGACGAGATCCTCGGTGGGTACGTGACCGACGCGAATTCGCCGTACCTCGCCGAGCGGTTGCAGCACCACGGGGTCCCGCTCACCCGCATCCACGTCGTCCCGGATGATGCCGGCGACATCGACGAGGCACTGCAGGCCGAACTCGCACGCTCCCGTCCCCGGGTGATCATCACCTCGGGGGGCATCGGTTCCACCCCGGACGACATCACGTTCGAAGCGGTGGCGGCCAGCCTCGGACGCGGTCTCGTCGAGGATCCCGACATCGCCGCGCGGCTGCACGAGATCGCCGCGTGGACGCGCGAGCAGGGGATGGACGCCGGCGAGGAGTTCACCTGGCACCTCATGCGCATGGCCCGGGTCCCGGAGGGCAGCCGGCGGCTACGGCACGGGGACAGCTGGGTCCCGGCGGTCGCGGTCGACGTCGATGGCGGTCCGTCGGACGGGCTCGATGGCGGTCCGGCACCCGACGGCGCGACGGTGGTGATCCTGCCGGGGGTGCCCTCGGAGTTCCGCCGGCTGGTGTCCGGGGTGCTCGAGCCCACGTTCCTCGCCGGCCGCAACGACGTTCCGACGGTCGTCGAGATCGAGCACAGCCTGCCGGAGAGCGCGTTGAACCTGACCTTCAGCGCGATGCTCGAGCGCTACCCGCAGGTGAAGCTCGGCAGCTACCCCGGCCGGCCGATGCTGGTCCGCCTGACGGGCCGCTCCACGGAGGTCGCCGGCGCCGAAGCCATGGTACGAGGCGCCATCGATGCGCTGGAGTCGTCGCCTGGTGGCGCCAACCTGGCCGCCGCCTGGGCGGCTCGACGAGCCCGTTCCCGTCCCGAGGAGGACGCATGACCCGCCGCCTGCTGTTCGTCCACGCCCACCCCGACGACGAGTCGTCGAAGGGTGCGGCGACGGCCGCGATGTACGCCGATCAGGGCGCCGAGGTGACCCTGGTCACCTGCACGGGCGGTGAGGCCGGCGACGTGCTCAACCCGAAGGCTGCACCGGTCGACCGGGCGGCGATGGCGGCTGCCAGATCCCGTGAGTTGGCTGACGCGGTCGCCGCGATCGGTTTCACCCGCACCTACGAGCTCGGGTACGTCGACTCCGGCTACCACGAGGACCCCGCGGACATCCCCGAGGGCACCTTCGGACGGACCCCGTTGGAGGAGCCGTCCCGCACCCTGGCCGGGATCCTACGGCGCGAGCGTCCCCAGGTCGTGGTCACCTACCCCGAGGACGGGGGCTACCCCCACCCCGATCACATCATGAACCACGCGGTCACGATCCGGGCGATGGAGCTGGCCGAGGACCCGGACGTCGACCTGTCCGATGTCGCCGACGGCGATCGACCGAGTTGGCGGGTGCCGAAGGTGTACGCCTCGTCGATCTTCCCATCCGAGCGGGTGCTCACCCTGCACGAGGCGATGCTCGAGCGCGGGCTCGAGAGCCCGTACATCAAGTGGCTGGAGCGGCGCGACCAGGACGCGGCCGACGCCGTCGACGACGCCCCGGACGCCCGCATCCCCTGCGCCGACTGGTTCCCGCGACGCGACGCGGCCCTGCTGGCCCACGTCAGCCAGATCGACCCGGACGGCGGCTGGTTCCAGGTCCCGCGCGACCTCGAACGCGAGCACTACCCCTACGAGTCCTACGTGGTCCTGCGTTCGGACGTCGAGGTGGAGCGCCCCGAGGCCGACCTGTTCGCAGGCCTGGACCTCACATCGGTGGACGCCGCCGACGGCCGGATCGGCTCCGAGGCCCGCTGACCCGGCCCGGTCCGACCGCGCGGACGACCGAGCGGATGACCGCGGGGGTGGCCGAACGACCGGGATCCGTCCCGGACAGGAGACCGTCGGTGCCGAACGATAGGTGTATCCGCAACTAATCCAGACCCAGGAGGTCTCTCGGATGACATCGATCGGCATCGTGTACTACTCCATGTACGGCGCCACCTACGAGCTGGCCCAGGCCATCGCCGAAGGTGTGGAGAAGGGTGGCGGCACCGCGCATCTGCGCAAGGTGCCGGACCCGCTCCTGCCCGACGAGGTCAAGGAGTCCGATGGTGTCCGTGAGGCGATCGCCGCGCAGGACGAGGTGACCACCGCCACCGTCGATGAGCTCCCCGAGTTCGACGGCATCGTGTTCGGCTCCCCGACGCGTTTCGGGAGCGCCACCTCGCAGCTGCAGTCGTTCTTCGACCAGACGGGACCTCTCTGGGCGGGCGGCAACCTGCTCGGCAAGGCGGCAGGGTTCTTCACCGGTGCCTCCACCGCGCACGGTGGGCACGAGTCGACGATCCTGACGATGTCGACCTACGCCTTCCACCACGGCATGGTGATCGTGCCGGCCGGGTACGCCGTCGCCGGTGACGTGCAGAGCACCCGCTCCGGTGGTGGCCCCTACGGGCCGACCCAGCTGGGCGACGGCGAGGGCCTGACCGACGAGGAGCGCCAGATCGCGCTGGACTACGGCGCCCACTTCGCACAGATCACAGAGAAGCTCGCGGCCTGACCTGGACCCGGATCCCTGCACCCGGCATCACGCTGCCCCGGCCATCGGCCGGGGCAGCGTCGTGCGTGGCGTCTGCGGAGCGATCGCGTGCACAGGCCGTCGGGGTGGCGCGCGCGTTCGGAGCCTTCGTCGCCCCGGCGTGCTCCCCGTCCGTCGGGCGCACCGGAGCGCGCCCAGGTCGGGCTGCGAGCAACCCGCGGAGATGGCGTCGCGAACCACCCCCGCAGGTCGGGACCACCGACCACACGCCCTTCCGCAAGCTCCCCGACACAAGGACAGATCACATGATCGCCACCACCCGCCGCGTGCGACTCGTCGCCGGCGCCCTCGCCGCCAGCCTCGTGCTGGCCGCCTGTGGCTCCGACAGCGACACCGCCTCCACCGAAGCGCCCGAGCCCACCGACGAGGTCGAAGAGACCGAGCCGGAGCCGGAGCCCGAACCCGAGGACGAGGTGATGGAGGAGGAAGAGGACGACGACCACGACATGGATGCCATGGAGGTGGACCTGTCGGCCGAGGAACTCCGCGCCACCCTCAACCGTCTGCTGCAGGAGCACGTCTACCTCGCCGGTACCGCGACCGGCCACGCACTCGCCGGGAACGACGAGGCCTTCCAGGCCGCATCCGTCGCCCTGACCGAGGGCAACACCGGCGACCTCGCCGACCTCGTCGGTGCCGTCTATGGCGATGACATCCGCGAACAGTTCTTCGGCTTCTGGAACAGCCACATCCAACTGTTCGTCGACTACACGGTCGCCACGGCCGAGGGCGACGAAGACGGCCAGAACGCCGCCGTCGAGGGCCTGCTGAACTACAGCCAGGAGCTCGCGGACACCTTCGAGACCCTGACCGACGGAGAGCTGCCGGCGTCAGCCTCACAGCCCGGCATCGAGATGCACGTCACCACGTTGAAGGCCGCGGTCGACGCACAGGCCGCTGGCGACGCCGAGCTCGCTCTGTCCAACCTCCGTGACGCCGCGCACCACATGGACGGTCTCGCGGAGCCGCTCGCCAACGCGATCGCCACCCAGAACGGACTCGAGGGTGACGCCACCAGCGACCTCGCCGGTGTCCGCTCGGAACTGAACGCGCTGCTCCAGGAGCACGTCTACCTGGCCGCGACCTTCACCGGTGAGGTCCTCACCGGCGGTTCAGACGTCGAGGCAGCACAGGATGCCCTGATCGGTGGCAATACCGAGGACCTCGCCGACCTGGTGGCCGCCGTCTACGGCGAGCGCACCGATCGTGACGGGTTCGTGCAGTTCTGGAACAGCCACATCCTGATGTTCGTCGCTTACACCGAAGGTGTCGCGGGCGACGATCAGGCGGCCAAGGACGCCGCGGTCGAGGACCTGGTTGGCTACGGCGACGACCTCGCCGCTGCCTTCGAGGAGCTGACCGCCGGTGAACTGCCGGCCGACGCATCGACGCCGCTGGTCGTGGAGCACGTCACCACGCTGCTGCCGGCGATCGACGCCCAGGGCGAGGGTGACTTCGACACCGCGTTCACCGAGCTCCGAAGCGCGGCAGCCCACATGCAGATGCTGTCCTTCCCGCTCTTCGACGCGACGGTCGCCTCCCTGTAGACCGACCCGTTCGGAGCACGGTGCGCGGCATCCCGGACGGGGTGCCGCGCACCGCCGCTTCACCCCGCTTCACCCCGCTGCACCGACCCCCAGGAGCACCAGCATGAGGACCACCCACCGAACGAGCATGACCCGCACCGGATCCACCCTGCGCGGGCTCGCGGTCGCCGCCGCCCTACTGGTGACGGCCACCGCCTGCGCGGACGGCGCCGACGATCAGGACACGGACGACGACCCGGCCGGGGTCGAGGAGACCGTCGACGACGAGCCGGAGGACGACACCGCGGCCGACGAGCCGGAGGATCACACCGCGGACGACGACACGGCGGATGACACCGCTCCCAGCGGCGACTCCGTGGCGCTGCGCAACATCAACTTCGAGCCCGCCGACCTCGAGGTCGCCGTCGGGACCACGGTGACCTTCGCCAACGAGGACATCGTGCGCCACACCGTCACCGCCGGGAGTCCCGACGACGTCGGTGACGCCTTCGACGAGGAGCTCGACGGCGAGGGTGACACCACGACGATCACCTTCGATGAGGAAGGCACCGTCGCGTACTTCTGCCGCCTGCACCCGGCCATGACGGGCACCATCACCGTCGGTTGACCCGGACGCGCTGCGCCGGCTGCCCGGACCGCGCCGGTCGGGTCAGCCGGGCACCTCGCGTCAGCCGGGCAGGTCCCAGGTGTGCACCGGCTCGTTGGAGCGCATCCCGGCGAGGTAGCGGCGGGTCATGTCGATGATGGCCTGCTCCCGCGTCGTCTGGTGGTCGTCGAGCAGCGCCCGGAAGGTCCGGACCTGCCAGGACGCGCCGGTCATGCGCTTGAGGGCCCGCTGCTCGATGATGCCGAGGTAGTGGTCCCGATCACGCCGGTCCACCCCCCAGCTGTCGAGTCCCTGGTGCGCGAGCGGCAGGAGTGTGCGCAGGATCAGTTCGCTGGCCGGCACCTCGCCGACCCCGGGCCAGAACAACGCCGCGTCGATGCCCTCCCGGGCGGCCCGGAAGAAGTTGTCGTTGGCGGCCTGGAACGACAGCTGGCGGGTGATCGGCGGATCGAGGTCCACCAGCCCGCGGACCAGCCCGAAGTAGAACGCCGCGTTGGCGACCGTGTCGACCATCGTCGGGCCGGCGGGCAACACACGGTTCTCGACGCGCAGGTGCGGCTTGCCGCGCGCGATGCCGTAGATCGGCCGGTTCCAGCGGTAGACGGTGCCGTTGTGCAGGACCAGTTCGTCCAGTTTCGGGATGTCCCCGCGGGCCAGGACCTCGTCGGGATCCTCGTCCTCCAGCAGCGGGAGCAGCGAGGGGAAGTAGCGCACGTTCTCGTCGAACAGGTCCAGCACCCCCTCGATCCAGGCCTCACCGAACCACACGCGTGGGCGGACCCCCTGCGCCGTCAGCTCCTCGGACCGGGTGTCGATCGCCTGCTGGAACAGCGCGATCCGGGTCTCGCGCCACAGTTCCTTGCCGAGCAGGAACGGCGAGTTGGCACCGACCGCGACCTGCGCCGCCGAGGCGGCCTGGGCGGCGTTCCACGCGGCGGCGAAGCCGTTCGGGCTGACCTGCAGATGCAGCTGCACCGACGTCGCGGCCGCCTCCATCGCGATGGAACTCATCTTCAGTGACAGGCGTTCCGGCCCCTCGATCTCCACCTGCAGGTCCTCACCCCGGGCCTCGAGGATCTGCTCGTTCAGCAGGTGGTAGCGGGGGTTGGCCGACAGGTTCTGGATCGTGACGTGCAGGTCCTTGAGGGTCGGGATGATGCCGACCATCGCGACGCGCGCCTCGAGCTCCTCAGCACGCCGGTAGGCGTGGTCGAAGGAGGTCTCGAGCTCCTCTTCGATCTCCCGGAACACGGTGCCGTTGAGCTTGTGCGGTGCGAGGTTGAACTCGATGTTGAACTGCGCGAGTTCGGTCTGGAAGTCCGCCGATTCGATCCGCGACAGCAGTTCTGCGTTGATCATCATCGGCTCGCCGTCGCTGTCGACGACGTAGAACTCGACCTCGACGCCGATGAGCTTGCGCTCGACCTCGAACATGTCGTCGTCGACCATCCGGCGCAGGGCCTCGACGCAGCGCTTGACCTTCTCGCGGTAGCGCTGCCGGTCCTCCCGGGTGAAGCGGACCTCGTCGATGTCCTGACCCACGTCCCGCTCCCAGCCCGCCGTGTGCGCGAAGCGTAGGCAATCGTCCGGGGCAACGGTGGCAGGTTGCCCGGTGGGCCGCATGGCGGCGCTACGGTCTGGAGCCCCGTCCCGTCCGGTACCGCCGGCGTGCGACCGATCCGCTCGACCCGGTCGCCGCGCACCACTGGCGGCGTCCCGCGAAGCCGGCGATGTCCCGCGAAGGCTTGACCGTGACCCTGCCCCTGCCCGCCGCCATGCGCGCCCTGCCGGTCGTGCCGATGGCGGTCCGGCCGTGGATCGGCGCGGTGATGATCTCGTTCTCCGCGGTGTGGGTGCGACTCGCCGACGTCGAGGTGGCGCGGTCCGCCTTCCTGCGCACGGCCTACGCCCTGCCGGTCCTGGCGATCCTCGTGGCGATCTCCGGGCGGAAGGTGTTCGCCCACGCCCGCGAGCGGACGGACGGGCCGAGGTGGTGGCTGCCGGTCGCCTTCGCCGCCGGTGTCCTGCTCGGGCTCGACTTCGTGGCGTGGCACGCCACGATCGAGATCGTCGGGGCCGGGCTCGGGACGGTCCTGCCGAACCTGCAGGTCGTGTTCGTGGGCGTGACCGGCGTCCTGTTGTTCCGCGAGCGGCCGGCGATGCTGTTCTGGATCGGGCTGCCGATCGTGCTCGCCGGCGTCTGGCTGCTGGGCGCCTACGGGCGGACGTTGGCGTCCGACGGATCGATGCTGCTCGGGATCTTCTGGGGCGTGGTCACCGCCCTGATGTACGCCGGCGCCCTGATCGTGTTGCGCCTGGCGCGGGCCCGGACGCCCTCGGTGGCCGCCGTCAGCGTGCTGTGGTCCCTGACGCTCGGGGCGGCGATCGCGACGCTCATCCCGGCCGCGGCCTCCGGGGTCGCCGGCCCTGCGGGATGGCCGGCGGACGGGTGGTTGCTCCTACTGGCCGTCGGCTCCCAGGTGGTCGGGTGGCTCGTGCTGACCACCTCGATCCACCACCTCCCGGCGGCCGCGACCTCGGTCGCGCTGCTGTTGCAGCCGGTCCTGGCACTGGTGTGGGGTGCGCTGCTGCTGTCGGAACCGTTGGGCGGGGCGCAGTTCGCCGGCGCCGTGACGGTGCTGGCGGGTGTGGCCCTGGCACACCGTGGCGTGGTGCAGGCGCACCTGCCGGACCAACCGCCGGCGCTGCTCGACCCCGTCGATGCTCTGGCTCCCGCGGACCCCGCGGACCGCGCCGATCGCGCCGCCCCCGATGACCCGACGCACGGTGCCGTGTGAGCGGGCCCCTCCACCTCGCCCCCATCGATCCGCGCCACCTCGACGTCGTCGCCGGACTCAACGATCGCGAGGTACCCCGCGTCAGCCACCTGGGTGTGGCTGGGCTCACGACGCTGTTGCCGTCGTGCGACCTGGCGGTCCTGGCGACCGACGACCGGGGTGGCATCGCCGGGTTCGTGCTGGCGATCGCCCCGGGGGCGTCGTACGGGAGCATGAACTACCGGTGGTTCGACGCGCGGAGCGACGACTTCCTGTACGTCGACCGGGTCGTGGTCGCGGAGACCCACCGGGGGCGGGGTGTGGCCACGACCCTCTACGACGCCGTCGTGGACCGGGCCCGGACGACCGGACGGGCCAGGGTCACCTGCGAGGTCAACGTCCGACCGGCGAACGATGCTTCACTCGCGATGCACCGCAACCGCGGTTTCGTCGAGGTGGGACGGCAGGACACGACCGGCGGCACGCTCACGGTCGCGCTGCTCTCGCTCGACGTCACTGCTGACATCGGGTCGGTGTGACCTACCACCGGACGGGAGCACCCGCATGGAGCCAACCTCGCAGCCCCGCTACGACTACGCGGTCGGTGAACTGACCGACGACGCCACCGCCCGCGACCCGATCGAAGGGCTCCAGCACTGGATCGACGACGCGGTCGCCGCGGAGCTTGCCGAGCCCACCGCGGTGGTGCTGGCCACGGTGGACGACGACGGACACCCGGACGCGCGGGTCCTGCTGCTCCGGGGCCTCGACGAGCGTGGCCTGGCGTTCTACACCAACCACCGCTCCGCGAAGGGCCGCCAGTTGGACGCCCATCCGGTCGCCACGGTCGTGGCCCACTGGCAGCCGCTGGAGCGTCAGGTGCGGATCCGCGGGACCGTCACACGGCTGCCCGACGCCGAATCGGACGCCTACTTCGCCTCGCGCCCCCGGGGCAGTCAGATCGGTGCCTGGGCATCCGAGCAGTCCCAGCCGATCGCGGACCGCGACGCGTTGCAGCGACAGGTCGCCGCCATGGAGGCGAGGTTCGACGGGCAGGACGTCCCCCGCCCACCGCACTGGGGCGGTTACCTGCTGCGTCCCGACTCGATCGAGTTCTGGCAGGGGCGCCCATCGCGTCTGCACGACCGACTGCGCTACGAGCGCACGGCTGACGGGTGGCGCACACAGCGCCTGCAGCCGTAGGCCGGGGCGGGGGTCCGACAACGACCAGCACGGCGAGGCCACGCGCACGCGCCACACGCGGTTGCGCGCCG
The DNA here is from genome assembly GCA_041685735.1 of Nitriliruptoraceae bacterium. Taxonomy (GTDB): domain Bacteria; phylum Actinomycetota; class Nitriliruptoria; order Nitriliruptorales; family Nitriliruptoraceae; genus CSSed11-175R1. Next base: position 17,103 of record JAWLFE010000030.1, read on the forward strand.
GCGGCCACGCGTTCCCACGGTTGTCCCGGTCGTCCGGGAAGGGTGATCGCGCCCCTCTCTACGGTCCGGACTCCCGACGACCCCTCGCGTCGTCGTCCGCCCCACCTTCGGAGGAACGCGCATGTTGCGCCGAGTCATCGTCACGACCCTGGCCGCCGCGCTGGTGCTGGCCACCCTGATCGTGCCTGCCGCCAGCCAGGACACGGACGGTCCGACCTGCCCGGTGGAGGTGGCCGGAGCGGCCTTCACGGACGTCCCGGCGGCCAACGTGCACGTGGGAGCGATCGCCTGCGCCGCCGAGCTCGGGATCCTGCAGGGCACCGGCCCGGACACCTACGACCCGTCCGGCGACGTCACCCGTGGACAGGTCGCGACCCTGCTCGTCGGCACGCTCGATGAGCTCGACCTGCCGCTGCCGCCCGCGGCCGGCGCCCCGGACTTCAGCGATGCGGGCCCGACCCACGGTGACGCGATCCGCCGTCTGGCGGCCGCGGGCATCGTCGCCGGTCAGGTGGACGGCACGTTCACCCCCGGTGACCCGGTGACCCGCGACCAGCTGGCGAGCCTGCTGGTCCGGACCTGGTCGTTCGTGCTCGGCGACGACGTCCAGCCTGCGTCCACGGCCGACTTCGGCGACGTCCCCTCCGCCAACGTGCATGCCGCCAACATCGACGCTGCCGTGGAGCTCGGACTGCTGCTCGGTCGCGATGCGGAGGTGTTCGCCCCATCGGCGACCACGCGCCGCGACCAGGCCGCGACGGTCGTCATCCGGCTGTTGAACCACTCACCCGCGGAGCTGCTCGGCGAGGTCTGGTCCCTCGACCAGGGCACCGACCGGATCCACGTGTACAGCGGCGACGACAGCACCGAGCTGACCACCATCGACGTCAGCCCGGCCGCGCTCCAGGAGGCCGGTTTCGAGGGCGCCCCGACGAGCGCGACCACGGTGCCGCACATGATCGAGTTCGACTCCCAGGAGCGCTACGCGTTCATCGCCGCGACGGCGGGCGCGTCCACCATCGTGATCGACGCACGGACCAAGGAGGTTGTCGAGGTACTGGCGACCGGGGCCGGGAGCCACATGGCGGCCGTGACCCCCGACGACACGGCCGTCTGGGTCGCCGCCATCGGCGCCCAGGAGATGGTCGAGATCCCGTTGGACCTCGATGCGGACGAGCCGACCTTCGCCGTCGCGCGGCAGCTGGACGTCGCGGACCTGCTCGCGCCGATCGAGGCCGAGGAAGGCTGGGAGTTCCCGTCCTACAGCCCGGTCTGCCACCAGTTCTCGACGGACTCGTCGGAGGCGTGGGTCACGCTCGGTCCCGGCTGGGCGGCCGGTGGGTTCTTCGTCCTCGACCTCGATGCCGGTGAGGCGACCCACGCCTGGGACCCGGATGAGGTCCGGGCGAACTGCGGGGTGTCGGTCTCCGACGACCGCGTGGTCGCCAACTGGAGCGGCGAGGTCGTCGAGGACGCCAACACCAACGGTGAGTGGTACGTGTTCGATCCCGACACCAAGGCGTTGCTCGAGACCCGCGACGCGCAGGGCTTCGATGCCCACGGGGTGCGTCTGACCCCGGGCGGCAGCACCTACTGGATGGTCAACCGGGCGTCGTCCAACGGCATCGTGGTCGACGCCGCGTCGCTGGAGGTCATCGCCGAGTACGACGACATCGCGGTCACCCCCGACATCATCGACGACAGCGCCGACGGCTCGCGGGTCTACATCAGCCAGCGTGGTCCGTCACCGCGGTCCGGCGCGATCCACGCCGCGGCCGGTGACCAGCCGGGTGTCGCGATCGTCGACGCCGCGACGGGGGAGACCCTCGAGGTGCTCGAGCCGCCGCGTGTCGAGGACACCGAGGGCACGCAACTCAACGACGTCCACGGGGTGGCCTTCCGCATCCGCGGGGACGGACGGCCCCTGGGCGACGGTGCCGAGCTGCAGTCGGCGCTGCCGACGGTCGTGCCCGCACGGGTCGATGGCCCGGTCTTCAGCTGCCACCTGCCGGGGGCATCGGACGCCTGAGCTACCCGTCGGACGCGCCCGAGGCTGCTGGCTCGGGCGCTCCGGAGGTCACGTCAGTCCCATCCGCGACCTGGCTTCGCCCACCGTGCTGCTGGTCCGATCGTCGGTGTTCACGGGTGGTCCGCCGAAGATCACGTAGAGGTCGATGATCTCCTGCGGGAAGGTGCTCTTGCCGTACACGAGGTTGAGGAAGACCTCGGCGACCATCTCCCGGGGGTTCCCGGCCGCGTACTGGCTGACGCTGGTCGCGACGAACGATCCCACCGGCACGCCGCCGATGTCCATCGGTGCCCATCCGGTGTTCCAGAGGTCCCAGAACTTCGCCGGTTCTCGGTCGTGGTGGAGCATGTGTCCGAACTCGTGGATCATGGTCCCGATGCCGGTCGGATCCAGGCGCGTCGACGAGAACGCGTACTCCCCGCTGTCCTGCTCCTCGGCGATGGGGTTGTCGATGTTGCCGGCGCTGATGTGCATCTCGTCGGGGGCCTTGTAGACCGCGCGGCTCCCCTGCTTGCCGGAAACCTCCACCTCACAGCCCGTCGCGGTCTTGCTCACCGTCATCGACCGGGCGAGGGCGGGGAGGTAGGCCTGGAAGGCGGGCAGGGTGACGCCGGCGGCGGCGACCTTCTGCACGGCCGCGCGGACCTGGGCCTCGCGATCATCGCTGCGGGCCCCGTGTGGGTTGCTGTGGAACGTGATCTGGACGCCAGCCACGGTCTCGGAACGGGTGATCTCGCCGGTCGGACTCAGATCGGCACCGCCGGGTCCGAGCATCGTGGCCAGTTCGGGGTAGATCGTCGACTTCGTGACCGGGTTGACGTTGGCGTCCATGACCTTCTGGATGTCGTCGTCGCTCACGTCCTTGCCCCGGGTGAGCGTGGCCGCCCGAGCGGATCCACGCTCGATCTCGTCCGTCTCCGCCTGATCGGCCGCATCCATGTCTGCGATCGAGGTGGCGCTCAATGCACCCTGCTGATCACGTGGCGCGATCATCGCGGCGATCCGTCCACCGTTAGCCACGGCGGTGTCCTTGAAGGAGTCCTTCCCCTTGCCGGCTCGCTTGGCTGCTCCCTGCAGGTCAGGGTGGATCTCCCCGAACCGCGCCTGTCGGTCCCCCGCTCGCTGGTCCTCAGCGACCCGATCCTGCTCACGGGCGGTTTCGGACACCGTGAGCTGGTCGACCTCGTGCTCGAGGGCCTGGACGACCGGGTAGCGCTTGGCCGAGGTGACCTTCTTGCCCTTGCTCGTCTTCCAGGCGCTGATGGCGGCCTTGATCTGGGCGAGCTTGGCGACGTTGGCCATCGGGGCGCCCCCGAGGAAGCCGTTGTTGTAGGCGGCGACCGCGCCATCGATGGCCTTGAGTTCCTTGCTCCGGCGTGAACCGGAATCGGAGAACCCGCGGTCAGCGTCCACCCCGAGCCCCGCCAGGTACCGACGGCGGATCGTGCGACGTGCCGTCGACGCCGTCTGCTGGGCGACGTGGGCGAGTTCGTGCGCGAGCAGGGCGTCGTTGCCGACCGGGCCGGGCGCATCCCCGGGGCGCAGGAAGACATCGCGGCCGACCGTGAAGGCCTGGGCGGAGAGTTGGTCGTTGAGTGCCGAGGAGCGTCGATCGGTGTGGACGTTGACGTCGCCGAGATCCTGACCGAACCCGGCCTCCATCCGCTCGCGCACCTCAGGCGGGAGTGGCGCACCACCGCCGCGGGCCTGCCGGATGCGCCGATCGACCTCGGCGGGGACCGCGCCTCCCTCGGGTCCGACCGCGACGCCGTCGCGGGTCGCCCGCGACCCGGCGCCAGCACCGTCGGCGTGGCTGGACCTGCCCACCACGGCATGCGCGCGCGCGTCGGCGTGACGCTCGGCAGCATCATCGGATGCTTCGACGATCAGGCGGTTCGACGACGCCCGCTGGATCAGTTCACCGACGGCCGCGTTCCCCACCGATCGCTGCAGGCTGAGCAGGTGGTGCTCCGCCGGTCTGGTCTCGGAGGGCGGCCCTTCGGCGACCCGCCCGTGCACCTCCCGGCGACCGAGACGTTCGGACTCTGGCACGGAGCGCTCTCCCGATCGAGATGCTGAGCTTCCCCCAGGGCGCCTCGGGCGTCAACCATCGAGGGTCCCGGTGCGTGCCATCCCCGGCCTCCCCGCCGGCGGGCGTCGCGCCGGCGGGCGGACGACGTCGGTGATCCGCGGCCGTACGCTCGGTGACCCGTCGAAAGGGCCGGCACCGTGGCCAACCGCCTCGCCAGCGAGACCTCGCCGTACCTGCAGCAGCATCAGGACAACCCGGTCGAATGGTTCCCGTGGGGTCCGGAGGCGTTCGAGGAAGCGCGGGAACGCGACGTGCCGATCTTCCTGTCCGTCGGCTACTCGGCCTGCCACTGGTGTCACGTCATGGCGCATGAATCCTTCGAGGACGAGGCGATCGCGGCGCTGCTCAACGAGCGGTTCGTCAACGTCAAGGTCGACCGCGAGGAGCGGCCCGACGTCGACGCCGTCTACATGAAGGCGGTCCAGTCGATGACCGGCCGGGGCGGGTGGCCGATGAGCGTGTTCCTCACCCCCGACGGCGAGCCGTACTACGCCGGCACCTACTGGCCGAAGGAGCCCCGGCACGGCATGCCGTCGTTCCCGCAGGTCGCCACCGCCACCTCGGAGGCGTGGCGCGACCGGCGCGATGAGGTCGTGGCGTCCGCAACCTCGATCGCGACGACGTTGGCGCAGCACCGCGAATCGGAGGCTGCCGACGACCTCGATCTGACCGTGCCGGACACCGCGGTGCAGGTCGTGCTGGAGCGCGCCTGGGACCGGGAGCTCGGCGGGTTCGGCCGGGCACCGAAGTTCCCGCAGGCCATGACCATCGAGTGGCTCATCGCCCACCACGTGCGCACCGGTGAGCCCGAGCCGCTCGAGGCCGCGGTCCACTCGCTGGACGCGATGGCCCGTGGCGGCATCCACGACCACCTGGCCGGCGGGTTCGCCCGCTACGCGACGGATGCGGCCTGGCTGGTGCCCCACTTCGAGAAGATGCTCTACGACAACGCCCTGCTGCTGCCGGCCTACGCGGCCGCAGCGGTCGTGGCCGACGACGACGAACTGAACCGCGTCGCCCACGCCACTGCCGCGTACCTGCTGGCCGAACTGCGCACCGACGACGGCCTGTTCGTCGCGGCGACCGACGCCGATTCCGAAGGCGTCGAGGGCCGTTACTTCGTCTGGCCCTACGACGAACTCGTGGCCGTGCTCAGCGACCTCGAGGTGGATGTGCAGCGGTGGACGACGTTCCTCGGCGCGGTCCCTGGCGGGAACTGGGAGGGCGTCAACATCCTGCACGAACCGGTGCCGCGGGCCAGGTTCGCGGCGGACGCGGGGCTCGACCGAGCGGCCTTCGACGCGGAGTGGGAACGGGTCAGGACCGGGTTACTGGCCCACCGGGCCCAGCGCGTGCCGCCGGGTGTGGACGACAAGGTCCTGACCGACTGGAACGCGATGGCGGTGCGCGGCTTGGTGCGTGCGGGGCTGCTGCTGGACGAGCCGGACTGGATCCTGGCGGGGGCCCAGGCCGCGACCGTCCTGCACGACCTGCACGTCGTCGACGGGCAGGTGCACCACACCTCCAAGCACGGGCGCGTGTCGGTGCCTGGCTTCCTCGACGACCATGCCCTGCTGGCGCTCGCCGACCTGGAGCTGTTCCAGGCCACCGGCGACCCGGTGTGGTTCGACCGGGCGGAGGCGCTGGCTGGTGTGGCCCATGAGCGGTTCCACGATCCCGAGGACGGCGGGTGGTTCCAGACCGCCCACGACGGCGAATCGCTCTACCTCCGCCCCAAGGAGACCTGGGACAACGCCACGCCGGCGGGCACCTCGGTGATGGTGGAGGTGTGCCTCGCGCTCGCCGGGGTGACCGGTGACCTGCGCTGGCGCGACCGCGCCGAGGAGGGCGTCCGGCTGTTCCAGGAGGGCGCCCGCACGATGGCGACGGGCTACGGCTGGCTGCTGCGGCAGTACGAGGCGCTGGCAGCCGAACCGCGCGAGGTCGCGATCGTCGGCGAACCCGGCCCGGCGCGTGACGCGTTGGCCGCGGTCGCACGGCAACGGCCGACCGCCGGCACGCTCGTGGTCGTGGCCGATCCGGACCACGGCGATCGTGTCCCGCTCTTGGCCAGCCGCGGCGAGGTGGACGGGCATCCGGCGGCGTACGTGTGCCGGGGTCTGGTCTGCGACCGCCCCGTGACCGAGCCGGCCGACCTGGCGGAGCTGCTCCGAGCCACCTGAGTGGTTCGCCTACGCTGACGCCTCCGTCCCTGGCGGTGCGTCGCGCGCTGCCGTTCACCGCACCCCGGAGTCGCCCGTGACCATGCTCACGCCTGTCGGCGAGCACGAACTCCTGCTGTTCTGGATCCAGCTCGTGCTGCTGCTCGCGACCGCGCGCGGGCTTGGGTCACTGGCGCAGCGGTTCAACCAGCCCCGGGTGGTCGGTGAGCTGAGTGCCGGGGTCATCCTGGGGCCCTCGATCTTCGGCCGCGTGCTCCCCGATGTGGCGGCGTGGGTCTTCCCGGGCGGCGCGGTCGAGAGCGCGCTGATCCTCGCCATCGCCTGGCTCGGCATCGTCCTGCTGCTGGTCGTGACCGGGTTCGAGACCGATCTGGACCTGTTGCGACGGCTCGGGTTGCCGGCCGTGACGCTGTCGACCGGCAGCCTGGTGGTCCCGTTGGCCCTCGGGTTCGGCACCGGCTGGATCATGCCGGAGTTCTTCTGGGGTGATGAGGCCAACCAGCTCGGTTTCGCGATGTTCATCGGCGTGGCGCTCAGCATCTCCGCCCTGCCGGTGATCGCGAAGATCATGGTCGACATGGACCTGATGCGACGCAACGTCGGCCAGCTGACCATCGCCGCGGGGATGGCCAACGACCTCGTGGGGTGGATGCTGCTCGGGGTCGTGGTCGGGGTCTTCACGGCCGGCACCATCGACGGTGTCGGGCTGGCCATCACGGTCGCCAGCGTGGTCGCCTTCCTGGTCCTCGGCCTGACCGTCGGCCAGCGGCTCGCGGACGTGGTCCTGCGTCGCGCCCGCTCCTCCGGCGGCTTCGGCGCGGCGCTCTCCGCGACGCTGCTGGTCGCCTTCACCCTGGGCGCGATCACCCAGGCCCTGGAGGTCGAGGCGGTCCTGGGGGCGCTGGTCGGTGGGGTCATCCTCGGACGGTCGCGCTACCAGCGGCAGGACGTCCGGCGGTCGATCGAGGTCATCAGCAACAACGTCTTCGCCCCCATCTTCTTCGCGACCGCCGGGCTGTACGTCGACCTGGCCGTGCTGTTCCAGCCACAGGCGCTGCTGTGGGCCGCGATCGTGCTCATCGTCGCGGCCGTCGGCAAGCTCGCCGGGTCGTTCATCGGCGGTCGTGTCGCCGGGATGTCGAAGATGGAGAGCCTGGCCGCCGGGATCGGTCTGAACGCCCGCGGCGCCATGGAGATCGTGCTGGCCACCATCGGGCTGTCGCTCGGCGCCCTCAACGACATCTCCTACGCCATCATCGTCCTGCTGGCGGTCGCGACCTCGATGGGCGCGCCGCCGCTGCTCCGCCCGGTGCTGCGGCGCCTCCAGGCCGCGCCGGAGGAGGCTGAACGCCTGGAGCAGGAGGAGATGCTCGCCAGCAGCGTGATCGCGAACGCCAAGAGCGCCCTGATCGCGACCCGTGGGGGCCTGAACTCCGTGCTCGCTGCGAAGGTGCTCGATGCGCTGCTCCAGCCGTCGTCCCAGGTGACGATCCTGTCGGTCCGCGACCGGTTCGCGAACGTGATGCCGGAACTCGACGGCGTGCGCCAGGCTCTGTCGCACCGGTCGACCGACCTGCGCATCGAGACGCAGCGCGAGGACGCCGCTGCCTCGATCCTGCAGGAGGCGGACCTCGGGCACCGGTTGCTCACCCTGGGTCTGAACGACGACTACAGCGGGTCGCACGAACTGTCCGCCCCGATCCAGAAGGTGCTGGCCGACACCCCGATCCCCCTGCTGTTGGTCCGTCGGGGACGCCACATCCACACCGAGCGCGACCTGGACGGCCGTGAGGTCCGGCGCATCCTGCTGGGGGTCACCGGGACGAAGCCGGGTCGGGCGGCCGAGGAACTGGCGTTCCGCCTGTCGGTGAACTTCGACGCGGAGGTCCTCGCCGTCCACGTCGTCACGCGCGGCGACGGGGACGAAGGCGCCTCACCGGCGGCGGAGCGACAGCTGGAACGCGTGCAGGAGGTGGCGGCCGGCTTCGGCAGCGGCAGTCACGTCCAGGCGCGCCGCGCCGCGGTCCCGGCCGATGAGCTGGTGCAGGCCGCCAAGGACTGGCGGGCCGACACCATCGTGCTCGGTGCGACGATGCGCCCGGTCGACGGCCGGCCGTTCCTCGGTCATGGGACCGAGTGGCTGCTGGAGCACGCTCCGGAGACCGTCATCACCGTGGTGTTCCCGCCCGCCGGTGACGAGGAGGACTGAGCGGCCGCGTCACGCCGCGTACCCTCCGGCGCAGCCACGCGGTCCGGCGCCCGTCCGTGACCGCCGACGCCCGTCCGTGACCGCCGACGATCAGGAGCGCCCACGATGCATGAGGACTGGGGGACCCGCAGCGACCGCTGGTCGGGCATCCGCAGCGAGGTGGTGACGGTCCGGGGGACCGCGGTGCACACCCTGCGGGCCGGCGAGGACCGGGCCGGGGTGCCACAACTGCTGGTCCATGGACTGGGTGGTTCCGCCACCAACTGGCTGGAGGTGATGGGCGCGCTGGCCCAGCGGGGGCCCGTGCTGGCCCCCGACCTGCCCGGCTTCGGGCGCACCGAGCCACCGCGCGACGATGCGACCCACGTGCGGGCCAACGCCCGGTTCCTGCTGGCGCTGCTCGACGAGGTGGGCTGGACCGATCGGGTCCAGGTCCACGGCAACTCGATGGGCGGGCTGCTCACGGTCCTCATGGCCAGTGCCGCGCCGCAGCAGGTGGATCGGCTGGTCCTGGTCTCGCCCGCGCTGACGATGTCCCGCCGGGCGATCCGACGGATCCATCCGGCGACCGTCGCCCGCCTGCTGCCGTTCGCTCTGCCGGTCGTCGGTGCGCAACTGATCAAGCGGGCGCACCAGAAGATGACGCCACAGGAGATGTTCGACGATACGGGCAACTACATCCACAGCGACCCGGCCCGGGTGTCGCCGGAGATCGCGCAGGTCGGCCTGGAGAACGTCCAGTACGGCCGGACGCAGGACTGGCGCCTGCCCGGCTTCACCGCCGCGGCGGAGTCCACGGTGCGGACCCTGGCCAGCCGCCGCCGTGTCGAACAGGCCGTGCGGGACGTCCAGGCGCCCACCCTGGTGGTCTGGGGCGATCAGGACCGGCTCGTCGGGCGGGCGGTCATCGACCGGGTGCAACAGCTCCAACCGGAGTGGCAGGTGGCGATCCTGGAGGATGTCGGGCACGCCGCGATGATCGAGGCACCCGACGCCTACCTCGGGACGGTCGAGCCCTGGCTGGACGCGGCGAGCGACCTGCCCACCGTCGACGAGGTCGCCTCCGGCTGACCCACGGGTCCGCGGCCCGGCGAGCGGCCCGGTCCGACGCCAGGTGCGCGGCCCGGTCCGACGTCGGGTGCAGCGGCACGCGCAGGGGGCAGTGGCACGTGTGAGGTGCAGTGGCACGTGTGAGGTGCAGTGGCACGCGCAGGGGGCAGTGGCACGTGTGAGGTGCAGTGGCGCGTGTCAGGCGCAGCGCTGCAACCACGCCGTGCCGCCGGCCCGCCCCACGCCGCCCGCCCGGGGTGTCCAGCCGCAGGATGGTCGGTGAGAGGTGCAGTACTGCACCTCTCACCAACCATCCCGGGCGGCCGTGGTCGAGCGGGCGTGCTTCGCGGGCCCGCGGGCGTGTCTGGCAGGTTCGGGAGGGCCGGCGACCGCTCAGGTGGTCGTGAAACGCAGGCCACGGCTGCCGGGGACCCGGTCGATCGCGCCCGCGTCCAGGAGCGCGAGCAGGTCGCTGTGCGCTGCCTCGACGTCGCCGTCGCGGTGGGCGCGGTAGTCGGCGACGGTGAACCCCGGGCCCGTGAGCCCCTCGAGGAACGCGACGGCCTCGGCGGGCAGCTCGGTGGTGAGCAGCCCCAGCGCGCGGCAGGAGCCGCGGAGCCCGGCGACGACCGCGTCCCCCCACCGCTCCAGCCAGATCGACGCGTCGCGGCGTCGGAGGGTGCTGGCGACCTCGGTGTGGTAACCGAGCGGGTCCTGCGCCAGCGCGACCTCCGGAGCGGCCAGGCCGTACGGGTCCAGGTCCGTGGCGCGCAGGGCCAGCCGTGCGGCCGCGCGGGCAAGCCGGCCGTTGGCGGCGTCGAACGGGTGGATACGGAGTACCTCGAGGTGGAGGATCCCGGCCGTGATGAGTCCGTGGGCCACCACGCCCGGACCGCGGAGCCAGTCGGCGAGGACCTCCAGCGACACCGCGATCTGGGAAGGATCGGCGGTGTGGTACAGGATGCGGCCGATCGAGGCGTCGTGGACCGCCTGCTCGACCTCACGTGGCCTGCCCGCGCGATCGGGGGCCACCAGCCCGACCGTCAGGCGTGTGTGCAGCGCGGCGAGCGTCCCGACCGGGTCGTCGAACAGCTCACCGGCGAGGTCGTCCGCAGCGAACGCCGCCAGGACCCCACGGGCCTCCAGCGCCTGGAGGTGCTCATCGGGGACCTCGGTCATGGCGTCGAAGCTCATGTACCAGGAGCTCGTCCGGGCCGGCGGGACCGGGTGGTCGTCCACGGACGGCAGCCCGAGCGCGGCCAGCTGCTCCTCGGACGGCAGCACGTCGACCGGTGAGCCGTCCAGCTGCAGCGTCGCCAGCAGCGCCCGGTCCCGCGTGTCGGCGACGACGGCCGGATCCGGCGTCGAGACGCCGTGCAGCAGGTCGGTCAGGGCGGTCACCTCGGCGATGAGGGTGACCAGGTGGGGCGTGCGACCGAACCGGGGAGGCTGCGGGGTGGACGGAGGTGGCGGGTCGGACGGTGGCGGGGCGGCCGTGCTCACTTCCAGGGGATCAGCCGGCGGCCACGCGCGGCCTCCGACGCGATCCGTCCGTGCCGCCGGCCGAGGGCGTAGGTGGAGACGGCCAGCCCGGCTGCTCCGGTCAGCGCGGTGGTGGTCTTGACCACCTGCTTGGTCCTGCGGGAGAACTCGACCATCGGCCAGCCGCGCTGGTTGGCGACCGTCTCGAGCGGGCCGTCGGGGTTGACGGCGACGGGGTGGCCGACCATCTCCATCATCGGCAGGTCGGAGGCCGAGTCGCTGTAGGAGTAGGAAAGCTGCAGGTCGTAGCCGCGTTCGGCCGCCAGCTTCTCGATGGCTTCGGCCTTACCCTCGCCGTAGACGAAGGGCCCGTCGAGCTCCCCGGTGTAGCGGCCGTCGACGACCGCCGACTGCGTGCCGATGCCACCCTCCATCCCGAGCGCGGACGCGAGCGGCGCGATGATCTCCTGCGGTGACGCGGACACGATCCAGCAGTCGCGGCCGGCTTCGTGGTGCATGTCGATCAGCCCCCGCGATTCCGGACGGACCTTCTGCAGGATCCGGGGCACGATCTCCTCGTTGAGGGCCATCAGATCGGCCTGCTCGATGCCCTCGACGGCCTGCAGGATGCGGTCCCGGACCGACTCGGACCGCTCGTCGGTCGCGCCGAACAGCTTGAACGACACGGCCTTGGCGCCGTCGGAGAGCAGGTCACCGGTCGGGATCAGCTTGTTGCGCCAGGCGGCGACCCCGAAGTAGAAGGCCGACGACCCACTGATCAGGGTGCGGTCGAGGTCGAAGAAGGCCGCTGCGTTCGCCGTGGCCATCGGGTGGACTCCTCATCGGTGGGCGGCCGCGAGCCTAACGCGAGATCCCCAGCCCGGTGCCGGCGATCACGCTCCCTTCCCCGTGGAGCGTGGGCGCCGGTCCGTGACTGGGGACCAAGCTCGATGAACCGTAGGCCCCCAGAGGTCGGACCGTCGAGTCCTCTGTCCACAGGGGCTGTTGACGACCGGGGGAGGGGCGTGTGGACGGGCTGTGGACAGGCCGGGGAGCAGCTGTCCAGGTGGCGTGATGCTGCTGCATCACCGCAGGTGAGACGGGCCAGGGGGCGGCGCGGACGTCCACAGGCGCTCCACAGCGTGTGGACAACATCGATCTGGAGGGCACGCTCATGGTCGTGCGAGGCTCGCACGGGCTGCCCGTCGGACCTCCATCGCCCCGTGTGGATGTGCTATCGCGCGACGCTCGACACCCGCCGACGGGTCGCCGTGGAGCTCCGATCGGTCACCGGCCGCTCGGGTCGTCCGGACCGTCTGCGCCGTCGTTGCCCGCGTCGTCCGGGTCGTCGCCGCTGCCCGTCGTGCGTTCGTCGGCGCTGCCCTCGACAGGGGCGTCGCCGAGCTCACCGAACAGCGCGGAGGCGTCGTCGGGGATGTCCGCGTCGTGGTCCATCCGCTCGAGCCAACTGCCCGGATCGTCCAGCTCGTCGGCATCCGGGAGGTTCTCCGGATGCGCGAGGGCCCGGTGCAGGCCCTCAGGGCCGAGCACGTTGCCCACGGTCTCGATGAACCGTTCGCCCGCCGACTCGTCGGTCGGCTTGAGGTCCAGGCCGAGCAGCCCCGCCAGGAGCGCCTCGCCGTCCCCGCGGGTCGCGCGGCGACGGCGCAGCACCTCCTGGATCCGACCGTGACCGGGGAGGCGACCCGCGGCGGCGCGGTCGACCTCGTGGCGTGCCCAGGCACCGACCAGGCAGACCACCCCCTGCAGCCGCTCGAGGACACGCTGCTGGGCGTCGGTCGGCTCCAGGCGCAGGCCGGCTGCCTTCTCCATGGCCGCCCGCAGCTCGTCGGGATCGTCGGGATCGACGCCGACCATGAGGTCCTCGACCATGCGTTGCAGGCGTTCGGCATCGACGACGGTGCCGTCGGCGAACCGCGCCACGAGCGACCGCAGGTGGTCCTCCAGCCACGGCACGGCGTGATACAGGCGCCGGTGCGCGGCCTCGGTCAGAGCGAGGACCACGGCGACCTCGGTGGCATCGAGGTCGTAGCCCTCGAAGGACTCGGCGACGTTGACCGCGAGGTGGTGCGCCTCACCGCGGGGAGCGGTCGGGATCCCCAGGTCGTACTGGCCGAGCAGCTGCTGGGCCAGCTGGCCGATGACCTGTCCCGCCTGCAGGCCGGCGAGCGCGGCGCTGGCCGGTCGCAGCATCTGGCTCATGTCGCCGCCCATCATGTTGGCGACCATGGCCCCGAGCTCCGGAGGGATGCCCATCTGCTCGAGGCCCCGCATCGCGTCCTCGTCGCCGTCCTGCAGTTCCTCGAACTGCTGGCTGGCCAGTTCGATCAGGGCATCCGAGGTGGCGGCGGCCACGGCCTCGACCATGGGCCGCAGCGCCGTGATCGCGGCGTTGACCCAGGTCTGCCGGCTGCTGACGACCAGGGCGCCGGCATCCGGCGGGGCCGGCAGACTGGTGTCGTCCAGCCAGTGCTCGGCCAGTTGCAGGGCGTTGGCGGCCGCGTCCTGCTCTGCTGACGTCGGGGCGCGGTCGCCCTCGGCGGCGACCTGGAGGGCCACGCGGGTCGCGAGGTCCCAGTCCACCGGTCCGGTCGGCGTCCCGGTCGCGAAGCCGGCCGCGCCGGGAGCACCCATGGAGCCCATCAGCGCCGACAGCTGCTCCTGCATCTGCGCGAGGGCGTCCGGTCCGCCCATCTGCTCCAGCATGGCGCGGAGTTCGGGCGGGAGGTCCCCGAACGGATCGTCGGGGTGCATCGGCTCGTTGCCCACGGTGCGTGCCTTGTCGCCGGGTGGTCGGCCGTCCCGCCGAACCGGCGGGACCGCCGATGGTTGAGGGAGCTACGGTAGGGGCAGAGACGGGAAGGTGAAGCGGACGTGAGCACAGGGAGCGCAGGGTGACCACCATCGCCATCACCGGTGTCTCGGGCCTGCTCGGCCGGCGGCTCGCCCACGCCCTCGAGCGCCGATCCGACGTCACCCGCATCATCGGGTTGGACCGGTTCGCGCCGGACGGCCTGGCCGGGCCACGGTTCGTCTTCCGCCAGGCCGACGTGCGCGACCCCGCCATCGAGTCGGCCCTGACCGGGGTGGACGTCCTGGTCCACCTCGCCTTCCAGCTCGACCCGATCCACGACGAGGCGCTGATGCGTGCGGTCAACGTCGACGGGACCATCAACGTGCTCCAGGCCGCCGAGCGTGCGGGGGTCGGCCACGTCGTCTACCCGTCGTCGGTGGTCGCCTACGGCGCCTACGCCGACAACGAGCTCCCGCTGACCGAGGACAGCCCGGTCCGGGGCACGCCCGACCTCAACTACTCGGAGCACAAGCGCGACGTCGAACAGTGGCTGGCGGACTGGACCACCGGTGATCGCTCGACCGAGGTGTGCATCCTGCGCCTGGCGCTCGTGATGGGCCCGGGCGTGCAGAACTTCGTGACGCGGATCCTGGAGGGCCCGAGGTTCACCACGGTGCGGGGCCACACGCCACCGCTGCAGTTCGTCCACCTCGACGATGTGGTGGCGGCCTTCGAGCACGCCATCGACCAGCGCTTGACCGGCGCCTACAACGTCTCCGCCGAGGGCTGGTTGTCGTTCGACGAGGTGCTCGACCTGGTCGATCGCCGGGTGGTGTCGATCCCGGAGGAGCTGGCCTTCACCACCGCGGACCGGCTGTGGAAGCTCGGGATCGGGGAGTACCCACCGGGGGTCGTCTCCCACCTGATGCACCCGTGCGTGATGTCACCGGCCAAGCTGGTCGCGACCGGATGGCAGCCGAAGGTCACCAACCGCGAGGCGCTGCAGGAGACCGCGCGTGAGCACGGCGACTACGTCGCGGTGGTCGGGTTGCGCGCCCGTCGGTCCACGATCCGCTGGGCGATCGCCGCTGGCGGCCTGGTGTCGAGCGCGGCCGCGGCGCTGTCGTGGCGGTGGTGGCGGCGCCGCTCGGCGGACGATCCTGCGCACGGTGTGCACGCCGACGTGTCGGAGGGCTCAGGTTCTGCCTCCCACTGACCGATACCAAGGCATGTCACCACCGGTTGAATGGAGCAGGCGATGAGCCACGTGGTCCTGTCGAAGGGCGCGTCTGGAGAACCCAAGGTCGATGAGGTCAGTTCGCTCGACGAGGCCCTGCAGCAGGTCGAGCGGCTGCGCAACGAGGACGGCGTCAGCGACGTCCGGGTGCTGCGTGAGGTCCCGATCGAGGTGAAGACCTACTACAAGGTCGTCGCGCTCGAGGACGGCCCCGCCCCCGCTGACGGGGCTTCAGCCCCCGCGGCCGCCCCGGCCGCGACCGCGGATGCGCCGCAGCTCGCGCCGGCAGCGGGCCCGCGCTCGGATCCGCCGTCGGGCTCGGCGGTCCTGGCACCGCCGCACGCGGTCCCCTCGGCCTCGGTCAACGAGGACCTCGAGGAACTGGCGAACGAACGCCGCAGTTCCCTGTTCGGTCGCAGCTGACACTCCCGAACCGCGGGTAGCCTGACCACCGCCCCCGTCCGGGGGCGTCCCGGCGCGCACCGCGCGTCGGCCGGATCGTCAGACCGACCCGTGGTGGGTGCTCGTGCGACGTTGGGTTGGACTCCTGGTCCTGGTGGTCGTCCTGTTCGGCACCGCCATCCTCAGCCGTGGTGACATCCCGTGCGAGGTCCTGGCGACCCAACCCGTCTGCTACGTCGCGCTGGCCCCGGGGCCGGTCGAGGACTCGCTGAGCATCGTCGATGTCGACGGGGCGCAGACCTTCCCGTCGATGGGTGAGCTGTTGCTCACCACCATCTCGGTCCAGGACTCGCTCGGGCTCGCGACCTGGTTCCAGTCGGTGACCTCGTCCTCGACCGAGACGGTCCCACGGGAACAGGTCTTCCCGACGGGGATCGATCGCGACGAGTTGCGCGAACGCAACCTCGCGGCCATGTCGGACAGCCAGTTGACCGCGACCATCGCGGGGTTGACCGAGGCGGGCTTCGAGCTCACACCCGAAGGCGCCCGCATCGTGCTCGTCACCGAGGATGCGGTGACCGACGACCTGCGCGAGGATGACGTGATCGTCGCGGTCGGTGAGGAGCGTCGACCGATCGAGGACAGCGGGCAGGTCGTCGAGGCGGTTCAGGCCAACGCGCCCGGCGATCAGATGACGTTCCACATCGAGCGTGCAGGGCAGGCGCAGACCGTCGAGGTCACCCTCGGTGGGTCGCCGGACGACCCGGACGCCGCCTTCGTCGGCGTGCTGCTGATGACCGAGATCGACCTGCCGGTCGACATCGACATCGATGCGGGCAGCATCGGCGGTCCCTCCGCGGGGATGATCTTCGCGCTGACGATCGTGGACCTGTTGGGCGAGGATGACCTGACCGGTGGGCAGGTCGTGGCGGGGACGGGGACGATCGACCGCGAGGGGCTCGTCGGGCCGGTGGGTGGGGTCCGCCAGAAGGTGGTCGGCGCGACGGACCGTCGGGACGGCCAGGATCCGGCGACCGTCTTCCTGGTGCCGCGGAGCAACCTCGACGACGCCCGCGGCGCCCCGGTACGCCGTGACATCACGGTGGTCCCGGTCGACGAGCTGACCGATGCGCTGACGGCGCTGGCGGTCCTGCGCGACGGCGGGGAACCGGACGGGGCACTGGTGCTCTCGGCGGGTCGCTGACCTGGCCACCGACGGGGTCCCTGAGCTGGCTGGTGACCTGGCCACCGACCTGCGGCATGGCCGCTCATGAGGTGGGCGTTCTCGTCGGCCCGTCGGTAGGCTTCCCGACCCGATCATCCGGGACCAATCTTCCTCGAGAGGCGATCCTTTGGGCGCTTTCGTCCGCCGCCGACTGGGCACCGTGGTCATCCTGGCCGCGCTGCTGGTCATCTTCAGTGCCAACCGCATCGCGGTGCTGCTCACCGACTTCTGGTGGTTCGACGAACGGGGCTTCCGGAGCGTCTTCACGACGGTGCTGTCGACCCGCATCGTGCTCGGCATCGCCTTCGGGCTGTTCCTGGCCGCACTGATCGCGGTGAACCTGTTCCTCGTGCGCAAGCTGCGTCCCTTCACGATCCCGTCGTCACCGCAGCAGGCACAGATCCAGCGGTACCGCGACCTGGCGGACCCCTACCTGCCCTGGCTGATCGCCGCGGTCGCCCTGCTGTTCGGCTTCACCTCCGGCGCCGCGGTCAGCGCACAGTGGGAGACGTTCCTGCTGTTCCGCAACGCCGCCGAGGTCGGCGTCGCGGACCCGCAGTTCGGCGCGGACGTCGGCTTCTACCTGTTCGAATTGCCGTTCTGGACCCTGTTGCAGACCTGGTTGTTCACCTCGCTGGTGCTGACCACGCTGCTGACCGCGGGTGGGCACTACCTGCTCGGGGGCATCCGGCCCGAAGCCGAGGCTGAGAAGATCCTGCCGTCGGTCAAGGCCCACCTGGCCGTCCTGGTGGCGCTGGTGCTGGCCGTGCGGGCCTGGGGCTACTGGCTCGACCGCTACCAGCTGAACTTCTCCGAGCGGGGCACCGTGACCGGTGCGTCCTACACCGACGTCAACGCCGAGCTGCCGGCGCTGTACCTGCTGATCGGGGTGTCGGTCATCTCGATCGTGCTGGTGCTGGTCGCGATCCGGCGGGCGGGCTTCCTGCTGCCGGGTGCGGCCCTCGCGCTGCTGGTCGTCGCCTCGATCATCCTGCAGGGCGCCTATCCGGCCGCCATCCAGCGGTTGCGGGTCGACCCGCAGGAGCTCGCGCAGGAGCAGGAGTTCATCTCACGCAACCTCGAAGCGACCCGGGCCGCCTACGGCCTCGACGATGTGGAACTGAGACCCTTCACGATCGAGGACGACCTCAACGAAGACGATGTGATCGAGAACGAGGTCACCATCCGCAACATCCGCCTCTGGGACCCGGAGGTGCTCGAGACCACCTACGCCGAACTCCAGGCCCTGCGCCCCTACTACGCCTTCAACTCGGTGGCCATCGATCGCTACGAGATCGACGGCGAGCTCCGGCAGGTGATGCTCTCCACCCGTGAGCTGTCCCAGCTGCCGCCCCAGGCGGACTCCTGGCAGAACCGCCACACCTTCTACACCCACGGGTACGGGGTGGTGGCCTCGCAGGTCAACACCGCCAACCCGCAGGGTCAGCCGGTGTTCCTCAGCCAGAACATCCCGCCGACCGGCGAGGACGACGTCGTTCCCGACGACCAGCCGGGGCTGTACTTCGGAGAGTCCGCGAACCCGGCGTACTCGCTGGTGCAGACCGACGCCCCGGAGCTCGACTTCGAGGACCCGGTCACCCAGGAACAGGTCCTGACCCAGTACGAGGGTGAGGGTGGCGTCGACATCCAGAGCTTCGCGCGACGGGTCGCCTTCGCGCTGCGGTTCAACGACTACAACATCCTGCTGACGAACTTCCTCACGGATGAGTCTCGGATCATCTTCAACCGGCAGATCAACCAGCGCGTGCAGGAGGTCGCTCCGTTCCTGGAGCTCGATTCCGAGCCGTACCCGGTCGTGCGCGACGGCGGTGTGACCTGGATCGTCGATGCGTACACGACCTCCAACGCCTACCCGTACTCGGAGCGCCAGACGCTGAACCTCGGCGCTGAGCGCACCATCGAGGTCAACTACGTGCGCAACTCGGTGAAGGTGGCCATCGATGCCTACGACGGCACGATGACGCTCTACCGGGTCGAGGACGATGACCCGGTCCTGGACGCCTGGGAGGGCGCCTTCCCCGACCTGGTCACGCCGATAGAGGACGCACCGGAGGGACTCGCGGCCCACTTCCGCTACCCGCAGGACCTGTTCGACCTGCAGTCGGACCTCTACCAGAGCTACCACATCCCCGAGGCGGCGGCGTTCTACAACCGCGCCGACGAGTGGGACCTGCCGAGCGACCCGGCCTTCGCGGCCAACCAGGGCACCGGCGACCTCGCGGCCGCCTCCCAGCGGCGTCTGGACCCCTACTACCTGTTGATGCGCCTGCCCGGTGAGACCACCGAGGAGTTCGTGCTGATCCAGCCCTACCTCGCCCGTGAGCGGCCGAACATGGTCGCCTGGCTGGCCGGACGCAGCGACGGCGAGAACCTGAACGAGCTGTTCGCGGTGCGGTTCCCGTCCGACTCCGAGGTGCTCGGGCCCCAACAGGCCCAGGCGCGTATCGAGCAGGATGACGACATCTCGGCCTACATCACCCTGCGTGACCGTGAAGGCTCGAGCGTCATCCGGGGCAACCTGCAGGTCCTGCCGATCGCGGACTCGGTGCTGTACGTCGAGCCGCTGTTCCTGGAGAACCCGCAGGCCCAGATCCCGGAACTCGCACGGGTCGTGCTGGTGATGGGCGGTCGGACCGCGTTCGACCGCACCCTGACCGGCGCCCTCGCGCAGCTGCTCAACATCGACATTCCCGAAGAACTGCTCGATGAGGAGGCGCGCGCTGCCGCCGAGGACCCCGTCGAGGGTGGCGACGCAGAGGAGCCGCCCGGCGCCGAGCCGGATGACGAGCCCGACGACGGTGACGAGGTCGCGGTCTCCGAGGAACTGCTGATCGATGCGCTCGAGGCCTTCGCCCGCGCTGAGGACGCGTTGCGCAACGGCAACCTCGGCATCTACCAGCGCGAGGTGCGCGCCGCCCAGGATCTGCTGGAACGGGCAGCTGAGGCCCAGGGCATCTCGGTCGCGGAACTGTTCGGCACCGAGGAGGAGGACGACACGCCCTCCGATCAGGAGTTGCTCGAGGAGTTCGAAGGCACCGAACCGGCGCCGGATGACGCTGATGACGAGGACGCCGAAGCCGCCGGGCTCATCCCGGTCGGTTGATCCGCTGCGGCTGTCCGGTGTGTGCACACCGGACAGCCGCTCGGTTCGCGTCCTCAGACGAGGCTTGTTACCTTGCACACATCGACGCGGGGTGGAGCAGTTCGGTCAGCTCGCCGGGCTCATAACCCGGAGGTCGCAGGTTCAAATCCTGCCCCCGCTACTACGAAAAGGCCCTTCGGGGCCT
>JAWLFE010000031.1:0-31308 GCA_041685735.1 Nitriliruptoraceae bacterium
GACGGACGCTCCAACGGATGACATCCGAGCCTCACTGTCCCACCTGTCGCGCTCGCGGATCGCAGGTCGCACAGGCAGCGTCAGCGACCAAGCCGAGCGCGATGAGTCAACGAACGCAGCCGCCGGCACGCCGCGCAGCCGGCACTGACTTGACGGATCGACGCGACGGATCGGCGCGACAACGGGAAGAACCCGGTTCGCCGGTACGTTCTCAACCTGCCGGCCGGACAGGCCCGCGACACCCCGACCGGAACCGATCCCATGCTGCCGTTGGCCCAGATCCCCACACCCCCGTTCTCCGGCATCCCGCTCGGACCGTTGGACCTGCGGATGTACGGGCTGGTCATCGCCATCGGCGCGTTCCTCGCGCTGCGCATGGTCGTGTCCCGCTACGAGGAGTACGGCGGCGACCCGCAGCTGGCGGAGAAGACCGGCCTGGTGGGCCTCGGGGCCGGGTTCCTCGGTGGACGCATCGGCTACATCATCCCCCGGTTCCTGTTCGACGGCGCGCACGGCGACGCCTACATCGGTCGCCCGCTCGATGTGCTGGCGATCTGGCAGGGAGGCCTCGCGTTCTTCGGTGGCCTGGTCGGCGGGATCCTCGGTGTCATCATCTACGTCCGGATCAAGGATGCCGGCCTCCCGGAGATGGCGGATGCCATGGCCCCGGCGCTGCCGTTGGCGCAGGCGTTCGGCCGTTGGGGCAACTACTTCAACCAGGAACTCTTCGGCCGTCCGACCGATCTGCCGTGGGCGTTGCAGGTCGATCCGGGCCCGGCCGAGCGTGCTGGCTTCCCCGGTGAGACGACCTTCCACCCGACCTTCCTCTACGAGTCGCTCTGGAACCTCGGGCTGGTCGGTGTGATCCTGTGGCTCGACCGCGCCGGAGTGCTGCGCCGCCGCGGATCGCTGATCTTCGTCTACCTGATCGGCTACGGGATCGGCCGCGGGTGGATCGAGGCGCTGCGCGTCGACACCTTCCAGCGGTACCCCGCGGACTGGGGCTGGGTCGATTGGGGCCTGTCACGCAACAACTGGGTGGCGATCCTGGTGGTGCTCATCGGGGCGATCGGACTGTGGTGGTGGGAGACGCGCGGCACGGGCGCGCTCCTGCGCGAACCCCGTACCGACGACGCCCCGGACGCCGACCCGCGGGACGATGGGCCCGACACATCGCAGGCCGACGAGGCCGATACGGCGCAGGCCGACGAGCCCGACACCGCCGACCCCCGGGACGACCCGTCCGACGAGCCCCGCTCCAGATGACCGACTACTCCGGGTCCGCCGCGCGCGACGGCGGCACCCGGGTCGGTTCGTTCGGGAACTTCGGGTAGTGCGGTGGCAGCGGCAGGTCCTCGAGTCCCGCGTCGCGGTCCCGTGCCGAGAGGTCCAAGAGCCCGCCGAGGTCGTAGGAGATGTCGTCCAGCGCGGCCAGCGGATCACCGCGGTCACGCAGCAAGCCCGGCACCGTCGTGATCGTCGCATCCGCCGGATCGACGTCGTCGAGTTCGTCCCAGGTGACCGGCAGCGACACGCGCGCGTCGGGTCGCCCGCGGACCGCGTAGGCACTGGCGGTGGTGCGGTCCCACAGGTTCTGGTTGTAGTCCAGGAACACCGATCCGGCAGGCCGCTCCTCCTTCCACCACGACGCCGATGCGAGGTCCGGCAGCCGTCGTTCGACCTCGCGCGACAACGCGACGGCGGCGGCGCGCACGTCGATGTAGGGTCGCGGTTGGATGCGCACCAGCACGTGGGCCCCGGTCGAGCCGGAGGTCTTGACGAACCCGGTGATCCCGTGCTCGTCGAGGACCTCGCGGACCGTCTGGGCGACCCGGACGACCGCTGACCAGGGTGCGTCGGCCATGGGGTCGAGGTCGATGCGCAGCTCGTCCGGATCGTCGGGCAACGCGACCGGTCCGTCGTCCTGCCCGTCACCGTCGCCGTCGGTGTCGCCGTCGGGGACCGGGGGATCCAGGCGCAAGGACCACGGGTGCACCGTGATGGCCCCGAGGTTGACCGCCCACAACACGTCCGCGATCGATGCCGGGCACAGCTCCTCGGCGGTCCGGCCCGAGCCGAACGTCACCCGTGCTGTCCGTAGCCAGTCCGGTCGTGCGTCCGGCACGCGCTTCTGCATGAAGCTCTTGCCACCGACCCCGTTCGGGTAGCGCTTGAGGTTGCAGGGCCGTCCGAGGCAGTGCGGCAGGACGGACGCAGCGACGTCGAGGTAGTACTCGACGACGTCCAGCTTGGTCAGTCCCGCGTCGGGGAAGATGACCTTGTCAGGCGAGCTGATGCGGACCGTCCGCCCGTCGACCTCCCGCTCGATCGCCGTCGCCATGAGCTGCCTGCTTTCCCGGGCCCGATCCTGCCCCCCTCGCGGCGGGACCGATGGGCCGTCGCAGCAGCCTAGGTGGCCACGCCAGGAGGTGGCTCGAACCGCTCGGGCCCCACCGGGTTCTCCACAGCTCCGGGTCCACCGGGCTCCCCTCAACTCCGGGGTCCACCAGGTTCTCCACAGCTTCCGGATCGGGCAGCCAGATGTCACAGGAGGATGGCACGATGCACCATGTTCACCACCGACGACCGCGCTCCCGACCGGGGTCCCGTCTGCGCCGCGGACCCGGCCCTTGAGCGCTCCGCCATCGGGGATCCGGACGAGCTGACCGACCTGCCGTCGCTCGACCTCCCGATACTCGACGAGGTGCCACTGCTCGGTGCGGCCATGGCCGCCGCGCGACGCATCGACCGCGATGTCGCAACCCTCCTCGATGCGCTCCTCACGCTCCAGGATCACGATGTCGCAGAGGCCATCACCGGGATCCCGTTGGAACAGTGGCTGTCCATCGCCGGCCGCCGGACCGCGTCGGACCGCCGCATGCTGCTGACCGCCTGCGACGCGCTGCGCCGGTTGCCGAGCCTGCGGTCTGCGTTCGTCCAGTCGGCCGAGGTGTCGTGGGCGCAGGTCCGAGCCGTCGCACTGATGGTCGAACGTGTCCCACGCCGGTTCGACGGCCTCATCGACGGGGAGCTCGCTCGCACCATCGAGGCCTGCCGCGGTGATGAACCGGATGTCCTGACGCAGGCCGTCTCACGGGCGGTCCGCTCCCTGGATCCGGAACCGACCCGGGCGACGCAGGATGCCGCCGAACGCGACGAGTTCGTGGCCCTCCAGCCTCGGCTCGACGGCAGCGGCGGACGCCTCTTCGGTGAACTCGGACCGCTCGGGTTCGCGACCGTGGATGCCGCGCTCACCCCGGCCCGTGGCACCGCGGCTGACCCCACAACGGCAGACGGCGATCCTGACCGCTCCGAGAGTGGATCGGACGATGCGCCCCACGGGTTCAGAACCGCGGGCCGCCAGCGCGCCCGCCGCCTGATCGACCTGTGCGACCGCGGTCTCGGCGACGCTGCAGGGACACCCGGAGCGTCCGCGCCCGGAGCGTCGGCGCCCGGAGCGTCGGCGCCTGGAGTGGACGGAGCGGCCCCACCCGCGTCGGCCCCGCAGGGCTCACGCCCCCAGCTCCTGGTACGGCTCGACCTCGACACGTTGCTCGATCGCGACCGACTGCCGGCCGAGCTGCTCACGAAGCTCACCGGCGGCAAGCTGTGGCTCGACGGAGTGACGGCACGTCGTCTGGCCGACGCCCGTGGCGCCGACCTGCGCGCCGTCGTGCTCGACCGGACGGGACGGGTCGTCGGCGTCGGTCGTCGGACCCGGATCGCTCCCGGTTGGCTGCGCGATGCGACGCTCGCACTCCACGACACCTGCAGTCATCCGGGCTGCCAGATCGCGGCACGACGCTGCGACGTCGACCACGCCCGCCCCTGGTTCCCGGTCCATCGTGACCGACCGGCCGGACGCACCGACGTCGATCAACTGGCGCCGGTCTGTCGCCATCACAACCATCGCAAGGAGGCGGACGGCTGGCGTGTGGAGCAGGACGCCGATGGAACCCGCCGATGGCACCATCCACGCAGCGGACTCACCACGACCACACGCCCCGCGACCTGGCGCGCACCGCCGTAACCTGCTCGTCGCAACCCGGTTGCGGAGCAGGAGTCGCTGGCCATGCCCCACACGATGTCCGACGATGAACGGCGTGCCTTCCTGCTCGCGCCCGGGCGGACCGGCCACCTCGCCACCGTCCGCGAGGATGGACGTGCACACGTCGCGCCGATCTGGTTCACGCTGGATGGCGACGACGTGCTGTTCAACACCGGCGCGGACACGGTCAAGGGCCGCAACCTCCAGCGGACCGGCCGTGCCGCGCTGTCGGTCGACCTGCCGGTCCACCCCTACGGGTTCGTGCACCTCGAAGGCCCCGTCCACCTCGATGACGACCCTGCGGGCTTCCGCCCGTGGGCGCGGACCATCGCGGCGCGGTACGTCCCCCACGACGAGGTCGACGCCTACGCGGATCGCAACGCCGTCCCCGGGGAACTCCTGGTCCGCCTGACCCCGCAGACGGTGGTCGCCGTCAACGACCTCGCCGGGTGGGACTGACCGGACCGGACGGGCACGGGCCGGATGCGCACGGACCGGGCCGGACGGGCACGGTCCGTGTCAGATGGCGGCGAACCAACCCATCGCGCCCTTGTCGGCCAGGTGGTGCTGGTGGGGGTGGAACATGTAGCGACCGGGCTCGGGGAGCGTGAACTCGAGGATCGCCCGCTCCCCCTGGCCGAGCGTGATCGTGTCGGTGTGCTCGTGGGCTTCCAAGGACGTGCCCGACCGGATCACGTCGAAGGTCTGGGCATGGAGATGGAAGGAGCCGACAGGTTCGTGTTCAAGCATGTTCAACAGGTAGACGCGCACCGGCTCCCCCGCCGGCACCTTGATCGGGTAGGTGTGGAAGAATCCGGCGATCCCGTTCCAGCAGACCAGTTCGTTGCGTCCGTCCCCGTTGACATCCCACCCGCCGAGGATCAACGCGACCTCGTGGGCCTCCGGACGACCGCCGGGCGGGTCGACGATCATCGCGCCGTAGAGTCCCCGCCCCACGTGTTCGGCCAGTGGCGCCGTGTGGCAGTGGTAGGGGTGGAGCCCGAAGGGTTCGGCGACCACCTCGTAGGTGAAGTCCGCTCCTGGTGGGATCGGCTCCCACCCGTCCATCTGCGGGCTGTGTCGTCCGTGCAGGTGGACGTTGTGCGCGTGCGACGTGCGGTTGGCCAGGTGGAGGTGCAGCGCGTCACCCTCGGTCGCGCGGATGATCGGACCGGGAACGGTTCCGTCGTAGGTCCAGGCGTCGACGACCACACCGTCACCGACCTCGACCTGTCGCTGGGTGACCGACAGGTCGTAGGAGCGCGTCACCCCCTGGCGACCGTCGAAGGGAGCGGGCCGGGTCACCGCGGCGAGGGAATCCTCGCGGAGACCCGGTGGGGGCGCCGCCGCGTGGCCGTACGGGCCCGGCTGCGCGTTGTTGGTCGAGGCGACCAGACCCCCGCCGATGTAGCGCTCGTGTGACACATCCGACGCCACATGGCGAGGGGGGATCAACTCGTGGCCCACCAGACCGCCCCCGAGCACCGCGACCCCGGAGTAGCCGGCCCGCCGCAGGATGTCCCGGCGGCTGAGGGACGTGGTGCCCGGGTCGTCCTGGCGGCGGTCCGCCGACCGCTCGGCGGCGGTTCGATCATCCACCGACGGACCCTCCGACGGTTCGGTGGGAGGCGGGCCCTCCGGTGGGTCGGGAGGCGGGCCGTCCATCAGCCGGCCGCCGAGAACCCGCCGGTGAGTACGGTCACGAGCAGGAACGCCACCACCCCGCCGCCGACGAACGTGACGGTCAGCCACCGCGGCAACGACGAGCCCCCGACGAGGTAGCCCGCCGCGCCGACGACGGGGACGAACAGCACCCCGAGCGTCCACCCGACCGCCGGCCCCCGCCCGAGCGACTCCTCGGTCGCGCGGCGGGCGATGTCCCACAGCGACAACGCCAACCACGCCGCCAGGATGGCGAACGGCAGCACCGTCGCGTAGAGACCCAGGAAGACCTGCAGGGCACCCATCAGCGCTCCGATCGTTCATCGAATCGTGCATCGAGCAGCATCGTCATACCAACCCTCCGACGACGGCCGCGGCCGCGACGACCACGACGAGCACCGCGGTCGCACCGACCACCGTCACCACACGCAACCACCGCGGCAGGGTGGCCCCTCCAACCATGAGGTACCCGGCGGCACCGGCGAAGGGGACCAACAGGACCCCGGCGGTCCACCCGACCTTGCCGGCGGGTGCCAGGTCCTCACGTCGTGCGACGTCGACCAGCGCGAGCGCGACCCACGCCGCGAACAGGGTGAAGGGCAGGAGCCACCCGACCAGCCCGAAGAAGCTGGACGGTACCCCGATGCCGAACGGGACACCGGCGACGGTCGGCACCGGTCCCCGACCGACGGCCAGATCCGTCGGGACCTCCGGACGCTGGATCGCCGACAGGTCGAGGTCGTAGGTCTCGAACACGGCGACGGCGGGGACCACCTCCGCATCGCGACCGTCGGGAAGCTGTGGTTGGTCGGGCGGCGGCGGGGTGTCCCGGTAGTCATTCTGGGTGTCCAGACCGAGCTCCGCTTCCGCAACCAGGCCGATCAGCGACCAGGTGGACGCCAGCTCCATGCGCGACGGCAGGCGGAACGGACCACGGTCCGGATCCGCGGCGTCCGCGTGGGCACCGGCGACCGCATCGGGCCCACAGCCCGCGATGCTCTCCAGGCCGACCGGGACGGTCGCGGCGTGGTCGTTCCCGGCGAAACAGTTGCCTCCGAGCGCCGGTCCGGACAGCGTCATGTCCCCGTACCCGGATGCCTCGATGTGGTTGTCGCGGACGACGTTGCCGCCGCTCATCCAGAAGTTGCGCGACAGGTTCGGGATGATCGCGACACCGGAACGGTCGTGGTTGAGGATGGTGTTGCGTTCGACGAGGCTGTCCAGGCCACCGGCCAGGACCACCCCGCTGCCGAAGGTCGGCCACACCGACCCGAGCGCGGGCGCGGCCCGGTTGTCGTTGTCGTGGATCAGGTTGCCCATGATCGTGACCCGGCCGAACGGCGGCAGACGCTGCGAATCGAGCGTGTTGGGCACGATGCCGGAGATGTTGTCCCGCCACACCGAGTTGAGGAGGAACACCTCGGACGAGTTGGTCCCGGAGTACCCGAGCCCGTTGTTCTCCGCGACGATGTCGCTGATGACCGCGTCACACGGATCGCACTGACCGATGTAGAAGCCGGCGTCGCCCGACCCGCTGGCGTAGCTGTGCTCGAACAGCCCGTCGGCGGCGTCGAACGCATAGATACCGTAGATGCCGTTGTTGTACGCCGTCAGGTACGACCCCCGGAAGCCACGCAGCGAGGTCCAGTAGATGCCGTTGCCGGTGGTGTTGCGCACGGTCAGGTTCTCGACCGCGACCCCGTCGGCGGCCTGGATGTTGATGCCGATCGGGCGTTCGTGCTCCCCGTCGATGACCACGGCGTTGCGATCCGTCCCACGGATCGTGAGGTAGGGCGTGGTGACGTCCACCTGCTCGCGGTAGGCGTAGGTCCCGTCGGCGGTGCGATGCTCCGAGGTCTCGGGTGCCGGCCCGATGAGCACCAGGTCGCCGGGATCGGCGGCGTCGACCGCGTTCTGGATCGTGGGGTGCTCGTCCGGGACCGAGCGGGTGGTTCCGGTCCAGACGGTGATCGGTTCGTCGGGAGCCGCGTCGCCAGCCGCCTGGTAGTCGACGTCGCCGACCACGAGGGTCGCGACCATGCCCTGCTGGCCGTCGGAGGTGGCGTGCAGGGAGCAGTAGAAGTCGTAGACGCCGGGCTCGTCGAAGGTGACATCGACCGCGTCACCGGGGTCGACGAGCGCGGTCAGCTCCTCACCGACCGCCAGCCCCGTGGACCAGGATCCCTCGACGTCGATCGCGTTGTGTGGCACGACGCCGCGGTTGGTGAACCGGACGGTGTCACCGACCCCGATCCGGGTCACGTCACGCCCGAAGAAGTTGTCCTCCATGGCCAGGTTCACGCGGGCCCCGACGTCCGACGTCGGACTGCAACCCAGCAGCCCGATGGCGACGCCGACCAACGCCGCGACACCCCACGCCGACCACCGCCGCATCAGCTTCCTCCCCGCGTTCCCACGCCGCCACCCGCCGGTGGTGAGACGGTAGCAGCGGAGTCGTTCCGCGGAGGGTCCGTCCCGCGGCGCGTCAGCGGGCGGCACCAGACGCGACCGTCTGGTCCTGCGCCCGTTCCGGGAACCCGAAGAACCAGCCCTGGCCGAGATCCACCCCCAGGTCGGTGGCGATCGCCGCCTGCTCAGCGGTCTCGACCCCCTCAGCCAGGATCCTGCCCCCGAAGCCGTGGGTGATCTCCATGAGTGCCCGCACCACCGCCAGTGAGACCTCGCTCGGGAGCATCTGGACCAATTGCAGGTCGATCTTGACCACATCCGGTGCGACCTGCGCGACCAGGTTCAGGCTGCCGAACCCGGCCCCGACGTCGTCCAGCGCGATCCGGCTGCCCTGCGAGCGGTAGTGGGCGACGATGTCCAGCAGGTGGGCGACGTCGGCGACCTGGTGGGTCTCGACGACCTCGAAGACCAACTGCGCCGTCGGGACGAAGTTGATGAACAGATCCTGCTCGCCGAGCCACGGCGCCGCGTCCCGGATCGCGGTCTCCCGGCCGATCCGGTCGAGCAGGTTGATCAGGCCGGCTTCCTCCGCACCACCGAACAACGCGCCGGCTGACCGTGGAGCGGACCAGCAGTCGCCCGGAGGCGGCGCGTGCAGCGGCCGCTCAGGCGACCCGCTCGGGCAGACCGACCCGCACGGTCACCCCACCCCCGTACCGAACGTGGTCGGGCGGGCGATCGGCCAGGTCGTAGCCCGCTGCCGTGGTCAGACGGTCGTGGCAGACCTCGACGTCGGCCTCGCGGAGGGGCCATGGCTCATGGGCGACCCGCGCGCGCAGCAACCGGCCCGACGGGGTCGCGGCGTACAACGCCCAGCGGGCGGACAGGAAGTCGTCCAACGCACTGATGCGCGGCGCCGGGACCCGGGCGCCGACCCGCACGATCACGCGACTGGTGGCGCCCCGTGGCGCCGGCCACCGACGTCGCGCCAGGTAGCCGACCTGTTCGCCACGTCCCGAGATGTGCATGCGCGACCAGCAGTACGGCAGGCGGTAGCCACCGCGGGCGACCGCCGTCGGAGCCAGGTGGGTGATATCGAGTGAGTGGAAGTAGATCCCCCGCCCTCCGTCCGGACCGACGACGTAGGTGCGCACGTTGGTCTCCGGGAAGCTTCCCTGTGGCAGTGGGACACGCCCGGCAGCGCGGATCCCTGCCATGTGGAACGGGATCAGACCGATCCACGCGCGGCCTGCGTGCAGGTCGGGTGTCAGACCGGGGGGCAGCTGCGCCTGCACGACCTCCGGGGCGACCGACCAGTGCAGGTAGGTCAGCCGGTCCCACCGCATGGTCATCACCGGGTGGTCGACCCGGTGGAGCGGCACCCGGCTGACGGGTTCCATGGGCGACGCCGGCGCAGCCGGTGCGGAGATCGGTTCCATACCCGCGGTTCGGACCGGCCGGCTTCCCGGCGCGGTCCGTGCGGTCAGTGCCCGTGGAAGGGCACGCCCGCCGCGGACTGGAACGCCTCCCCCATCGCCTCGTACAGCGTCGGGTGGGCGTGGGTGATGGCCGCCAACTCCGCCGGGATCGCCTCCCAGGCCGTCGCGAGGGTCGCTTCGCCGATGATGTCGGTCGCGTGGGGACCCACGACGTGCACCCCCAGGACCGGGCCACCCTCACCGCTAGCGCCGACCGGCGTGCCCACGGCCAGCGAGACGACCTTCACGAACCCGTCCGAGCCGGCGATGATGCCCTTGGCGTTGGCCTTCATCGACGCGGTGGACACCACGACGTCATCGCCGTGCTCCTCGCGTGCCTGCGCCTCGGTGAGCCCGACCGATGCCACCTCGGGGCGGCAGTAGGTGACCCGCGGGGTGTGGATGTGGTCGACCGGCTGGACATCCTGGATCCCCGCGATCCGGTCCGCGACGACCTGCCCCTCAGCGAAGGCCGCGTGCGCGAGGGCCAGGGTCGGGCGGACGTCACCGACGGCCCAGAGCCCGTCGACGGCCGTGGCGCCGTACCCGTCGGTCTGGACGAAGCCGCGCTCGTCGAGGACGCCCAGCTCCCGGGCACCCATATCCGCCGTGTTCGGCCCACGCCCCACGGCGACCAGCACCAGGTCCGCCTCGAGGGTCCGGGGGGCATCATCCACCTCGACGTCCACGGAACCGGTGCCGGCGTCGACACGGACCGCCTGGACCCGGGCCGAGGTGAGGACATCGATGCCGCGGCGCTGATAGGCCTTGGCGACCGCCGTGGACGCGTCCGCGTCCTCCAGCGGGAGGATCCGGTCCAGCGCCTCGATGACGGTGACCTCCGAGCCCATCGGGCGCCACATCGAGGCGAACTCCATGCCGATCGCCCCCGCGCCGATGATGACGGCACGCGGCGGCGCGGTCGTGAACCACAGAGCCTGATCGGAGGTCTGCACGACCTCGCCGTCGATCTCGACGCCGGGCAGCGACCGCGGGATCGAGCCGGTGGCGATGACCACGTGGTGGCCCTCGACGCGGGTGACCTCGCCATCAGCGTCGGTGACGTCGACCGCGACGCGACCGTCGTCCCCGGTGATCAGCCGCCCCCGACCACGGTGCACCGTCGCACGTGACGACGTGAGGTGTTCGAGCCCCTTGTGCAGTCCGCTGATCACCCCGTCACGGAAGGCGGACAGCCCGTCGCCGTCCAGCCCCTCGAAGGTGAGCTTCAGGCCGAGGACCTCGGCTCGGTTGACCTCCTCGAGGACCTCGGCGACGTGCAGGACCGACTTGGAGGGGATGCAGCCGCGGTGCAGACAGGTCCCGCCGATCTCGTCGGCCTCGACCAGCGCCACGTCCAGGCCACGGGACGCCGCACGGAACGCGACCGCGTAGCCGCCGGGTCCACCACCGAGCACCACGATGTCGTGCATGGAGGTCTCCTGGCATCGCTGGCATCGGGGGGACGGTGGGTGAGCTGGCCCGGCGGTCAGGCGTGGAGCAGGATGCGGGCGGGGGCTTCGCACAGGTCAGCGACGTAGGTCACGAACCGACCGGCCTCGCCGCCGTCGCACACCCGATGGTCGAACGCGAGCCGGAGTGTCGCCACACGGCGGATCGCCAGCTGGCCATCGACGACCCAGGGCCGCTCACGCATCGCGCCGATCCCCAGGATCCCAGCCTCGGGGTGGTTGATGATCGGTTCACCGTCGTCGTTGCCGAACGCGCCGTAGTTGTTCACGGTGAACGTGCCGCCGGTCAGGTCCCTCGGCTCGATCGATCCGTCCCGGGCCCTGGCGGCCAGGTCGGCCAGCCCCACCGCCAGGTCGGCCAACGACCGGGTGTGGGCGTCCTTGAGGTTGGGGACCATGAGCCCCCGGTCGGTGTCCGCGGCGAACCCGAGGTTGATCGACTCCAGCAGGTGGATCTCACCGGCGTCATCACCGGTCCGCCCGACGATGGTGGCGTTCAGGGTCGGGAAGCGGCGCAGGCCCAGCACGGTCGCCCGCAGCAGGATCGCGAACGGCGTGATCTTGACCTCCAGGCCCTCGTCCCGGGCCTGTGCCGTCAGGTCCTTCGAGAGCTCCCACATGGCGGTGACATCGACGTCGCGGCTGCAGGACGCAGCGGGGATCTCACGCCGCGAGGTCTCCATCTTCTCCACGATCCGCCTGCGGATCCCCCGGATCGGTTCGACCTCGCCGGGCCGGCGGCCCCGGAAGCCACGGTCGAACTCCCCCGTGCCACCCGACGTCCCGGTCGGCGCCGTGGCAGGGGTGGCGGGGGTTCGGGGTGACGGCTCGCTCGGCACGTCGGACAACCGTTCAGACGATGCGGACGGTTGGCCCGCGGGGGTCGCCGGTTCGGCGTCAGCGGCGGCCTGGACATCGTTGCGGGTGATGACGCCATCCGGGCCCGATCCGGGTGCCAGCTGCGTCAGATCGACCCCGAGGTCCTTCGCGAGCTTGCGCACCGGGGGCTTGGCCAGCACCGGTACGTCCTGCGGGACGTCCTCCCCGAGGGCCGCGTCCTGCTCGTCACCGGCGGCCGCACCACGACGACGCCGGCGGCGTGTCCCGCCCGCCCTGCCCTGGCCGTACCCGACCAACGGCTGGGGCTCCTCGTCGGCGTCCAGGCCGGTGGACGCACGTGGCGGTGCGCCGGCCCCGTCGTCACCGGCGCCGGCCCCGGCGTCACCGGCGCCGGGCCCAGCGACCGCATCGACGTCGGTCTCGATCCGGACGAACACGCTGCCGACCTCCAGGGTGTCGCCGACCGCACCGACCAGTTCGACCACGCGTCCCGCGAACGGGGACGGAACCTCGACGACCGCCTTGGCGGTCTCGATGTCGGCGACCGTCTGGTTCAGCTCGATCACATCGCCCTCGGCGACGTGCCAGGCGATGATGTCGCCCTCCTCGAGTCCCTCACCGAGGTCGGGCAGCTTGAAGTCCTTGACCGTCATCCCGCGCCCCCTTCAGAAGCTCAGCGAACGCTCGACGGCGTCCAGGATCCGGTCGACGTCCGGTAGCCAGTACTCCTCGAGCTTCGCTGGCGGATAGGGCGTGTCGAACCCGGTCGCCCGCAGGACGGGCGCCTCGAGGTGGTAGAACGCCCCCTCCTGTACGCGCGCGGCCACCTCGGCACCGATGCCGAGCGTCATCGCCGCCTCGTGGACCACGATCGCGCGACCGGTGCGCTTCACCGATGCGACCATCGCCGCGGTGTCCAGCGGCGACAGCGACCGCAGATCCACGACCTCGAGCGACCAGCCCTCGTCGGCCGCCGCGTCCGCGGCCTCCAGACAGGTCCGCACCATCGGGCCGTAGCCGAACAGCGTGACGTCCGTGCCCTCCCGCCGGACGACGGCCTGATGGGTCGGCTCGGTGGTCACGGGCAGCTCGACGTCCGACTTCATCCAGTAGCGGCGCTTGGGCTCCAGGAACACCACCGGGTCATCGAGCCGGATCGCCGCCCGCATCATCGAGTAGCCGTCCTCCGGCGTCCCGGGGGTCATCACCTTCAGCCCCGCGGTGTGGGCCCAGTAGGTCTCCGGCGACTCGGAGTGGTGCTCGACCGCCCCGATCCCTCCGCCGTACGGGATCCGGATCGTGACCGGCAGCTTCACCGTGCCCCGTGACCGGTTGGGCATCTTCGCCAGATGGCTGACGATCTGCTCGAACGCGGGATAGGTGAACCCGTCGAACTGCATCTCGGCGACAGGCCGCCAGCCGTACATCGCCAACCCGATCGCGGTGCCGATGATCCCCGACTCGGCCAGCGGCGTATCGAAGCACCGCTTGTCGCCGAACCGATCCTGCAGTCCATCGGTGACCCGGAACACCCCACCGAGTCGGCCCACGTCCTCGCCGAACATCAGCACCTTCGGGTCGGCCTCCATCTCGTCGGCCAACGCCGCGTTGATCGCCTGTGCCAACGTCACCGCCATCAGAGGTCCTCCCCGTCGGCCGCCCCGGCGAGTTCCGCCCGCAGTTGTGCCTGGTGCGGCTCGAAGTGGCCCGTCGGATCGTCGTAGACGTGCTCGAAGAGCTCCAGCGGATCACCATGTTCAGCGTCGTAGATGCCGGCACGCACCTCGGCAGCGGTCGCCTTGGCCTGCTCTTCGATCGCGTCCTCGAGGTCCTGGTCGTACAGGTCGCGTCCGGTCAGGTAGTTGCGCATCCGCGCGATGGGGTCGGTCTTGGCCGCCTCGTCGAGCTCCTCCTGCGTGCGGTAGCGCGTCGGGTCGTCCGAGGTGGTGTGGGCTTCCATGCGGTAGGTCATCGCCTCGATGAACGCCGGACCATGGCCCTGTCGGGCACGCTCGACGGCGCGGCGGGTGACGGCGTAGGTGGCCAGCACGTCGTTGCCGTCGACCCGGAAGCCCGGGATGCCGTACCCGATGGCCTTGTGCGCCAGGCTCGGGGCGGCCGTCTGGCGATCGAGGGGAACCGAGATCGCGTACTGGTTGTTCTGGACGAAGAAGACCACCGGCGCCCGGAACACCCCCGCGAAGGTCATGGCCTCGTGCGGGTCACCTTCGGAGGTCCCGCCGTCGCCGAAGTAGGTCATCGTCACGATCGGGTTGTCGTCGAAGGTGGCGCCCATCGCGAAGCCGGTGGCGTGCAGCGCCTGCGTGCCGATCGGGATCGACATCAGGCCGAAGTTGTGGGCGTACGGGTCGTGATCGGACAGCCAGGTCCCCCGGTACAGGTGCAGGAAACCGGCCGCATCGACCTCACGGACCAGCGCCGCGCCGAGCTCCCGGTACGAGGGGAAGATCCAGTCGTCGGCCGCCAGCGCGTAGGCGGAGCCGATCTGCGCCGCCTCCTGGCCCATGCACGACGCGTAGACCCCCAACTGACCCTGACGCTGCAGGTTGATGGCCTCCCGATCGACCTTCCGCGTCACCACCATCAGCCGGTAGAGCTCACGCAGCTGGGCGTCGTCGAGGTCCAAGGGATGGGCGGCATCGGGGTGGTAGGTGCCGTCCGGGTCCAGCAGGTGGACCGGCTCGGCGGGTGGCAGAAGGTCGTTCGGATCGCTCGCTGCGCTCGTCACGTCGTCGGGCTCCCTGTTCCGGGGTCCGTGCGGGGTGGCCGCCCGGACCCAACGTGGTCACGCCCCGTCACCCGGGATCACCGCGGTCGCGGAAGGCGTCGGCACACCCTCCACGGTGCACCTGTCCGGACCTTAGCGGCCGCGGTTCGGGGCAGGGCCGTGAACCGATGTTTCCGCGCTGCCTGGGCCCGCCGGTTAGCATCGAACATCCAACTGGCGGACAGGAGAACAACATGCGCATCGTGGCCGGGTTCCTGACATCACCGGAGGGCCGTGCCGCCCTCGATCGTGCGGTCGACGAGGCCAGGCTCAGGGACGCCGAACTCCTGGTCGTGCACTCCATGCGTGGCGGCGAGCGAGACGAACTCGAGAACGTCCTGACCTACCGCGAGGCCTTCGAGGCCCTCGAGAAGCGCCTGGCTGACGAGAACGTCACCTACCGGCTCGTCGAGTACGCGCGCGGCAACGCCCCGTCGGAGGATCTGTTGCAGGCCGCCACCGACGAGAACGCCGACCTGCTCGTGATCGGGATCCGGCGGCGGTCGGCGGTCGGCAAGCTGATCCTGGGCTCCAACGCGCAGGACATCCTGCTGCACGCCGACTGTGCCGTGCTCGCGGTCAAGGCGCCCAAGGAGTGACCCCAGATACCCGGGAGTGACCCGGGCTACGGGGCGGCGTCGGTGGCGGGGTCCGGCATCCCGGCCCCGATCGCGTGGACGCCACCGTCCACGTGGACGATCTCGCCGGTGACCCCGGGCGTCCAGTCGGACAGCAGGGAACACACCGTCTTCGCGACGGGGGTCGGGTCACCGAGGTCCCATCCGAGCGGCGCGCGGTCGTCCCACACGCCCTCGAACCCACTGAACCCGTCGATCGACCGGGCCGCCATCGTGTTGAGGGGCCCGGCGGCGACCAGATTGACACGGACACCCCGGGGGCCGAGGTCCCGCGCCAGGTAGCGGTTGGCGGACTCCAGGCCCGCCTTGGCGACCCCCATCCAGTCGTACCCGGGCCAGGCGACCTGGGCGTCGAAGTCCAGGCCGACGATGGCGGGGTTATCCGCGGCGGCGAGCAGGTCCGCGAACCCCCGTCCGAGGGCCACGTACGAGTAGGTCGAGACGTGCAGGGCCGTCCCGACATCCTCCCACGGCGCGTCGAGGAACCCGCCGCCGAGGCACGAGGCGGGCGCGAAGCCGATCGCGTGAAGGATGCCGTCCACCGCACCCCACCGGTCGGTGAGGTCCGCGGCCACCGCCGCGATGTCCTCATCCTTGGTGGCATCGAGTTCCAGCACGTCCGGCGTCGGGCTCAGGCGCCCGGCCGATCGCTGGGTGAGCTTCATACCACGCCCGAAACCGGTCAGGACGATCTCCGCCCCCTCTTCCTGCGCGACCCTCGCCACGGAGAAGGCGATCGAACGCGGATCCAGGACCCCGGTGATCAGCAGTCGTTTGCCGTCGAGCAGCATGGTTCCTCCAGATGGTGGTCGGTTCAGATCGTTGGCGTCTGGGCGTCGAGCACCGTTCCTACCACGACCGCGAGGGCGACGCCGCCATCATGCGACAGCGAACACACCAACGTGCTGCGCACGCCGCCGACCCACAGGACCGGAGCACCGCTCGCTTCGGAGCGGACCTCGACGTCGTGGAACGGCAGGCGCAGGTTGCCGATGGCCTTGCGGGTCGCTTCCTTCGCCGCGAAGCGAGCCGCGAGGCGGGCCCGTTCCGTCGGCGACCCGGGCTCGACCCCACCCCGACGGGCGTCGGTGATCTCACGGTCGGTGAACACCCGGGTGAGCAGGCCCGCCCGCCGATCGATCGCGTCCGACAGCCGCGCCACCTCGACCACGTCGCAGCCGGCGGCGAAGCGGCCGCCGGTCACCGGCCCATCGGCGTTCACGCTTCCTCGCCACCGTGGAACGGGGAGAAGTCGTCCGCCGTGGTCGTCCCGGCCAGGTCAGCCAGGGTCGCCTGCAGCGTGTCGTTGAAGGAGCGTCGGGACCGGGGTGTCGCCGCGGGCGGAGCCATGGGCGGCCCGAAGCGCACCGTCACGTTGCCGCCCCGCAGGCGCGGCTTCGCTCCGATCGGCCACACGTCGTAGATGCCGGCCACCGAGGCCGGCACCACCGGGACCTGGTGGGTCGCGGCCAGGCGGGCGACACCACTGCGCAACCGGTGCACCCGCCCATCCCGACTGCGCGAACCCTCCGGGTAGACCGCGACACAGGCCCCGTCGTCCAGGAGGATCCCCAGGATGTCCATGGCCGAGCCGTCCGCCTCGCCCCGCTTCAGCGGGACCATGCCGAGCTTGGGCAACTGTGGGCCGAGCACCGGCCACTGCGTCAGGCGCAGGTCGCCGAGGAAGTGCACGGGCCGGTGGATCGCGACCCCGATGGCCAACGAATCCGCGTGCGACTGGTGGGTGGAGGCCACGAGGACCGGGCCGGTGTCCGGTACGTGCGCAGCACCCTCGACGGTCAGCCGCAGCCATGCCTTGAGCGCTGGACGCAGCGACAGGCGGACCACCGACCGGGCCCCGGGAACCATCGGGGTGAACGGGATCGGCTCGACATCCTCGTCACCATCCGGGACCACGGGCTCCGGGCTCATCGGGGGTCTCGGGCGCTGGTCACGCGCGGGTGAAGATCAGTGCGGCGTTCTGGCCACCGAACCCCATCGAGGTCGACAGGACCGCATCGAGCTCGACCTCGCGTGGCTGCTGCTGCACGACGTCGAGGTGGATCTCCGGGTCCTGGTTGACGAGGTTGGCGGTCGGTGGGACGAGCCCATCGCGCAACGCCTGGACGGCGAACGCGGCCTCGACGGCGCCGGCGGCCCCCAGCAGGTGTCCGGTGACCCCCTTGGTCGAGGTGACCGCGATACGGTCGGTGTCGTCGCCGAACACCGTGCGCAGCGCCTTGCCCTCGGCGGCGTCGTTGAGCGGGGTGGAGGTCCCGTGTGCGTTGAGGTGGTCGATGCGCGCGGGGTCGATCCGAGCGTCGTCGATCGCCCGCCGGATCGCGAGCACCGCTCCCCCACCGTCCTCCGGCGGCGCGGTCGCGTGGAACGCGTCGGCGGATCCACCGACCCCCGCCAGCACCGCCAGCGGGGTCGCACCGCGGGCTTCGGCGTGCTCGCGGGTCTCGAGTACCGCGATGGCCGCACCCTCGCCGATCACGAACCCGTCACGGTCGACGTCGAACGGTCGGGAGGCGCTGGCCGGGTCGGGGTTGCGCGACAGGGCTCCCATCTGCGCGAACGTCGCGACGGACAGACCGGTGATCCCTGCCTCGACGCCACCGGCGAGGACGACGTCGGCCGACCCGGCGACGAGCCAGTCGCGTGCCATGTGCATCGCGGAGGCGCCGGCCGCACAGGCGGTGTTGACCGTCATGTTGGGGCCGCGGGCACCGGTGCGGATCGCCACCGTGCCGGCCCCCGTGTTCGACAACATCTTCGGGATGAACATCGGGCTGACACGACCCGGACCCTTGCCGAGGTAGCGCGGGTACTCCTCGGCCCAGGTCTCCGCACCACCGATCCCGGAGCCGAGCGCGATACCCACACGGTCCGGGTCGGTCGTGACGATCGAGAAGGCATCATCGTCGCCGGTGAGTCCCGCATGCCCGACGGCCTCCCTGGACGCCAGCAGCGCGAGATGGGTGAAGCGGTCGAGCCGACGTGACGAACCACGGCCCAGCTCCTCGTCGGGATCGAAGTCCGGCACCCGACACGAGATCGTGACCGACGTCCCCTCGTCGACCAGCAAGGGGTCGGTCGCCG
Source organism: Nitriliruptoraceae bacterium (assembly GCA_041685735.1). GTDB lineage: Bacteria > Actinomycetota > Nitriliruptoria > Nitriliruptorales > Nitriliruptoraceae > CSSed11-175R1. The sequence goes on from JAWLFE010000031.1 coordinate 18,441, forward strand.
CCCCGGACCGTGCCGCCAGCACGTTCTGCCACGAGGTCTCGAAGCCCCGACCGGCCGGCGAGATCACCCCGAACCCGGTCACGACGATCTCTGGCCGCGTCGATGCAGCTCCCGCGGTTGCCATACCTACTCCTTTGGCCCGACCCCGGAAGGACCCGTGCGTGGGGCCGGGCGATCCGACGGGTGGTCAGCCCTGCTTCTCTGCGATCTTGTTGACCGCGTCCTGCAGGGTGCGGACGTCCTCGAGCTCCTCGTCCTCGAGCTTGACGCCGGTCTTCTCCTCGAGCACGAGGGTGAGTTCCACGACGTCGAGGGAGTCGAGTCCGAGCTTCTCGAAGGTCGCGTCGGGCGAGATGTCATCGGCGGGAACGCCGAACTCCTCGGTCAGGATCTCGGTGATGGTGTTGAGAACATCTTGGCTCACAGGATTCTCCTGGGTGACTCGCCGACCGCGGCTGCGGTCGATCGCTTTCGGGTGATGGACAACCTAGGTCAGATGCCGGCCCCGCCGTCGACCGGCAGGACCGCTCCGGTGATCGAACCGGCCGCGTCGGCGGCAAGGAAGCGGATCGCGGCGGCGACCTCGTCGGTTTCGACGGCCCGGCCGGTGGGTGCCATGTCGACCAGTGTCTCGCGTGCCGCGTCGCCGAGCTCGTCGGTCATGGCGGTGGCCACGAACCCCGGAGCCACGACGTTGGCCGTGATGCCCTTCCTGGCGACCTCGCGGGCGAGGGACTTCGTGAAGCCGATCAGCCCGGCCTTGGAAGCCGCGTAGGCGGTCTGTCCCACGTTGCCACGCAGCGCGACGACCGACGCGACGCTGATGATGCGTCCGTGACGGGCCCGCAGCATCGGGCGGATCGCGGCCCGCGAGACGAGGTAGGCGCCGCGCAGGTTCACCTCGATCGTCCGATCGAACCGGGCCGGATCCAGGCGCATCAGCAGATCGTCGTCGGCGATGCCAGCGTTGTTCACGACCACCGCCAGCGTGCCGACCTCCGTCGCCTGTTCGACCGCAGCCGTCACACTGGCCTCGTCGGTGACGTCCACGTGCACCGTCTGTGCCGCACCGTCGCAGGCATCGACCACGGCCTGCGCCTTGTCGGCGCTGCCCCCGTACCCGACGAGGACGTGGAAGCCGTCCGCCGCCAGGGCCCGGCACGTCGCCGCACCGATACCGCCGCTACCACCGGTCACGAGTGCCACACGGGTCATCGGTCGGCTCCTCGATCGCCGGCGGTCGGGTTCCAGGTGAACAGACACGCCCCCCACGTCAGGCCCGCACCGAACGCCGCCAGCAGGACGGTTGCGCCCGGCTCGAGTCGGCCCGACGCACGAGCGTCGGCCAGCGCCAGCGGGATCGACGCCGCCGAGGTGTTCGCGTGCTGGTCGACCGTGATGTGGCAGCGTTCCGGGGGCATGTGCAGGCGCTGGCCGACCGCGTCGATGATGCGGACGTTGGCCTGGTGCCCGACGAACAGATCGACATCGTCGACGGTCTTGCCGGACCGGTCCAGCACCGCCTGCGCCGATGCGGCCATCCGCACCACCGCGTTGCGGTAGACATCGCCGCCCCGCATCGTCAGGAAGTTGCTGCGCTCGTCGAGTTCGACGTCGGTCACCGGTGTCCGCGTCCCACCGGACGCGGTCCACAGCATGGACGGGTTGGTGCCGTCCGCGCCCAGGTCGAACGGACCGAGGGAAGCCGCGTCGTCGGGGACGAGGACCACGGCTCCCGCACCGTCACCGAAGAGCACCCGCACCGAGCGGTCCTGCGGGTCAACGACCCGGGTCAGGGTCTCCGCGCCGATCACGAGCACGGCACCGTCGCCGGTCGCCGCCATGGCGCCGCCGACACGCAGGCCGTAGACGAAGCCGCTACAGGCCGCATTGACGTCGAAGGCGGCTGCCTCGGTCCCGAGGGCGGCGGCGGTCAGCGGCGCGGTCCCGGGGATGGGATGGTCCGGTGTCGTCGTGGCCACGACCAGCGCGCTGATGTCCTCGACGCCCAACCCGGCATCGGCCAGGGCCGCCTTGCCGGCGGCAGCGGCCAGGTCCGAGGTGGCTTCGTCCTGCGCGACGACGTGCCGCTGGCGGATGCCGGTCCGCGTGCGGATCCACTCATCCGAGGTATCGATCACCTTGGCGAGGTCGTCGTTGGTGACGACGTCGGCGGGCAGGTAGGACCCGAGACCCGCGATCGCGACCGGCAGTGTCATCGCACACCTCCATCGCCCTGCAACGCGGCCACCAGGCTGTCGAGATCGTCGGGCGTCTCCACGCGGTGGGCGGTCACGTCCGGGATCGTCCGCTTGGCGAGGCCCGCCAGGACGCCGCCCGGACCCGCCTCCACCAGGTGCGTCACCCCGAGGCTCGCGAGCCGTTCCTGCACCTCACGCCACCGGACCGGGGACAGGATGCCATCGACGAAGGCGCGGGCGACCGCGGCGCCGGTGGACACCGGTGCGGCGGTCGAACCGCTCACGAAGGTGATGGCCGGATCACGCACGTCCAGGCCGTCGACGGTCGCCGCCACGGCGTCCACCGCCGGGGCCATGGCCGGTGAGTGGAACGCGCCCTCGACGTCCAACGGCAGCGCCCGGCCACCGGCCTCCTTGGCCCGATCGCGCACGGCGGCGACCGCATCCGGGGTCCCGGCGACCACGACCTGCCCCGGTGCGTTGTCGTTGGCGATGACGAGGTCCGGGATGCTGTCGACCAGCACCTCGACGGCGTCGGGCGCGAGCTTGACCACCGCGGCCATCGTGCCGGGGTTCTGCGCACACGCTCGCCCCATCGCCTCCCCGCGCGAGGCCACCAGTGCGGCGCCGTCGATGACCGGCAGACAGCCCGCAACGATCGCGGCCGAGAACTCCCCGAGGCTGTGTCCGGCGACCACATCGGGGGTGATGCCCACCTCCGCCAACGCCCGGTGGATCACCAGCGAGACGGCCAGGATGGCCGGCTGTGCATCGGCGGTTCGGCCCCCCGTGTCCGGATCCTCGGTGAGCGGCACCACATCGCGACCGAGCCCGTCACTCACCTCGTCGAGTACCCGCCGCGCCGGGTGCCCCTTCCAGGCGTCCAGTGCCCCCGCACGGTGGGACCCCTGTCCGGGGAAGACGAACGCGATGGACACGGCTGGCTCCGCAGGGATCGGGTCGAGGTGCACGTACTGCTGGGAACCGAGTCTAGGCGAGCACATCACCACGGGGAGGACGAGCCAACCAGACGGTGCTTTGGCCCCGAACGACCTCGGACCCAGTCTCCGAACGATCGTGACCACCATGCCCGTCGTCCTCGCGCACGCCGCCGCGACGCTCGTGCTCGTTGGGATCATCTGGGTCATCCAGGTCGTGCACTACCCGCTGTTCGCCGCCGTCGGCAGCGACGCGTTCGTCGCCTACGAGGCCGCCCATTCCGCACGCATCACGTGGGTGATCGTCGTCCCGTGGGCGGTGCAGGGTCTGACCACCGCAGCCCTGTTGGTGGCACCGCCGAGCCACATCCCGAGGTGGCTCGTCGTGGTGGCCGCTGTGCTGGCGCTGATACCGGTGATCGTGACCATCACGCTCAGCGTTCCGGCGCACAGCATCCTCGGCCAGGGCTTCGACGCCGCCGCACACGCGCGGCTGGTCAGCACCAACTGGCTGCGCACCGTCGCGTGGACGGCCCACGGTGGTGTGGCGCTGTGGATGCTCGTTCTGACCCTACGACGGTGACCGCGGTCAGGTCAGGCTGACCCCGCGCCCTTCGGTCGCGCCGATGCGCTCGACGATGTCGTCGATGACGTCACGACCGACGACCTCGTCCAGCGACAGCGCCATGATCGCTTCGTTGCTGCCGCCGGGCCGACCGACCTGCGCCGAGGCGATGTTGACACCGGCCTCCCCGAAGCCCGTGCCGATCGTGCCGATGACGCCGGGTCGGTCGTCGTAGCGGAAGAACGCCATCTGGTCGGTCGGCTCGACGTCCACCGGGGTGTTCCACACCTCGATCAGCCGCTCGCGCTCACCCGGGTGCAGCAGCGTGCCGGCGACACGGATCAAACGGCCGTCCCGGCCGACGCCGGAGACGCGCAACACCGACACGAAGTCCTCACTCTGCCGATCGGAGATCTCACGGACGTGCAACCCGCGGCTCTCGGCCAGGAGTGGGGCGTTGACGAAGGTGACGGGCTCACTGCTGATCGATCCCAGCATCCCCGTCAGCACGGACAACGCGATCAGGCGCCCGTCGGCGTCCGCGAGGTCCCCGAGGTACTCGACCGTGACCTCCCCCGTGATGCCGTCGGCGGCCAACCCCGTGAGGATGCGGCCGAGCTTCTCACCGAGCGGCAGGTAGGGCCGGACGACGTCGTCGATCTCGCCGCCCTGGACGTTGACAGCGGATGGCACGAACTCACCGGCCAGCGCCAGCTTCACGTACTCGGCGACCTGGGTGCCGGCCTTGTCCTGGGCCTCCTCGGTGGACGCGCCGAGGTGGGGGGTCACGATCACGGTGGGCAGCCCGAACAGGGCGCTCTCCGTGGTCGGCTCGGAAGCGAAGACATCGATGGCGGCACCGGCGATGACGCCCTGTTCGACCGCCTCGGCCAGGTCCGCCTCGTTGACGATGCCACCCCTGGCGACGTTGAGCAGACGCGCGGTCGGCTTCATCCGACGCAGGCGCTCCGCGTCGAGCAGGTCGACCGTGTCCGCCGTCTTGGGAAGGTGCACGGTGACGAAGTCCGCCCGCTCGAGGACCTCGTCGACGGTCGGCACGAGTTCCACACCGAGCCGGGCCGCGCGGTCGGGCGCGACGAAGGGGTCGTAGGCCACCAGGCGCATCCCGAAGGCGTGACAGCGTTGTGCGACGAGGGTCCCGATCCGACCGAGGCCGAGCACGCCCAACGTCTTGTCCTGCAGTTCGGTGCCGGTCCAGGTCGATCGTTCCCACCGGCCGGCAGTCAGCGCGGCGTGAGCCTGCGGGATGTTGCGGGCCATCGACAGCAGCAGCGCCACCGTGTGCTCGGCCGCGGAGACGATGTTGGACTGCGGGGCGTTGCAGACCATGACCCCGTGTCGGGTCGCTGCCTCGACGTCGACGTTGTCGAGCCCGACGCCCGCCCGCGCCACGACCTTCAGCCGCGAGGCCGCCGCGAAGACGTCGGCATCGATGGTCGTCTGCGACCGCACGACGATCGCGTCGTACTCGGCGACGATGGCGAGCAGGTCGTCCTTCGACAGGCCGGTCTTGACATCGACCTCGTGGTCGGTGGCAAGTGCGGCGACGCCGGACTCGGCGAGCGGATCGGCAACGAGGATCTTCACGGTGGAGCTTTCCGGGTCAGGGCCGTCAGGGCCGCGCGCGAGGGAGGTGGAACGCAAGGATACGGGGCCAGTGGCAGCCCGGGATCCCGGGCGGCGACCGCCACGACGTCCGGACGCACGGTGCGCTCAGGAGCCGGGGTCCATGGGCAGTCGCCGCGACGCATCGGGCTCGGGGTACTGGTTGATCATGGTCGGGGTCGCCTGGGTGACGTAGGCCATGAGCAGTGCCCGGACATCGTCGGGGAAGCCCTGCTCCTCGATCGCCGCCGCCATCAGTTCGGCCCACCGGATGGCCGCGTCCGGGGTCACCGGGAACGGCGCGTGGCGCATCCGCAGCCGTGGATGGCCGCGGTGACGGCTGTAGAGATCACCGCCACCCCAGTACTGCGCGAAGAACAGGGCGAGGCGTTGTTTGCCCGGCTCCAGATCCTCCGGGTACATCGGCCGGAGCAGCTCGTCGTGTTCGACGCGCCGGTAGAAGGCCTCGACCAACGCCTCGAAGGCGGGCAGCCCGCCGACGCGATCGAAGACCTCGTTGGGCTGGGTCAGGGGTGGCCGAGCCGGTTGGCCGGCTGGCGGTTCAGGGGTGTCGGACTGGTCGGTCACAGGGCCCGCTCGTAGTAGGCGACATCGAGGTACCGGCCGAACTTGTGGCCGGCTTCCGACAGGGTGCCACGGTGGACGAACCCCCATCGTTCGTGGAAGGCCACCGACGTCTCGTTCGGCAGCGCGATGATCGCGAACGCACGGTGGAACCGGTCGTCGGCTTCGAGGTCGGCGAGCATCGTGCCGTACAGCGCCGTGCCGAGACCCGCACCGGTCGCGTCGGGTGCGACGTAGACCGACAGTTCGACCGAGCGGTCGTACGCGGGCTTCGGACGGAACCGCAGCGTCTCGACGTAGCCCGCAACGGCCCCCGCGACCTCCGCGACCTTCAGGTGGTAGCGGCCGCCGACGACGTCGTCCTCGAACCGCTGGACCCATTCCCGGGGGGTGCGGACCTGGGTGTTGAACGTCACGGTCGTGCGGAGCACGTAGTGGGTGTAGATCGCCGCAACGGCGGGCAGATCGTCGGCCGCGGCATCGCGGACCACGGCGGCTGCGCCCGGTCCCTCTGCCATCACCACACCCTCGATCGACCCGTGCGCACCGCGCGGAGCCTAGCGCCACCCCCGGAACGGATGGTCCGGTGACCGCGACCGGACACGATCCGGGGGCGCCATCGACCTGCTTGACTCATCGCCCCGTCAGGACACCGGTCCCGGACAGCCACCCCGATCGAGGTCACCATGCACCACCCGTCGCCGAGGCCGGCCGCGCGTCCCCCCGATGGCCCGGTGCCGGGACACGAGGCCGTCCGACGGCCGGGGGTCTGGCTGGCCGTCGTGCTCCTGCTGGCGACCCTCATCGTCGCCCCGCCGGGGCGTGCCGACGCGACCGACATCCGGCTCCAGATCTACAACGGCGATCCTGCGGACATCGCGGACCTGCCGAGCATCGTCTACATCGAGGTGCCGGACGCCTCCTGCACCGGGACGGTCATCGATCCGAGCTGGGTCCTGACGGCCGCGCACTGCTTCAGCGACGGCACCCCACTGCAGGGGGTGACGATCGGGCTCGGCGGCGACTCGCTGGACGGCTTCACCGAGGTGCTCGGCGCCGAACGACTGCTCGTGCACCCCGACTACCAGCCACCGGGGTTCACCGCGGACGTGGCGCTGATCGAACTGTCGGGCACGACGCTGACCCCGCCCCAACCCCTGGCGGCCGCCGCGGCTCCCGACCCGATCAACGACATCGCGACCATCGCCGGGTGGGGCCTCGTGACCAACGACCCGGAGCCGGTGCCGACCGACGTCCTGCGTCGGGCGGATGCCCCGGTCCTGGCCGACGAGGTGTGCGCGGGGCTCTACCCCGTCGACTACGACCCGGCGACCTTCGTCTGCGCCGGCGGACAGGGACAGGACGTCTGCGCCGGAGACAGTGGCGGGCCGCTGCTGCTCCCTGAGGGGGAGCAGCTGGTGCAGTACGGATCGGTGTCCTTCGGCGAGCCGTGTGGGCCCGCCTCCAGCACCGTGGGGGCCTACACGTCGATCGCGTCCTACCGCCCCTGGATCGACGCACAACTCGCTGGCACCGCACCCCCGACGGAAGCGTTCAGCGATGTCCCGTCCGGGAGTACGCACGCCGCGGCCATCGCCGCGGTGGCGGCCGCCGGGATCGCCGGTGGGTTCGGTGACGGCACCTTCCGACCCGGGCTCGCCGTGACCCGCGGGCAGATGGCGACCTTCCTGAGCGGTGCGCTGGACCTCGACGTCGACACGGCACCGCCCCCCACCTATCCCGACGTCCCGGCCGCCTCCACCCACGTACGGGCCATCGCGGCCGTGACCGAGGCGGGCATCGCCGGGGGGTTCGACGACGGAACCTTCCGTCCCGCTGCCACCGTGACGCGCGGCCAGATGGCGAGCTTCCTGGCGCGCGCCCTCGACCTCGATCTGACCGACGTCGACGTGGCCGGTCTCCCCCTCACCGACGTCGCCGAGAGCGACGCCCACGCGACCGCGATCGCCGCGGTGTTCGACCTCGACATCGCCGGAGGTTTCGACGATGACACCTACCGACCGACGGATGACGTGACCCGCGAGCAGATGGCGACCTTCCTGGCCCGGGCCTTCCAGCTCGACGAGCCCGCCCCGTAGGGACCGGTCAGTAGAGACCGGCGGGGCGGAACCGCTCGTCGTGCAGCCGCATGGCGAACTTGTCGCTCATCCCCGCCACGTAGTCGACGGCAGCCTGCATCGTGGAGCTGTCGGGGAGCCGGTAGGCGTCAGGGATGTCATCCGGACGCTCGGCGAACCACTCCACGAGGTCCTGGATGACCCGGACCCCACGCTCGCCCTGGGCTCTGGCGTCCGGCCGGAGGTAGACGTTGTCGAACATCCAGGTCCGCAGGTCGTGCATGGTCTGCAGGGCATCAGGCGCCATCGTGACCTCGCCGGCGTCGACCGAGGAGGTCACCACGATGGTGACCATCGAGTCGATCCAGGCGCGGCCGGGGTCCCCGAACATCTCGCGGTACCGCGCTGGGACGGTCTCCGGCGTGAGCACCCCGGCACGGATGGCGTCCTGCACGTCGTGGGCGAGGTAGGCGATGCGGTCCGCGTACCGGCAGATCGTGCCCTCTGGCGTGAACGGGGGCGGATCGTTCTTCCACGACGACTGGCTGATCCCGTCGCGGACCTCGACCGTGAGGTTGAGCGGCTCGAGCTTCTCCACCACACGGACCCCGTGGATGGCGTGCTGCCACTCCCCGTCGACGAACGGCGTCAACGCATCCTCGCCGGTGTGGCCGAACGGTGCGTGGCCGATGTCGTGGCCGAGGCAGATCGCCTCCGTCAGGGGTTCGTTGAGCCCGAGGGACGTAGCGATCGACCGTCCCACCTGTGCGACCTGCAGCGTGTGGGTCAGCCGCGTGACGAAATGGTCACCCTCCGGGTTGAGGAAGACCTGGGTCTTGTGCTTGAGCCGCCGGAACGCCTTGCTGTGCAGGATCCGGTCGCGGTCGCGCTCGAACACGGTGCGGTAGGGGTCCTCAGGTTCGGCGACATCACGGGGGCGCGCATCGGCGGACCGTGTCGCCAGCGGTGACAACCGCGCATCCTCCTCGGCCTCCCGTACCTCACGGGTGCGGTGGTGCAACCCAGAACCGGTGGCGGACATCAGCGCACCAGCAGGGTGTCGAGGCGTTTCGCCGCGAAGCGAACCCCCACCAGCCCGAGGGCAACGAGCACCGCGACGTGGACCAAGAGGCCCGGCAGGATCGCGCCGAGCATCAGACCACGCACCAACTCGACACCGTGGTAGAGGGGCGAGAGGACCACGATCGCCTGCAACGCGGTCGGGTAGACGTCCAACGGGTAGAAGGTCGCGGAGAACAGGAACAACGGCATCAACACCAGTTGGACCAGGTCGAAGTCCTGCCAGCTCGACATGAAGGTCGTCGCCGTCATCGCGACCCCAGCGAACGCGAACCCGATCAGCGTGGCGGCGGGAACGGCCAGGACCGCCCACCAGGACGTCACCAGTCCCGCCATGGCGGCGATCGCCAGGAAGGCGGCGGAGTACAGCGATCCGCGGAGCAGCGCCCAGGTGGTCTCGCCGACCGCGATGTCCCGGGACGTGACGGGCGTGGCGAGCATGGCGTCGTAGAGGTGCTCGAACTTCAGCTTGCTGTAGAGGTTGAAGGTCGACTCGTACACCGCTCCGTTCATCGCGGAGGCGGCGAGCAGCGCCGGAGCGACGAAGGCGCCGTAGCTGACCGGCTGCCCACCGGGTCCGGTGACCTCACCGACCAGTGCACCGAGCCCGACGCCCAGCGCGAACAGGTACAGGATCGGTTCGACGAGCGCACTGAGGAAGACCAGTGGCTTCGCGCGGTAGACCATGATGTTGCGCTCGACGATCCTGGCGGCGCGGCCCAGCAGCCAGGGCGGCGTGATGCGTACCGCCAGCTCGGCGCGTTCGACCTGCTGCATCGGCGTGTCGGCGCTCATGAGCGCAGACTCCGGGTGAAGGACCGCACACCCCACGCGATCCCACCCACCAGGAGCAGGACGAGGACACCCACATGGACCGGCCACGCCAGCCGGGTCGGGAGACCGAGGGCGGTGGCACGTGACAGCTCCACCCCGTGCCAGACGGGGTTGATCCGCGCGAGCGGCTGGACGAAAGCCGGCAACTCGTCGAGCGGGAAGAACGCACCGGAGAACAGGAACAGCGGCACGATCACGAACCGGAACAACCCGGACAGGGCCTCATCGCTCTTGCGGCTGGCCATGAACGCACTGACCACGGCACAGGTCGCCACCCCGACCAGCAGGCCGGGTCCGACCGCCAGGAGCCCCCGGCCGAGTGGGAGGGCACCGAACGCCGCGGCGACCGCGACGAACACGGTCAGCAGAACGGCCAGGCGGATCGTGGCCCAGGCCAGGTTGCCGAGCATCAGGTCGGCCGGGCGCACGGGCGTGGCGATCGCGGCGTGGTAGTCCTTGACCCAGCGCATGCCGGCGAGGACCGGGAAGGCCCCGTCCCCGGCACCGTTCTGCATCGCCGACACCGCCAGCAGACCGGGCGCGAGCCAGGCGAGGTAGCTGATCCCATCGATCCCGCCACCGGTTCCCTCATCCACGAGCGTGCCGAGCCCGAGACCCATGGCGGCCAGGAACAGCACGGGGGTGGCGATCGCCGACACGGTCGTCCCGCGCCAGGTGTGGCGGTACGACCGCGCGTGCCCTTCGAGCACACGGACCGCTAACGGGGTCGCCATCCGCTGCCTCCTCATCCCCCGTCCGGAGGCGTCAGTCCACCAGGGTGCGGCCGGTCAGCCGCAGGAAGACGTCCTCGAGCGTGCTCCGACGGGTCAGGACCGTCGCGGGCTCGACGCCCCGATCGTGCACCGCGCGGACCGCGGCATCGGCGTCGTCCGCGGAGATCAACAGTCGATCCGGCAGTTCCTCGAGGTGCTCGCCGACGCCGGCGAGCTGATCGACCGCTCCGTTCTGCTGCCCCGGGTGGAACCGCAGCTCGACGACCTCGCGGGAGGCGTGGTCGGCGATGAGCTGGCGGGGCGCTCCCTCGACGATGATCCGGCCGTGATCCATCACGACGAGCCGATCGCAGAGCTGTTCGGCTTCGTCCATGTAGTGCGTCGTGAGGATGAGCGTGACACCGCGCTGTTTCAGGCGGTAGAGCCGGTCCCACAGGGCGTGGCGCGCCTGTGGATCGAGGCCCGTCGTCGGCTCGTCCAACAGGACCACCGACGGTTCGTTGATCAACGCGCGGGCGATCACGAGGCGCCGCTTCATCCCGCCGGACAACGGGTCGACCTTGCTGTCGCGCCGGTCGCCGAGCTGCACGAACTCCAACAGATCATCGATCCGTGCGCGCACGACGCTGCGCGGCAGGTCGAAGAAGCGCCCGTAGATCGCGAGGTTCTCCGCGACGGTCAGCTGCTGGTCGAGCGAGTCCTCCTGCGGCACGACCCCCAACCTCGCACGGATCGCCGGCCCGTCGGTCTGCGGGTCCATCCCGAGGACCCGCAGGTACCCGGCGGTGGGCGGGGAGACCGCACCGATCATCCGCATGATGGACGACTTCCCCGCACCGTTCGGTCCGAGGAACCCGAACGCCTCGCCCGGTGCCACCGAGACGTCGACGCCGTCGACCGCCGTGAGCTCACCGAACCGCTTCACGAGCCCGCGCGCCTCGATCAGCGGCGCAACCTGGGTCGGCGGGCTGTCGGCGAGCGTCTGGTCATTCCGGGTCAGGGGGTCCATGGCGCGGCACGATACCCGTCGGGTCCGACATCACCCCGTCTGGGCGCCATCGATCGGGGGATGGGCGCTCAGTGCACCGTCCAGCGGGGATGACGGGTGTCCGGCATCGGCGCACTGGTGACCAGCGACAGCAGCCAGGCGGACAGCAGCGACAGCTCCCGGGGGACGTCGCCGGACCGGACGCGCAGGTCGTGGACGGGCCGCGACAGGGGTCGCTGCACGATCTCCAGCAGCTCGCGATCCTGTTCGTCCAGGACGCTCCACCGGCGACGCCAGGCGTTGCTCTGCGGACGGATCCGGTAGGAGCACCCGTCGAGGTGCACCCAGAACCGCTCGCCGAACACCGCAGGACGCTCGAGGGTCGCGATCGGTCCGCCGGCCGCGTCGTTGACCCACCACTCTGCCGAGCCCGGTGGCTGCTCCAACCTCCAGGTCGTGCGATCCGCCTGCCAGATCGAACCGGTCCGGCGGCCGGGGCAGACCTCCAACTCAGCGACGCGCACCCCACCGACGACCGCGACGTTCATGCGGGGAGGGCCCGGCGCCCGGTGGATCTCCATGTGTGACCTGCCTCCCGTACTCCCGCGTCAGTCTCCCAACTGGGGCTCCGGACGACCTGGAAATCCGTCGAACCCGTGCCCACGCCGTGGCACGAGCACCTTGCGGGTGAACTCGCAGACCACGACGCCATCCTGGTTGTACCCGATGGTGCGGACCGTGACGATGCCCCGATCGGACTTCGATCGCGACGGCCGGACCTCGAGCACCTCGGTCTCCGCGTAGATCGTGTCACCGTGGAAGGTCGGGTTCGCGTGCTTCAGCGACTCGACCTCGAGGTTGGCGATGGCGCGACCGGAGACGTCCGGGACCGACTGGCCGAGCACGATCGAGTAGACGAGGTTGCCAACGACCATCGCCCGCCCGGTCGGACTGGCCGCCGCGGCGTAGTTGTCGTCGGCGTGCAGCGGATGCTGGTTCATCGTGATCGAGCAGAACAGGATGTCCTCGGCCTGGGTGATGGTCTTGCCCGGCCAGTGCTTGTAGACGTCCCCCACCTCGAAGTCGTCGAGGTAGCGGCCGAAGTCCTGCGTCGGCATCCCTGCGCTCCCGTCATCCCGGCCGGTGGTCGCCCGCCACCCGGCTGTGGTCCATCACCCTATCCGGTCCAGTGACACGGTCCGGCTCCCGACGTCGCGATCAGACCGGGAGGCGCGCCGA
>JAWLFE010000031.1:31408-35925 GCA_041685735.1 Nitriliruptoraceae bacterium
CCGACGATCCGGTGACACGCGCGCAGATGGCGACCTTCATGCACCGCCTCTCAGGCAACGATCCCGACACCGATCCCTCGGTCAACGCCGCCACCCTCGGCGGGCTCACGGTCCAGGAGATCCAGAGTGGGGTCCTGCTACCCGCACCGGGCGACCCGGAACCGACATTGATCAGCGCCAGCATCAGCATCGACGGCGCCATCCAGTCGGAGAACGAGGTTCAAGCCGTCGAGCGCCCGACCACGGGCGTGTACAACGTGGACTTCGACCGCGACATCTCCACGTGCGCCATCGTGGTCAGCCTGAACGAGATCTCCAGCACACCGGCGACCGCGGATCACTTCAAGGCGACCGGCACACGGGTCCTGGTCACGATCCGGGACGTGAACGGCGACGCGGCCAACCATGGGTTCGACCTCGTCGGGGTCTGCTGAACCGACCGTCGGCCAGGCTGGACCGCTCGTGGGGCGGACCTCGTGTGGGGGGTCCGCCCCACGGGCGTGTCGCCATCCGATTGGCGGCCGTGATGAGCGGCCACCTAGCGTCGCGTGCACGGTGCGTGCCCTCACCACCGATCGAGTATCGCGACCAGGAGGCCATCGTGCGCAGCCCCAAGGACTTCTTCAGCCCGTTGGCGATCGGTGCGCCGGACCCACTGCGCGAGATCCCCGTGCGACCGGCACGGATGATCCACTTCCTGGATCCGTCGAACCCGAAGATGGTCGCCAAGGTCCCCGACATCGTCCCGAAGGTGGACGTGCTGTGCGGCAACCTCGAGGACGCCATCCAGATCGCCAACAAGGAGGCGGCGCGGGGCGGCCTGATCGAGATCGGCCGCACGGTCGACATGGGCACGACGCAGCTGTGGTCGCGCGTCAACGCGTTGGACTCGCCGTGGGTGCTCGACGACCTGACGGAACTGGTCACACAGATCGGTGACGCGCTGGACGTCGTGATGATCCCGAAGGTCGAGGGCCCGGAGGACATCCACTACGTGGACCGCCTCCTCGCACAGCTCGAGGCGCGCGCCGGGCTCACTGAACCGATCCTGGTCCACGCCCTGCTCGAGACCGCGCGCGGTGTCGCCAACATCGAAGACATCTGCCTCGCCTCGCCGAGGATGCAGGGCCTGTCGCTCGGGCCCGCGGACCTGGCCGCGGACCGGCGGATGAAGACGACCCGTGTCGGTGGGGGGCATCCGGGCTACCTGGTCCGCCAGGACCCGCCGGAGGATGGCGACATCGACGCGGCCGGCCGGGCGACCGCCCAGCAGGACCTCTGGCACTACACCGTGTCCCGGATGGTCGATGCCTGCGCGATGGCCGGGATCCTGCCGTTCTACGGACCGTTCGGCGACATCCAGGACACCGTCGCCTGTGAGGACCAGTTCCGCAACGCCTACCTGCTCGGGTGCGTCGGGGCGTGGAGCCTGCACCCGGTCCAGATCGACATCGCCAAGCGGGTGTTCTCACCCGAGCCGGCGGAGGTCGCCTGGGCCCGGCGCGTCGTCGACGAGATGGGCGACGGCGCCGGTGCCGTGATGATCGACGGCAAGATGCAGGACGATGCCACCTACAAGCAGTGCCTGGTGGTCCTCGAACTCGCGACGAGCCTGGCCGAGCGCGACCCCGACCTCGCTGAGGCCTACGGTCTCTGAGACTCCAGGAGCTGGCATGACCGACGACCGTGACGACGATCTGCGACCCCGCCGCAGTGCCCTCTACCTGCCGGGCGCCAACGAGCGGGCGCTGGCCAAGGCCCCGAGCCTGCCGGCGGATGCCCTCATCCTCGACCTCGAGGATGCCGTGGCACCGGACGCCAAGGCGACCGCGCGCGACCGCGTCTGTCAGGCGGTCGACGACGCTCCGTTCGGCCACCGCGAGGTCGCGATCCGTGCCAACGCCATCGCCACGGACTGGTTCGCCGACGATGTCACGGCCATCGCGGCGGCCGGCCCCGATGCGATCCTGGTGCCCAAGGTCGACTCGTCAGCCGACGTCCACACGATCGAGGCGGCGATCGCCGGCGCCCCCGCGCACACTGCGATCTGGGCGATGCTCGAGACCCCGACCGCGGTGTTCAACGCCCGCGAGATCTGTGCCGCGTCCGACCGGCTGACCGTCCTGGTGATCGGCACCAACGACCTCGCGAAGGAACTCCGCGCCGAACACGTTCCCGGCCGTGGTCCCCTGCTGACCGCGCTGTCCTGGTGCATCCTGGCCGCCCGCGACGCCGGGAAGGTCATCCTCGATGGGGTCTTCAACGACCTCGATGACGGGGAGGGGTTCGAAGCCGAGTGTCGGCAGGGCCGCGCCCACGGATTCGACGGCAAGACCCTGATCCACCCCCGCCAGATCGAACCGTGCAACCAGGTGTTCGCGCCCAGCGATGCCGACCTCGAACGTGCCCGCGAGATCATCGATGCGTTCGGATCCGCGCAGACGGAGGGCCGGGGCGTGGTGACCGTCGGCGGACGCATGATCGAGAACCTCCACGTCGAGGAGGCCCGTCGGACCGTTGCCCAGGCCGAGGCGATCGCCGCGATGGATGGCTGAGGCGGACCGTGTCAGCTGGCCCGGCGACGCCGGCGGGTCGACGACCTCGGCCGTGGAGCGCTCCACCGCTCGGCCAGCCCGCGCAGGTAGGCGTCCGCCAACTCCGGCGTCGGTGCGCCTCCGCCCAGCCGTGACGGGACCCACCACTGGCCGGCCGGGGTTCCGTGGGGGTAGTCCCGCTGGACCTCGTCGAGCAGGACGGCGACACGGCGTTGCAGTTCGGCGGTGACATCGACGATGTCATCCTGCGGGGTCGGATACAGCGGTTCGCCGTAGCGGATCGTCACCGGCAGCTTCCAAGACCAGCGGGGCTTGCGACCGACGGTGTGGAACCGGTGCGACCCCCACGACACCGCCGGGATCAGCGGCACCCCCGCCGACGCGGCCATCCGCACGGCTCCGCGCTTGAAGGGCAGCAACTCGAACGCCGGGGTGATGGTCTGCTCCGGCAGGACCAGGATCAACTCCCCCGCCTGCAGCGCATCGACCGCGCTCGACAACGCCCGGGTCCCGGAACCCCGGCGGACCGGGATGTGTCCGGCGCGGTGCATCACGCGACCGGCGATGGGGAGGTCGAACAATGAGGCCTTGGCCAGGATGCGCACGGGGCGGCCCCAGCCGAGGTACGGACCGCGACCGGTCGTGAAGAAATCCCAGAAGGAGGTGTGGTTGGACGCGATGACCGCACCACCGGTCCGTGGGACGTGGTCGAGCCCGTCCACGTCGAACCCCCAACGCTGCAGCCGCATCACCAGGAAGAACGTCCATGCCGCCAGGCGGTACAGCCAGCTCGCACCGGGGTTGCGGGGGTCAGCGGGACGCGGCACGGCACGACTCCGGTCGATCGGGGCACCTGGCAGGGGCGCCGGTGGAAGACGGTTCGGTGGTGAGAGGTTCGGATGCCGTGGAGCCGTGGTCGGGTGGCGGTGTCATGCGCTGCGTCGGTCAGCCGACCCCTCATCGGGGCCATCGAGATCGCGGGCGTCATCGGGTTCGCGGGCGTCATCGGGTTCGTCACGTCCGTCGGACGGCGGCACCGATGGTGCTGGCGGCGCCGACCCGCCCAGTCGGGCGGGCACCCAGGGCGCACCGGCCGGTGCGCCATCCGGGTAGGACTCCTGCACGTCGTGGAGCATCGCCGTCATCCGGGCGCGGAGACGCTCGGTGGCCTCGACCGGATCGTCGTCCGCAGCGACGTGGATCGGTGCTCCGAAGTGGACGGTCACGGGCAGCTTGAACACCAGGCGCGTCGGTTGTCCCTTCGTCGCGAACCGGTGGGAGCCCCACCCGACGACCGGCACGATCGGAACGTCCGCCAGCTGCGCCATCCGCACCGCGCCGGTCCGGAACGGCAGCAACTCGAACGATTCCGAGATGGTCTGCTCCGGGGCGACGGCCACGAGGTCGCCCTGACGGAGCGCTTGCGCCGCGGCATCGAACGCTCCGGAACGGGCCGACGCCGAGCCCCGGTCCACGGGCACCGCATCGACCCAGCGCACCACCCACCGGGTGCGGCGGCTCTCCCAGATCTCCCGCTTCGCGAGGAACCGGATGGATCGCTTGAGGATGCGGACCGGGCCCCACGCCAGCATCACGAAATCGTTGTAGCTGTGGTGGTTGAAGGCGATGACCGCGCCACCGGCCGAGGGCACGTGCTCGAGACCCTGGACGTCGATCCGCCACCGTGCCACCCGCACCAGCGCGATGCAGATGGCCGCGACGACCCGCCATCGCATGCTGAGTACCCGTCGCTTCATGCTGCGCCAGTCTAGGGATGCTGCGGATCACCCGAACGCCAGAGAGCCGGAGCGGTGGTGGCCGCTCCGGCTCCCGATGACCGTGTCGCGCCTCAGATCACGGTGAGATCAGCGCAGGGTCTGGCCGGTGTCGAGGTCGAAGAAGTGCAGATGCTCGGTCCTGACCCCCACATCCTTGGGCTGGCCGACCTTGGCCTGATCACCC
>JAWLFE010000098.1:0-9336 GCA_041685735.1 Nitriliruptoraceae bacterium
GTCAGCCTGGCCGGACGCGACGAGGTGGCGCTGACCGCGACCGTCGACGTGCTGCACACCCGGCCGGGCCACGCCGATGCGGTGGTGCGGGCCCTGGCCGGCGATCCGTCGGTCCGGGACGTCGAACGCGACCGGATCATCGCGACCACCGCGGACCAGCACCCACCGAGCGACGTGCTGTTCGGGTTCCAGTGGGGACTGCAGAACTCGGGGCAGGTGGTGGGCAGCGGTGCCACGACCGTGGAGGGCGAACCGGGCGTTGACGTGCGGGCGCTCGCGGCCTGGGAGGTCACCCGCGGGTCTCCGGATGCGCTCGTGGCCGTCATCGACACCGTGATCGACCCCGCTCACCGCGACCTGCAGGGCGCGGTCATCGGGCAGTTCCGCGCACCGTCGCTGGCCAACGCGCCCGAGCCCGGCCAGCACGGCACCGGGGTCGCCAGCGTCATCGCCGCCCGGGCGGACGACGCGTTCGGGATCGCCGGCATCGCCCCCGAGGTCTCGATCCTGGACGTCGCCGCGTTCGACGAGCGCGACGACGGTGGCCCGGGCGGTGCGACGCTCGCCGGCATCCTCATCGCCATCGAGGAAGCGGTCACTGCCGGTGCCGACGTCATCAACGCCTCCTGGGTCACCAACGACGGCGGGCGGTTGCTGCGCGACGCGGTCGCGGAGAGCGGCGCGGTCGTGGTCGCCGCGAGCGGCAACGAAGGGCGGGTGCTGGCCCCGACCCGGTCGGTGTTCCCTGCCGGCTACGACCTGCCGAACGTCGTTGCGGTCACCGCCGTGGCGCCCGACGGCACGGTCCCGAGCTTCGCCAACACCGGCACCGAGGTGGTCGACATCGGCGCCCCCGGCGACCTGATCCCGGTGGCGCTGCCCGGCGACACCCACGGGCTCGCGCAGGGCACGTCGTTCGCCGCGCCCTACGTCAGCGGGGCGGTCGCGATGGCGTTCAGCGTCGCGCCCTACGCCGACGCCGCTGAGGTCGCCGACGCCGTGACCTGGACGAGCCGGGTGCTGCCGAGCCTGACCGGCACGACCCGGTCCGGGGGGATGCTGGACGCGGCGGCGCTGGTGCGGGGGGTCCAACGACCCGTGTGCCGCCCGGATCGGCTCCCGCCGGTGGACTTCGGCGACGTGCTGCCGACCAACGTGCACGCGGCGAACATCTCGTGCCTGGCCGTGGTCGAGGTCACGCTCGGTCGGGAGGATGGCACCTACGGACCCCTCGCACCGGTGACGCGGGCCCAGCTGTCCAGCCTGCTGGCGCGGGTGCTGGTCGACCAGGGGATCCCGCCGACGACCGTGCCGCCGGCGTTCGACGACGTCGATCCGGCCAGCGTGCATGCCCCGTCGATCGCGCTGCTGACCTCGCTCGGGATCATCCTCGGGGATGCGGACGGTCGGTTCCGCCCGGAGGATCCCGTCACCCGGGGCCAGATGGCATCGCTGCTGGTCCGGACCTACGAGGTGGTCACCGACGGGACCTCGGAACCCTCGCGGCACTGGTTCGGCGACACGGACGCGAGCGTGCACCGGCCGGCCATCGATGTGGGTCGGGACCTCGGCATCCTGCGGGGGGTCGGGGGCGGTGACTACGATCCTGCGACGGTCACACGTCGCGATCAGATCGCGAGCTTCCTGGCGCGGACGCTCGATGCGCTGGGGCGGGCTGAGGCACGGGCGGACGACCAGACCGGCGACCAGGCCGACGACCAGACCGGCGACCAGGCCGACGACCAGACCGGCGAGCAGAGCGGAGCGCAGAGCGACGACCAGACCGGGGCCGCGGGCCAGACCGAGGACTGAGGCGTGACCGAGACGGGGCGAGCGCGCGGCGCTGGCGGGAGCGACGGCTCGTCGGGTCGTGTCGTGACGGTGATCGTCGCGCTCGTGGCGTCGCTGCTCGTGATCCCCGCGGCACCGGACGCGGCCGTCGCCCAGCCGGCGAGCCCCGCGCAGTCGGGTGACCCGGACCCGGTCCTGTTCGACGACCCCCTGCTGGAGTTCCAGTGGTACCTCGACCGGACCCGCACCCGCCAGGCCTGGTCGCTGACCCCGGGGCTCTCGTCAGTGACCATCGGCGTGATCGACACCGGGGTGGACGCCGCCCACCAGGACCTCGACGGCGCGTTCTGGACCGACCCCAACGGCGCCAACGGCTACGACTACCTGCGTGAGACCTCGGTCACCTACGTCGACGCCGACCGCGACTGGCACGGCACCGCGGTCGCCGGGGTCGCCGGGGCCCGCGCCGACGACGGCTACGGGATGGCGGGGGTGGCGCCGGGCGTGTCGCTGTTGGTGGCGCGGATCTACGAGTCCGCGTCCACCGAGGTCGCGCCGCGGATCGAAGGCTACGCCTCCGCGGCCGAGGCGATCGGTGACGTCGCCGACGCCGGCGCCGACGTGATCCTGCTCACCTGGGGCGGAACCGAACCCAACGACGAGCTGTTCGACGCGATCGCGGCGGTCGACGTCCCGGTGGTCGCGGCAGCCGGCAACGACGGCGTCGACCTGTCGGACTCCTCCCTGCAGCGCTACCCGGCGTCCTACCAGCTGCCGAACCTGGTGACCGTCGCGGCCAGCGACCGGAACGGTGACCTGCTCGACAGCGGCCGGCTGGCCTCCAACTTCGGCTTCGAGGTGGTGGACATCGCCGCACCGGGTGCGGACATCGTCTCGCTGGCCGCCGAGGGGCAGCACAAGCTGTTCGAGGGCACGTCGTTCGCGGCGCCGCAGGTCGCCGGGGCGCTGGCGCTCGGGCGCAGCCTGGCACCCGCCGCGACCACCGGTGAGCTGATCGGGGAACTGCTGCGCACGGCCCGGCGCTCGCCGGCACTGGCCGACACGGTCACCTCGGGCGGCGAGCTCGACGTGCTGGCCTTCCTGCAGGCCCTCGAGCGACCCGTCTGCACCCCCGATCTGCCGCCGGCGATCTTCGACGACGTCAGCCGCCGCAGCGTGCACGTCGCCAACATCGACTGCGTGGTGTTCCACCGCGTGTCGCTGGGGGTGAGTGCGACGTCGTTCATCCCGGCACGACGCATCACCCGGGGCGAGATGGCCTCGTTCCTCGCGCGCAGCCTGCTCGCCGCGGGCTACGACGAACCGCAACCGCTCGACCGCGCGTTCCCCGACACCGGCGGCAGCGTCCACGCCGACGCGATCGACGTCATCGCGGCGGCCGGCATCACCGTCGGCCGGACCGATGGCACCTACGCGCCAAACGAGCGGGTGCCGCGGGGCCAGATGACGACCTTCCTGGTGCGCACCGTCGAGCTGTTGACCGATCAGGACCTGCAGGTCGACCGGCAGTGGTTCGCCGACATCGAGGGCCACACCCACGAGCGCTCGATCCGCATCGCCCGCGACGTCGGGATCACGATCGGGGGGACCCAGGCCGGGGCGTTCGACCCCGACAGCAACGTGTCACGGGCGCAGATGGCCTCGTTCGTCGCGCGCATGCTCGATGCGTTGGGACGGCAGGGCATCGCGGTCCGCCAGCTGTCGCCATCCTGAGCTGCAGCGGTGCCCGGGCTGCGGCGTCGCGTTGTGATCAGTCGGCGGTGCCGAAGGCCGTCCGGCCGCGATCCAGGAAGGTCGCGAGTTGCGCGCGGTTGACGTCGTGGCGCCCGCAGTAGCGGGTGCCGTCCTCGCAGCCGATCGTCAGCCCGGCGGCGTAGGTGGCCGCGATGGCGTCCACGTGGGTCCGACCGGGGACCACGTCCGTGAACGGTGGGTCCTCGTCGACCAGCGGGATGTCGAAGGTGCGCACCAGCATCGATGCCAGCTGCGCGCGGGTCAGGGCGTCCTCCGGGCCGAACGTGCCGTCCTCGTAGCCGGTCAGGATCCCGGCGCCGTCGACGGCCGCGATGGCGCTGGCCCGTGGATCGTTGGTCGAGATGTCGGGGAAGCGTGGCGCGGTGGCCGCGGAGGTCGCCAGACCGGCGACGGTGGCCAGCGACACGGCCAGGTCGCCGCGGGTCATCGCGTCGCCGGGGCAGTAGTTGTCCTGGCCGTCGCACGCGGTGACGATGCCCTCATCGGCCAGTCGCTCGATCGCCTTGGCGTGCGTCGCCGAGGGTCCGACGTCGCGGAACGGTCCGTCGAAGGTTCCCGCGGGGAGGTCGTCCGCCGTCGGGACGTCACCCCGCTCGATCGCGTCCTTCAGGCTGTGGTACGGGTTGATGCGGTAGCCGTCGTGGCCGTCACCCGGCGGGACGTGGATCTCGAAGTGCAGGTGCGAGGCGATGCCCTTGGCGTTGCCGGAGTCGCCGTTCCAGCCGATCAGCTCGCCGCGCTCGATACGCAGGCCGCGGGCGGTGCCCTCGGTGCGGATCGCCTCGACGATACGGGGGGCGTAGGCGTGGTCGACCCCGCCCTCGTCGTCGTCGAGCCAGCGGCCGTCGGCGTCCTTCTGCGGGGTGTCGTTGTTGAGGTGGACGTAGGCGTAGCGGTAGCCGTCATCACCCAGGATGGAGACCATCCAGCCGTAGCTCGGCTCGGGGTAGGGCGCGAAGGTGATGTGGCCACCCATCGCGGCATGCACCGGCCGGTGCTTGGGCGCCATGATGTCGGTGGCCGCGTGCAGCCGGCTCCCACCGCCGCGCAGGTACAGGAAGTCGTCGAAGAACGAGGTCGCGGTGCCGGGATCGGCGACCGGGAAGGTCAGGTCCAGGACCTGCGGGGTCGTGTCGACGGTCGGGGTCTGGGGGAGGTGGTCGGGGGCGGGGGTGATGTCGAGGGTGCTGCCGCCGTCGGTGCTGTCGTCAGCGGTGCTCTCGGCGGTGCCGTCGTCATCGGTGCCGTCGTCGGTTCCGTCGTGGGCGCTCGCCGGGGACACGGGCGCGAGGACGAGCGCCAGCAGCACGGCGAGCAGGCCGGCCAGCAGGGTCCGTCCGGAGGAGCCGGCGGCACTGCCCGACCGGCGGGCAGGGAGCGCTGCGGCCGGCGTCACGGCTGGCGTCGCGGTCGGATGGTCACGCACGGGATCGGTCACCTGCAGGCCTCGGGGGTCGGGATCACGCTCGTCCAGGCGTCGGCTCGCGGGTCAACGGCGGCGCCAGCGGCATCACCGGTGTATCGGCACCCACCCTGCTCGACCTTGAGCCGTCGCCGTCACCCTACGGGTCGGCTCACGCTGCGTTGCGGAAACCGCAGGGTCGTTCGGACGGTGCGGTGCGAGGCTGCGTCTGCTGGCGACGCAGATCCGCCCGGCCGTCCGGGGTCACGGGTGGTGTGGTGCGAGGCTGCGCCTGCTGGCGACGCAGATCCGCCCGCTGGTGGGGTGGGCGCCGCCGGACGTGCTCCGGGTGGGGTCGTGGGCGCTGCCTGAACGGACTCTCAGCCTGATCGGTGAACGCCACCGGTAGGCTGCGGGTGCCGCGGGTTGATCGCCACCTCGCTGCTGATGGCACGGCCCGGACGGCGACCGCACGATCACCGCGCCCCCCACCGCGACCAGCCCACCCGGGCCCCAACCAGCCGCGCGGCCGCCACGGCACGGACGGCCGCGGCCGTGAAGCGACCAGGCCGACCGAACCCATCCACCCGCCGGAGACCACGCTGTGAACATCTCGATCGTCGGAGTCGGCCACGTCGGCCTGGTCACCGCTGCCGTGCTCGCCGACTACGGCCACACGGTCATGGGGCTGGACGACGACGCCGCCAAGCTCGACGCGTTGCGGTCCGGCGACGTGCCGTTCTTCGAGCCGGGGCTGCAGGAGCTGGTCGACCGGGTGACGGGTAGCGGTGCGCTGGAGTTCACCGGCGACCTGGCCAGCGCCGTCGACCACGCAGAGGTCGTGTTCGTCTGCGTCGGCACCCCCGGGCTGCCCGGCGGCGGGCCCGACCTGCGGTTCATCGAACGGGTCGCGGTCGAGGTCGCCCAGCACGCGACCCGCGACGTCGTGCTCGTCGAGAAGTCGACGGTGCCGGCCAACACCGGGGCGCGGCTCACCCAGGTCATCGAACGCGAACAGCAACGTCGAGGCAGCGACGCCGCGGCCGTGCACGTGGCCTCCAACCCGGAGTTCCTGCGCGAGGGTGTGGCCGTCAAGGACACCGCGGAACCGGACCGCATCGTGTACGGCACGGCGTCGGATCTGGCGCGAGAACGGCTGCGTGAGGTCTATGCGCCGATGGTCGCCGCGGTCGGCTGTCCCGTGGTGGAGACCGACGTCCCGACCGCCGAGCTGATCAAGCACGCGTCCAATGCGTTCCTCGCGACACGGCTGTCGTTCATCAACGCCGTCGCCAACGTCTGCGACCGCGTCGGCGCCGACATCGAGCTGGTGGCGCAGGGCATGGGCCACGACGCCCGGATCGGCCACGCGTTCCTGCAGGCCGGGATCGGCTACGGCGGATCGTGCTTCCCGAAGGACGTGGACGCGTTCCTGCACCTGTCGCGGTCGGTCGGCTACGACTTCGGGCTGCTCGACGAGGTCCGCACGATCAACGTCGGCCAGCGCCAGGTCGTGCTCGACAAGCTGCGCGACGAGCTGTGGCACCTGACCGACAAGACCATCACGATCCTCGGCGCCGCGTTCAAGCCCGGCACGGACGACCTGCGCGAGGCTCCGGCGATCTACATCGCGGAGGCGCTGCTCGAGGAAGGTGCGACGGTCCGGATGTACGACCCGGTGGCGCTCGGTGCGGTCGCGACGGCGCTGCCGGACGTGGAGCGGTTCGACGATCCGTTGGAGGCCTGCCGCGGCGCGCACGCGGTGGTCATCGCCACCGAGTGGGAGCAGGTCAAGGCGCTCGACCTGTCGGAGCTGAAGGCGACGCTCGGCTACCCCATCGTGATCGACGGGCGCAACTGCCTGGACGGGCGTGCGGCGATGGACGCCGGTCTCCATTACCACGGCATCGGCCGTGGCCACCTGCGGAGCTGACCGACGTGTCGACGACCAGCAGCCCCACCACCACGCCCGACGCCGGGTCCGCCGCGCCAGCGCCGGCCGCTGACGCGCCATCGACCGTGGTCGACGGCGCTGATGGGGGAGCGGACGGCGCCGCGGACGACGGGCACGTGACCGGCGACTCCGCGCATACCACCGCGGCGACGGACCGGGTATCCGACGAGGGCCGTTCCGAGCGTCCGGTGCGTCCCGACGTCTCCATCATCCTGCCCACCTACAACGAAGCCGGGCACGTCCGGGAGGAGATCGAGCGGATCGTCGCCTCGATGGACGCCTCGCACTACACCTGGGAGATCGTCGCGGTCGACGACCGCTCCAGCGACGGCACCGTCGCGCTGCTGCGCGAGGCCGCCGCGGTCGACGAGCGCATCCGTGTGTTCGAGCACGCCCGCAACCTCGGCTCGGGTGGGGCCCGACGCACCGGCACGCGCGAGTCCCGCGGCCACGTCGTGGTCTGGACCGACGTCGACATGACCTACCCCAACGATCAGATCCCGCACCTGGTCGACTCACTGGAAGGCTTCGATCAGGTCGTCGGTGCGCGCACCACCGAGGAGGGCACCAAGAAGGCGCTGCGCGTCCCCGCCAAGTGGGCGATCCGCCGGCTGGCGCAGTTCCTGGCCCAGGAGGAGATCCCGGACCTCAACTCCGGGTTCCGGGCCTTCAAGCGCGACCGGGCGGTGAAGTACCTCAACCGCCTGCCCAACGGGTTCTCCTGCGTGACGACGATGACGATGTCGTTCCTGTCCGACGGCTACAGCGTCGGCTACATCGACATCCCCTACGCCGCCCGCGAGGGCGAGTCGAAGTTCCACTGGTACCGCGACACCCGCAAGTACCTGATGCAGGTCGTGCGGATGATCCTGTCCTACGAGCCGCTGCGCGTGTTCATGCCGATCGGGTTGGCGCTGCTGCTGTTCGGGGTGGGCAAGCTCGGCTACGACATCGCCACCAAGGACCTGCGCCTGGCGACCAACACGCTGCTGATCCTGTTCGCGGCGTTCCAGGTGATGTCGATCGGGCTGTTGGCCGACCTGGTGGTGCGTGCCACCAAACCTCCGACGGACGACCCGCTGGACCGCTGATCCGTCTGCGGTGCGTGACCGACGGGCGCGGTCCGTGGCGTCCGGCCGTGCAGCGTCCCGCTTCGTCGTTGCGTGACGCAGGGTTCGGCTGGGGGCTGATCCTGGGCGGAGCGCGGACGAACGGGCGCGGGGGCTAAGGCTCACGATCCTACGGACGATGGTGAGGAGAGGAAGCCATCAGCCAAGGAGCCCGCCGTGGGTGCCGCGCGTTCGTCCGGGGGATCATCCGGTCTGGCCGTGCTGCTGGTGCTCACGCTGACGATGGCCGGGTCCGCCGCGCTGGCTGCGCCGGCCGACGCCGCGCCTGCCGCCACCGCGCCGGGCGTGTCCGCTCCGCCCTCCGCGCCGTCGTCCGCGCCGGCTGGCATCGATGCGGACGACACCCGCCTGCTGGTCACCTACGAACAACCCGACAGCATCGAGGCAGCGGTTGCGAGCCTCGCCGCGGCGAACATCACCCCGTTGCCGACACCAGACATCGGCGCGACGGGCGGGTCGGCGGATGGTGCGGCGGGCGCCTCCGCGGAAGCACCTGGTGCCCGGGTGGGAGCGACGAGCGCGTCCTCGTCGGTGCAGGTGCTCGACTTCGCCGATGCACAGACCGCGGCGGAGGCAGCCGATCTGCTGGCCGGTCAGCCGAACGTGGTCAGCGTCGAACCCGACGTGCTGATCCGGTCGCACAACGAGCCGCCGGCGACGTCGGCGTCGACCAGCAACCTCGGCAAGGCGTGGTGGCTGCGCAACAGCGGCGCCACGCTCAGCGGCGTGCAGGGCCGCCGCGGGGCGGACATCGGCGCGATCGACGCGTGGCCGCGCGCGACCGGCGAGGGTGTCGTCGTCGCCGTGATCGACACCGGCGCCGATATCCAGCACCCGGCGCTGCGCGACCGGCTGTGGCACAACCCCGGGGAACGCAGCGACGGCCGCGACAGCGACGGCAACGGCTTCGTCGATGACGTCCACGGCTACAACTTCGCCGGGGACAACGCGACGCTCTACAGCTCGGAGGCGGAGGACTTCCACGGCACCCACGTCGCCGGTCTGGTGGCCGGCACCGCGCAC
Source organism: Nitriliruptoraceae bacterium (assembly GCA_041685735.1). Taxonomy (GTDB): domain Bacteria; phylum Actinomycetota; class Nitriliruptoria; order Nitriliruptorales; family Nitriliruptoraceae; genus CSSed11-175R1. The sequence continues at coordinate 9,077 of JAWLFE010000098.1, forward strand.
GAGGCCACCGGCGCCGCCGGGGTCGCGCCGGGTGCTGAGCTGATGATCCTGAAGTTCATCGACGGTGAAGCCGGCCGGACCTCGGATGCGATCCGCGCCATCGAGTACGCGGTCGCCAACGGGGCGGACGTGATCAACGCGAGCTGGGGATCGTCGCAGTCGTCGAACGCGCTGCGCACGGTGCTCGCTGACCTCCAGATCCCGTTCGTGGTCTCCGCCGGCAACACCGGCGAGCCGCTCGAGACCACCCCCTCCTACCC
>JAWLFE010000099.1:0-9228 GCA_041685735.1 Nitriliruptoraceae bacterium
GTCAGGCGGCCTGCGCCAGGTGGTCGAGCATCCGGCTGATCAGCGACGCCATCTGGGCACGCGTGATGTCGAGACCGGGCCGGTAGGTGTCGTCGTCGAACCCTTCGGCGATCCCGGCCGCGGCGACCGCGTTGATCCGTCCGGCATGGACGTTGCCGTCGATGTCGATGAACGGTCCGTCGGGCGCTTCGACGAGCTCGACCGCGTTGGCCAGGAACGTCGCCATCTGCCCGCGTGTGACCGGCTCGCCGGGACGGTAGGTGCCGTCCTCGAACCCGGTGGCGATGTCCGCCGCCGCGATCGCGGAGATGGCGAGGTCGTGGGTCCCACCGGCGGTGTCGGGGAACGCGCCGGACTCGCCCGGTTCGAGCTCCAGTGCGCGCTGCAGGAACGACGCCATCTGCCCGCGGTTGACCGGCAACGCCGGTCCGAACGTGCCATCGCTGAAGCCCGTCACGATGCCCAGCTGCGCGAGCCGCAGGATCGCCTGACCGTGCGTCGCGTCCGGATCGACGTCGGGGAAGCTGATCGCTGCCTCGACGTCGATGCCGAGGTTGAACGTGATCGAGCGGCCATCGGCCAACGTGCCGTTGACCTGCAGGGTGTGCGCGCCGCCGGCGATCGTCGTCGGCACCGTCCAGGCAGCGTCGATGTTGCCGGCCGCGCTCGCCGTCGCCGAGCCCAGCAGCACCGGCTCAGAGAACAGCCAGCCGTGCGCCGAGGACCCACCGAGCAGCCCGCCGAACGCCACGCCGAGCTGCCCGCCCGGGGACAGGTGTGGCCACGCATCGCCGTCGGGCTCCTCGGCGACACCTGCCGGCGTCGACGCGGAGAGGGTCAGCGAGAAGTCCGGGCCGCTGACCGTGACCGTCGAGCCGGCGACGATGACGTCGGCCTGCGTCGCCTGCCCATCGAGCAGCAACGTCGAGGTACCCGGGTCCTGGCTCGGCAGCGAGCCGTCGGGGTCGGTGGCTGGTGCCGGTTCATCGTCGTCCCCGGCGCCGTCCCCCTCCTCGGCCGGCGGCAGACCGCCGCCCCCGCTCCCACCAGCGAGGCCTCCACCGCCACCGTCTCCCTGGTCGTCTCCACCGTCATCGCCCCCGGCATCGGAGGACATGATCAGGACCGGTTCCGAGGCCGGGGACACCTCGCTGGTCCCGCGGTCGTTGGTGGCGGTGGCCGTGAAGCTGTAGCTGCCGCCTTCGCTGAGACCGGTGATCGTGCAGTCGAGCGGTGGTGGCTCCGCCTCGCAGCTGCCGCCAGCGGACGATGCCTCGACCCGGTAGGAGAGGATCTCCGACCCGCCGTCGCTGGCCGGTGCCTCGAGGGTCACCGTCGCCTCGCCCGCCGACGTGGACGCGACGTCGGTGATCGTGGGCGGACCCGGAACCGTCGCCGGTCGTCTCTCGGGTGTCGGAGCCGAGGGAGGGCTGTCTCCGTTGATGTTCCTTGCGACGACCGTGAAGGTGTAGATCGTGCCGTTGGTCAGACCGTCGACGGTGCACCCGGTTGCGGCGGTGTCTTGCGAGAGGTCGACCGTGCATCCCTCGCTGGTCGGCGACGAGATGACTTCGTAGCCCAGTAGCGCGTCGCCACCCTCCCACGCCGGTGGAGTCCAAGACACGCTGACCTCGGCATCGCCCGCCTGGGCCGTCACGTCGGTCGGGGGGTCGGGTCGCCCGTTCGGGGTCACCGTGTTCGACGGTTCTGAGAGCGGACTCGAGCCCGCGTCGCTCTCGGCGACCACGGTGAAGCGGTACGCGTGGTCCGGGTCGAGGCCGGTGACCTCGCACTCCGTGGCAACCGATCCGTCAACCTCAGACGCGCTGCAACCGGGGGCGTTCGCGCTGGTGTCGTCGGCAGCGGCGATCGTGTACGCGGTCACCGGCTTCTCGCCCGTCACGGATGCCGACCACGTGACCACGGCAGCGCCGTCGGTAGCCCGGGCGGTGACGTTCTGCGGTGCTGTCGGTGGACCAGCCACGGGAGTGACGGGATCGCTGGGCGACGAGGATGGCCCGGGACGGTCGGTGACGGCGAGAACGGTGAAGGTGTACGCAGTGCCGTTGACGAGCCCCTCGACATCGCACGTCGTGTCCGTAGCAGGCTGGGTGGAACAGCCCTTCCCGTCGGGCCGGGAGATGACGTGGTAGCCGGTCGGAGCCGGACCGGTCGAGGGCGCATGCCAGGAGACCGTTGAGGCCTGGTCGCCCTCGTCCGTGGCCGTAACCCCGGTGGGAGCGCCTGGTGCGTCCGGCGCTCCAGGCAGCGACGTCAGGGCGTAGGGCACATCGAGCAGCGGCAAGCCATCCACGCTGCCCGCCGTGTCGGTGACGGCGGTCTCATCGGACCCGATGGTCGTTTCGCTGCGGTCGTCATCGACCGATGACGCCGCACTGGTCAGGGCCGCCAGCAACGCACCCGGATCGGCCCAGGGCGCACCCTGCCGCAACAGCGCCGCGGTGCCGGCCACGTGGGGCGCCGCCATCGAGGTGCCGCTCTTCGTCCCGAAGGATCCGTCGAGGACCGAGGACACGATGCCCACACCGGGAGCGACCAGGTCCGTCTCGTCGCTGACGTTGCTGAACGAGGCGACCTCGTCGGCGTTGTCGACCGCTGTGACGCTGACGACCTCGGGCAGACACGCCGGGGCGCTCATGGTGTCGCGGCTGCCGTTGTTGCCGGACGCGGCGATGGTCAGGACCCCGGCGGCACGGAGGTCGGTTGCAACCTCGGCGAACGCGGTCCAGGAGCCGCTGTCGTTGCACGGGGACTGTGGGCCGGTGCCGAGGCTCAGGTTGACCGCTGCCACCTCGACGTCGTTGTCCCCGGTGTGCTTGTCGAGGACGAACTCGAGGCTCTTGACCAGGTCACTCGCGAAGCTGATCCGGTTGCCCTCGTCATCGAGTGAGAACGCCTGGATGGCGATCAGGTCGGCGTCGGGGGCAACGCCTTGCGCCGGGCTCCCATCGCCGGCGCCGATGGCGATGCCGGCGACGTGCGTGCCGTGGTCGCTGCTGCCGAGCGGGCCACCGGCGCCGGCGCTCCGGTCCTCGGTCGTTCCGTTGGGACAGTTGGCACGAGACGAGAAGCATGCCTCGGCCACCACGCGGCCCGGACCGATGAACGGATGCGAGGTGTCGACCCCGGTGTCGATCACCGCGACCGCGACACCGTCACCGCGCAGGTCGCTACCGGCGTAGCTCGCTGTGGGGTTCGAGGCGCCGATCCGAGGGACGCTCTGGTCCAACTGCAGCTCGACGACCTCGTCGGGGACCACCGATCGGACGCCGGGCGTGGTGAGCAGGGCCGCCAGGTCCTCGGCGTCTGCGCTGACCGCCAGGTAGGGCACCGTGTCGAAGTCCCGGGCCACATCCACGCCGATGGCGTCGAGGGCCGCGCGCACCTCGGCGCCGCGGGCCGCGATCCCCGCACGACGATCCGCCTCGGACAGGGCACCGATCTGTCCTGACGGTGTCGCCGCGTCGTCCAGTTCCACGATGTAGCGCAGGGGCTCGTCGGCTCCGGTGGCACCCGAGGCTGCCCGCGCGCTCTCGATGAGTTCGCGGACGTCGGCGGCTCGGGGTGTGCTGGCATCTGGCGAGGGGGAGGCCCCCGCCGGCAGGCCGATGAGCAGCAGCGCCGCCGCGGCGAGCACGGCGGCAGCACGGGCGGTCCGACGTGGACCGGGGATCTGGGTTCGTGCCACGAGCGGTCGTCTCCCTGCCGAGGCCCCATGCGGGCCGTGTCCCCAGCGTGCGATCGGTGCCTGTTCCCGGAGCGACGAAACCGTCTCCCGGCCCCGTCCGGTTGCCTCGTCCCCATCGGCCCAGGCAGGCGAGAGGATAGAGGCTGGGGACCTCGTGGTCAGCCGTTCCCACCCCGAGCGGAGCGCGCCGTCGTCCACGCGCACGACCATCACGGCCGCAGGCCGCACACCACACCTACAGGGTCCCGCGCACTGGCCGATAGGGAGGGAGGTGACGCTTGCCTTCGTGTGCGGTCGAACTAGCATCGCCGTAGGCGGCGAGGAGTTCGGGGGACGGCCGGGTTCGCTCGCGCCGGGTGCCCCATGGCCGTCACCACCAGGTTCCTTGAGGTCCGTCGCAGTGATCGCCCACCACTCACCTCCAACCGGCCCTTGCCACGGCACCATGCCCGTCGGCAGGATGGCCGCCAGCACGTGTCCGGGGCCCACGGGCCACCCACTCCGCCGACAGCCACACGATGTGCCCGGTGCGGGCATGACGACGAAGGGGCCACGGTGTTCGGTGAAGGCTTCGATCGGTTGCTCCGCGCAGCCCGTCGTGGCGACGAATCGGCGTGGACGAAGCTCTATCTGGACCTCGCCCCGGTCCTGAAGGGCTACCTCATCGGGCGTGGGTGCCGCACGGCGGAGGACGTCACCGCGGAGACGATCCTGCAGGTGGTCCGCGACCTGCACCGTTTCGACGGCGACGAATCGTCGTTCCGCTCGTGGGTGTTCACGATCGCCCACCACCGCATGATCGATGCCTCGCGGAAGTCGGATGCGCGCCCGTCGGATGCCACCGAGGACCACGTCATCGAGAAGCAGGCGCCGTCCAGCACCTTCGAGGACCACGCGATCGCCCACCTTGGCCCGGCGGAGCTCGACCACCTGCTGTGTGCGACCACACCGGATCAGCGTGACGTGCTGCTGCTGCGCTACGTCGCCGACCTGAGCCTGCACGAGGTCGCCGAGGTCATCGGCAAGGAGTACAACGCCACCAAGGCGCTGCATCGGCGGGGTCTGGATGCGCTCAGGGCGCACGTTACGTCCGATGCGTACCGCGAGTCGGGGTCCGGCACGCTCTCAACTTCAGGATGACGACACCCGACGACCCACGCCGCGCAGAGCACACCGACGCCTCAGAGGGCGTCGTGCGCTCTGTTCTGTGGCGTCTCCGGGCCCGTCTGATCACCCCACCGGACGCCGAGCGGGCGCGCTACGACCTCGACCGGATCCTGGCTGCGGCCAAGGACCACGCGCACGAGCCGCCGGGCGGTGAGCTCGCCGAGTTCCGTGACCGGGTCACGCCAGCGGTCGCGTCCGCCGCTCCTGCGGATGGCCTGGCCGCCGACGCGGCGGTCGGGGCCGACGCCCCCACCCCGATCCGCCCGCTGAAGCTGGCGCCGACGGACGCCGCCAACGAGGCGAACCGCGGGGTGCGCATCTCCCAGCAGGTCGGTCGGGTGGCGGCGGTCGCCGTGCTGGTGGTCGGTGTCGGTGGCGGGTTGGCGGCAGCGGTCGACCGCGACGGCACGTTCCTGGCGCTGTTCGCCACGGATGCGTCCAGCTCAGAAGCGCCAGCCGACCCGATGGCGGCCACGCCGTCCGAGTCGCTCGAACTCGACGGTGACGCGCTGGCCCCCGACGACGGTGACGAGGCGCCGGGACCCGACGATGGCGCGGAGAACGACACGTCGGCGCCGTCGGACGAAGGTGACACGAGCGAGCGTGAGGTAGCGGACGACGCGGATGGCGACGCGACCGACACCTCCGACGGATCGACCGGGTCGGATGGGGGAGCGGCGGCGTCGCGCGATGCGCCCTCTTCGAACCAGGGCAACGGCAACGGCACCGGGAGCTCCACAGACCCCGCCCCCGAACCAACCCCGACACCCCCTGCCGACGAGCCGGACGACGACCCCGCGGACGACGGACGTGACGACACCGGCGAGGACACGGTCATCGCTCTGCCCGAGGACCCGGTCGATCCGGGTGACCTCGACGGGTTCGGCGGGTCGCGTGACTGTCCGGATGGCGATCTGCGGTCGTGTCTGCCGGGCGCCGATGATGGCGCCGACGACGCCGTGACCGAGGCCGACGAGCCTGCTGACGGGGGGTCGGTGGACGACGGGGGGTCGGTGGACGACGGCGCGGGCGACACCGCCGAGGGGTCCGAGGAGCCGGAGCCCAAGGACCCGCTCGAGGAACTCGCGGAACGCCGCTTCGGCGGCTGACGGCGTCCAACGCCCATGCCTCGCCGACCGCTCGGCCGGTCGAGGCCAAGGAGCGCTGCTGCGCGCGGGTTGATCAGCGCCGAGCGTGGTCGACGGCGCCGCGCTCGTGCCGTGCTCGTGCAACGAAACGGCCTGTCCCATGCCGATCTGTTGCACGCGTCGTGGTCGGGTGGGCACGGGTGGGGCGCCGCGGCGGGAAGTAGGCTCGGCGGTCGTCCGTGTCCTTGGAGGCCGTCCTGACTGGTGAGCCCGGCGATCCGCCCCGCGCGGAGGAGCCCACCACCCCCGTCCCGCCGACGGAGCCTGCCGCTTCCGCGGAAGCACCGGGTGGAGCGGCCGGCTCGGTCGATGGTGGGGGACCCGCGTCCGCGGAAGCGGCGAGCGGGGCCGCCGGACAGCCTGCCGCTGCCGCGGAAGCGTCTGCCGACGCCGCGGAGCAGCCTGGCGGTGACGCCGCGGCAGGCCAGCTGGCGGGATCTGGCCGGGTGGGTCGGATCCTCCAGCGTGTGCAGCGGATGCGCCAACTGCCCAAGCGCGCCCGGGGGGTCGTGCTGCTCGTCGCGACGGTGGCCACCGCGGTGGCGGTGGTGTTCGCGGTCCGGGCGCTGGAGCTCAGCCTCGACCAACTGGTGTGGGGCCCGCTGCTGCTCGCCGCGGTCGTGGTCACGCCGCTGACCATCGCGCTGAACGCCGCGGAACTCAAGGCGATGGCGGTCGGGGTCGCCACCGACCCCGACACGGTGAGCTGGCCGGTGGCCGTGCGCACCGTGGTGCTCGCGACTGCCGCGAACCTGCTGCCCATCCCCGCCGGTGCGGTGATCCGGGTGCAGGTGCTGCGCAAGGCCGGCTCGACGACGACCGGGGCGGCGACCGTGACCCTGGCGGCGGCCGCGATCTGGATCGGGGTCAGCCTCGTGCTCGCCGGAGCCGTGGTGGCGACCGGCATCGGGGTCGGGTCCGGCGGAGCGGCCGCCGCTGGCGCGGGGGCAGGGCTGGGCGCGGGGGCCGACGCGGTGGGGGCGGGAGGCACCGCGGCGGCGGTCGGCGCGGGTGCCGCGGGCGGGGAGCCGGTCGTGGGATGGCTCGGGGTGGCGCTGGGGGTCGCCGCGGTGGTGCTGGGGGTCGGTGCCGTGCGGGTGGTCGGTAGAACGACGTGGGTGGCCGCCACCACCTCTCTGGGGGTCGTCGAGGTGGCGACCGCCATCCTGCATGCGGTGCGGCTGTGGCTGGTGCTGCTGGGGTTGGGGGTTGGCTCGACGCTGTGGCAGGCGGTGGTCATCGGTGCGGCGTCACCGTTGGCCGCGGCGGCCGGGTTCTTCCCCGGCGGGATCGGGCTGGCTGAGCTGCTCGGCGCGTTGCTGGCGCCGTTGGCGGGGCTCGCGGCGGCGGCGGCACTGCTGGCGGTGGCGGTCGGGCGGCTGCTGGGGCTGGCGTTCACGATGCCGGTGGCGCTGGCGCTGGGGCTCAAGGACCTGGCGACCCGCGACCCGGACGTCGACGAGCTCACCGGCCTCGACCGACACTGAGCTGAGCGGTCGCGGGAGCGAGGTGCCGATCAGGTCTGGAGGTCGCGGACCCGGCGGGTGACGCGGCGCTGCACGTCACGCACCCACGCCTGCGGCATGTCGAGGAGTTCCTCGGTGAAGCGGTCGGTCAGCTGCCCGACCGCAACGGCGACCTGGTCGCACAGCCGCTCTGCCACCTTCGGGGCAAGGCGGACGTCCGCTGCCAGCGCGATCCAGTGTCTGCGGGTGACTGAGTCGTGCAACCGGTCGCGTACCGCCGGGTGGAAGCGGTGATCACCCTCGTACGGCCACGTGTGCAACACGTCGTACACCGGCGTGACCGACCACACGCCGGTCGATGGATCCTGCCCGATCGACAGGTTCTTCGCATGCAGGTCGTTGTCGCCGACGGCGTAGCTGTACAGCATCTGGTGCAGCAGGTCACGTGTCGCCACGACCGGCGCGGTGCACCGCGACGACAACGCCTCGATCACGGTTCGTGCATCCGGGTCGTACTTCTCTGATGGCCGCAGCCCCAGCACCTGGGAGGCGTCCTCCTGGGGGTGGCGCACGAGTTCGCCGTCACGCCAACTTCGGTCGAACCGGGTGACGGCCACGGCCTGGACACCGTCCCGGTCGCGCACGATCTGGACGTCGGGCGCGTCCAGTCCAGCATCTCTGGCAGCGGTCATGAACAGCCGCTCGTTGTGGAGGACACCGTGCCAGGATGCGTCTGGTGAGAACTTCAGGATGACCCGCCCGAGACGGCTGCCGATCAGTGACCGCGAGTGGTACGACAGCTTCGGTTGCACACCCGGGACCGCGGACCGACGGCTGCGGTCCTCGGGAAGCCACAGCTCGGAGAAGCTGACGGTGTCGAGGTCGGTCGGCGTGGAGCGCTCGTCCACGTCCGGGAGCTCGTCGCCGGCCTCCAGGATCTGCACGTCGCCGATCGTGTCCGCGCCGAGGTGGACCAGCAGCCCGAGCTCGTCGTCCTCCGCCACGTGGAGCGCTCGAGACAGGCTTCGTCGGCGGGTCTCTCCTTCTGGCAGCAGGCCTGCGAAGTAGGGCGGGACATGCATCGCCGTCTCGGTGTACGTCCCGCCGAGCGGGAGTGTGGACGCCAGTGGTGGCCCGCCGTAGTCCTCGACGTAGACGAACGTGACGTCTCGCTTGACACGCCACATGCGACCGGCGAGGACACCGGCCTTGTAGACGGCGGCCACCGAGGCCGCCTCCGCCGGCACCTTCACGGTCTCACCTGCCCGCTCGCACCGTGCTGCCGCGGCTGGGCGACCAAGTCCAGCCCCAGAACCTCAGCGATCGAGGCGTACAGCTCCAGGCTCGACGCCTTGCCGGTCTCTGCCTGCGACACGCTGCGCTGCGTCGTCCCAGCGAGCTCGGCGACTTCTGTCTGGTTCAGCTTGAGCAGCTTGCGCTGCGCCCGCAGCTGCGCCCCAACCCTGCTGTTGCATGTTGATAGGGACATAGAATGACCTTCTCGTCGACGAGGAACGCCCAACGGGTCAAGATTATGTTTTGACGCGCATATATCATAGCCGATAGGCCTCCGACGCACGTGTCTCCGAGCCTCTCATGTCTGTCGGGACATATCGTGCGGCGGCGAGTCCCGACCGGACGTCGACGAACTCATCGGCCTCGATCCGTCGACCGACGTCGGATCACGGCGCGAACGTGGCTGGACCCAGGTAGCGGATCGCGACATCGTCCGGGAGCT
>JAWLFE010000100.1:0-9103 GCA_041685735.1 Nitriliruptoraceae bacterium
ACGCCCGCTATCGCTATGGCTCCTAGAGCGCTGCTGCCCTACGCCCGCTTGGGCTTGGCTGCGGTCGGTTGGCTGAGGCTCGTGGAGACATGCCAGCGGGTACGTGTCGTCTACTGAACCGGACGCTTGAACACGAAGGTGAAGGCCCCCGTTGACCCGCCCAGATCGAATCCTTGGGTGGTGCTGAACGGGGCGAAGTTCACGAGCTCCCAGCCTTCGCCTCCCCAGGTCGTTCAGCGCATCGGACATCGCGTCCAGCACTGCATCGTTCTTGAGTAGCTTCTTCGTCTCCCGTGCGGTGATCTTGTACTGCCACTGCTGCATCTGATGGTCCTTCCCTTCGAGGCGACTCGCGAACGACACGCCATAGGCGTCGAGAGATCTGTGCTTCGCTGAACCTGCACGGTGTCACTCGATCGGGGTCTTCCAACGTCCACGACCGACCCTGCCGCTGTCACCGCGACCGCCACTGGCGCTTCGAACCGATCTGTTCATCTGCCGTCGGGTTCATTCCAGGTCGTCGGCCATGAGGTTCACCGCACCCTCGAGGACCGGGATCAGCTGGGTGGTATCGATGTGGTCGCTGTGGTCGATCGAGATCGTGAACGCGAACCGGGTGTCGTCGCGGGCCACCAACCAGGCTTGGGCGTGCACGCCCGGCTGGTTTCCGCCTTTCGCGCCGATCAGTTCCCACTGGTCATCGATCCGGGGTGGCGGCCCTCCACCGAAAGCGTCACGTGCCGGCTGCATGTCCTGGCCGGTGGTCGCCTCGTCGAGGGCGACCAGCGTGTCGCACAGCTCGGCGGGCGAGGCGTACCACTCGGGCTGCTGAGGCACGGAAGGTTCGAGTTCGAGCTCGCCCTGGTCGGGCAACGGTTGGTCCGCGATGTCCTCCAGCACCTGTCGGCGACCGGCCTCGTCGGCAGCCACGAACGCTTCGGTGTCCTGCGGTGAGGCTGCCAGCTGGAACATCTCGCGCGTGGTGATGAACGGCCGGTTCACCGACGGGTCGGTGTGGCCGTAGTCGGCCTGTGCATCCTCGATGGTTTCACGGCCGAGCAGGTCGATGAGCAGGTCGGTGCCGGTGTTGTCGGACACCTCGATCATCAACTCGGCGGCCTCGGCGACCGTGACCGTGGTGCCCGGATCCTCAGTCTGCAACACCCCGGACGGCAAGCTCATGAGCTCTTCGGTGATCTCCAGTTCGTCCTCCCATCCGATGTTGCCCTCCTCGACCGCGTCGATCAGCGCCCCGAGCACGTAGAGCTTGAACGTGCTGGCCAACGGGCCCCGCTGACTGGGCTCGTGGGAGGCGATCGGTTCACAGACACCGTCGTCGTCGATGCGCGCGGCCAGGAACACGACCTCGTCACCCAGGCCCGTGAGCGCCTGCTCGGCCTCGTCCCAGTCGTCGAACTCGGCCGGGTCTGCCATGGGCGGGGCGATACCCAACATGGCGAGCTCCGGCAGGTCGTCGTCGGTCACCTCGAGCACCAGCTGGGCCTGCTCGTCCTCCCACGCGATCTCGGCCACCAGCCGGTTGCCCTCCGCCTGGATGAGCGACACGACCGACCACTCACCCTGGCGCTGTGTCAACTCGTCGATGAACGCTTCGGCTGGCACCATCTGGAGGAACTCGCCGGTCAGCGCCGCCTCGACCTCGCCGGGTTCCGGTGGGCCCTGCGGACCGATGGCCTGCAGAGCCCATGCAAGCCCACTGAGCACCGGCAGTCCCTCGAGTTCGTCGAGGTCGACCTCGGACGGCACATCGTCAGGCGCCACCTCCCCAACGGCAGGTAGCCCCGCGGCAGCATCGTCCGCCGGCGGCTCGCCCTGCTCGCCCGGCTCGCCCTGCTCGGCCGGATCGTCCGGTTCGGCTTCGACCTGTGCCGGCTCATCTACGTCCTCACCAGGCTCTGCACCGGTGCACGCCACCAGCATCCCGACGACCGCGACCGAGGCGACAAGCGAGCACCACCCTGGGCGACGTCCACGGCGGTTCATGGCGTTGATCCCGCCGAGACGAGAAGTGTGGTCGGGGGTGGTGGTCGTGGCTCCGCTCACACCCTGGGGGTGGTCGCGGTCACCGGCTGATGTCGTCGTCATGTGGCCACCATGGCCATCGAGCACGATCTTGGGTAGTGGCGTCGATCATCAACCCGGATGAGGATCCCACACGAGGGCATGACAAATGTCACCGGCGCGTGACCGGCGACCACGTCACCATGGGGCATGGAACTCGTCTCCTCGACGCGCCCGCGGATCGGCTCGGTAGGACCGCAAGGAACTCACGATGGACAACCGCCCCACCCCCCGCCGGCACGACGACCTGCCGGTGTTCGCTCGTGCGCCGCGCTGGCGCCGAGCGACCCGGAAGCTGCTGCCGTGGATCCGCAACGGCCTGCTGGGCCTGCTCGGAGTCCTGCTTGCCGCCACGGTGGCCGGCCAGCTCCAGCAGGCCCGCCTGCAGCGGGCCTACCCCGCTCCCGGCCGGCTGATCGACGTCGGTGGGCACCGGCTGCACGTGCTGGAGGCCGGGGCCGGGGGCCCCACCGTGGTGTTCGAGAACGGCCAGGGCGGCATGGCGCTGGACTGGCACGACGTCCAGTCAGAGATCTCGGCACAGTCGGCCACGCTCGCCTACGACCGGGCCGGCATGGGCTGGAGCGAGCCCGGCCCGCGCCCCCGCAACCTCCCCGTCCTGGTCGATGAGCTGCGCGCCGTCCTGCACGCAGCCGGTGCCTCAACGGCCTACGTCCTGGTCGGGCACTCGCTGGGCGGGCTCATCGTCCGTGCCTACGCCCACGCCTACCCCGACGAGGTCGCCGGCCTCGTGCTGCTCGACGCCACCCACGAGGACCTGCCCGAGGTCTACCCGGCCGCCTTCACCGCCAAGGCAGACGCCATGGCCGATGCGATGCGACGGCAGCGGCCCGTCATCGCCGCCGTCAACGCCAGCGGCATCCCCGCGCTGTTCGCCTCGTTGGTCCCCGACTCCGTCGCGTCGAAGCTGCCCGACGACGTCGCCGACGCCCGGCGGGCCGCCCAGTTCATGGACACCTCCACCGCCGTGAGCGCCGCCGACGAGATGATCGCGCTGCGCGACAGCCTCGATCACGTCCGCCACAGCCGGCAGCCCCTGGGCGACATCCCCGTGGTCGTGCTCACCCACGGCAAGGCCGCGGGCGCCGAGGACGGCGTCCCGGAAGGTCTCGAAGAGGACGTCGAGGCGGCCTGGCAGTCGATGCAAGAGAACCTCGCGACCATCTCGACCAACGCACGCCAAGTCATCGCCGACGGCAGCGGGCACTTCATCCACATCGAACGGCCAGACCTGGTGATCGACGCGATCGGCCAGGTCCTGGCACAGGCCGCCGACAACGCATAGCCCGATCGTGTCCCGGTTCAGGTTTCTCGCTCAGAATCAGAGTCGGTCGGGTTCGAAGGTTCGGGGTCTTGCAGGTCGCGCTCCAGCGGTCGTCGCCAACGCCCGTGATGCACGCAAAGCGCTGCACCTCCTGACGTCGCCGTAGTGTTGCTCACAGCCTCGTGAGTGGTGGGTGCTGGCGAGAGGGCGCTTGTAGCCCTACAGCGCCGGGGCGGTAGACACCGCCCGGAATAGCTACCCGCGGGCGACACCGCCGCCGTGCCTTCGGGCGCAAGCGATCAGGTCCCAGCAAGCCCGCCGGCTACCAGCCGCACGAGCGGTCTGGTTCGAGAGAGCTGGTTCGTGCTGCCGTCCTCGCCGGAACTTTGGAATGTTGGGGAGTCAGCCGTGCTGGGGTCACGAGAGTCTCTGGAAGTCCCAGTGGGGTTCCGTTACGGTGAATCTGCTGTCTTGGACAACAGGAGCACCCATGGCCATGACGCGCAGCGGTGAGGTCGAGATCCGCTACCAGAGCACGGGGGATGGACCCACGGTGATCCTCCACCATGGTGGGGGTTTCCGCTTGGAGAGTTGGGAACTGGCCGGCTGGGTCCGCCCGCTGGCGACCGATTACCGGGTCGTGAGCTTCGACGCGCGGGGCAACGGCGAGAGCGGCAAGCCCACGGACCCCGAATCGTACTCGCTGGATCGCATGGTGGACGATGTTCTCGCGGTGGCCGACGCATGCGAGGCCCGGGAGTTCCACTATCTCGGCTGGTCGCTTGGAGCCAAGGTCGGGTGGGGCCTGGCCGCGAGTGCTTCGGACCGTTTGACGTCGATCGCACTGATCGCTGCCGAACCCGAGAACAGCGGCGAGACTTCAGATGCGATGATCGAGTTGATCTCCGAAGGGGGTGCCGAGGCAGTCGCGGACGCGATGTCGCAGATGTGGAAGATGCCCGACTGGGCGTTGGAACAACAGCGCCAGAACGATCCCCGGGCAGTACTTGCCTACTTCCAGTCGTCGTGGCCGGATCTGTCGCACGTACCCGATGAGCTCAACATCCCGGCTCTGTTCATCTGTGGCACGAACGACGAGGTCCACGATGCGATGGCTCGGGCGGCTCGTCGCGCGAAGGCTGAGTTTGTGGGGCTTGACGGCGAAGACCACGTGACCACCTTCCTCAGCGTCGAGGCGCGCACGATCTACCGCGATCTTCTTGATCACTTGCACGACTGAAACGGCCTTGCTGGCGGGGTGTGGGGCGATGCTTCGGAGGAGCCGTGCGGAACAGGGACTTCTGGGTCGGTGTCCAGCCCAGTAAGCAACGCACCCGTTGGATGCCGGCTTCGACGTGGTGCGGTGTCCGTTCCAGGGGGTGGGGGCCTTCGAACGAACGCTCCGGGACTGCTTCCGGTCGCGGTCCCTCGTGTTCGGCGAGCGCCTGTCCCCGCCTGGAGGGACCTCGTTGGAGTGACTCGCCGCGCAGCGGTGTCGCGGGGTAGGGGCGAAGCGTTCCGACGGTCATGGAGTTCTTCCTCGCGCTCCTCCCCTCCAGAACGCGTCTGGTGAGCGGCGCGTCACCAGCGACTGTGTTCGACAGCGGTGGTGAGCTCTGTCCGGTCGAGTCGCCACACGGGAAGTGGCGGGGCGGGTGGGTGCGCGAGGGTGGTGCGGCGTCGTGTCAGCCGGGTTCGTGGCGTGGCCACGGCCAGTGCGCTTGTCCATCGCCGCAGGGCCCGGACGGGCCCGTCGTACCGGAGGGTGGTGGGTGCGGGTCGAGTGATGGCCATGATCGGCTGCTCCTGATCGAGGTAGCCCGAGGGTCCTGACCTGGTGGTCGCCGGCGTGTCGTGCGGGTGAAACGCTGACAAAACGGTGTGACGCATGGTCGGGTGGTGGCGTGTTGGCGCGCGCCGTGGTTGGCTGGCTCACCCGTGGAGATGAATCACATGCGGTTCGGGATCCTCGGCCCCCTCGAGGTCGTGATCGACGCCGGTGAGCGGTGTGATCCGTCGGCGGGGCGGCAGCGTCGGTTACTGCTCGCGCTGCTGGTGTTGCGTGACGGGGCGGTGGATGTCGACCGACTCGCGGACATCGTGTGGAGGCCAGACGAGCGTCTGCCGGAGCATCCAGCTTCGGCTGTGCGCACCTACATCACACGTCTACGACGGGTGCTGGAGCCCGACGGGGCCGGCCGTGCGCCGTCAGTGCTGGTCGGGGGGCCGGACCGGTTCCGGCTCGTGCTGGACGACCACGAGCTGGATGCGGCCGCGTTCGAGGCCGATCTCGAGCACGCGAACGCGATGGTCACTGACGATGCGCAAGCGGCGCTGGAGGCGGTGGAGCGCGGGTTGGGTCGCTGGAGGGGTCGGGCGTTGGCTGAGGTCGCCGATGAGGAGTGGGCGCGGCCCGATGCGGTCCGGTTGGAGGAGCTGCGGCTCGCCGCGCAGGAGCTGCGTGCCCGGTGTCTGCTGGATCTCGGTCGGCATGGCGAGGTGCTGGCCGATCTGGAACGGGCCGCGCGCGAACAGCCACTCCGGGAGCGCCCGCACCGGCAGTTGATGGTCGCGTTGCACCGGTGCGGACGGAGCATCGAGGCGACCGAGGTGTTCCGAGGGTTTCGAGATCGGCTGGTCGAGCAGATGGGCCTTGATCCCTCGTCCGAGCTCGAGCAGATGCATCGGCGGTTGCTCAACGGCCGGGATCCCGAGGGATCGGCTGCGACCGCCCGAGCCGGGGTCTGGAACGAGCTGCCCCAACCGCGCACCTCGCTGGTCGGCCGCGACGAGCACGTGGGTGGCATCGTCGAGGTGCTGTCATGGACACGCGTGGTGACGCTGACCGGTGTCGGAGGTGTCGGTAAGACCCGCCTGGCGCTGGCCGTCGCCCACCACCGCCGTGAGCACGGTGGGAGGGTCGTGTTCGTCGATCTGAGTGTGGTGACCGACGCCGGCGGGGTCGTCGATGCCGTCTTCGCCGCGCTGCGGCTGCCCGCGGCCGCACGCAGCGACCAGCTCGACGGCCTGGTGCGGGTGCTCCGCGCGCACCCGACGCTGCTGATCCTGGACAACTGTGAGCACATCTTGGACACCGTCGCAGACCTCATCGATCGGGTCACCCGCGGCTGCCCCGATCTGACGGTCCTCACGACCAGCCGGGAGGCCATCGGCATCGACGGCGAACACACCTACCCGGTGCCCTCGCTGACGCTGACCGCCGGGGTGCAGCTGTTCACCTCGCGGGCGGTTGCCGCATCGCAGCGCGAGCCAGAGCCTGCGGAGGCTGACACGGTGGCAGAGATCTGTCGTCGGCTCGATGGCATCCCCCTGGCGATCGAGCTGGCCGCAGCCCGCACGTCGCACCTCACTCCAGCCGCGATCGCTGAGCGGCTCGACGACCGGTTCTGGTTGCTGGCCGGCGGCCGCCGGGTGCTGGGGCGCCACCAGACGCTGCAGGCCACCATGGACTGGAGCTACGACCTGCTCGACGAGGATGAGCAGGAGGTGCTGCGTGCCACGGCGGTGTTCGTGGGCGGGTTCGACGCGCCGGCGCTGGCGGCGGTGAGCGACCGCAGCGACCACGACGCCCTCGATCGTCTCGCCGCACTGGTGCGCAGCTCCCTCGTCGAGGTCGACCACGCCGGTGGACAGCCGCGATACCGGCTGCTGGAGACCGTGCGTCTCTACGCCCAGGCTCGCCTGGCGGATGCCGGCGAACTCGCGGCGCGACGCGGCGCTCATGCCCGCCACTTCCTCGCCCGCGCCCTGACGCACCCCCCACGGTTCAGCGACCTACCAGAATGGGGAGTGACCGCGCAGAGCGACACCGACCTCAGTAACCACCTGGCCGCCCTCGAGTGGTTCGACCGCCAGGGCGCGCACGTCGAGACGGGCTGTCTGGCCGCCCGGATCCCCACGGTGTTGGGCTACACGGGATTCGTTGACACTGCTGGCCGCTACCTCGGCCGCGAGGAGATCGCTGACGCGCTCGATGACCCTCACGAACGTGCGCTGTACCTGACCGCATCAGCGACCAACGCGAGCTATCTGGGACGCTTCCGCGACCAGCTGACGTTCGGCCAGGCCGCGGCGGAGTCCGCCAGCGACCCGGTGGTGCACGCCGCCGCAACGGTCGCGCTGGCCAACGCGTGCACGATCTTCGACCCCCAACGCATCCCGGGCCTCGTTGAGGACGCCCTGGCTGACCTGCCAACATCGGCGAACATGCTCCGCCAAGAACTGCGCGGCCAGCTCCCCCTCGGCCTGGTGATGGAAGGCCGACTCACCGAAGCCGCCGAACTGCTGCAGGGTCTGACGCGCGAAGGCAACCGGTTCCGGTTCGCGGCCGCAGAGCTCGTGCTCGTCCTGCACCTGCTCGGCCAGCAGCAACAGGCTCTCGCGGTGCCGCGACCCAGCGAGCTCGACCCGCACGACGCCCTCTGGGACTACCGCTGGTCGCTCGTACGGGCACTCATCGCCGCCACCGAGCATCGGTTCGACGCCGCCAGCCAGCACCTGGCGGACGCCACCGACCAGATCCGCTCCACACCGATCCATCTGCTCGACACCGATGTTCTGCTCGGCTTCGCCGCGCTCGCCTACCACGCCGGTGAGCACCACCGGGCCGCCGAGATCCTGGCCACCTTCCGCGGCGCCACGCGCAGCCCCGCCAGCTTCGCCCTCTACGCCCACTACCGCGACCTGCTCAGAGCCCGACTGTCCAAGCCCGAGCGCAACCAGATCCTCGAGCGTGCCGACCACCTCGACCCCGCCGTCATCCTCGACCGCGAACTGGAACGCACCCACATGGACTTCCCCCCGAGCGAGACGGACAACCACACCCCTTCGAGCGCTGAACCCCAGCGAACGTGACTTCCACGCTCCTCAGAGGAGAGTTCCATGACGATGCACGCACGGGTCATGCGGGTTGCATTGGGTGACGTCGAACGAGGCATCTCGTTCGTCCGCGACCAGATCGTCCCATCGGCCAGACAACAGCCAGGCATCGTCGCTGCCTACTGGCTCGCGGACCGCGCCAGCGGTCAAGGCCTTGCGGTGACGATCTGGGAGAGCGAAGCCGCCATGCTTGCCGCCGATGCGACCGCACGAGAAGCGGCACGGTCGGAGCAGAAGGATGGGGCTGTCGAGTCAGCAGCACTCGATCTCTACGAGGTCATCGCCCATATCTGAGCCCCCAGGATCTCTCGCGGCTCCGTGACCATGACGATCGGCCGTCGTCGGCCTGCGTTGCCGAGGGGCTGTCTCGAGCGCCTCATGGAGGCGCTTCAAACCGGTGCGCAACCCGTATCCCCACGCGGCCGTTGATCGGGCGGTTGGTGCCGTGCGTGTGTCGGCATTCTGCCGAGCGTGGCCTACAGGACCGTGATCCTGGCGGCCAGTGCTGGTCGCCCCCGTTCCGCTCTCGTGGACCTCATCAACAGAGGTCGTGATGCTCCGCTCCTCTGACCACCTCATGCCCGACGAACAACCTCGGTTGGTCTTGGCCGTGATGGCTCGTGCCGGTGAGGGCTTGGAGCAGCGCACCATCGCCAGCGTCACGCCGGAAAACGCCAGGCTTCTCAACCTCCCCATCGCCCCCAACTGAGCACCGAAACCTTGGGTGCAGCCCAGTAACCAACGCCCGGATCATCTACGTAGCTGCCGCGGCCTTCTCTAGGTCGGTTGACCGCGATTGTGCGCGTAGCGACGGTCATCCCACGCTGGAAACAACGA
>JAWLFE010000101.1:0-8763 GCA_041685735.1 Nitriliruptoraceae bacterium
TGGTCGCCCGCGGGCAAGATCGTGCTGGAGCGGCGGCTGTGGATCGCCGTCCTGCAGGCCCAGCGTGACCTCGGCGTCGATGTGCCCGATGGCGTGATCGAGGCGTACGAGCAGGTCGTCGACCAGGTCGATCTGGCGTCGATCGCGGCACGGGAACGCACGACCCGTCACGATGTGAAGGCCCGGATCGAGGAGTTCTGCGCACTGGCGGGCCACGAACACATCCACAAGGGCATGACCTCCCGCGATCTGACCGAGAACGTCGAACAGCTGCAGGTCCGTCGCGGACTCCTGCTGATCCGCGACCGCTGCGTGGCCGCCCTGGCGTTGCTGGCCGACCGGGCGGTCGAGCACCGCGACACCGTCATGGCCGGCCGGTCCCACAATGTCGCCGCGCAGGCGACCACGCTCGGCAAACGGTTCGCGAACGCGGGGGAGGAGCTCTTCCAGGCGCTGCACCGCGTCGAGGAACTGCTGGCGCGCTACCCGCTGCGCGGACTCAAGGGTCCCGTCGGGACGCAGCAGGACCTGCTCGACCTGTTCGACGGCGACACCGAACGCGTCGAAGAACTCGAACAGCGCATCGCGCAGCACCTCGGCTTCTCCGCCCGGCTGGACAACGTGGGCCAGGTCTACCCGCGGTCGCTGGACCTCGATGTGGTCGCCGCCCTGGTGCAGGTGGCGTCCGGGCCGTCGTCGCTGGCGACCACGCTGCGGCTGATGGCCGGTCAGGAGCTGGCCACCGAAGGCTTCAAGCCCGGGCAGGTCGGCTCGTCGGCGATGCCGCACAAGATGAACTCGCGGTCCTGCGAACGCGTGAACGGGCTGAAGCACGTCCTGGACGGCCACCTGGCGATGGTGGGCGCCGTGGCCGGTGACCAGTGGAACGAGGGCGACGTCGCCTGTTCCGTGGTCCGTCGGGTCGCGCTGCCCGATGCGTTCTACGCGATCGACGGGCTGTTCGAGACCTTCCTGACCGTGCTCGTCGAGTTCGGTGCCTACCCGGCCGTGATCGAGCGTGAACTGGATCGCTTCCTGCCGTTCCTGGCGACCACCAAGGTGCTGATGGCGGCCATCCGTGCCGGGGTCGGCCGCGAGGTCGCCCACGAGGTCATCAAGGAACACGCCGTCGCCGTTGCGCTCGCGATGCGCGAGTCCGGCCAGCAGGACAACGACCTGATCGACCGCCTGGCCGCCGACGACCGGCTGCCGCTCGACCACGCCACGCTGATCGGCATCCTCGATGCGCCCCTGTCGTTCGTCGGGACCTCGACGCAGCAGGTCGACCGTTTCGTCGAGCGGGTCGCGACCATCGCCGCCGGCCACCCCGACGCCGCCACCTACCGTCCCGGAGACATCCTGTGACCATCCCGCTCTCGTCGAACCCGGGCGCGCTCCCACGCGTCCGCTTCTGCCCGGCCCCGTCCGGCTTCCTGCACGTCGGCAGCGTCCGCGCCGCGCTCTACAACATGCTGCACGCCCGGCACCACGGCGGCACGTTCGTGTTCCGTGTGGAGGACACCGACGCCTCCCGTGCCACCGAGGAGTCCATGCGCTCCATGATGGAGGCGATGCGCTGGATCGGGCTGGACTGGGACGAGGGTCCGGAGGACGACGGCAGCTCGCGTGGTCCCTACGGCCCTTACCGGCAGTCGGAACGCACGACGCTCTACGCCGAGGTGGCACGTCGCCTGGAGGCCAGTGGTGCGACCTACCGCGACCACCGCACGAGCGAGGAGTTGGAGGCGTGGCGCGAGATGCAGCGGAAGGGCGGGGACGGCAGCCCACCCGTCGTGAAGGCCTCCACCTTCGAGCACTCCGACGAGGACCTGGCCCGCCGCGAGGCCGAGGGCAGCGTCGGGTCCCTGCGGCTGCGCACGCCCGAGTCCGGCTCGATCACCGTCACCGATCTGATCCGGGGTGAGATCACCTGGGACTGGGCCACGATCTCCGATCCGGTGATCCAACGCTCGGACGGTTCTGCGACCTACCCGCTGGCCAACTCCGTCGACGACCTCGCGCAGGGCGTCAGCCTCATCTGCCGCGGCGAGGACCTGCTGTCGGCGACGCCGAGGCAGGTGCTCCTGCACGGGCTGCTGCTCACCGACGGGCTGCTGGACGACGCGTTGGCTGCGGTCGGGTTCCCGGCGCGCGACGCGTCGTGGGGTGCCCCCGAGGCGTTCGCCCACCTGCCGATGGTGGTCGGGATGGACCGCAAGAAGCTGTCCAAGCGGCACGGGTCGGTGTCGATCCAGGAGTTCCGGCGACAGGGCTTCCTGCCCGAGACGCTGCGCAACTACCTGGCGCTGCTGGGCTGGGCGCCGAAGGACGGGCGCGAACGCCTGGACGACGCGGACATGATCGCCGAGTTCGACCTGCGGGCCGTCGGCCGCTCCGCCGCCGCGTTCGATGTGGACAAGCTCAGCGCGTTCAATGGCGAGCGGATCCGCGAGCTGGACCCGGGCGAGCTCACCGACCGGCTGCTCCCGCACCTCGACGGCACCTACGGCGAGGTGGCACTCCTCGACACGCCGCCGACGGACGCCCAACGGGCGGTGGTCCACGGACTCGTCCCGCTGGTGCAGGAACGGATGCAGCGCCTGGAGGAGATCGTCGACTACGCCCCACCGTTCCTGGTCGATGAGCTGGACCTCGACCCCGACAGCGTGAAGAAGGTGTTCACCAAGAAGGGCGCGCCGGAGGCCATCGAGGCGGCCATCGCGGTCCTGCCCGACGTCGACTGGACCGTGGAGGCGATCGAGGAGGCACTGCGGGGCCTGACCGAACAGCTCGGGATCGGCTTCGGCAAGGTGGCACAGCCGGTGCGGGTCGCGGTGACCGGGTCGTCGGTCAGCCCGCCGCTGTTCGAGTCGATCGAACTGCTCGGGCGTGAGACCAGCCTCGCCCGCCTGCAGGCGGCGCTGCCCGTGGCGCAGGAGGCGCAGCCGGCACCCGAGTGAGACGTTCGCACGGCGCTTTGCGGTCGGGGGCCCGCCGACGTACGCTGCGCGACGCGAACCGGCCCCTCGGTCGAGCGCGCCTCCGGAGCACCAGACCGGATCAGGCGCGCGCTCGGGCCACCGAGGCTCTCCGGTCCGCTGCCCTTTCGGGGGTGGTGTAATCGGTAACACGACTGGTTCTGGTCCAGTTATTGAGGGTTCGAGTCCTTCCCCCCGAGCTGGTCGACACGAGGCGAGAGCCTCGGTTCGACCACGTCGCGTGGCCCCGGCTACGCTTCACACCGCGCTCCGTGTCCCGTACCGCAAGGTCTCGTGTCCGGAGCGTCAGACATGCCGCGCCCCCGTCGTCTAGCGGCCTAGGACGCCGCCCTCTCACGGCGGTAACGTGGGTTCAAATCCCATCGGGGGTACGTTTTCCACAGGCAACGGCGAGGCCCTCAGCCCCAATGGCTGAGGGCTTTCTCGTCGCCCGTCTGCGACGGTCTCGCGCTCGTGGACATTCGCGATCGACGACGACCGGCCCTTGCGGTCATCGCAGACGATCCGGTGCATACCGACGAAGAAGCTTGATCGCGAACGCCACCTTGTCCTCGACCCGCTGCCCTTTCGGGTGGGCGGTCGACCAGAGCTCCAGGTTCTCGATGCGGTTGTCGGTGCGTCGGCCGTTGACGTGGTGCACGACCTCGTCCGTGGCCAGTGGTCGACCGAGGTGGCGTGCCATCACCAGTCGATGCTCGGCCAACTTGCGCTCCCCAGAGGCCAGCCATCGTTCCTCAGTCGGGACCGCGACATACCAGTAGCCGTGCAGCAACCAGCCGTCACCTGTGACGATGCGGATGGGCTCATCGGCGCGGGCGTCACCATGGGCGAGGATCCGCTTGTAGTGGGTTGCGCAGTGCTGCCTGGCATACGACGGGCGGTCGCACCCGTCCGCAGCGCAGGGTCTCACGCGGCGGAGTGGTACGTCGGCCTGCACGTCACCGGTGGCACGCCATCGCTGGTAGTGCGCGTGGCACCAGCCGCGGGACTTGGCCTGGCGTTCACAGGCGTCGACGGCGCAGAAGGTCGCCTGCTGGCCCCGAACCGGGCTGCCGGTGCGTAGCCACCGCTTGTAGTGCATCGCGCACCAGCCGCGGGTCGTGGCGGGTCGATCGCAGTCGTTCTCCGTGCAGGTTCGTCGGTCGGGATCGGTCGTGGGTTCTGGTTCTGGTTGATGTTGATGGTCCATCGGTGGGTCCTCGTGTCGTGATCCACCGCCCCGGAAGCCAAAAGCATGCATGCGGGGTGTGACATCTACGACCGCCGTCGCAGATCGTGGGGCCTGTGACCTGCGGCTTCAACCGCCCGTTCACCTCAAGGTGAACGGACCCACCTGACGTTCACCTCGCGTTCTCCTGGTTCGAGTCTGCTGGCTACCCGCCGTCCGTAGCGTCACCCGTGTTCGGGCGAGTTCGTTCGAACGAACCTGTGACCTCCCGCTCGACCATTAGGAGTCGAACGCATGACAAGTTTCTCCAAGAAAGCGGCAGCAGCTCTGCTCGCCCTCTCCCTGGTCGCCGTCGCCTGCGGCGGTGGCGATGACGACGCCGGTGACCCCACGGCCGCCAGCGACGACACCACGGAGGATGCCGGCGACGACGTTGCCGAGTCCGATGACGATGACGGGGAGGCCGAACTCCTCGAGGAGGATGACCAGGTCGGTGTCGATGCCGGATCGGCTGACCTGCTGGGCGCTGGCGCGACCTTCATCACCCCGCTGATGCTGGAGTGGATCCGCGACAACGAGCCGGGCATCAACGTCAACTACCAGTCAATCGGTTCTGGCGGAGGCATCGAGCAGTTCCTGTCGGAGAACGTCGACTTCGGTTCCACCGAAGCGCACCTCACCGACGAGGCGCTCGCCGAAGCGCAGGAGATCCGCGGCTGCGACCCGATCCACTTCGTCGACGCCTTCGGTTCGGTCGTCGTGTCCTACAACGACCCTGACCTGGACGCTGCTCTGGAGGCCGCTGGCCAGGAGAACATCATCCTCGATGCCGACGCGATCGCGGGCATCTACAACGTCGAGATCACCTCGTGGGACGACCCGGCCATCGCCGAGTTGAACCCGGACGTCGACCTGCCGGGCACCAACCTCGTCGCCGTGCACCGCTCGGACGGTTCGGGAACGACCAACATCTTCACGCAGTACCTCGATGACGCGGCCAGCAACTGGGACCTGGGCTTCGGCACCGAGGTCGACTGGGCCGCTGGCACGATCGGTGGGAACGGCAACGAAGGCGTTGCGGCAGAGACGCAGCAGCAGCCGGGCGCGGTCGGGTACCTCTCCTACGCCTACGCGGTGGAGAACGACATCTCGACGGCAGCCCTGATCAACGCGGACGGCAACGTCATCGAGCCGACCCTGGACTCGATCTCGGCGGGGCCGAGTTCGATCATCGACAGCATCCCGGAGGACCAGCGGTTCGCGATCCTCGGGGTTGGCGGTGACGGGTACCCGATCGTCGGGGCGCACTGGATCCTCGCCTGGGAGTGTGGCTACGACGACGACGTCGCCGAGTCGCTGATCGAGTTCTTCACCTGGGCAGTCACCGAGGGTGACGACCTCTCCCGCGACCTGTTCTACGCCCCCCCGACGGGTGCGTTCGAAGAGGCCGTCGTCGCACAGATCGAACTGATCAACTCCGCCAACTGATCTTGTCGCGGGGGGGGCCCCCCCCCCGGGGGGGGGGGGGGGGCCCCCCCCCCCCGTCCCGGGAAGCGAGGAACCACGATGGCTGCTCCGACAAGCACACCACCGTCGAGCCTGCGGGGGTCAGGAGCCGGCCGGCGCGCCGACCCCATCTTCCGCTGGATCGTGGTCGCCAGTGCGACCAGCGTGCTGGTCGTGCTGGCGGCGATGATCCTTCGCACGGCGATCGACGCCTGGCCGGTGTTCGATGCCATGGGCATCTGGGGGTTCATCTCCGGACAGGAGTGGTCGGTCGGATCGTCCCGGTCGGAGGTGACGGGCACCTACGGGGCCTTCCCCTTCATCTACGGCACGTTGAAGATCTCCTTCGTCGCGCTGCTGTTCGCCGTGCCGCTGGCGATCGGCATCGCCCTGTTCATCAACGAGGTCGCGCCGGCACGCCTGAAGAAGGCCATGGCTTCGATCGTCGAGCTGCTCGCGATGGTGCCCAGTGTGGTCTACGCGCTGGTCGGCATCTACTTCTTCCGCCTGGAGATCTGGGCACCGATCGGGCAGTTCATCGCGAACAGTCCGCTCGGCAACTTCCGCTTCTTCGGACCGCCGGTGCTGCTGTCCAGCTACTGGTCGGCGGCCAACATCCTGGCGATCATGATCCTGCCGATCATCACGGCCATCTGCCGCGAGGCCTTCGCGCAGGTGCCACGTGACGAGGTCAACGCCGCGTATGCCATGGGCGCGACGCGGTGGGAGACCATGCGTCACGTCATCGTGCCCCGGAGCTTCCCGGGCATCGTCGGTGGCACGATGCTGGGCCTTGGTCGCGCGCTGGGCGAGACGATCGCGATCGCCTACCTGATCGGGTCGAGCCAGCGCTGGGCACCACAGTTGTTCTTCGGTGGCGATGCCATGACGTCGGTGATCGTCAACACGTTCGCGGATGCGGCGCCTGAAGCGATCTGGGCACTGTTGGCGATCGGCGTGACCCTCTTCTTCATCACCATGATCGTCAACGTCCTGGCGCGACTCATCGTCTACCGCGTCGGGCGCTTCGCAGGAGATGCCGCCCTATGAGCGTCGACACGACCCCTCGGACCGACCCTCCGACCGAGCGCCCCACGCTGTCGGTGAAGACGCCTAACGCACAGCGTCGAGCCCTGTTCTCCCGGGCGATGACGGTGGTGCTCGGCATGACCTTCCTGGCGGCTGTCACACCGCTCGCCCTGTTGCTCTGGCAGGTGACGGTCAACGCCCTGCCGGCGCTCTCGCTGGACTTCATCACGCAGATCGAGCCGCTCTCCTACCGCGAAACGGGTGGCGGGTACCTCCACGGCATCGTCGGCACGTTCTACATGACCGGGATCGCCGCGCTCGTGACGATCCCGCTCGGGATCGCCGCCGCGATCTACCTCACCGAGTTCAACGGCCTCTACCCCAACATCGTGCGGTTCTTCACCGACGTGATGACCGGCACCCCGTCCGTCTTCGTCGGACTCGCGGTCTACGCGCTCCTGGTGAGTGGAGCCGGCGGCATGGGGCTCGGCTTCGGGACCCTGGCGGGCGCGGCCGCGCTCGGCATCCTGATGCTGCCGATCGTGGTCCGGTCGACCGAGGAGATGCTTCGCCTGGTCCCCGAGGACCTCAAGAACGCCAGCTACGGGCTGGGCGCCCGTCGGTGGCAGACCGCACTGAAGGTGACGCTTCCGGCTGCGGCTCCGGGCATCGTGACCGGATCGATCCTCGCCGTTGCCCGCGGTGCCGGGGAGACCGCACCGTTGATCCTGACGGCGCTCGGCGCCCGTGAGGTCATCGGTGCGCTCTGGGGGCGGCCCCAGGCTGACATCGGCCTGTTGATGGTCGACGGCTTCAACCAGCCCTTCGAGGGCGGGATCGCGCGTGCCTGGGCGGGTGGCTTCACGCTCATCGCGATCGTGTTGATCCTGTCGATCATCGCGCGCCTGGTCGCGCGGCGGGCCCAGGTGTGAGTCGCGTGCCCGCTGAAGCGTTGCCGTCCCATCCCCTGGCGTTCATCGCCCCGTCACCTTGTTCCGGCAGACTCACCTGTCGGCGCTTCGGCGTCTCTGCATCGCCATGCCGTCGTCTCTCGTCCGTATCGCAGCACCCCACCATGGAGCCATGATGGATCAGCAATCGGCAACCAAGTCCGAGGCGGCCGAGTCTCCGTCGATCACGGAGCCGCGAGCCGAACCGGCTGCGATCCCGGCGTTGCACACCGAGATCGGTCACTCTGCGAAGTCCGAGCACAATGCGGTCCACATCTCGCTCGATTCGGTGAGCGTCCGGTACGGCAGCTTCACCGCGGTCCGCGACGTCAGCTTCGAGGTGCCACGTAACGAGATCACCGCGCTGATCGGTCCGAGCGGCTGCGGGAAGTCGACGCTCCTGCGGACGTTGAACCGGATGAACGACCTGGTTCCCTCCGCGTCCGTGAGCGGGTCGATCACGTACAACGACGAGGACATCTACGCCGACGGCGTCGATCCCGTCGAGGTGCGCCGTCGGATCGGCATGGTGTTCCAGAAGCCGAACCCGTTCCCGAAGTCGATCTACGACAACGTCGCGTTCGGTCCCAGTCTGAACGGCCAGAAGAAGGGGTTGGACGACCTCGTCGAGCAGAGCCTGCGCAAGGCCGCCCTCTGGGACGAGGTCAAGGACAAGCTCACCACCTCCGGCCTGGCGCTGTCAGGCGGACAGCAGCAGCGGCTGTGCATCGCCCGCGCGATCGCGGTCAACCCTGACGTCATCCTGATGGACGAGCCCTGCTCCGCCCTCGACCCGATCGCCACGCTGCGCATCGAGGACCTGATGCAGGAGATGAAGGACGACTACACGATCGTCATCGTCACCCACAACATGCAGCAGGCCGCACGCGTTTCCGACCTCACCGCGTTCTTCACCGTCGACGTGGACAACGAGAAGGGCGAGCGCACGGGCGTTCTGGTCGAGATGGACGACACCGAAACCATCTTCACCAACGCCAGCGACGAGCGCACGGAGTCCTACATCACCGGCCGCTTCGGCTGAGCAGCAGCGCGGTCGGATCCGGTGCTGGGACCGTGCCAACGTCCTCGGTCAGTTCTCGGTGGCGACCAC
>JAWLFE010000102.1:0-8731 GCA_041685735.1 Nitriliruptoraceae bacterium
CACATCGGCCCACGCCCCGCGAGGCATCACGTTCCGTAGCTGCCCCGTGACACAGAGTGCTCAGAGCGCGCGCCTGCGGATCGCCCGTCACGTGACCGGACGTGCGGTCGCTAACGACAGTGACGTCCGACCACGTCCCCAAGGATCACGACCATGGCACTGCGGTCCTCACTCTTCGCCTCCCTCAGCACCCGGGGCATCGCCGCCTCGGCCGCTGCCGTCCTGATGGTCGGCGGCGGCGTCGCCGTCGCCCAGAGCGGTGCCCCCTCGGACACCGAGGTGACAGAGACCGCCGATGGGGAAGCAACGGAGCAGGACGGTTCCGAGGCCGATGGACCTGAGGGTCCGGCCTGCCCGGAAGCTGCCACCTTCGGGCTCGACACCGCGAACGGTGCAGGTATCGAGGGCGAGCCTGATGTGTGCGAGGACGAGCCTGAGACCGAGCAGTCCCAGGAGCAGGAAGAGAGTGACATCCAGGAGCTGAACGACGGGACCGAAGAGGACGAGGTCGTCGATCTTGAGGAAGAAGACGACGACGTTGTCGCCAACGAAGATGACGAGGGCGATGCCCAGGCGTTCTCCGAATGGGTCAGCACCCTCCCGGATGACCTCGGCTGCTTGAAGGGCCAGCTCGTCAGCCACTACGCCCGCCAGGGTCCAACCAGTTTCGAGGAGGGCGACCTTCCCACGATCGGTGACTCCGGCGAGGCGCTCGAGGCTCTCACGCCGGAGGGGGGCGACTACCAGCCGCCTGGCCGCTGCGCCGAGCGTCTGTTCGACGACGCGGATGGTTCGTCGGAGGGCGACGACGAGAACGGTGACGAGGTGGAGAGCTCCTCTGCTGACGCTGGACCGCCGGACCACGCGGGCACGCCCGGCCCGCCCGACCACGCCAAGGAGCGTGCCGCGAACGCGACGTCGAACCGTCCCAGCCACGCAGGCCCACCGAGCGGCAGCGACGGCCCGGGCAACAGCGGCGATGCTCCCGGCCGAGGTGGCAACGGCGACAGCTGACCCTCAGAGCTCACGACCACGACGTCCCGGCGCGCACCTGCCGCCGGGACGTCGTCATGTCCGCCGGCCTGCGACACCTCAGCGCTCGAGGTGCTGGTAGTCCTTGAGCGTGTTCCAGTCGCCGCCCCAGGTCCACCCGATGCGATCGAAGGCATCGACCGCGCCGGGCCGAACCAGCATCCCGGGGCGGGCATCGCTGCGATCGAGGTAGTCGCGACCGGCGGGCGGCAGCACGGTCGAACCCCGCACGTACGGGTTCTGGATCGGGTTGATGTCGATCGCCCAGCCGTACGAGTGCTGGGAGAACCGGGTGCTGCCCGTGATGGCACGACAGTTGAATGCCGAGGTGTTGTTGGCGGCCATCGACGCGTCGTCATCGCCCCGGAACCGCTCGATCGGCTCGATGCGGGCGATCGGGAAGTCGTCCGCGTACAACTCACCGAACGCCTGGACGATGTCGTCCGCCTCGCCAGCGTTGACGACCAGCAGCCCCCACCGCTCGACCCCGTCGAAGTCGACGAAGACCACCTCGGCCAGCGCCAGTTCCGACGGCGCGACGGGGCAGCCGGACCGCCAGGTCCACCGCCGCACCTGTGCCTCGAGGTGGTCCGGGAGGGGACCGACGCGGGCGTCGTACCCGCCGGAGGTCAACACAGCCGGGCCCATGAGCCCGTCAGCACTTACCCGTTGCAGTAGCCGGGCGATGACCATCGCGGTCTGGCCCCGGGTCGAGGATCGACGCGGCTCGAAGGTCCTGGTGGTGACCCCCTCGACCAGGTCAAGGAGCACCGCACGTGCGACCGCATCGCTGTGGACGTTGCCCGCCAGGTCGGCGAAGGCGTGCGACGCCTCCTCCACGTCGGTCGCCTCCCCGAGCGCGTCGTAGGTCCGCACGACCAACGACGCCAACTGGTCGCGTCGGACCGGCTCCAGGGGATCGAAGCGATCGGGACCGCGCCCCTTGATGATGCCGGCCGCCGCCAGCCTGCCGATCGCCGGGGCGTGGACACCCTGGATATCCGCGAACGGTGCAGCATCGGGTTCCGCCAACGAGACGCCGGCGACGGCGATCGCCCGATCCAGCACCGACGCAAGCTGGTCGCGACGCAGCGGGTCGCCCGTGCCGAAACGCTCGTAGGTCACCCCCTCGATGATGCCGTGCCACACCAGGCAGTCGACGCTCGACGCCGGGGTCGACGCGTCACCCACATCGTCGAAGAACGCACGCGGTACGTCCTCGCACGGTCCGGTGTCGGCCAGGGTGGCGGCACCGTCGGACGCAGCAGCCGGTGCGACCGTGGGGCCGAGGGACCCGAGCGGCCCGCCCACCGATCCGGCCAGCACCGCGACGGCCAGCAGGAGCGAACCTCGGCTCACCGGCCAGCGCCACCTCGCCACGGAGGTGCGGCGCCGGTCGGTCTCGGCCATGTGCACCCTCGATCCGGAGGTGGCCTGCCCGACGGGGTCCGCAGGCGTTGCCGTGGACTCAGTCAGCGACGCGATCCACGAGCCGCTGGACCGGCGGCAGGACAGCACTGGCCACGGCGACCTTCAGCGCGTCACCGATCAGGAACGGCACGATCGCGGCCATGACCGTCTCCCAGGGGCCGAGCCCCAGGATCAGCCCCAGCACCGGCGCGCCGATGGCGTAGATGGCCAGACTGCCGAGCACCATCGCCCCGACCGCGCCGCGGAAGCTCGAGGTCCAGCCGGCGCGTGCGAGGCGACCCACGAGCAGCGCAGCGAGCACGAAGCCGGCGATGTACCCGAGCGTGATCCCGCTGGTCGCCGCGAACCACGGCACACCCAGGGCACCGGCCGCGAAGTACAGGCCGGCACCGGATCCCGCCCGAACCCCGCCGAGAGCTGCGGCCCCCAGGAGCACCACGAACGTCTGCGCGGTGACCGGAGCGGGCGACCATGGCGTCATGAACGCCAGCTGCGAACTGGCGGCGATCGCCACCGTGAAGGTTCCGACCAGCACGAGTTCCCGGACCCAGACCCAGGGCACGAGGTCGGCCAGGACCGGCGAGGTCGCACGGGCTGTGGAGGAGGAACTCACGGGTGACTCCCAGGTCGGTGACATCCCGGGCAAGGACATCGAGGTGCGCGCAACGATAGTCGCCATGGTGGAAGATGTGCGGCGCCACCGGGGTTGTGTCCAGCATGATGAGTACCGACGCAGGCGGGACGACCGTGGCTGACGGCGATCGTGGCGTACCGCCTACCCTCGCCGCCATGACCGCAGATCCACGGCAGGCTGCGTTCCGGGAGTACGTGCTCCCGGAACTCGACGTGCTGCTGCGGGTCGCACGTCGGCTGACCCGTCACCACACCGACGCAGAGGACCTGGTGCAGGACACCCTGGTCCGGGCGTACCGGGCGGTGGATCGGTTCGATGGCCGCTACCCGCGCGCCTGGCTGCTGACGATCCTGCGCAACACCCACTACAACCGACTGCGCAAGCGCACGCCGGACCTGCTGGAGGACGAGCTCGCACAGAAGCTGCCGGGACGCGGCGCCGATGCCCGCGACGGGACAGCTGAGGCCGCGCTCGGTAGCGGGTTCGACCCGCTGGTCCGCGACGCCATCGCGGACCTGTCGGTCAAGCACCGACAGGTGATCGCGCTGATCGACCTCGATGGACTGACCTACCAGGAAGCCGCCGACATGCTCGGGGTTCCGGCTGGCACGGTCATGAGCCGCCTGCACCGGGCGCGCGCGAAGGTCCGTGACCATCTGGAGGCCGCGGGGTTCGGGAAGGAGACACCATGATGTGGTTCCGCCGCACCGCAGCGAACCAGGCGCTGCCCGAAGATCCCGACTGCCACGAGGTGGCACGGGTCCTGCAGTCGTTCCTCGATGGTGAACTCGGGCCGGACGACGCAGAGAAGGTCGCCGCACACCTCGCCCTGTGCGAGCCGTGCGACATCGAGTCCAGCACGGTCGAAGCGGTCCGCGACGCCATCCGGACCCAGCGACCGGACATCGACGCCCAGGAACTCACGCGCCTGGAACGGTTCGTCGACGAGATCGATCGCCACGCCACCTGATCCGTTGGCGCACCGACGACGTCATGGAGGTGCCGTCGAGGCCTCCACCGGCCCGGTAAGGGTTCTCCGTTCGGATCAGGTGGTCCTCACGGGCGTGTCGAAGTCGAACTTGATCTGCGCGAGTTGCTCGTGTTCGCCCGGGACCGGGATCGGGTAGTCCCCCGTGAAGCAGGCCGTACACAACCCCTCGCGCACGTTGGGGGTCGCGTCGATCAACCCGTCGAGGGTGATGTAGTGCAGGCTGTCAGCGCCGATGAAGTCCCGGATCGCATCGATGTCGAGGTCTGCGCCGATCAGCTCGGCGCGCGATGCCATGTCGATGCCGTAGTAGCACGGGTGCGCGATCGGCGGTGAGGTGATGCGCAGGTGCACCTCGGCCGCACCGACGGAGCGCAGCATCTCGACCAGCTGCCGCGAGGTGTTGCCCCGCACGATCGAGTCATCGACCACGATCAGCCGGCGCCCTTCGACGACCTCACGGACCGGCGAGAGCTTCAGTCGGATCCCGAGCTGCCGCAGGGACTGCGTCGGTTGGATGAACGTCCGACCGACGTAGCGGTTCTTGACCAGCCCGTCGGCGAACGGCAGGCCCGCTTCGGCCGCGTACCCGGCTGCAGCATCGCGCCCGGCCTCTGGGACGGGGATGACGATGTCGGCTTCGACCGGCGCCTCGCGGGCGAGCTGGCGGCCCATGTTGCGCCGGGCGTAGAGCACGCTGCCACCGTCCTGCCGGTGGTCCGGTCGCGCGAGGTAGACCCACTCGAACAGGCAGAAGTTGGTCGTCGCCGGTGCGAACCGCTGGCTGCGCAGTCCGTTCTCATCGATCGTGACCAGCTCACCGGGCTCCACGTCGCGGACCAGGATCGCCCCGACGATGTCGAGCGCCGAGCTCTCGGAGGCCACGACCCAGCCACCGTTGGGCAGGCGTCCGATCTGCAGCGGATGCACGCCGTGCGGATCACGGAACGCGTGGATGCGTTCCTCGTCCATGACCACGACCGAGTAGGCGCCGGTGAACAGCGGCGCGGTCCGCATGATCGCTTCCTCGAGGCTGACGTCCACATCCCTGGCCAGCAGGGCCGCCATCAGCTCCGAGTCGTTGCGCGCCGGCTGGTCCAACCGTCGCGCGAGTTCAGCGGTGTTCACGAGGTTGCCGTTGTGGCCGAGCGCCAGCCCGCCGCCGGTCGAGGTCTCGCGGTACATCGGCTGGGCGTTGACCCAGGACGACGCACCCGTGGTCGAGTAGCGGCAGTGGCCGATCGCCAGATGCCCCTCGAGCGCCGCCAGGCTGGTCTCGCTGAACACCTGGTTGACCAGCCCCATGTCCTTGTGGACCACCAGCCGGCGGCCGTCGGACACGGCGATCCCGGCCGATTCCTGGCCGCGGTGCTGCAGGGCGTACAACCCGAAGTAGGTCAGCGTCGCGACGTCCTCGCCGGGGGCGTAGATGCCGAAGACGCCACACTCCTCCCGGGGTCCCTCGGCGTACCCGCTCAGGTCCGTCGGGGCCAGGTCGGACGCACCCGGCGTCGCGCCGGTCGCAGGAGGCGCTCCGGGGAGCGAGGAAGCCGCAGCACGGCAAGGCAGGTGATCGGACACGGGCAGGACGCTCTCGCCGGGTGAGGTGCGATCGTAGCCGGGATCGACGGCCCACCCCCAGTAGCCTCGGCCACCGAAAGGCCACCGCCGATGCGTGTGACCCGCGCACCGTCTCCCGACCCAGCTGAGGACCGCACGTGAGCCCAGCACGTCCCGGTGAGTGGCCGATCAGCGACGCCGAGGTGGCACCCTTCGTGCGGTCGCTCGGGCTGCCGGGCATCATCGACATCCACGTGCATGCGCTGCCACCTCGGCTCCAGGAGGCGGTCTGGGCCTACTTCGACCGGCTGGACGATCCTCCGTGGCCGATCACCTACCGCGATGATGAACCGACCCGGCTGGCGACGCTCGCGGACCTGGGTGTCGTCGCCCACACGGCGCTGGCCTACGGCCACAAGCCGGGCGTGGCGGCCTGGTGCAACGAGCACACCCTCGGCCTGGCGGACACCCATCCACAGGTCATCCCGACCTTCACGTTCCATGCCGAAGACGGGGCGGACGCCTACGTGGCCGAGGCGATCGCACGGGGCGGCCGGATCGCGAAGGTCCACCTGCAGGTCGGCCGGTTCCACACGACAGATCCGAGGTTGGACGAGGTCTGGCCGCAGCTCGTGGCCGCCGGGATCCCCGCCGTGGTCCACGCCAGTGCGGTGTACGGCGTCGACGGGGGCAGCGACTACTGCGGTCCGGACGCGATCCGCGCCCTGCTGGACCGCCACCCGGGGGTGACGGTCATCGTCGCGCACCTGGGGATGCCCGACGCGGCGGGGTTCCTGGCGCTGGCCGAGGCGGAGCGGACGCTGCGGCTGGACGTGACGATGACGCTGACCGACCCGCCCTACGGCATGGCCTACCCCGCGTCGCTGCTGCCACGCCTGGCCGCGATCCACGACCGCGTGCTGTTCGGCAGCGACTTCCCGTCGATCCCGCACGAGTACCACGCACAGGTCCGGGGGCTGGCCGTCCTGGACCTGGACGAGGCCGGTCTGCGCCGGGTCCTGCACGGCAACGCCGCCGCGCTGCTGGGTGACGTCATCCCCGCCGACCACCCCTGACCGGCACCGGTCACCGGCACCGGTCAGCGGTCAGCGGTCAGCGGTACCGATCAGCTGGTCAGCGCCGCCGGCAGCCCGCCCTCCAGCGCCGCCTCCACATCATCCAGCTCGAGCTGGAGACCCTCGCGGAGCACGATGCTGCGCCCGCCGACGGTGCCGATGTCGACCAGGGGCAGCTCAGCGTCGGCGCACAGTTGCGCGAACGCCCGGACGTTGGTCGATGACAGGGTGACCACGACCCGTCCCGGGGATTCGCTGAACAGCGCCTGGGTCAGGTCGATGCCCTGCGGCAGGATCACCTCGACCCCGATGTCCCCGGCGACGCAGGACTCGGCCAGCGTGGTGAACAGCCCGCCGGCCGAGACGTCGTGCGCGGAGTGCAGCAGGCGTTCGCCAGCCGCGACGTGCAGGACCTCGGCGAGCGCCGCCTCGACCTCCAAGTCCACGGGCGCCAACACACCCCCCAGCGGCGCGTCCATGAACCGCTGGAGTTCGCTGCCCGCCAGCCCGGGGGAGGTCGGTGCGCCGACCAGCAGGACCAGGTCGCCCTCGTTCTCGAACCCGATGTCGATCGCGTCGCCGGCCTGTTCCAGCACGCCGATGACGCCCACGACCGGTGACGGGTGGATCGCGGCGCCGCGGGTCTCGTTGTACAGCGACACGTTGCCGCCCGTGACCGGGATCCCGAGGTCGCGGGTCGCGTCACCCAGGGCCGCGATCGAGGTCGCCAGCTGCCACATGATCTCCGGGCGCTCCGGGTTGCCGAAGTTCAGGCAGTTGGTGGTCGCCAGCGGACGGGCCCCGACGCAGGCGACGTTGCGGAACGCCTCGGCGACGATCCGCCGGGTGCCTTCCGCCGGGTCCAGTTCGCACCACCGGCCGTTGCCGTCGGTCGAGCAGGCGACCGCACGGTGCGACCCCGGCAGGCGCACGACCCCCGCGTCCCCCTGCATCGGGCCCAGCACGGTGCCCGCCCGGACGTGCTGGTCGTACTGCT
Source organism: Nitriliruptoraceae bacterium (assembly GCA_041685735.1). Classification (GTDB taxonomy): domain Bacteria; phylum Actinomycetota; class Nitriliruptoria; order Nitriliruptorales; family Nitriliruptoraceae; genus CSSed11-175R1. The sequence goes on from JAWLFE010000102.1 coordinate 7,719, forward strand.
CGGTCACCCATCGCGGTGACGCGACGTTGGGTGAGCGCAGGAAGGCGAGCAAGAGCGTGCTGAGGTCACCGTCAGCAGCCACCTCGATGTCGAGGTCGTCCGCATCGATGGCCGCGTAGTCGTCCAGCCAGCCGGGACGTGCCATCGGGCGGTCGTACTCGGGCCCCTCGTCGGCAAGGTGACGGGCCGGGATGTCGGCGATCAGCTCGCCATCGCGGGTCAGGCGGAGGCGATCCCCGTCGACGACGTGACCGACGACGGACGCGGGCACGCCCCAGCGCTCGGCGACCTGCAGGGCCTCGTCGACCCGCTCAGGGGACACCAGCGCCAGCATCCGCTCCTGCGACTCGGAGCACAGGATCTCCCACGACTCCATCGACGGCTCGCGCAGGTGCACCAGATCGAGGTCGACGTCCATCCCCATGGAGGCAGCGGAGGAGAGCTCCGAGGTGGAACAGGCGATCCCGGCCGCGCCCATGTCCTGGATGCCCGACACCAGCTCACGTTCGTAGAGGTCCAGGCAGCACTCGATCAGTTGCTTCTCCGCGAACGGGTCGCCGACCTGCACGTTCGGCCGTTTGTCGTCGAGCGCGTCGTCGAACTCCTGGCTGGCAAGCACCGATGCGCCGCCGATGCCGTCCCGACCGGTCGCGCTGCCGAGCAGGATCGCGACGTCACCGACCGACTCGGCCTTGGCCAGTTGGAGCCGTTCGCGCTGCATCACCCCGATCGCCAGGACGTTGACGAGCGGGTTGCCGGCGTAGGTGTCGTCGAAGACCGTCTCACCGCCGATGTTGGGCACCCCGACGCAGTTGCCGTACCCGCCGACGCCACGCACGATGCCGTCGACGAGGTGGCGCTGCTTGGCATCCGGCTCGTGGTAGCGCCCCGTGCCGTCGGTCCAGCCGCCGGGGTCCCCGAACCGCAACGGATCCATGACCGCGATCGGCCGCGCGCCCATCGTGAAGATGTCGCGCAGGATCCCGCCGACGCCGGTCGCGGCACCCTGGTAG
>JAWLFE010000008.1:0-11033 GCA_041685735.1 Nitriliruptoraceae bacterium
CCCGCGCGACAGCTCCTGCTCCGCGGGGCTCTGCTTCTCCTTCTTCTTGCGGCGTGTCTTGCCGCTGTTGGGACCGCCGGTACCACTCGGCCCGCCGCGACCACCGGGAGGTCCACCTCGGGCGGGACCCCCGGGGCCACCACGGTTCGGTGCCTGCCGGTAGGGAGAGTTGCCGCCGGGGGCGGGCGGACGTCCACGTGCACCACCGGGCGCGCCCGCGCCGGCGCCGGCCGGTCCACCGGTGCGGGCGGGTGGCTGTCCACCGCGGCCCGGAGGCGCGGCCGGGGGCGCCTCACGACGTGGTGGGGCCTTGCGCAGCGGCGGCGGGATCGAACGACGACCCGACCCCTCCTGGGGCAGGACCTGGTTGTCGCGTCGGACGGGCGTCGGAGCGTCCCCGGTGACCGTCGACGGGGGCTTGGGACCCTTGGCCGGCGGCGGACGCAGCGGCACCTCGCCCGGCTTCAAGCGCGGCGGCGGTGCGCCGGGCATCCGTGGAGCGCCCGATGGCGCCTCCCCACCGGACTCGGCCGGCCCGTCGTCGGTCGGTGCGCTCGGCGAGGTCGACGTCTCCGCGGGACTGGCCACGGACGGAGCATCGGCAGGGGCGCTCGGGGCGGCATCGCCCTCGGTCCCGGCGGGATCCGCGGACGCAGCCTCGGCAGCTGGCTCGGCGGCCTCGGCCGCCTGCTGCTCGCGGAGGTGAGGAGGCAGCACCTTGGCGGCCTTCTTCTTCTCCGGCGGAGCGGCGGCCTGCATCGAGCGGTAACGCTCGAGCTCCTCCTGCTCCTTCTTGGCCTTGGCCTCGACTTCTGCCCGGCGCTCCGCCTCGGACTTGCCGAGCGACTCGCGGAACTTCGCCGCATCGTTGTCGGCAACCGACGATGAATGACTCTTGGCATCGACGCCGAGTTCGGACAGGCGGCGGAGGACCTCCTTGTTGGGGAGGCCGCTCTCCTTGGCCAGTTCGTAAACGCGAACCTTGGTGCTCACGCGCTCTCGCTCCTCACGGTCCCCTCTGGGACCTGGTGACGCACACCTTGCTTGGTACCGGACATCTCGGCCCTGAGTGCCTCGAGCGTGGCTCGGAGCTCTCCAGCGTCGCCACCCCGCAGGGCACGACGTACAGCTGCGGCATCGCGGCGGCTGGCCGCGTCGATGCAGGAGGGTTGGGGGCAGAGGTAGGCGCCACGTCCGGGGAGGCGCCGTTGCGGATCGGAACGGATCCCGTCGGGGGTCCGTGCCAACCGTCGGAGTTCGTCCTGCGGACGAGTTCGTCGACAGCCGACACAGGTCCGGACGGGCGTCCGGGTCGCTCCGCGCTGCAAGGGTACTTCCTTCGTGCTCCTCGTCAGGTCGTGGCGGTCAACGACGTTCATCGTCGTCCACCGACCGGGCCGGATCCGCGCTCCTCGGCGGCACCAGCCCGGCGTCAGGCTCTCAGCTCTCGCTCTCCACCGGGGGCACCGGGGACGGGGGGACGTCGGTGTCGGCCGGCGGCTGCACCGGATCCTTGGGTTCGGGTTCGGCGACGGCCATGGCCCCATCTGCGGCCGTGGCGACCGAATCATCCTCGTCCTGGCGCTCGTCGTCCTCCAGGACACTGTCGCGGACCGCCTGCGCGGACTCGACCGCGGAGGCGATCGCACGCTCGCCCTCCTCGGAGAGCGGGCTGCCGTACTCGTCGATCAGACCCGCATCGAAGGCCTCCTGGAAGGCCCGCTGTTCCTCCGCGAACTGCGTCTCGGACTTGATGTCGATCCGCCATCCGGTCAGACGGGCGGCCAACCGGGCGTTCTGCCCCTCGCGACCGATGGCCAGCGACAGCTGGTAGTCCGGGACGATGACCATGGCGGTGCCGTCGTCCGGGTAGAGGTAGACGTTGGACACCTTCGCCGGGGACAGGGCGTTGCCCACGAGCTCCTCGGGCTCATCAGCCCAGCGCACGATGTCGATGCGCTCGAGCTCGTCCGAGTGCAGTTCCTTCTGCACGCTGCGCGCGCGCTGACCGCCCGGACCGACGCAGGCGCCCACCGGGTCGACGTCGGGATCGTTGGACATCACCGCGACCTTGGTGCGGTGGCCCGCCTCACGGGCGATGCCCTTGATCTCGACGATGCCCTCCTCGATCTCCGGGACCTCCAGGGCGAACAGGCCGACGACCAGGGCCGGGTGGGTCCGCGACGCCACGATCTGGGCACCACGCAGCTGCTTGCGCACCTCGATGACCACCGCGCGCGAGAACGCACCGTGCTCGAGCCGCTCGTTGGGGATCTGCTCCGCGTAGGGAAGCAGTGCCTCGGTCCGACCGAGCTCGATCAGGGTGACGTTGCCCTGCTGGCTGATCTGGCCGGCGACGATGTCACCTTCGCGGCCGACGAACTCGCCGTAGGTCGCCTCGCGCTCGGCCTCACGCAGCCGCTGGAGCAGGACCTGCTTGGCCGTCTGGGCGACGATGCGGCCGAAGTCGGTCGGTTCCTCCCGCCACTCGGAGACGATGTTGCCATCGTCATCGAGTTCCTGGGCGTAGAGGGTCACCTCGCCGGAGACGCGGTCGACGGTGACACGAGCTTCGTCCGCGACCGCGTTGCTCGACCGCTTGTAGGAAGAGGCCATGGCGGTCTCGAAGGCTTCCACGACGGTGTGGAAATCCAGGCCCTTCTCGCGCTCGATCTGGCGCAGGGCATCGAGGTCGATCTTCATCGTTGAGCCTCCTTCACGGTCACCACGGCAGCACGATGGTGCCGTGGTCCAGATCGGCGAACGCGATCGTGACCTCGGTGCCATCCGTGTCGAGCGTGACTTGGTCGTCGTCGACGTCCAGGAGCGTGCCGGTCAGCGGCTCCGGTTCGTCGGAGGCCTCGAGCTCACCCTCGGAACGCCGGTGGACGCGGACGTCCCGTCCGATGCTGCGGGCGAAATCGCGGGGGCCGGTCAGGGGGCGATCGGCACCGGGCGAGGTCACCTCCAGCGTGTACGCCTGGTCGAACAGCAGGTCCTCGTCGAGCAGGTCGCCGAGCTGGCGCGAGACGGCCGCGATGTCATCGACATCGACGCCCGTCTGCGAGGTCAGGTCGGCCGTGTCCACGATCACACGGATCAGTGGCCGGGAGCCCGGTCCCGTCACCTCGACATCGATGAGTTCCATGTCCACCGGGCCCAGCAGCGGCACCACCACCTCGCGCACGCGGGCGGACAGGTGTCCATCCTCGTGGCTGGTCATGGTGGTTCCTTCGCAAGGCGTACGTCAACGGCCGGCCCGTGGGGGCCGGCCGCCGCGTCGGAGGTCCGTTGTCTTCTCCGCCTCACCGGGGTCCTCATCAGAGGTCTGAGCGTGGAGGCGGGCACGTTTGGGGCCGAACGTGACGGAGCGGGCCATCACGGCCCGCTTCGAAGTCACGACCGTAGCACGGTCGCGACCCGGCCGCCACGGGCGGTCAGGCGACGACGGGGCTGCCCTCACCCCGCTCGGCGCGGATCTCCTCGGCCATCTCGGTCGCGTAGTGGACCAGCGCCTCGACGATGTCCTCCTCGCGGACCGTGGCGATCTTCTCACCCTTCTTGATGATGTCGCCCTTGCCGTTGCCGGCGGCGACACCCAGGTCGGCCTCGCGGGCCTCACCCGGCCCGTTGACGACACATCCCATGACCGCGACGCGCAGGGGCGCCTCGATGCCCTCGAGCCCCTTCTGGACATCCTCGGCGAGGGTCCAGACGTCCACCTGGGCGCGGCCGCAGGACGGGCACGACACGACGTCCAACCCCCGCTCGCGCAGGTGCAGCGACTCGAGGATCGCGATCCCGGCCTTGACCTCCTCCACGGGGTCGGCCGACAGCGACACCCGGATCGTGTCGCCGATGCCTTCGGCGAGCAGCGACCCGATACCGACCGCGGACTTGATCGATCCGGTCTTGAGCGGTCCCGCCTCGGTCACGCCGAGGTGCAGGGGGTAGTCGGTCCGATCGGCGAGCATCCTGTAGGTCTGGATCATCACCCACGGGTCGGAGTGCTTGACCGAGAGCTTGGTGTCGTAGAACCCGACGTCCTCGAGCAGACGCGCCTCCCGCAGGGCGGATTCGACCATCGCCTCCGGCGTGGGCCCACCGAACTCGTCGAGGATCGCCTGTTCGAGCGAACCACCGTTGACCCCGATGCGGATGGCGACCCCCGCATCGTTGGCCATCTGCCCCAGCAGGGCGACCTTGTCGTGCTTCTTGATGTTCCCCGGGTTGATGCGCACACCTGCGCAGCCGGCCTCGATCGCCATGACCGCGTACTTCCACTGGAAGTGGATGTCGGCGATCACCGGGATACGGGCATGCTCGGCGATGTAGGCGAGCGCCTCCGCATCCTCCTTGCGCGGGACCGCGACACGGACCACGTCGGCACCGGCGGCCTGCGCCGCGGCGATGGCCTGCAGGGTGAGATCCGCCTCGTGGGTCGGCGTGACCGTCATGGTCTGCACGCTGATCGGCGCGTCACCGCCAACCTCGATCGGACCGAGGCGGATCTTGCGCGTCTGACGACGGACCGGGCCCGCCGAGTCGGGTGATGCACTCGGCGTGGTCGGCAGGATGGGCAGCGAGGTGGTCACGGTTGCGGGCCTTCGCGCGGCGCGGGGGTGGCGGGTCGATCGGCCGGTTGCCAGCGTCACCCTTGGTTCGGTGCCGAGGCTACCGCTGACCGGTCCGCGCGCGGCGAGCGTGGTCCCCGGGTCGGTCCGGGACCCACCCCGGTCCGGGACCCGTCCCCCATCGCGTCCGGCCCGGGGGTCGGACCACCATCACAACCGGATCGGGTCCGTGATGTCCAGCCACAGCAACAGCACCATGAAGACCAGCAACACCGTGATGACCGGGATCGCCACCGCGGCGATCGCCCGCGGATCGACCGTGTAGTCCGTGGACTTCCCGCGCAGTCCGCGCACGGCGTTGACCGACCGCTCGATGCCGAGGACCGCCAGGTGTCCACCGTCGAGGGGGGGCAACGGCAGCAGGTTGAAGATGCCGATGAACACGTTCACCGCGGCGAACAGCCCGGCGAACAGGATCACACCGATCGCGCCACCGCTGACCTGGCCGGCCAGCGACGCCGCACCCACCAGCGACACCGCGCCCTCGACGCCCCGCTCCTGTTGCCCCCCCACCTGCGCCACGATGTCGGCGAGCCCGGACGGGCTGAACACGCTCGCCATGGCGGAGAGCGACCCGGTGAACATGGGCACGAACCCCCCGGGACTGCCCGGCCCCGGTTCACCCACCAGGGCCTGTTCCAGTGCATCGACCGGTCCCACCCGCACCTGCTGCGGCCTCGGGCTGAAGCCGACCTGCCCGACGGTGTCTCCCGTCTGAGGATCCTCGACGGCCCGCGGGGTGATGGTCACCGACCGTTCCTCACCGTCCCGCAGGAAGACGAACGACGTGGGCTGCTCCGGACGCGCCCGGATGACCTCCGTCAGTTCCTCGTAGACGTCACTGCGCACCCCGTTGACGGCGAGCATCCGGTCACCGGGCTCGAGTCCCGCCTCGTCCGCGGGGCTGCCCGCCTGGACCTCGGACACCGTCGGATCGATCTCGCCGGTCCACTGCGGGAGCAGGGCGTAGACGGCGAACAGCGCGAGCACGGCCAGGACGAAGTGCATGAAGGAGCCCGCGACCAGCACGATCGCTCGTTGCCAGGCGGGCCGGTCGTGGAAGAAGCGGCCCGTGTCGCCCTGCAACAGGCGGTACCCCAGATCACCGACCCGCTCCGAATCGCCCACCTCGGTCAACACGACCTCGCGGAGCACGTCACGCGGATCCTTGCGGCGAGCCATCTCGGTCGATGCCCCACCCACCGGGGTGGCCTGCAGCGTCGCACGGGTCCGACGCACGATGTGGTCGGTCTGGTCCGCGGGCGTCCCCCGTGCGGTCAGTTCGCGTTCGAGCGTCTCGAACGACGCGTCGGTCACCTCCCCATCGCCCGGGAACACGACCTGTGGCAGCGGCGCATCGCGTTCATCGTCGGGGGACATCCCACAGATGCGCACGAACCCACCGAGCGGCAGGGCCTTGACGCCGTACTCCGTCTCGCCACGGACGGTCGACCAGAGCGTCGGGCCGAAGCCCAGGAAGTAGCGGTCGGCCTTCATCCCGAACCACCTGGCGGTCAGGAAGTGTCCGAGCTCGTGCACCATGATCGCGCCGATGAGCGCGACCACGAACGCCGTGATCGCCAGGGGGCCGGTCATCGCATCTCCCGTTGCCGCAGCAACTCGTCAGCACGTCGTCGCGCCCAGGCATCGGCAGCCAGCACGTCGGTCACCTGCAGGGTGCCCGTCGGCGCGTGATCTGCCCAATCATCCAGGCACGACTCGACCACCGCCGCGATGTCCAGGAACGCCAGGCGCCCCTGGAGGAAGGCCTGCACGGCGACCTCGTTCGAGGCGTTCAACGTCGCGGGGAAGGTGCCACCTCGACGTCCCGCCTCCTCGGCCAGCACGAGCGCCCGGAACGTCGACCGGTCCACGGGTTCGAAGGTCAGCGAGGTGGCACGGGTCCAGTCGCACGCCACGAAGGCTTCGCCGAGTCGATCCGGCCAGGCCAGGGCGAGCTGGATGGGCAGGCGCATGTCGGGCGGGGACAGCTGCGCCAGGGTCGATCCGTCGATGAACTCGACCATCGAGTGCACGACCGACTGGGGGTGGATCACGACCGCCAGTTCGTTCCAGGACCGGTCGAACAGCAGGTGGGCCTCGATGAGCTCGAGCCCCTTGTTCATCAGGGTGGCCGAGTTGACCGTGATCACCGGACCCATCTCCCAGGTCGGGTGCGCGAGCGCCTCCTGCGCGGTGACCGCAGCCAGCTCGTCACGCGACCAGCCGCGGAACGGGCCACCGCTGGCCGTCAGGACCAGCCGCGCGACCTCATCACGACGCCCGCCCCGCAGACACTGCGCCAGCGCCGAATGCTCGGAATCGACCGGGATGAGGTGGCTCTCACGCCCGCCCGCCGCCTCCGCGGCGGCCACGACCACCTCGCCGCCGATGATGAGGCTCTCCTTGTTGGCGAGGGCGACCGGGGTTCCCGCTCGCAACGCGGCCAGGGTGGGTTCCAGGCCGACCGCGCCGGTGATGCCGTTGAGGACCAGGTCAGCGTCGACCGTGGCCAGGGTGGCGACACCCTCGGGACCGTCGAGCACCTCCAGGTCCGTCCGCTCGGTGGCCAACCGGCGGGCGGCCGCCCGGTCGCCGACCGCGACCCGCCGCACACCGAGCTCATCCGCCTGCTCGACGAGGGTCTTCGTATCGTGGCCGGCAGCCAGCCCCACCACCTCGAAGCGCTCGGCATGGGTGGCGATGACATCCAGCGACTGGGTCCCGATCGAACCCGTGGCCCCGAGCAGCACCACCCGCTGCCTGGTCACGACCCTGTCCCTGGTCACGACCCCGCCCCTGGTCACGACCCCGCCCCTGGTTGCGACCCCGCCCCATCCGGTGCGAGCGCGTCCACCCGCTCGGCGGCACCGATCGCGGCGGGCAGGCGTGACCCGCCACCGAGCGTGTAGGAGGCCAACAGCTGGCCGCAGGCCGCGTCCGCGTCACGGCCACGGGTGTCGCGCAGCGTGATCTCGACCCCCCGGGCGCTGACGCGGTCCACGAACGCCCGCGTGCGGGTCCGGGAGGGTTCCTTCCAACGCACCCCGGGCGTCGGGTTCATCGGGATGACGTTGACGTGCGCCCGCAGCCGCTTGGCGATGTCCGCGAGGCGGTCCGCCTGCAGGTCGCTGTCGTTGACCTCACCGATCAGGCACCACTCGATCGATGCGCGCCGGTTGGTCGCGACCCGGTAGTCGCGCACCGCCTGCTCGAGTTCCGCGAGGGGGTGGGTCACGTTGATCGGCACGAGTTCGTCGCGCAGTTCGTCGGTGGCTGCATGCAGGCTGACCGCGAGCGTCACCGGCAGATCGAGTTCCTGCAGCCGCTTGATCCCGGGCACGAGGCCGACCGTCGACACCGTGATGCCACGGGCCGAGAGGTTGAAGCCATCCGGATCGTGCAACCACAGGACGCTGGCGAGCGTCGCCGGCAGGTTGGCGAGCGGCTCCCCCATCCCCATGTAGACGACGTTGGTGATGTGGTCGGGCGCGTCGGTGGGGAGATGCTCTCCGGCGATCGCGCCCGACCGCAGCGCGGCATCCGCGACGACGACCTGCCGGATGACCTCGCCGGCGGTGAGCTGCCGGCGGAACCCGGCCTGCCCGGTCGCGCAGAACGGACATCCGAGCGCACAGCCGGCCTGGGTCGAGATGCAGACCGTCGCCCGGCGGGGGTAGAGCATCAGCACGGTCTCGATCGCTTCGCCGTCCGGGAAGCGCAGCAGCAGCTTGTGGGTGTGGCCGTCATCGGCGACCCGGTGGTCGATCAGCTCGGGCCGGGCCGGGGCGAAGCGCTCCGCGAGGATCGCGCGCAGGTCCTTGGGCAGGTCGGTCATCTCGTCGGGGTCGTCGACCCCACGGACCAGCCAGGACCGGATCTGCTCCACGCGGTAGCCGGGCTGCCCGAGCTCCCCGACCAGCGCGGCCAACCCCTCCGTGGTCAACGAGTAGGGGTCGATCGGCGTGCTGGTATCGGACACATGAACCTCGAGGTGGTGGCCGCACATCCGCTTCGTGGCGTGGGCCGCGGCGTGCACGGGAGGGTACGTCAGACGGGACGGACCATCGCGGGCGTCAGAGCACCAGGACGGCCGCCACGTAGCCGACGGGCAGCGCGAAGAGGATGCCGTCGACACGGTCGAGCACGCCCCCGTGGCCGGGCAGCACGTCCCCCAGGTCCTTGACGCCGAGCCCGCGTTTGACCATGGACTCGGCCAGATCACCGACGACGGACGCGATCGCCGCGGTTCCGGCGATCATGGCGCCGATCAGCGGTGTGAAGCGCTCGTCGAACAGCGGCAGGACGACCGCGCCGGCGGCGGTCGCCACCAGGAGCCCGCCGAGCAGCCCCTCCCAGGTCTTGTTGGGACTCACCCGGGGGGCGAGCTTGTGCCGGCCGAGCGTCACCCCGAAGGCGTAGCCACCGATGTCCGACAGGATCGCCGCGCCGATGACCGCCATCACCGCCAACGGCCCGACCCCCGGACGTTGGACCAGGAGCACGGCGAAGGACCCGAGGAAGCCCACCCACAGCCCGAAGAACACGGTGGTCGACATCGACTGGACGGGCGGGCGGCCCGCTCCCTCGATCAGCTGCCACAGCACCGTCCCCACCAGCAGCACGAGCACCCCGGCGACCTGCCCGACGTGGCCGAGCAGGTAGGTGCCGAACGACATCGTCAGTGCGACCACCAGCAGCACCGACACCTGCAGGGGGTAGCCGACCGGCGTGAGCACACGATGCGATTCGAGGTAGGCGACGGCCATCACCACCGCGACCACCGCGGTGAAGGCGATCGGTGCCCAGAACAACGAGGCGAGGAAGAACCCTGCCATGACCACGCCGACCGCGATCGCCACGGGCAGGTTGCGACCACCGATGACCGCCCGGGAGCTCGACTCCCCGGCGTCGGATGCCTGCGCGTTGCCGGCCATGACCGCCCCTTGTCGAGCCCGCGGACTCAGACCTCGAGCAGCTCGTGTTCCTTCTGCTCAAGGGCCTTGTCGATCTTCGCGACATGCGCGGCGGTCGTCTCCTCGAGCTTCTTCTGGTAACGCTCGTGTTCGTCGGTCCCGACCTCGCCGTCGTCCTCGAGCTTCTGCATCGCATCGCGAGCGCTGCGACGGACGTTGCGGATCGCGATCTTGCCATCCTCTGCCGCGGTCTTGGCCAGCTTGATGTAGTCGCGACGACGTTCCTCGGTCAGTTCGGGGAACACGCAGCGGATGATGCCCCCGTCGTTCGCCGGGTTGAGCCCGAGGTCAGCGTCCCGGATGGCCTTCTCGATGCTGGAGACGGAGCTCTTGTCGAAGGGGTTGACGATCAGGATGCGCGGTTCGGGCACGGAGAAGTTTGCCAGTTGCTGCAACGGCGTCGGACTGCCGTAATACTCGACCAGGACCTTGTTGAGGATGGCCGGGTTGGCGCGCCCGGTGCGGATGCCCTGGAAGTCCTCCGACACCTTCTCGACGGCTTGGTCCATCCGGTGTTCGGCGTCACGGCTGATCTCGTCGAGGCTCATCGGTCTCTCCTGGTCGGCGGTACGGGCGGCAGCAGGATGGTGGGGTGGGCGCGGGTGGTCAGACCGGAGGCGCGCCGAGAGGGGTGGCGCGGACCATGGTGCCGACCGACTCTCCGCGAACGACCCGGCGGATGTTGCCCTCGTGCAGGAGTTCGAAGACGACGATCGGCAGCTGGTTGTCCATACAGAGCGAGATCGCTGTCGCATCCATGACCTTGAGACCCTGGTTCAGGACCGCCAGGAAGTCGATCTCCTCGTACCGGACAGCCTCCGGGTTGGTCTTGGGATCCTTGTCGTAGACCCCATCGACCCCGGTGCCCTTGAGGATGGCGTCGGCGCCGATCTCCAGCGCGCGCTGCGCGGCTGCGGTGTCCGTCGTGAAGTAGGGAGCGCCGAGCCCGGCGGCGAAGATCACCACGCGCCCCTTCTCGAGGTGACGCACGGCACGGCGACGGATGTAGGGCTCGGCGATCGCCTGCATGTCGATGGCGGTCTGGACCCGCGTCTCGACACCGGCCTTCTCGATCGAGTCCTGCAGCGCGAGTGCGTTGATCACCGTGGCGATCATCCCCATGTGGTCTGCGCTGGACCGATCCATCCCCGCCGCCGACGGGGAGTTGCCCCGGAAGATGTTGCCGGCTCCGACGACGATGCCGACCTCGGTGCCGTCGCTGGCCTTCAGTTCGACGATCTCACGTGCGACCTGGCGGACGATGGACGGGTCGATACCGCCCTTGACGGACGGATCGGAGAACGCCTCGCCCGACAGCTTGAGCAGGACGCGCTTGAACGGAGATCGGACAGTCACCGGGGCGGATCCTCGTCAGGGGTGATGGGTCGCGGCGATGCTAGTCGGCGGCCCCGCCGGCACCGTC
>JAWLFE010000008.1:11133-48264 GCA_041685735.1 Nitriliruptoraceae bacterium
GCGGCGATGTGCATCGCCAGGTCCTTGGCCAGCTTCTGGACGGACTCGGCCTTGGCCACGAAGTCGGTCTCGGTCGAGAGTTGCACGAGGACGCCGACCTTGGCTGGCATCCCGGGGCTCGGGGTGTGCAGGTAGGTGTGCACGAGCCCTTCGCCCGCCGTGCGGTCGGCGGCGCGGGCGTCCATCTTGGCGCCGGTCCGTTCACGCACCAGTTCGGCGGCCTTGTCCATGTCGCCGTCAGCATCGACGAGCGCCGTCTTGCAGGCCATCATCGGGGCGTTGGTCAGTTCTCGAAGCTTCTTCACGTCTGCAGCGGAGATCGCCACGGTCGTCCTCCTCGGAGCACAGTGGACCACGTCAGACGCGATCCACCGATGGTCGTTGACCGCCGACCCGGGGAGGATCGGCGGCCCAGATGGTGGGGGGTCTACCCCTCGGCCGGAGCCGCGTCGTCGTCCGCCGGGGCCGTTGGCGCGTCGGCGGGTGCGCTGTCGCCGGCAGCCTTGGTCGCCTTCTCGGCAGCCTGCTGGCGCTCGAGCTCGATCTCCCAGGCGGCCTTGGGCTCGGAGGCCTCGGTGCCACTGGTGTCGGACTGCGTCGCCTGCAGTGCCTGGACCCGCAGTTCCTCGTCGGGTGAACGTGACGCACGCAGCAGCAGGCCGTCGGCACAGGCGTCGGCGATGATGCGGGTCAGCAGCGCCGACGAGCGGATGGCGTCGTCGTTCCCGGCGATGGGGTACTGCACGAGATCCGGGTCGCAGTTGGTGTCGAGGATGCTGATGACCGGGATCTTGAGCTTGTTCGCCTCGTCGACGGCGATCTTCTCGATGACGGTGTCCACGACCCAGATCGCGTCGGGGAGCTTGCCCATCTCGCGGATCCCGCCGAGGTTGGTCTGGAGCTTGTCGTGTTCACGACCGAGGACCAGCACCTCCTTCTTCGGCAGCAGATCGAAGGTGCCGGATGCCTCCATGGCCTCCAGCTCCTTGAGGCGGGCGATCCGGCCCTTGATGGTCGCGAAGTTGGTGAGCATGCCGCCCATCCACCGCTCGGTGACGTAGGGCATGCCGACACGGGTCGCCTGGTACTCGATGGTCTCCTGCGCCTGCTTCTTGGTCCCGACGAACAGCACCGTGCCGCCCTTGGCGACCAGGTCACGGGTGAAGGTGTACGCACGCTCGATGTGCCCGACGGTCTGACGGATGTCGATGACGTGGATCCCGCTGCGCTCGCCGTAGATGTAGGAGCGCATCTTCGGGTTCCAGCGCCGGGTCTGGTGTCCGAAGTGGACACCGGCTTCCAGTAGTTGTCGCATGGTGACGACGGCCATAGTGGTTCTCCTCGTGGTTCGGTTGGGCCTCCGCCCGCGTCAACCGGAGGACGCTCGGGGGTCCGGGGACCGCACCTGGCGTCGTGGCGACCCACCTCACGGGGACGTGAGGCACCGGGGTCGCCCGTCAACGGGCGTGTGGAGTTGCGTGCTAGATCGGATGCTGATCGAGTCGGTGTCCGCGCAACCGCCGGCACGATGACCGGAGCGATGGCGCACGCACCGACGATGGTGACGGCCCGCGACCTTCGGCGTCGAAGGTGTCGCGGTCACACGTGACAGCGGACCCACCGATCACGGCGGGTCCGTTGGCGAAGCGTACCGGCATCCTCAGCGATCCGTCCACCCCGACGCCGGGGACGCGTCGTCCGGTGCCAGCTCCAACTCGAACGGTGCATCGTTCCATGGACGCGATGATCCCCCGAACTCCTCCAACGGTCCGACGGGTTCGATCGGACCGTTGGTCGGCGAGGCCACGAGCCTGCGCAGGCCAGAGACGAACCCCCCGTAGAGGTAGGCCATCACGGACCCGACGTGGAAGGCCGGACCGAACTCGTTGGCCCAGAACGCGGTCATGCCCCCCTCCGCCTCGACCGGATCGTCACCCGCGAGGAAGCGCCAGGTCGCCTCCCGGACCGCCTCGGTCTCCCGTACCGACCCATGTCCGCCCGGGAGGACCGTATGGCGGGCAACCGGTGGAGCAGCCGCATCGGGACGGGGATGCTCGAGCGTCGGATGATCCTGCAGCGGTGTCGTGGGGGGCCGAGCCCTGCGGGGAGCGACCACCAGGTCCCGTGAACCACCGATCGCCAGGACCTCGGTCCCCATCGCCAGGGGTCCGGCCGTGTCCTGATCGACCGCATCGATCCAGGCCCGACCATGGTCGCGGATGAACGCGGCATCCGACCGCAGCTCATCGATCGCAGGCGCGTCCAGGGGCAGGTGGTCGCGTGCCGTGCTGCCATCGGGATTGGTCACGGCATCCCGGATCAGGTCCACGGCCGGCGCGATGAGCAGATGCTCCCGCAGGTAGGCGACACCCGCCGCCGTCTCCGAGCCCCGATGCGGCGACGCGATGGTCACGACCCGACCGATCGGGGGCAGGTCGGGGTCATAGGCGTCGTGCAGGTGCGTCAGGTAGTGCAGGATGATGACCCCACCCATGGAGTGGCCGATCAGGTCGACCGCGCGGCCGGGCTCGCGGTCCTGCTGCACCCGCAGCTGCGCCTCCAGGTGTGCCGCTCCGGCCGCGACCCCCTCCCAGGTGTGCTCGGGACCGTAGGGCAGCTGATCGCGCCGGATGTCGGCGTCATCACCGACATCGTCGGTCCGCCCGGCAGAGGACAGCAACGTGACGCTGCGCGGGTCGTACCCGAGGTGGCCCGGATCGATCGGTTGCTGCGACGACGAACTGGCGAGCCCGTTGAGCATCACCAGGTGGTTCGGGGACGGTGGAACCGCGAACCCCGGCCGGTCGGCCGCGGGACTCGGGGTCGTGCCCCAGCCGCCGAACCGGTCACCCTCCCACGGTTCGTAGGGCACCACCACGTGTGCATCGCCGCGCCACGAGCCTGCGCCGACCAACGACGGCCGCGGCACACCCTGATCCAGCAGGCTCAACGGGTCGATGTAGACCACGCCACGTCGGGCTCCGAGGTGCAGGCCCCGATCGCCACCCCCGTGACCGTGTCCGCCACGCGCGAGTGATCCGAGCGGCTGCCCACGGCGCACGGTCTGCCCCCGACGGACCGCGACATCAGCCAGCGGGCCGTAGCTGGTGATGATCCCATCGGCATGCAGCACCGAGACCCACACGGTGCCGGCCACCGGTCCGGCGTGATGGATCGTGCCATCGGCTGCCGAGGTCACCGCATCGCCCACCGCCATGCGCAGGTCGACGCCTCGATGACCGGCCCCGAACGTGCTGGCTGGTTGCTCGAACCCGCGGAGTACCTCCCCCGAGCCCGGCAGCTCGTAGCGCACCACCGCGTCGGCCGGCGTCGCCCAGCCGACCGGTGGGGTCGGGACCGGGTCCGGCGGCGCCTCGTAGGTGGGCGACCGTGGGATCGAGGGGTCCAGCGGTGTCTGTGCGACCGCGGGAGCTGCTGCGGCAACGAGCAGCATCACGCTCGCCAGCACCATCAGGCGTCGCGCGGCGAACGTGCTCGTCGGTGCTGGCACGTCGGGCGCTCCTCGGGAGGGAACCATCGACGATACGACCTGACCGACCTGCACAGCCCGGGGAACTCGACCCTGTGGACATCTGCTGCCACACCATCGGGGCCCGCGAGGTGTGCGGCGCCGTGGCTGGATCCGATCCATCCTCGGCGCGGCGCGGTTCAGGTCGGCGGGGTGGGGATGACATCCAGGTCGGCGGTGCCCTCCAGGGCATGGCGCACCGCCTCCGGTGCGGGCCATCCCCGCGCGTGGTCATAGAGCCTGATGACCTCGTCCTCGCCGATCACCGTCCCCGCGGTCTCGAGGACCCGGTCGTGCCGATCCGAGGTACTCCCCGGCAACTCCACGGCGGTGCGAAGGCTCGCTGCCGCACCGGCCAGGGTCACGGCGAGCCGATGGTCTCCACCCTCGCCGGCCAGGACGGCCAGGTCCTGGAGATCCTGCGGGAGACCGACGAAATCGAAGCTCGACACGGTCAGGTCCAACCCGCGGGCAAGGTTGGTCCGATGCAGGCGGACCGCCGTGCCGGTGTCGCCGAGTTCGTGGGCGATGCGCGCCGCACCCAACCGGGCCAGACAGGCGCTCCACCCGTCCCCGGCTGCCTGGAACCCCCGCTCGGCCGCGGCGGCTGCGGCCGCGGCCGCCGGGAGGTCACCGCCGTACCACTCAACGACCGCCGCATGGTGCTCGACCGTGGCGACGACCCACGGCGCGGCTGCTTCGAGCTGGCCGCGCGCGATCTCCAGGCGGTCGCGGGCATCGACGTGGTCGCCGGTCGACGCAGCCACGCGTGCCAGCAGGCCGTGGTCCTCCGGCAGGTTCCCCGGGCGGTCGGAGGCCTCGGCGATCGAGATGGCGAGGAGCAGATGCTCGCGAGCCCGCTCGGGGTCCCCAACCGCCAACGCCAGCCGTGCGGCCCCGCGATGGAGCTCCCGTCGGAGCGGCTGCTCGCCCCCCTCGGCAGCTTCCAGCGATGCACGGACCCATCGGTCACCCTCCGCCGCGTGTCCGAACTGCAGCCAGAACCACCAGGCGGACGCGGCGATCCGAGCGGCATCGGTCCCGCCGCGGCGGAGGACCGTCCGGAGGTTGTCCTGGTCGGCATGGAGCCGGTTGAGCCAGTCGACCTGCTCCGGCCCGGTCAGACGAGGCGCGGCGTGTTCCGCGAGCGCGGCGAACCGTGCAGCGTGACGATCGGCGAGTGCGCTCGCGTCCGTGGGATCCAACCGCGCCGCGGCGAAGGTGCGCACCGACTCCAGCAGGTCGTGCCGTGCCCGCCCGGTGGTGCTGGTCTGTCCCTGGACCAGGGACTTCGACAGCAGCGCGGACAGCAGGCCGACCACGTCAGCCGCCGGCAGTGACGGCCCCGAACACACGATCTCCGCATCGTCGACGGTGAACCCCCCGGAGAAGACCGACAGCCGGGCCAGCAGGAGCCGTTCGTCGGGCTCCAGCAGGTCGTAGCTCCAGGCGATGGCGGCCTCCAGCGTCCGGTGCCGGGCCGGGGCCGACCGTCTCCCGTGCGCGAGGACGCGGAAACGATCGCTGAGGCGCTCCGCGAGCTCGTCCAACGACAGGACGTTGAGGCGGGCCGCCGCCAGCTCCAGCGCGAGTGGGATCCCGTCGAGCTCACGGCAGATCCGCGCGACCGTCGCTGCGTTGTCGGCCGTGAACGACAGGTTGGGTCGTGCCATCCGGGCACGGACGAGGAGCAGCTGTGCGGCCTCTGAGGACAGGATGTGCTCCGGATCTGCGCCCTCCGGTGCGAGCTCGAGGGACGGCACGCGCCAGGTCGCCTCTCCCTCGACGTCCAGTGGCTCACGACTGGTCGCCAGGATGCGCAGGTCCGGGCAGCGTCGGAGGAGCTCCGCGACCAGTTCCGCACACGCATCGATCAGGTGCTCGCAGTTGTCCAACACCAGCAGCTGGCGGCCCTCACCGAGCCGGCCAGCCACCCGGTCGTAGCGGACGCCGTCCGCGCTGACCGGCATCCCGAGCGCATCCGCGACGGAACGCTCCACGAGCGCCGGGTCACGGTGCGTGGCGAGCTCGACCCACCAGACCCCGTCCGGGTACCCACCTGCGGCATCGGAGGCGGCCCGTAACGCCAGTTGGGTCTTGCCGCACCCCCCGGCGCCGACGAGCGTGATCAGCCGGGCGTCGCCAGCGAGCCGGGCAGCGATCTCGCGGCGGGTACCGACACGACCGACGAAGGTGCCGAGCGGCGCCGGCAGGTTGCCACTCCGCTCGGGGCCACGGCGGCCAACCGGTTGCCCCCGGGGCTCTGGCGCATCCACGACGATCGCCGTCGGGACCTCCGCCGCATGGAGTCCGAGCGCAGGGTCCTGATCCAACACGCGCTGCTGGAGTTCACGCAACTGGGGGCCGGGCTCGATGCCGAGCCCGTCCACCAGGGCCGCCCGCGCCTGCTGGTAGGCGGCCAGTGCGTCCCCCTGCCGGCCGGCGCGATACAGCGCCACCAGCCGTTGGGCGTGCAGTCGCTCCCGGTGGGGGTGCGCCCCCGTCAGACCCTCGAGCTCGCCGATGACCTCATGATGCCGCCCCGATGACAGCGCCACCTCGATGCGCTCCTCGAGCGCCAACAGGCGGTGCTCGGACAGCCGTGCAGCTGCCTCGCGGATGACCGGACCCGCATCGATGCCCTCGGCGACATCACCCCGCCAGGCGTCGAGCGCCTCGGTGTACCGCGTCGATGCGAGGTCGAGCGACCCGGCATCCCGCGCGTCACGTGCCGCGCGCAGCGCGGACTCGAACCGCACGACATCGAGGTCATCACCGATCGCCAACGCGTAGCCGCCAGCGTGGCGGACCAGCCGCTCAGCTCCGAGGATCCGACGCAGGCGTGACAGGTAACTCTGCAGCGTGGCCGTCGCGGATCGCGGCGGCGTGGACCGCCAGACCTCCTCGATCAGTCGACCCGACGAGATGACCTCGCCACCGAGCGCGAGTGCCGCGACCACCGTCCGGGGCCGCACCCCACCGAGGGAGACGGTCGCACCGTCGATACGGGCTTCCACGGGGCCGAGGACCCGCAGATCGAGGCTCCGCGCATGATCGGATCGACTGGACACCAGCGGCCTTTCCGCGCCGTTGTCGGCGACGACGCCGATCGTTCCGGGGCACACGACGCCTGAGCGCGGCATCTGACCAGAGGTTGCAGGGGTTCTGCAAGGTGGATGCAAGCAACGGGCGCGAGGGTCCGAGCATCACTGCACCGGATCCGACACACTGCCAGGGAGCCCGACCGGGCGCCCCGTAGGAGGTCACATGGTTTCGACGATCCTGGTCCGAGCCTCGGAGAGCGCGCGGCTTGCGAGCATCGCGACGAACAACCCGGCGGCAAGGAAGCTCTCGCGGCGCTTCATCGCCGGCGAGACGCTGGGGGAGGGCGTCGCGGCGGCCAGGGAGCTCGCCGACCAGGGCCGGACGGTCTCGCTCGACCTCGTCGGCGAACACGTGACCGGCGACGAGGACGCGGACGCGGCCGCCGAGGACTACCGTCAGACGATCGCCGCGATGGCCGAGCACGCCATCCCGAGTGGGGTCTCGATCAAGCCGAGCCAGCTGGGATCGATGCTGGACGTCGACCGTGCCCGCTCCCGGCTGACCGGGCTGGCAGAGGCCGCCGGTGCGGCCGGCCTCCACCTCACGCTCGACATGGAGGACGCCTCCACCACCGAGATCACGATCAAGCTCGTCGAGGCGCTCCACGGCGAGGGGCACACCCACGTCGGCTGCGCCGTGCAGACCGCCCTGCACCGCACCCCCGACGACGTCGAACGCCTCAGCGAGCTCGGTGCCAGTCTCCGGCTGTGCAAGGGCGCGTACGCCGAGGACCAGCGCATCGCCCACACCGACCGGGGGGCGATCGACGATGCGTACGCCCGCTGCGCGACCGCGCTGCTGGAACGTGGCACGTTCCCACGGTTCGCCACCCACGACCATCGGCTCATCGGCCACATCCGTGCCGAGGCCAGCCGCCTCGGCACCACCACGGACGACTACGAGTTCCAGATGCTCTACGGGGTACGGACCGACGTGCAGCAACGACTGATCGACATCGGCGAGGGGCTGTGCATCTACGTGCCGTTCGGTGATGCCTGGTACGCCTACTTCGTCCGGCGCCTCGCCGAGCGGCCTGCCAACATGATGTTCCTCGCCCGCGCCCTGCTGCCCTGACCGACGGCGACGCTTGACCGCGCCTGGCGACGACCGACGACGATCGACGACACAGGATCACCACACCATGACGGTTCCCACCCCCACCAACGAACCCATCCGCTCCTACGTCCCGGGCAGCGCGGAGCGCGCCAGCCTGGCGGCCAAGGTCACCGAGATGGCCGGGCAGACCACCGAGTTGCCGATGCGCATCGGCTCGCAGGACGTCCGTTCCGGTGAGACGTTCACACAGCTCGCGCCGCACCGTCACGATCTGAAGCTCGCCGAGGTGCACGGAGCCCGGCGGCAGGACGTCGTCGCCGCGATCGAGGCGGCCGAGGCAGCGCGCCCCGACTGGTCGCGCTGGTCGTTCACGGATCGTGCGGCGGTGTTCCTGCGTGCAGCCGACCTCCTGGCGGGCCCCTGGCGTGACGCCATCAACGCCGCGACGATCCTCGGCCAGTCGAAATCGGTCCACCAGGCCGAGATCGACGCGGCCTGCGAACTGATCGACTTCCTGCGCTACAACGTGCAGTTCGCCCAGGAACTGCTCGAGGATCAGCCCTACTCCCCCGCCGGGATGTGGAACCGGATGGAGCACCGGCCGCTCGACGGGTTCATCCTGGCCGTGACCCCGTTCAACTTCACCGCGATCGCGGGGAACCTGCCGACCGCGCCCGCCATCGTCGGCAACACCGTCGTGTGGAAGCCGTCGGAGAAACAGGCGTTGGCCGCGAACGTCACGATGCAGGTCCTCCGACAGGCCGGCCTGCCCGACGGAGTGATCAACCTCGTCCACGGTGACGGCGCCCTGGCGGTGGAGGTCGCGACCGAGGACCCTCGCCTCGGGGGGATCCACTTCACGGGGTCGCACGCCGTGCTGCGATCGGTCATGAAGCGCGTCGGCCAGCAGATCGACGTGTTCCGCGGCTTCCCACGCATCGTCGGTGAGTCCGGCGGCAAGGACTTCGTCCTGGCCCACCCCTCGTCGCTCCCGGACGAACTGGCCGTGGGGTTGGCCCGGGGCGCGTTCGAGTACCAGGGCCAGAAGTGCTCGGCTGCCAGTCGCGCCTACATCCCCCGATCTCTGTGGCCGCAGGTCCGTGATCGCCTGGCCGACATCGCCACGGAGATGGCGGGGTCCATGGGCGACGTCGGTGACCCCGGCATGTTCATGGGTGCGGTCATCGATGGTGGCTCGTTCTCCCGCCAGCGCGACGCCATCGCGCAGGCGCGGACCAACGGCGTCGAGGTGCTCGTCGGCGGCGGCACCGACGATGCCGTCGGCTGGTTCGTGGAGCCGACCGTGCTCGTCACCGACGACCCGCAGTACGACACCATGGTGCGCGAGCTGTTCGGACCCGTGCTGACGACGTTCGTCTACGACGACGCGGACTGGGACGCGACCATCGACCTGGTCGACACGACCAGCGACTACGCCCTGACAGGTGCGGTCTGGTCCCAGGACCGAACGGCGGGCTACGCCGCCCTGGACCGGCTCCGCGACGCCGCGGGCAACGTGTACTTCAACGACAAGCCCACGGGGTCGGTCGTCGGCCAGCAACCGTTCGGCGGCGCGCGTTCCTCGGGGACCAACGACAAGGCGGGGTCGAAGCTGAACATGGTCCGTTGGATCAGCGCGCGTGCCATCAAGGAGACCTTCGACCCACCTCGCGACTGGCGCTATCCCCACCAGGGCTAGGTTCGGCAGTCGGGTGTGATGGCATGGACCCGAAAGCGGGCCCGCCCTGCTGACTGCGAACCCGACCCCGTCGCCTTGGTGGGTGGCGGGGTCGCGTCCGTCGCTCACGCCACCGGGACCGGAAGGTCTCGGCTGCTCGCGCGTGGCGGGCTGGCTGGAACGGTTGCGGCCTCGGGCGACCTGTGCCCACCCCGCACGATGGTGCTGTGCGGGTTCGGTCTCACCGGGTCTCGGCTCGCCGTTTCGTGTCTCCCCGCGTATCGAGGCGACATGCTGCTCTTGCTGCTCGCGCATCAGTCGTTGGCCTTCAGCGGCGATGTTGCGGGCGGCGTTCACGTCCCGGTCGAGCGTGAGGCCGCAACCTTCGCAGTGATAGACCCGTTGCCACAGTGCGAGCTTGGTTCTCGCACCGCACTGTGAGCAGGTCTGCGTACTGGGGTAGTACCGGCCGACCCGCATCATGCTCGCGGATCGGTCGTTGGTCTTGTAGTCGAGCTGGCGGACGAGCTCACCCATCGAGGCCTCCGCGACGGAGCGGCCGTTGCGAAGCCCTTTTCGGGCTGCCATACCGGCGACGTTGAGGTCCTCGACGCAGATGACGTCGAACCCTCCGGCGAGCCGCCGCGACAGCTCGTGTAGGAACAGCTTGCGGGTCGAAGTGATCTTGCCGTGCAGCTTTGCTCGCCGGCGCAGCAGCTTGGTCCGGTTCTTCGAGCCCTTGTCGCAGCGTGCCGCGATGGCTCGGTCGAACCGGCGTAGCCGGGTCAGGTGCCGCTCGAGCACACGCGGGTTGGGAACATGGCCGTGCTCGTCGGTCAGGCTCTCGATGGGCCGGTCGAGGGTGACCAGATGTTTCAGCCCTAGATCGACCCCGATCGCGCCACCATGATGCTTGACCGGCGCACCAGGATTGCGCAGACGAGTTGCCCCGTCGAGCAGGCGCAGGCGGAACACCGCCTTCCATCGGCCGCCCTCGTACTTGATCGTGAGCGCCTGGACCTTCGCGCGACCCCTGTCGCACAGCTGCCACACCTCTCGGACCGCGTCCGGCTGGTGGGTGTGGATCCAGGCGATCTCGGAGCGCCGATCCCGGCCGGACTCCTGCTGCGACTTGGGACGGGTGTGACGTCGTTCCCAGCTGCCGTCACCCGCCCGCCGCGGCAGCATCAGCCGAACATGCTCCTTGGTGCCGTGCCGGATCCAGTGCCGGTGATCGACCCGGTCAGCGAGCTCGACGAACGTCACCGCCTGACGCGAGTCGCGGTTCTTGAACTTCGGGAACCCGACCTTGCGCCCCGCGGCTCCTACCTGAGCGCGACTCGGAGTAGTTCTTGAGTGCCAACGCGGCGTTGTCGATCCCCGTCCTGAACGCGTGGATCGACACGTCCCGCCACCACGGATGCACCTCGTCACGAACCTGCCTCCACCGGGCCGTCAACGACTCACGTGACCAAGACAGCGCAGGGGTCAGCTCGCTCTCGGGCACCCCACGGACGCGCTCATCACGACGAACCTCGAGGTTGCCGCGCACCTCGGCCAGCGCCCAGTTGTAGGCGGCCCGCATCGAGCCGGCATACGACCGCAGCCGCCGCTGCTGTGACGGTGACGGGTCCAGGACCACCTCGATGGCGCGGGTGACGTGACCGCGCTCGGCAGCCTCAACGTGATCGGTGTCGGAACTCATCACCCGGCACTGTGCCGCACCGGTGCGACATCGCATTTGGGTCCATCCATCACACCTGACTGCCGAACACGCCCAGGGCTGACCGCGCCCGGCTGCGACGCTTCCCCGCGCCAGCGTTCGCCGCGCCGGCCACCTCGCGCACCACGGGACGTGGCGCAGGGCAGCACCCGCTGCCGACGCTACACGCCCATGACCTCGACGAGCTTGGTGCGCAGGCTCAGGACGGCCTTGGTGTGGATCTGGCAGATCCGCGATTCGGTGACCCCGAGGACATCGCCGATCTGCGACAGGGTCATGCCCTCGAAGTAGTAGAGGCCGAGGACCGTCTGCTCACGTTCGGTGAGGCGGGTCAGCGTCTCGCGTAGCAGATGCTTGGTCTCCTCGTCCTCGTAGGACTCCTCGGGGAGGACGGCCGTCAGATCCTGGAGCGTGTCGACCAGCGAGATGCGATCGCCCGCGACATCCAGGGTCTCGTCGAGCGCGGCCATGGAGGTCATCGAGACCCGGGTCAGCGTCTCGTGCAGCTCCTCCACGGTCCAGCCGAGGTCCTCGGCCAGTTCCTCGTCGGTCGGGGTCCGTCGGAGGTCGGACTCCAGGCGCTGCATCGCCGTCTCGAGCGCCCGCGCCTTCGCGCGCACCGAGCGCGGCACCCAGTCGATCGAGCGGAGCTCGTCGATGATGGCGCCCTTGATGCGGGTGACCGCGTATGTCTCGAACTTGAAGCCCTTGGAGAGGTCGAACTTCTCGATCGCGTCCATCAGCCCGAAGATGCCGTACGAGACGAGGTCGGCGTGTTCGACGTTGGCAGGCATGCCGACCGCGACGCGGCCGGCGACGTACTTGACCAGCGGCGCGTAGGTGATGATCAGGCGTTCACGAACGTCGGGGTCCCCGGTGTCGCGGTAGCGCTCCCAGAGCGCTTCGACCTCGCGCTCCACCCCGACCTCCGTCGCTCGCGCCGTCGCACGCTGACCAGCGTGTGACCCATCATCCCCCACCGGTATCGCCGACATCCTAGCCCTCCCGGCGCGAGGCATGGGGAGCCCGGGCCCGAGGGTGCGCGGCGGTGTGGACCTCACGCAGTCGACCGCGCGACAGGTGGGTGTAACGCTGTGTCGTCGCCAGCGAGGCATGTCCGAGCAGTTCCTGCACGACCCGGATGTCTGCGCCTCCCTCCAACAGGTGGGTCGCGAACGAGTGACGAAGCGTGTGGGGCGTCACCTGTCCGAGCCCGGCCAGTCGGGCGGCACGTTCGACCGCCGTTCGGGCATCGCGCGTGCCCAGACGATCGCCTCTGGTGTTCAGCAGGACCGCATCGTTGGCCATCCCGGACGCGAGCTTCGGTCGTGCCCGCCCGAGGTAGTCGCGCAGGGTGTCGACCGCCGGCTCGCCGAGCGGGACGATGCGCTCCTTGCGCCCCTTGCCGAGCAGACGGACCAGACCCTGTGGGAGATCCAACGCCGCGAGGTCCAACCCGGTCGCCTCAGAGACCCGAGCGCCGCAGGCGTAGAGCAGCTCGAGCAGCGCCCGATCGCGCAGACCAACCGGGGTCGTCGGATCCGGCGCGGCGAGCAGACGGTCGATCTCGTCGATCCGCAGGACGCGTGGGAGGTGCCGCCCCTGCTTCGGGGAACCGAGCAGCGCAGCCGGATCGGCCCCGATGATCTGACGGCGTGCCAGGAGCGCGAAGAAGGACCGCGTCGTCGACGCGTGCCGTGCGACGGTGCTCCGCGCGTACCCCCGGTCCGCCAGGTCAGCGAGGTAGCGGCGCAGGACGAGGGGTTCGACCTCGGCCGGGTGATCGATCCCCCACGCGCAGCACGCCCGCGCGAGGTCCAGCGCATCGTTCCGGTAGGCGTCGACGGTGTGCTCGCCTCGACCACGTTCGTGGTGGAGGTGGTCGACCCACGTGTCGATCGCACCGGCCCAGGCCGGTGCGATCTCGCCGGAACGCGCCGGTTCGCCGGGATCTGCCACCCGCAGAGCGTCGTCCAAGCCGTTGTTGGTGTCAAGCGCTGTTGCTGATGAGGGACGAAAGTCCCAGAGAGTAGTGTATCAGATACGCTCAGTGACATCATCAGCCACAGCAGCCACCGACCACCGATGGCCGGCGGTCTCGGCGCCGGTCGTCATCCGGGGTCCGGTGGTGGTCGTGATCCGAGGTACGGCGGCGCACGTCATCCGGTGTCCGGCGGCGCACGCCGCAACCGGATGCCGTCGGCCGCCTCGGCGACCTCGCCGTTGACCCGGGCCCGGGTCAGGGCGGCCAGCAGGCCACCGACGGGCACCTGCGCCGTCCGCGCCAGGTCCTCGAGACGTACCGGTCGGGGCCATGCCCCCACCAGGGCGGCATGCACGGCCGGCGGGAGCGTGGTCGTGGCCCGCACCGTGCCAGCGGCCGGGGCGTCGGTTGCGGCGCGGGCCGCGCCGCCGAGAGATCCGCCGCCGCTGCCAGGTTCACCGCCGGGGTGCTCGGCCGCGGGGACCGACGACCCCAGGGCTTCCAGGAGCTGCGCCGGCGAACAGCAGGGGGCCGCCCCCTCCGCCAGGAGCCGATGGGGTGCCGCCGATCCGGGGGCCCGGATGTCGCCAGGTACCGCCAGCACGGCGCGACCCCGCTCCGCAGCGGCCCCGGCGGTCAGCAGCGATCCGGACCGCTCCCCGCCCTCGACCACCACGACCGCGGCGGCGAGACCCGCAACGATGCGGTTCCGGGCCCGGATCTGATGTGCCTTCGGCGGCTGGTGGGGTAGCGCCTCACTGACCAGGCTCCCGCCGTCGTCGAGGATCTGGTCGAACAGGCCACCTGCGCGGGCGTGGGGCCGCGGGTAGGCGACCCGATGGCCGCAGCCGAGCACAACGGTGGTGCCACCCGGACGCCCCGTCGTCGCCCGGTGTGCCGCGGCATCGATGCCGGTCGCGCCCCCGGAGACGACCCGGATGCCCGCATCCGCGACCGCCTCCGCCAACCAGGCGGCGACACCACTGCCGTAGCTGGTGGCCCGACGCGCTCCGACGATCGCGACACCGGGCGCGTGGCCTGGCGGCTGTCCACGCCAGGCGAGCCACACGGGTGCGTCGAGTTCCGGCCATCCCTCCGCCAGGCAACGGGGGTACGCGGGATCCCCGATCAGGGCGACCCGGACCGCATCGGCACGCCAGGTAGCGAGGAGTCGCTCGGCCACCGCCCCCGTCGTGGCCGTCGGTGGACCGGCGAGTGCGGTGAGCCGCGACGCGATGGTCCCGGCGCGGTCCCCATCGCGATCGCGGTCGCAGTCCCCGTCGCGATCCCGGCCGCGGTCCCCGTCGCGATCCCGTCGCCGCAGCACGTCCGGCTGCACCCGCGGCTGTCCACTGAACGCCACGATAGTGGCGAGCTGGTCGGGGTCGGTCCCGTCCGCGGCCACGTCCGCTGCAGCGGACCGCAGACCTGCGAACGCGGCGCTCATGTCCCCACCGGCACGCGCAGACGGTAGGCGAGCGCCTCCTCGACGTGGTCGGGAGCGATGACCTCGGTGGCGTCCAGATCGGCGATGGTGCGGGCCACCCGCAACGACCGATCGAACGCCCGGGCGGACAGCGCCAATCCATCGATCGCCCGCACGAGCGTGGTCATGGCCCGCGGCGAACAGCCCGCGCGGAGCTGCTGATCATCCAGATCACGGGCCAGGATCCCGGCCCCCCACCGCGCCGCCGCACCCTCCCGGGCCGCGAGGACACGGGCAGCGACCAGCGCGGTGGACTCTCCGTCCGCGGCGCCGACCAACTGCTCGTGGTCGACGGGCTGGACCTCGATGTGGAGGTCGATGCGATCGAGCAGCGGTCCGGACAGCCGTGCGCGGTACCGCTCGATGCGATCAGGACGACACGTGCACGCCCGTCGGGGATCGCCCAGGTGTCCGCAGGGACACGGGTTGGTGGCGGCCACGAACAGCACCCGGGAGGGGTAGTGGACCCGCGACCGGGCGCGGGTGATGGTGATCTCGCCCCGCTCCAGCGGCTGGCGCAGCGCATCCAGGATCCAGCGCGGCGTCTCCAGCAGCTCATCGAGCAGCAACACCCCCCGGTGGGCGAGCGCGAGCTCACCGGGGCGGGCGATGCCGCTACCCCCGCCGATCAGTCCGGCAGCCGAGATGGAGTGGTGCGGCTCGCGCAACGGTGGAGCCAACGACAGCGGCGCATCCGGTGCGCGTTCGCCGGCGACGGAGTGGATCGCAGCGACCTCCAGCGCCTGGTCCATCGCCAGGGGCGGCAGGAGCGCGTGCAGCCGCCGAGCGAGCATCGTCTTGCCACAGCCCGGTGGCCCGACGAGCAACAGGTGGTGCCCACCCGCGGCCGCGATCTCGACGGAGCGCCGAGCGACCGGTTGCCCGCGGACGTCGCGGAGGTCGAGCCCTGACGTCGGTACCTCGGTCGGCGCCGGCAGGGTCGCACGGGGGCGTCGATCGCCGCGCAGGAGTTCGACGACGTCGATCAGATCGCGGACCCCGACGACGCGCAGGCCCTCGACCAGTGCCGCCTCCCCCGCGGCCGCTTCGGCGACGAGCAGTCGGCCGGTGCCCAGGTCACGGGCACCCACGGCGGTCGGCAACGTGCCCGGCACCGGGCGGATGCTGCCGTCGAGACCGACCTCACCGCAGGCACACAGTCCGACGAGCGAGTCCGCCGGGATCTGTTCGGTGGCGGCGAGCACACCGAGGGCCAGCGGCAGATCGAACCCGGTGCCCACCTTCGGCAGGTCGGCCGGGGCCAGGTTGATGACGATGCGTTCCTGCGGCCAGTGCAGGCCGCTGCGCTGGATCGCCGTACGGATCCGGTCCTCCGCTTCGCGCACCGCGGTGTCCGGCAGGCCGACCAGGCGCATCCCCGGCAACCCGGTGGCCCGCGAACATTCGATGCGCACCCGATGCGGCGTCAGCCCGACGAGCGCGACGGCGTGGACCAGGGCCAGGACACCGTGGGCGCCGCTCACAGCGCATCCAGCAGATGGGTCAGGGTCGCGCGCCGCCCGAGGTCCACCGCGATGACGTCCACACGCACGCGGTGGAACGGCAGGGAGGCGTCGCGGAGGAACGCACCGCTGAGAGCCCGGACCTTGGCTCGCTTGCGTGGCGACACCGCCGCCAGCGCTCCACCGAACCGGTCGGCGTCACGGCGGGTCTTGACCTCGCAGATCACGACGCAGCCGATCGCCTCGTCGACCGCCACCACGTCGAGTTCGCCGCGCAGCTCCCCCGCGGACAGTCGCCAGTTGCGCGCGATGATCGTCAGGCGATCGTCAGCGACCAGGTGTCGGCAGGCCAGGTCCTCGCCGAGGGCGCCGAGCGAGGCCGTCCCGCCGCCCGCCCGGCCGTCGAGGGCGTCGGTGAGCTCGACGGTGCATCGCGATGTGGTGTCCATGCCCCGACGCTACGTCCGGGAGAACCGACCCGGCCGACGGGTTGCCTCGACGCTGTGGACAACCGACGCGGAACCCAGCCCGCCCCGCGGTCCGGCTCCACCCGAGACGTCCGGCCCGACCCGGGAGCCAGCCCGGTCAGAAGACCCCGACCGCCCAGAGGATGGCACCGACGATGACCACCACGGCGGCGATCAGCATCCAGATGTCGTTGCGCTTGTCATCGCGGTAGCGGCGCGTCGCGTCGAAACCCATGCTGGTCACTCCCCCAGGAAGTCGGGAAGGTCGTGGCCCTCGTGGGACAGTTCCTCGATGTTGACGTCCCGGAAGGTCAGCACACGCACGTTCTTGATGAACCGTGCGGTGCGGAACATGTCCCACACCCAGGCGTCCTTGAGGTCGATCTCGAACCACAGGTCGTTGCCCTCGTGCGGTCGGACGTCGACCTCGTTGCAGAGGTAGAACCGGCGCTCGGTCTCCACGACGTAGCGGAACATCCGGACCACATCGCGGTACTCGCGGTACAGCGCGAGCTCGAGATCGGTCTCGAACACATCGAGTTCGTCGGGCTCCATCGGGGCTCCGGGTGGGTCGCCGGTCGGCCTGTCGAGCCGCCCGTGGGTGGGATCGGTTCGATCACGCTGGACGAGGGTAGCGGTGAGCGCCACGCCGGTCGGGGGCATCCACATGCTCCTCACCATCGCACGGACCGACTACGGTCCCGCCATGGCATCGAGGGATCCCGCAGGCCGCCGGACGCGCACCCCCGTCCCCGGCATCCGGTTCGAACAGCCCTACTGGGACACCGGCGCCGTCGTCGCCGGCATCGACGAGGTCGGACGGGGCGCCTGGGCCGGACCCCTGACCCTCGCGGCCGTCGTGCTGCCCACCGATCGACGGATCTACAAGCTGCGCGACTCCAAGGTGTTGACCCCAGAGGTCCGGCAGCACCTGAGCGATCGCCTGCACACCGTCGCGACCGGCATCGGGATCGGGCATGCCAGCAACCTCGAGGTGGATCGTTACGGGCTCAGCGACGCCACCCGTCGCGCCGCGCGTCGCGCCGTCGAGGCGCTGCCGGTGGAGCCGGACGTGATGCTCATCGACGGCACCTGGGACTTCCTGGCGGACCTCGGGACCCACAACGAGACCATCCCGAAGGGCGATGGCCGATCGGCGTCCATCGCGGCCGCGTCGATCATCGCGAAGGTCGCCCGCGACCGCATCATGGTCGATGTGGCCGGCCAGCACCCACCCTACGTCTTCGCCTCGAACAAGGGCTACCCCTCACCCGACCACGTCGCCGCGCTCGAGCAGCACGGCCCGTGCGACCTGCACCGTCGGTCGTGGGCGCCGATCGCCGGGCTGGATCACCCGCGGTTGTTCGGGACCGCCTGACGGGCTGCTCATGGCCTCATGGCTCGGCGTCGACCACATGCTCGACGCCGGTCAGCGAGTCCCAGTGCTCCAGGGGCCAGATGATCACGACCGCGCGACCGACGACCGCCCCCTCACTGACGAACCCGAGCGAGCGCCGCGAGTCGGACGAGTTGGGTCGGTTGTCACCGAGGAAGAACAGCTCGCCCTCGGGCACGGTGACGGGGCCGTAGTTGTCCTGGTCGCCGAAGACGACGTAGGGCTCATCGAGCGCGACGTCGTTGACGAGTACCTGTCCATCCTCGATCAGGACCTCGTCACCGCCGACCGCGATGACACGCTTGACGAAGTCCCGGGCCGAGGTCGGGATGACGCCGACGAACTGTCCGACCGCACGGACGAACCGGTCGCCCCCGCTCAGGGGTGCACTCAGGGGTTCGTCTTCACCCTCGAAGACCACGACGTCGCCACGTCGGGGCTCACGGAACCGGAAGGTGACCTTCTCCACGACCATCCGGTCGTCGATCTGCAGGGTTGGCTCCATCGAACTCGATGGGATGAAGAACACCTGGAGCACGAAGGTCCGCAGCAGGAACGCCAGGAGGAACGCCACCAGGATCAGGATCGGCAGTTCCCGGAAGAACGCACCGGCACCGCCACCCGATCCGTGCTTGGTGTCATCCGATGCGGGG
The DNA here is from genome assembly GCA_041685735.1 of Nitriliruptoraceae bacterium. Classification (GTDB taxonomy): domain Bacteria; phylum Actinomycetota; class Nitriliruptoria; order Nitriliruptorales; family Nitriliruptoraceae; genus CSSed11-175R1. Next base: position 29,674 of record JAWLFE010000008.1, read on the forward strand.
GTGACCGATCCGCCGGTGGCACCGCCCCGCCCGTCCGGTGGTGCGTCGTCGGTCACCCCGGGGGGATCCTGCGGCGCGGTCGATCCGCCGGTCGCCGCAGGGTCAGCCGGACCAGCGGGTGACCGCCCGTGCGGCGCGTGCGCGGAACGCGCCGATGAGACGTCGTCACCGGACCCGGTGTTCGCGGTCTGGTCGCCGCTACCACGCTGATGGACCGTGGCCTTGGGCCACAGCGGTGGCGGAGGTTCGGGGCGACCGTCGGGGTCTTCGCGTGGATCCATGGGGGACGGCAGCCTATCCGGCGTGGTGGCCCGGACCGGGCGGCTCCCCGATCGGGGAGCGCAGGGTCACGCGCGGGCGATCTGCGACTCGCGCTTCTCCTTGATGCGGGCCTTCTTGCCGACGCGGTCACGCAGGTAGTACAGCTTGGCGCGCCGCACCCGGCCGCGACGGGCCACCTCGATGCGATCGATGACGGGGCTGTGGACGGGGAAGGTCCGCTCGACGCCGACGCCGAAGCTGATCTTGCGCACGGTGAAGGATTCCCGCAGACCGCCACCCCGACGACCGATGACCACGCCCTCGAACACCTGGACGCGGGAACGCGTTCCCTCCACGACCTTGACGTGGACCTTGACGGTGTCGCCCGGCCAGAACGCGGGGATGTCATCCCGTAGACGGGACTTCTCGACGATGTCGACCTTGTTCATGGTGGGACTTCCTGCTCGCGAGGTGGACGTGACGCACGTTGCGCCTGGGGGCGCACGATGACGTGGGGACGACCGGTGGGGTGACGGCACCGGGACCGGAGCGCGGCCCAACCTGACAACCACCTGCATGCCGGCTCGGTGCGTGAATGGGTGCACGTGGTGGGCGCGGCGATGCTGGCAGCGGGCGCTGCGACGCGCGAGGATACGGTCAGGAGGCCTGCAGGGTCAACCTGCACCGTCATCAGCGCGCGGCGGCTCGGTGCCACGCAGCAGGTCCGGGCGCCGGGCGCGGGTCAACGCCACGGCACGATCGTGGCGCCAGCGGTCCACCGCCCCGTGGTCACCGGAGCTCAGCACCTCCGGGACACCGTGACCGCGCAGATCGGCGGGGCGGGTGTACTGCGGGTACTCGAGCAGCCCGTCGGCGAACGACTCATCGGCGGGTGATGCGTCGTTGCCGACGATCCCGGGACGCAACCGCGTGACCGCCTCGATGATGGCCGCGGCGGCGACCTCCCCACCGAACAGCACGTAGTCACCGATCGAGACCTCGTCGGTGGCGACGAGGTCGTGGACGCGCTCATCGATGCCCTCGTACCGGCCGCAGATGAGCACCAGTCGGTCCTCTTCGGCCAGTTCGCGGGCCATCGCCTGGTCGAACGGGCGACCCCGAGGTGTCAGCAGGATCGTGCGCGGTCGGGCACCTCCGGCGAGGTAGCGGGCATCGGCAGGTGGATCGCTGCGCCCCGCCGTCGCGTCGGGCGGGAGGTCGTTCCACACCGCCTCGGCGGCGGCGGTCAGCACGTCAGCCCGCATGACCATCCCCGCGCCGCCGCCGTAGGGGGCGTCGTCGACGCTGCGGTGCCGGTCGGTGGTGTAGTCGCGCAGGTCGTGGACCCGCAGGTCCAGCCGGCCGTCCTCGTTGGCACGACCGAGCAGCGACGTCGTCAAGGGACCGTCGAACCATCCGGGGAAGATCGTCAGGATGTCGATGCGGGGTGTGGTCACGTGTCCGCACCCTCGTCGGGACGCACGACCTCGGCGTCGCTGGGATCGAGGAGACCGGCAGGGGGGTCGACCAGGCGGAGGCGCTCGGTCCCGTCCTCGGTGACATCGACCTCGACGAAGTCCTCGACGGTCGGCAGCAGCCACGTTCCCCCGTCCGACCGCGTGACCTCGAGCAGGTCGTAGCCGGCCGCGTCCGGCAGTTCGATCAGGGCGCTGACGCTGCCGAGGTCACCGCCATCCTCATCGACCACGGCCATGTCGATCAGTTCGTGGGCGTAGTAGGTCTCGGACTCCGACAGATCCGCCGGCGGGGCTTCGATCAGTTGCCCGCGCAGCCGTTCGGCGGCGGTCCGGTCGGTGACCCCCGCGAAGCGCAGGAGCAGCCGCCCCTGGTGGGGACGGCTGGCCTCGATGCTGGTCGGGCGACCGTCGAGGTGGACCTCGGCGCCGGCGTCGAAGCGTCCGGGCACGTCGGACAGGACGTGCACCGACACCTCGCCGCGGATGCCGTGGGCCTTGACGATCCGCCCGATGGCGACCAGGTCGTCGCTCACGTCGGAGTCAGTCGACGATCTCGACGGTGACGTTCTCGTCGTCGAGAGAACCGGCGGCCTTGACGAGCGTGCGCAGCGCCTTGGCGGTGCGGCCCCGCTTGCCGATGACCTTGCCGAGATCCTCCTGGTTGACGTTCAGCTCCAGGACGGTCTCACGTGGGTCATCGTCGACGTCGATCCGGACATCATCCGGGTGGTCGACCAGCTGCTTGGCGACGAACTCGAGGACGTCTTCGGACCTCATGCGTCGTCCTCCGCTGCCTCGGCAGCCTTGGCCTTGGCCTTCTTCGACTGCTTGGGCTTGACCTCGGAGCGGTCGCGGCCGGTGTCGCCGGGCTTGAACTGCTCCCAGACGCCGGTGATGCGCAGCAGCTTCTTGACGGCGTCCGACGGCTGTGCGCCGTTCGACAGCCAGTGCAGGGCCCGCTCCTCGTCGATGCGGACGAAGGACGGCTCCTCGAGGGGGCGGTACTCGCCGAAGATCTCGATGAAGCGCCCATCGCGCGGCGAGCGCGAGTCGGCGGCGACGACGCGGTAGTACGGGCGCTTGACGGTGCCTTCGCGGCGGAGGCGGAGTTTGACGGCCATGACACAGATCCCTTGGTGGGCCGTCCCGGTGGACCGATGACGGCGGATGGAGCCGATCCGTACCTGCACGGGCTGCCTCGGTGCTACACCGACCGCGTCATCATCGACGCGGGGTCGACACAGGGTCGGTGGGCGGGCAGCCGGTGTGGCGGAGACCGGCGCAGTGGTCAGCACCGACAGGGGCACAGGGCCCGGACGGGTGCGATGCCCGGAAGGCTACCGCACCGCTCCCCCGCTGCGCCATCCACGGTCCGGCGAGGTTCGGGTCAGCGTCGTTTGCCGCGCTTCGGAGCCGGCTGCAGACCCTGGAAGCCACCGAGCCCGCCGGCACCACCGCCGCCTCCCATGCCCGACTGGAGCTGTCGCAGCGCCGCGGCCTGTGCCTGGCGGCCCTGCTTGCCCTTGGGCGGCTTGCTGCCCTGCTGCCCGGACATCTTGGCGGCGCTCTTCATCACCTTCTGGACCTGCTCGAACTGCTTGACCAGCCGGTTGACCTCGGTGACCGTCGTGCCGGACCCGGCGGCGATGCGCTTACGGCGGCGACCGTTGAGCACCTTGGGCTTGGTGCGCTCCTCGGGGGTCATCGACCGGATGATGGCCTCGATGCGGGCCACCTGCTTGTCGTCGACGTCCACGTCCTTCAATTGCTTGGACATCCCCGGCATCATCCCGAGCAGGCCCTGCAGCGAACCCATGCGCTTGAGCATCTGCATCTGCTGGAGGAAGTCCTCGAGCGTGAACTCGCCGCTGAGCAGCGCCTCCTCGGCGGAGGCCGCTTCCTCCTCGGTGTAGGTCGCCTCGGCCTTCTCGATGAGCGTCATGACATCGCCCATACCGAGGATGCGCGACGCCATCCGGTCCGGGTGGAAGGCCTCGAACTCGTCGAGCTTCTCCCCGATCGACGCGAACTTGATCGGCTTGCCGGTGACCTCGCGAACCGACAGCGCCGCACCACCGCGGGCGTCACCGTCGAGCTTCGACAGGATCACGCCGTCGAACCCGACGCCGTCCTGGAAGGCTTTGGCGACGTTGACCGCTTCCTGACCGATCATCGCGTCGATGACGAACAGCGTCTCGCTGGCGGCCACGGCCTCACGGATCGCGCGGGCCTGTGCGATCAGTTCGTCGTCGATCCCGAGGCGCCCCGCGGTGTCGACGATGACCACGTCACAGCCCGTCTCGCGCGCCTTGTCGATCGACTCCCTGGCCACCGGGACCGGATCACCGGAGGTCACGGGGGCGTAGACGTGCACACCGGCGCGCTCCGCGTTGACCTTGAGCTGTTCGACGGCGGCCGGGCGCTGCAGGTCGCAGGCGACCAGCATCGGGTTGCGGCCCTTGGACTTCAGCAGCGCGGCCAGCTTGCCGGCCGCGGTCGTCTTCCCGGACCCCTGCAGCCCGGCGAGCATGATCACCGCCGGCTTGCCGGTCAGGTTGAGACCCTCCGCCGGGCCGCCGAGTGCACGCTCGAGCTCCTGCGAGACGATCTTGATGACCTGTTGCGACGGGTTGAGGGCCTTGGAGACCTCCTCACCGACGAGCTCTTCGCGGAGCCGCTCGATCATCCCCTTGACGACCTTGAAGTTGACGTCCGCCTCCAGCAACGCGAGGCGGATCTCCTTCAGGGTCGCATCGACGGTCTTCTCGTCCAGGCGACCGCGACCCTTGACCCGATCGAGGGCCGATTCGAGCTTCGTGCTGAGTTGATCGAACACGGGCGGTCCTGGGGGCTGGTGTCACGAGCGGCTTGTGACCCGCGAGCGTAGCGGCCGGACCCACCGACCCGGCCGGACCCACCGACCCGGCCGGCCCGACCGACGGGCACGGGTCGTGATCCGCGTCGGACCGTGTCGCGCACCGCTGCCATCGACTGCCACGTAGCCTGTGGCGCGACCGGCTCGCTGCCACCGACCACCAGGGAGACCCATCGGGAGTGACGGGGACGACGCGACCGGACGCGGGGAACGGCGCGGGCGCGACGGCCAGGTGGTCCTGGCCACACTGGCGACCCTGGGCGTGGTCATCGGCGCCGTCTGGTGGCTGTCGGCGACCGACACCGACGACCGCGCCAGCGATCCCGCCGAGGAGACGGATCCCGCCGAGGAGATGGATCCGGCCGACGAGGCGGAGCGCGTCACCATGCTGCTCCCCAACGGCGACCGCGTCGAGGTGCTGGCGCCCCCGCAGCTCCCGACCGAGGAGGTACGGGCGACGGCGGACGTGACGACCGGCGAACAGCCGGTGCTCACGGTCTTCGTCGATCCGACGTCGGACGACCCGGCCTGGCCGGAGGGCGAACTCGCGGAGGGCCTGGAGGTCGAGCTGCTCGACGAGCGCTGGGGCGGCGAGCTCCTCGAGGTCACGGGTACCGAGGTCCCGCGCACCGCGCTGGTGTGGCGCGGCCAGGACCATGGGGCCCTCCTGAGTCCGGTGATCGGGACGGCGGCCGAGCTGCTCGATGCCCTCACGCTGGAAGAACGGCCCGACGGTGTCATCGTCCAGGTCGACCCGGACCTCATCGCCGATCCGGGATGGCGGTTCGTTGGGATCACCATCGGTGAGGAGGCGGCCGTCGCCGACGCCGATGGCAACGGACCGGCCGCCGCCGAGCGTCTCGCGGTGACCGTCGCAGAGCGCACGGATGCGTCGGCCTCCCGCGCAGGGACCGATCTCGGCGGGCAGGACCTCGAGTCCCGTTCCGTGGAGGGCGGCGAGCTCTTCGAGGACAAGGACGGGCGGCTCCGGCTCGTCGGCGAGACCGCGATCGTCACCAACGGGTTCGTGTGGGACCGGCAACCCGGTGATCAGCAGGACCGGATGCGCGAGGTCATGGCGAGCATCCGGGCGACGTGGGAGCCGGCGGGCGACTGACGGCCGGCTCAGCCGGCGACCTCCGGGTCAGCCCGTCAGGTCGGTGAACAGACCGTCGACGAACAGCTCCGGGTCGAACGGGGCGAGGTCGTCGATCTCCTCCCCCAGGCCGACGAGCTTGACCGGCAATCCCAGCTCCCGCTGGATCGCGACGACGATGCCGCCCTTGGACGAGCCGTCGAGCTTGGTCAGCACCACGCCGGTGAGATCCACGGCCTGCATGAAGGCGCTGGCCTGCGCGATGCCGTTCTGCCCGGTGGTCGCGTCCAGGACGAGCAGGGTCTCCTCGAGCGGGCCGGCCTGCTTCTCCAGCACCCGCTTGACCTTGCCGAGTTCGTCCATCAGGGCCGACTTGTTGTGCAGCCGCCCGGCCGTGTCGACGATCAGCAGATCGGCGCCCCGCTCCGCTGCGGCCGCGTACCCCTCGAAGGCCACCGCTCCCGGGTCGGCCCCCTCGTCCTTGCGCACGAGGTGCGCGCCGGTCCGCGTGGCCCAGATCCCGAGCTGCTCCGCTGCGGCGGCGCGGAACGTGTCCGCGGCGGCGAGCACGACCTGCCGCTCCTCCCGCTGCTCGATGGCGGCGAGCTTGCCGATGGACGTCGTCTTCCCGGTGCCGTTGACGCCGGTGATCAGCCAGACCGTCGGGCCGTCGTCGGTCGCCCGCGCCAGCGACCGGTCGCCGGTCTCGAGCGCGGATCGCAGCTCCTGCTTCAGCAGCTCCGTGACCGCCTCTGGGGTGGTCGCGCCCTCTTCGCGGCTCCGGCGCTTGAGTTCCTCGACGATCTCCATCGTGGCGGTCACCCCGACGTCGGCGCCGATCAGGACCTCCTCGAGCCCCTCCCAGGCATCCTCGGTGACCCCGCGACCGAACAGGTCGGCGACCGACGCACCGAGCACGTTGCGGGTGCGCGCCAGGCGACGGTTGAACCGCTCCCCCAGCGACAGCGGCGGTTCCTCGACCAACGCCTCGGGGGTGTCGGGCACCTCCGGGATGGCGACATCGAGGTCTTCGTCGACGTCCTCTTCCGGGGCCGGCAGCGTGTCGGTCGCTGCCGTGGAGGTCTCGGATCCGCGGTCGGTGGCCTGCGTGGATCCGTCTGGCCGCGCGTCGTCGCGTCGCGAGGGGCGCCGCGACGTGCTCAGCAGGCCAGCTCCCACGAGCACGATCAGCAGGCCGACGACCGCAACGACGATCGGGATGCCATCGAGAGCTTCGAACACGGTGTGGACCTCGTGTCAGGGTGCTCGGGCGGGACGGCACGGGCACCGGGTGGGCGTTCTGACCATACGTGTTCGCGGGTCAGGTGGTGGTGGGCCGGGTGATCGCGGGTCAGGTGGTCGCGGGCGCGACGAACCGGGGCGGGATCAGCCGACGGGCGAGGGCGCGTCCGCCTGCGCGTCGGCCCCCTCTGGGACCTCCGCCTGATCGTCCAGAGCTTCGGTCGGATCGTCGCTGGCCCGTTGCTCGAGGTGCTGGCCCGTGGCCGCCTGATCGCGGAGCCGCTCGGCGACGACCTTGGTCACCGCATCGGGACCCATCGTGATCCCGTACAGGACGTCGGCGATCTCCATCGACCGCTTCTGGTGGGTCACCATGATGATCTGGGCATGCCCTCGGAAGGAGCGGATGACCTTGAGCAGCCGCTGGAGGTTCACGTCGTCCAGTGCGGCATCGACCTCGTCGAGGACGTAGAACGGTGACGGGCGAGCGCGGAAGATCGCGAACACGAAGGCGAGCACCGTCAGGGACCGCTCGCCGCCGGAGAGCAGCGACAGCCGCGTCACCTTCTTCCCCGGCGGCCGCGCCTCGACCTCGATGCCGGCGGTCAGCAGATCGTCGCTGTCGGTCAACACCAGGCGCCCGTGGCCACCGGGGAAGACCGTCTCGAAGGTCAGCTCGAACTCCCGGGCCACGTCGTCGAACGCGGCCTTGAAGACCTCGCGGATCCGGTCATCGACCGCGACGACGATCTCCGCGAGGTCGCGCTTGGAACGGCGCAGGTCGTCGAGCTGGTCGGACAGGAACGCGTGCCGTTCCTCCAGCGCCTTGAACTCCTCGAGCGCGAGCGGGTTCACCCGCCCGAGAAGGCCGATCTTGCGGACCAGGACGTCCTCGCGTTCGGCCAACTCATCGGCGTCGTAGCTGCCGGCGTCCGGATGGTCCGCGCGCACCTCATCGGGGGTCAGGGACAGCTCGCTGCGGAGGCGGCCCTCCAGGGCCTCCAGCCGTGAGACGACGTCGGCGCGGCGCATCTGCGCGGCGTGACGGTGCTCACGTAGGTCGTCGAGCTGCGCGACCACGTCGGCCAGCTCCGCGCGAGCCTCGGTCAGCTCCGCGCGCCTGGCCGACGCCTGCCTCTGCAGCTCGTCCCGTTCGGTCCCGGCTTCGGCGGAAGCATGTTGCAGGGCCTCCAGCGCCTCGCGGGCGACGATCGCCAACTCGCCGCAGCGTTCGATGCCGTGACGTCGGGCCTCACGGCGACGGGCCGCCTGGGCCAGCGCGGCCTCGACCTCATCGGCCTCGGTCCGCAGCGCGGTCTCCTGTGCTTCGAGGTGACGGACCTGCTCGGTGGTCCGCTCCAGGGTGACGCGCGCGTCGAGCTCACGTTCGCGTGCCACCTCGACACGGTCATCGAGGTCGGCAGCCAGGTCGTCCGGGCCGTCCTCGATGTCATCCGGATCGTCGACCGGACCGCGACCGTGCAGCTCGGACAGGGCGGCCCGGTCGCGTTCGAGGACCTCGTCGAGTTCGGCTTTCTGCGCGGCGACCACCTCACGCTGGGTGGTCAGGGAGTGCAGTTCCTTGTTCAGGCGGGCGAGGCGCTCGGCCGCGCCCGTGATGCGCGCGTCCGATTCGTTGATGCGTTCGGTCGCGGCCTTCAGTTCCTGACGGGCCTCCTCGAGTGCCGCGGCCGCCGCCTCACGCTCGGTGGCGATCCGGTCGAGGTCCGCCGCGAGGTCGTCCGCGCGGGCCTCGGCCTGGTCGGCAGCCGTCGCGGTCAGCACCGACGAACGCTCGTTGGTACCGCCGGCGCGGAACCCGTGCGGACCGGCCAGATCCCCGTCAGGGGTCACGAACGTCAGGTCGACCTCACGTCCGTGCAGCAGCACCGCGGTGTCCCAGTCCGGCACGACGTAGGTCCGGGCCAGCACCTGCCGGAGCGCCGCGGTGACGCCTGCTTCCACCTCGCCGTCACCGGCCGGCTCCAGCAGCTCGGCGACCGGGCGCGCCCCGGCCGCGTCCAACCGCTCGCGCAGGTCGTCGTCGATCGGGGCCGCGGTCCGACGCTCCTGGCGGGCCGCCAGCACGATCGCGGTGCCGGCCTCGACCTCACGGAGCCAGGCGACGGCCCGTCTGGCCCGCTCCGAGGTCGTGACCACCACGGCTTCACCAAGTGGTCCAAGCGCGGCAGCCACCGCACCATCGTGGCCGCCGGCGACGCGGACGTGGTCAGCGACCGGCCCGAGGACCCCCTCGACCTCGCCGGACAACAGCGCGGCGCCACCCCCGTCGGTCTCCTCGAGCGCCGCGCGCAGCGCCTGGGCGCGCGCGACCTGTGACGCCCGTTCGGCATCCACGTCCCGCGATCGGGCGGCGAGGCCGGCCTCCACCGAGGCGCGCTCCTCGACCGTCGCCTCGGCCGCCTCCAACGCCGTGGTGAGCTCGACCTCGCTCGTGTCGAGGCGATGGATCTCGTCCTGGACGCCAGCGACCTCGCGCTCCGCCTCGACGATCCTGCCGTCGAGCGTCGACAGCATCGAGGTGACGCGGCCGAGCTCGGCCTCGGCGGAGGCGGTCGAGCCGCGCAGGGCCGACACCTCGCCCTCCCAGCGCAGCACACGTTCGCGCTGTTCGGCGCGACGGCGGCGCTCCGCCTGGAGCTTCTGCTCGTGGGCACGCCGCGCGAGTTCCGCCTCGCGACGGCCGGCCGAGGCCTCGTCGAGCGCCTGACGGTCGGTGGTCAGCTCCTCGGCACGCTCGACGCGCTGCTCAGCGACGCGGTCCGCCTGCGTGCGCAGTTCCTCCGGAGGTCGACCCGCCAGCGGCTCCTCGACGTACTCGACCAGGTGGCGGCGTTTGGCCTCGATCAGATCCGAGGTCCCGCGCAGCCGCTCGGCGAGCGACGTCAGGCCGTGGACCGTGGTCTGCGCCGCTTCGACGGCGGGACCCAGTCGGCTCAGTTCCGCCTCCAGCGAGGCGACCCGCTGCTGAGCCTGGTCACGACGCGCCTCCAGGTCGGCCTGCGCCGAACCGGTGGACGAGTCGTCCCGGTCCTCCGCGTCGACCAGCCGGGTGAGCCGATCGAGCTCCCGGGCGGCGATGCGGACCTTGACCTCGCGCAGTTCCGCCTGGAGCGCGGCGTGCCGATCCGCGGCTTCCGCCTGGCGCTCGAGGGGTCGCAGCTGCCGTCGGAGTTCCCGCAGCACCGTCTTCAGCTTGTCGATGTGTCCGTCGACCTGGTCGAGCTTGCGCAACGCGCGCTCACGCCGGCGACGGTGCTTGAGGATCCCGGCGGCCTCCTCGATGTAGCGGCGGCGCTCCTCAGGCTTGGCGTTGAGGATCTCGTCAAGCTGCCCCTGTCCGACGATGGTGTGCAGCTCACGACCGAGACCGGTGTCAGACAGCAGTTCCTGGACGTCCAACGCCCGGACGTCCTCGCCGTTGATCTGGTAGGTCGCCTCGCCGTCGCTGTGGATCGTCCGGGCGACCCGCACCTCGGAGAACGCGCCGGCACTGTCTGCCGTCCCGAGGCCCGCGCCCGACAGATGCCCGTCGGTGTTGTCGATCACGATCTCGACGTGCGCACGGTTGGCACGGTTGCGGGTGGGCGAACCGGCGAACACCACGTCCGACATGGCACCGCCCCGGACCTTCTTCGCGGAGTTGGTCCCGAGGACCCAGGACAGGGCGTCGACGACGTTGGACTTGCCCGAGCCGTTCGGGCCGACGATGACCGTGATGCCGGGTTCGACCTCAAGGACCGTGCGGTCGGCGAAGGACTTGAACCCGCGCATCGACAGTGACCTGAGGAACACGCTTCCTCCACAGGGCGCACGGCGCATCGACGATGGGGTGGTCGGGGATGACGGCGGGCTGCATCCGTGACCGGGCACGATCATCGCCCGGTGCGCGGAACCGCCGGACACGCAGCCTAGCGATGCGGGCGGACAGCCCGTCGAGGCTGGAGCCGGTCACCGGGACGCTTCGCGCGACGGTCGGTTCCAACGACCCGCTTCGCTGGTCGGGTCTGCGGTTGCTCCGCCGGGGGTGGACGGGTCAGCTGTGGGCGGGTTCCCGGTCCTCGAGGTCCGCCTCGCGACGATCGCGGGCGGCTTCCGCCTCGGCGAGCGCGCGCTCGAGTTCCGCGACACGCTGGCGCAGGACCCGCACCTCGTCGAGGAGTTGCAGGCTCGCGGGTGCCACGTGGGAACCCATCAGGGCCTTGCCCATCGTGGTGCCTCCCTCTCGTTCGTGGGCCGCATCCGCGGCGACCACCGGTGTGTCTGGGCCTGCGATGGCCGTCCGTCGCTGTCCTCGGGATCGACCAGCGTCAGCCGTCCGGGCGGTGCCTGCCTCGACCGGAGCCAGGTCCAACCGAAGGACGGTCCAGGATGCCGGTGTGGAGCCGGTCGGTTCGGGCAGCCGCTCGACCCACCGCCAGGCAGGTCGAGGCCGGCGACCTCGTCATGACGGACCATACCGCAGCGCACCGCGCAGCGTCCACCGACCTCCGGCCCTACCTCCCGGGCGATCTCCGGCCCGATCTCCGACGAGCGGCTGGGCTCGATCGGGTCGAACGCACGAGGATGCGCCCTCGGACGGGGGTCAGTTCGCGGGGTCAGTCCGAGCGGACCTCGAACCGGCGATGCCCGACCGGCTCAACGTCCGCACCGTCGACCTGCGTGACCCTGGCCGCCGGCGGGCCCCCGGCGACGATCCAGTCCTCGACCGCCCGGACGTCCGCTGCGTCGCCCTCCAGCCAGACCTCGACCGTGCCGTCCGACCGATTGGCGACCCACCCCACGACCGACCGCCGCTGCGCCTCCTGCCGGGTCGATGCCCGGAAGAACACCCCCTGGACCCGCCCTTCCACGGTCAGGGATCTGGCGACGCGATCCACCACGTTCCCCCCAACGACCCGCCGTCGGGTCAGATCATGCACTGCTCGCAGTGGTAGGTGTAGATGCCCTTCTTGATGCGCGTGCGCACGATCGGCTTGCGGCATCGCGAACAGGGCAGCCCGGCCCGGCCGTAGACCTTGAGGTGGTCGGCGGCCTCGCCGTCGTCGTCGATGGCCGCGTCGGCCTCGGCCTCGTCGAGCGATGACCCGGCGGCCTTCATCGCCAGGACGATGACCTCCTGCATGGCCCGGTAGAGCCGCCGGATCTCCTGGGTCGACAGCGATGCCGACGGGTGATCGTGACGCAGGCCCGCTTCCCACAGGATCTCGTCGCTGTAGACGGGGCCGAGACCCGCGATCCGCGTCGGGTCGGTCAGCACGAGCTTCAGCGGTCCGGCGGCATCGGCCAGGAACCGGCCGAACTCCATCCACGTGGGGTTGTCGTCCAGCGGATCGAGCGCGTCCGGCGAGACCCCGGCCGCGTCGAGCGCTTCGTCGGTCGGGACCACGCCGGTGTGGATCGACGGGTCATCACCCGGCTCCGAGAGGTGGATCGCGCCACCGATCGTGAAGGTCACGACCAGGTGGGTGTCGGGCCCGGGATCCTCGGTCGCGGTCTGCCGGTGCAGGGATCCGTGCTCTCCCGCATCGATCACCCAGGTCTGGCCCTCATCCAGGTCCAGGAAGATGACCGTCCCCCGACGCCGGGCCGCTTCGACCTTCCGCCCTTCGAGCGCCTTGACGAGCTCGGGCCGGTTGCGGTGGAACGGCCGCACGATGCTGGGTGTCTGGACGCTGACGTCCTTGATGCGCTTGCCGACGACCTCTTTCTCGAGGTCGCGTCGCAGCACCTCTACCTCGGGGAGTTCGAGCACCGGGTGCGGCCTTCCATGCGGGGACGACAGGGCGTGGGACCACAGGCCATGGCATCACAGGCCGTAGCACCACAGGGCGTGGGTCGCGGTCCAGGGGCGACGAGCGTCACCGTGGAGCGGACCCCACGCAAACTAGCCGACGCCCTCTCATCGGCGGGTGCCGAGTGGCCTCGAGGATGCGCGCGATCAGCCGGGTGGCCTACCTGCTGCCACGTCGTCGAACAGCCGGTGCGCCTCCCGGGCCGCCCGTTGTTCTGCCTCCTTCTTGCTGCGGCCCTCGCCGCGACCGGCGATCGTCCCATCGATGGCGACGGTCGCCGTGAAGGTCTTGGCATGATCGGGGCCGGTGTCGGTCACCTCGTAGCGCGGTAGCACCTCGAACCTGGCGGCAGCGAGCTCCTGCAGGCTGGTCTTGAAATCCAACGCCGCGTGGCTGGCCGCGACCTCGATGAGACGCTCGGCGAACAGTCGCTCCACCAGATCGTAGGCCGTGGCGAAGCCCTGGTCGACGTAGACGGCGCCGATCACCGCCTCCAGCGCGTCGGCGAGGATCGAGTCCTTGTCCGCACCGCCGGACGCCGCTTCGCCGCGGCCGAGCCGGATGTAGCGACCGAGTGAGAGGCCGCGGGCGACCTGTGCGAGGGACTCGGCGCGCACCGCAGCAGCTCGCAGCTTCGCGAGCCGCCCCTCCTGCTCGTCGGGGTGCGAACTGTAGATCTCGTCGGTGACCACCAGGCCGAGCACGGCGTCGCCCAGGAACTCGAGCCGCTCGTTGGTGGGCTGTCCGCCCTGCTCGAACGCCCACGACCGATGCGTCAGCGCGAGCTCCAGCGTCGAGGGGTCATCGAGGTGCACGTCGAGGACGGCCGCGAGGTCCGCGGCCCCCGGGTCGGCGTGGGGCGTGGGCTCAGCCATGTCGGCGACCGACGTCAGTCGACCTCGACGACGGTGCGGCCCGCGTAGGTGCCACAGGTCGCACAGACGGTGTGCGGGCGTGTCGGCGCCTTGCAGCGCGGACAGGTCGCGTAGGTCGGCGAGGTGAGCTTGGCCCACTGGGCCTTGCGGTGACGGGTACGGGACCGCGACATCTTGCGCTTCGGGACGGCCATGGTGCACTCCTTGCTGGCATTGTTCCGTCGCGGGTCGCGACGAACGGGGCGGTGATGACTAGTCGGGCGGAAGATCCAGGTCGGCGAGGGCCGACCACCGGGGGTCGACGCCATCTCGGTCGGCATGCCCGCAGTCGGTGATGTTGCGATCCGTGCCGCAGGTCGGGCACAGCCCCTGACAGTCCTCGCGGCACAGGATACGCAGAGGCAGGCCGAGCAGGAGCGCATCGCGGACCATCGTCGACAGGTCGATCGCGGTCGCGGCATCGAGCAGGTCGTAGCCAGGCTCCTCGTCCTCGTCATCCTCGCGTTTGGCGGGGTCGACGAACAGCTCCACGACCTCGACCTCATGATCCAGACGCTGCGTCGTGAGGCACCGGCCGCAGGGCAGCTCGAGCGTGAACCCGAGCGTTCCCCGGACGAGGATCCCGTCCACCACGCTGTCGAGGTGCAGATCGAGCTCGACCGGATCGAGCAGCGCTCCCTCGGCAGGTCCCCAGGGATCCGTGCCGAAGGCGTCCGCGTCCACAGCATCACGGACCGGACGGCTGGCGCCAGGCTGGTCGACGATGTCGGTGATGGGAACGCGCACGGTGGGACTCACAGGCGGACGGGGGCGTGGTCAGGGAAGCTCGCGGACGCACACGGCGGCGGTCTCGGCCGTCACCCTCGCGGGCGGGCGTCGCCAGGCAACGGACGCGAGTGGCTGGACGTGCGGGTCGGATGCCGATATGACCCGGAGCCGCCCGGCAGGTGTGCTGCAGAAGCTGCCAGACTACCACAGGGGCACCGTCCGGCGACCGCGCCCACCGGTGCAGCCCGGCCACGATCACCCGTCGCATCAGGGTGGCAGCTCCGGGGTCAGGCGTCGCTCGGCGGGTCCTCGTCATCGGTGGCGTCGAGCATCTCGTCCGCGAGCGCATCGGTGTCCATCGAACCCCGCAGCTTGGCGCGACCTCGCTCGACCGCGGACAGCGTCTTGGAGAGCACCACCTCGAAGTTCGCGAGCTTCGCATCGACGTAGTCCTCGGCTTCGAGCCGCATCTGACGGCCCCGCTCGCGCGCTTCCTCGATGATCCGTTCCGACTCGAGCTTGGCCGTGCGCACGACCTCCTGCTCGGAGACCAGGCGATCCTGTTCGGCCTGGGCATCAGCGACCAACCGGTCGGCATCGGTCTGGGCACGTTCCAGGATCTCGTCGCGCTCACGGATCACCCACCGGGCCTGGGTCAGCTCATCCGGCAGGGTCGTCCGTAGGTCGTGGACGAGCCCGTCGATCTCGGCCCGGTTGAGCATGATCGACGCGGACAACGGGACCGCCTTGGCCCCACCGACGAGCTGCTCGAGTTCGTGCAGGGTGGTCTCCACATCCAGGGGCACGCCGCGTTGGTCGGACATCAGGCTTCCGGTCGATCGGAGGTGGGCGGTTCAGGCGTCGAGGGCCGACGTGCGGAGCCTACCGTTCCGTCCGGCCGGACCCGGGGCTCCCGGGGTGGCCGTTCAGGCCGGACCGGACGCCTCCAGCTTGACCCGCAGCGCCGCCTCGACGCGGGCCGGGACGGTCCCGTCGATCGACCCACCGAGCCGCGCGACCTCTTTGACGAGCGAACTCGACAGGTAGGAGTGCTGCGGGCTGGTGGACATGAACACGGTCTCGACCCCGCCGATGCGCTGGTTCATCTGCGCCATCTGCAGTTCGTACTCGAAGTCGCTGACGGCCCGCAGGCCCTTGCAGATCACCGTGATGTCCCGGTCACGACAGAAGTCGACCAGCAGACCGCTGAACGGCTCGGCGCGGACGTTGGTCAGGGCCTGCGTCTCCGCGTCGATCAGCTCCAGGCGCTCCTCGATCGTGAACATCGCCCGCTTGTTGGGGTTGTCGACGACCGCGACCACGACCTCGTCGAAGCTGGAGGCCGACCGCTCGATGATGTCGAGGTGGCCCATCGTGATGGGGTCGAAGCTGCCGGGACAGACCACCGCCACGCTCACGCCGGTTCCTCGTCGTCGGTGCGCCGCTCCGCTCGGTGCAGCGTGGTGTCACCGTAGCGGCGCGGGGTGCCCGGCAGCAGCGTCGGCGGCCACGGCGGCGCACCGTCACGCGAGGTCCGTTCGATGACCACGGTCGCGCCCGGTGCGAGGTGGCCGTCGAGTGCCTCCAGCAGGGTCGCGACCTCCGCGTTGGGGTGGTGGTAGGGGGGATCGGCGAGGACGAGGCCGAACGGTGCACCGGGGAGCTCGCCCCGCAACGCCACGAGCACGTCCTTCGCCACGATCTCGGTCCCCGGGAGGGCGACCACCTCGATGTTGCGTCGCAGCACATCCAGCGCGGGGCGGGCCCGTTCGACGAAGGTCACGCTCGACGCACCGCGCGACAGGGCCTCGAGCCCCAGGGCCCCGGTCCCGGCGAACAGGTCGAGGACCCGCGCGTTCGGGACGATCGGCTGCAGCGAAGCGAACAGTGCCTCCTTGACGCGGTCGGCTGTGGGGCGGATCTCCGCACCCCTCGGGCCGGTCAGGCGTCGACCCTTGGCCGCGCCGGCCACGATCCGCATCAGCCTCTCCCCGCGCGCATCAGGCCGCACCGACGTGGTGCAGCACGAAGGCCAGGACCTCGGCCTCGTCCTTCCACGCGTCGTAGCGACCGGAGCGGCCGCCGTGTCCGGCGCCCATCTCGGTGCGCAGCAGGATCGGTCCCCCACCCGTCGCGGTGGTGCGGAGCCTCGCCACCCACTTGGCCGGCTCCCAGTACTGCACGCGCGGATCGTTGAGGCCGGCGGTGACCAGCAGCGCCGGGTAGTCGGCGGCGCGGACGTTGTCGTAGGGCGAGTAGCTACGGATGACCTCGAGGTAGTCGAGGTCCTCCGGGTTGCCCCATTCGTCGTACTCGATGACGGTGAGCGGGATCGACGGGTCCGACATCGTCGTGACGACGTCCACGAAGGGCACCTCCGCGACAGCGGCGGCACACAGGTCGGGACGCAGGTTGAGGGTCGCGCCGATGAGCAGACCACCGGCGGAGCCACCGCGGATGGCCAGGCGATCACGGGCCGCGATGTCCTGCTCGACCAGGTGGTCGGCACAGGCCACGAAGTCGGAGAAGGTGTTGGGCTTGGCCAGGAACTTGCCGTCCTCGTACCACCCACGGCCCATCTCGCCGCCACCGCGGACGTGGGCGATGGCGAAGATCACGCCGCGCTCCAAGAGGCTGAGGCGCGCCGAGGAGAACGTCGGATCGATCGAGATCTCGTAGCTGCCGTAGCCGTAGAGCAGGCACGGCGCGGCGCCGTCGAGGGCGACATCGGCGCGACGCACCAGGCTGATGGGCACCTGGGTCCCGTCCTCGGCGGTCGCCCACTCGCGCCACGACACGAACCGGTCCCGGTCGTAGCCGCCGCGGATCGGCTGCTCCTTGATCAGGACCCGCTCCCCCGTGTCGAGGTCGAGGTCAACGACCTGCATCGGGGTCGTCAGCGAGGTGTAGACGTAGCGCAGGGTGCGGGTGTCGAACCCGGCGCTGGAGGCGAGCCCGGCCGCGTAGACCTCCTCGTCCATCGGCAGCACCTCGCCCTCGCCGGTGGCAGGGTCGCAGACCCGGATCTGGGTCCGGGCCGCGGTGCGTTCCGACAGGAGCAACTGGTCGGCGAAGACGTCCGCCGCTTCCAGCCGGATCCCCGGACGATGCGCGATCAGGTCGATCCAGTGCCGCCGTTGGGGGCTCGCAACCGGTGCCACGCACAGCTTGAAGTCGACCGCATCATCCGCGTTGGTGACGAGGTAGAGCAGGTCCCCGCGGTGGTCGAGGTCGTACTCGATGCCGTGCTCGCGTTCCGCGACCAGATGGGGCTCCGCGCTCGGATCGGTGGCATCGAGCAGGCGCCACTCGCTGGTGACCTTGCTGCCCGCCTGGATCGCGACGTACCGCCGGGACCGGGTCCGCCCGACACCCAACCAGAAGCGTTCGTCGGCCTCCTCGTAGAGCAGGACGTCGGCGTCGTGCGGTGTGCCGAGCGTGTGGCGCCACACCTGGTGGGGACGCCAGGCATCGTCCGGCACCGTGTAGAGGAACGTGGCGGAGTCCTCGAACCACACGATGCCGTAGGCGGCCCGTGGGATCTCATCGTCCAGGAGTTCGCCGGACGTCAGATCCCGGACGCGGATCCGGAAGACCTCGGAGCCGTCGGTGTCCACGGCTTCGGCCGCCAGGCGCTGGTCCGGGCTGACGGCGAACCCACCCAGCCGGAAGTAGTCGTGGTCGGCCGCTTCGGCGTTCTCGTCGAGCAGCACGACCTCGTCGTCGGGTGGCGTCAGCGGGTCGACCGGCCGGCGGTCCGCCTCGGGCAGGCGACGCAGGTCGGTGACGCCGTCCGGCGCCGGTCGACGGCAGTGGATCGGGTACTGCTGCCCTTCGAGGGTGCGGCGGTAGTACAGCCACCCGGTGTCCTCGTCGTGGGCGGGGCGGGGTGGGACGAGCATCGGCGCGGACGCGTCGGTCTCCTGGACGCGGCCCTTGATCTCCTCGAACAACCGGTCCTGGAGGTCGCGCAGCGGCCCGAAGACCTCGGCGGTGTGGGCGTTCTCCGCCTCGAGGTAGTCGATCGTGGCCTCGTCGTCACGGTCCCGCAGCCAGTACCAGGGATCGTCGACCGTGGACCCGTCGGCGCGGGTGAGGGTGTACGGGCGCCGCTCGGCATCCGGCGGGGTGGGCTCCGGGAGAGGACCAGCCGGGGTGGGCTCCGGGAGAGGACCAGCCG
>JAWLFE010000008.1:48364-51716 GCA_041685735.1 Nitriliruptoraceae bacterium
GGTGGGCTCCGGGAGAGGACCAGCCGAGGTGGTGTTCGAGGGGTCGGTCACGTGGCTCGCTCATGGTCGGGTTGGCCGAGCGTATGCGGCCGTGGCCTCCCTGCCGTGGCCGGTGACGTGGAAGGTCCGGGCGGGATCCCGGCCGGACCTTCCACATCACCCGGGGCTGCCCGGCGCGTCCGTCAGGCGTCGACCAGCGCCAGGAAGGCATCGAGGCTGTCGGGGTTGGCCATCGCGCCGCGGTTGACGACGTCGTCGGCGCTGGCGCCCTGGAGCAGCCGCTTGACCGGGACCTCCATCTTCTTGCCGGAGATCGTGCGCGGGATGGCGGGGACCGCGTGCAGCGTGTCGGGCACGTGGCGGGGCGAGAGCTCGCTGCGGATGGTCGCGGCGAGTGACCGGCGCAGCGTGTCATCCAGGTCGCGCCCGGCAGTGAGCGCGATGAACAGCACCAACTCCCCCGGCCCGCCGTCCGGGTCCTCGTGGTGGACGACGAGGCTGTCCGCGACACCCTCGACCGACTCGACCACGGAGTAGAACTCCGCGGTGCCCATGCGCACGCCCCCGCGGTTCAGGGTCGCATCGGACCGGCCGGTGATGATGCAGGCACCCTCCGGTGTGACCTCCAGCCAGTCGCCGTGGCGCCACACGCCGGGGAAGTCCTCGAAGTAGGCGGCCCGGTAAGCCGCGCCGTCCGGGTCACCCCAGAACCCGACCGGCATCGACGGCATCGGGGCGGTGATGACCAACTCCCCCCGCTCGCCGATGACGGGCTGACCCTGCGGATCGAACGCCTCCACCTTCGCGCCGAGGCACCGGCACGGGATCTCCCCCGCACGCACCGGATGCAGCGGCGAGGCCGCCACGAACGCCGTGCACACATCCGTGCCACCCGACGCGGAGACGACCTGGAGGTCCCGGTGGACGTGGTCGTAGACCCACGCGAACCCCTCGGGTGGCAGCGGCGCGCCGGTCGAGCCGACCTGGCGGATCCGCGACAGGTCCAGGCCGTCTCCGGGCGACAGGCCCGCACGCAGACACCCGAGCAGGAACGGAGCGCCGACCCCGAAGACGGTCACCTCGATGTCACTGGCCAGTCGCCACAGGGTCATGAGGTCGGGATGGCCCGGGTCGCCGTCGAAGAGCACGACCGTGGCACCCACCGTCAGGCCGCTGACCAGGTAGTTCCACATCATCCACCCGGTCGTGGTGAACCAGGTGAAGCGGTCGTCGGGACCGAGGTCGTGGTGCAGGCCGAGGACCTTGAGGTGCTCCAGCAGGATGCCGCCGTGGCCGTGGACGATCGCCTTGGGCAGCCCGGTCGTGCCCGAGCTGTAGAGCACGTACAGCGGGTGGTCGAAGGCAACCGGCTCGAACACGGGCCACGCCTCGCCGTCGCCGGCCGCCAGCAGCGACGACCAGGTCACCGCGTCGGGGATGCGCCCGGCGGCAGCAGCATCGAGGTAGGGGATCACGACCGTCGCGCGCAGCGTCGGGAGAGCGGCGCGGATCGCGGCGACCTCGTCGGTGCGGTCCACGGCCTTGGCGCCGTACCGGTAGCCGTCGACGACCAGCAGCACGGTGGGCTCGATCTGCTGGATGCGGTCGACGACGCTGCGGACCCCGAACTCGGGCGCGCACGATGACCAGGTCGCACCGATCGATGCGGTTGCCAGGAAGGCGATCAGCGTCTCCGGGATGTTGGGCGCGTACGCCGCGACGCGGTCGCCCTTGCGGACCCCGAGCTGGCGCAGGCCGGCCGCGGCCCGGGCGACCTGCTCGGCCAGGTCGTCCCAGCTGAGCGTGATGTCGTCGCGGGTCTGGGAACGGGCGATGATGGCCGGTTGTGGCCCTCGACGGCGGAGTGCCTGCGCGGCGTAGTTCAGGGTCGCGCCGGGGAACCAGTCCGCACCCGGCATGCGCTCGTGGGGCAGGACCGCAGCCGGCGGCTCGTGGAAGGTGACGTCGAACTCATCGACGACCGCGGACCAGAAGCCTGGCAGGTCGTCGACCGACCACCGCCAGGCCGCGTCGTAGTCGGGCAGCGACAGACCGCGCGACACCTCCACGCGGTCGAGGAACCGCCCGAGCCGGCTGGTCCGCCGGGCATCGACCGGCGGCTCCCAGAGCAGGTCACCTCGCTGCACGTCTGCCATACCCAGACCTCCCGGCGGCCGCTCCCGTGGCGGTCGACCGTACGCCGCAGCCTCACGATGACCGACCGGGCTGCCCCATGGTCGAGCGTACGCCGCAGCCTCGTGGTTGCCGAAAGGGATGCTCAATGGTCGAGCGTACGCCGCAGCCTCGTGGTTGCCGAACGGGCTGCCCGGGACGGGTGAGGGCGATGCGGAGGATCCAGCGGTCACCGTCGCTTGGCACCGGTGGCACGCAGGAGCCACCGGGTGAGTGCGGGAGCGAGGTGGTCGACGACGAGCAGTAGGCGCAGCAGCGGCGGATGGGCGACCTGCGGTCTCGGCCGGTCGATCGTGCGAAGGATCACCTCCGCACATTCGGGTGCGGTGGCGACCGGCACGATGCGGCCGACCGCGGGCCGGCGCTCCGTCGCGCCGTCGTTGACGGCGAAGTAGGGCGTGGGCACCTCGCCGAAGAGCACGTGGCAGGTGGACACGCCCGTGCCCGCGAGGTCCTGGCGCAGGGCTTCGTGCAGGCCGCGAAGCGCCCACCGCGACACGGTGTAGCCCGTCGCTCCCGGCCAGGGCGCGAGCGACGCTGGTGACCCCACATGCACGATCACCCCGGCCTGCTGGGCGAGCAGGTCGGGCAGGAAGGCCTGCGTGACGTGGTAGGCGGCGCGGTAGGGCGCGTCGAGCATGCGTTCCATCTCGTCCGGTGGGGTGTCCTCCGGCCAGCGCCACGCACCGGCCCCGGCGGCGTTGACGATCACGCCCGGCGCACCGTGCTGACTGCGGACACGCCCCGCCATCGCGGCGACCGCCGCTGGGTCCGCAGCATCCAGGGCTTCCACGACCGGACGGCCACCCGCGGTCTGCAGACGTTGCGCCACGCCGGTCAGCTCCTCACGGCGCCGCGCCACCAGCACGACCGTCCAGCCGCGCGCGCCGAGTGCCTGGGCCGTCGCCGCGCCGATCCCGCTGGACGCCCCTGTCACCACCGCCAGCTTCCGTGTCACCATGCCCTCCCCCACTCGATCCGACAGTGTGCCAGCCACCCGTCGCCAGCGAGCCCGTCCCGAACAGCCACGTTGCTGAGGCGTGGACCGTGGCAGGCGGGGCATCGACCGCGCCCAGAAACTGGGTCACCACCCAGGTTCTGGCCACGGTCACGACATCGGCCACCCCCCGTACCCCGGAAACTGGGTCACCGCCCAGGT
>JAWLFE010000008.1:51816-54393 GCA_041685735.1 Nitriliruptoraceae bacterium
CATCGACCGCGCCCAGAAACTGGGTCACCACCCAGGTTCTGGCCACGGTCACGACATCGGCCACCCCCCGTACCCCGGAAACTGGGTCACCGCCCAGGTTCTGGCCACGGTCACGACATCGGCCACCCCCCGTACCCCGGAAACTGGGTCACCGCCCAGGTACTGCCGATCACGGTCTGGCGATCACGGTCTGGCGATCACGGTCTGGCGATCGCGGTCTGGCGATCACGGTCTGGCGATCGCGGTCTGGCGATCGCGGTCTGCCGATCGCGTCAGCCGGTCGGGGGCCTACCCGGTCTCCAGGGCCGCGAAGGCGTCCAGACCGCCCGCGTAGGTCCGCAGGACCTGTGCACGCAGCGCCGCGTTGGCCGGATCGGACAGGTCGGGATCGGCGTCGACGACCTCGCGGGCCAGGTCCCGGGTCGTACCGATGATCGCGAGGTCGCGCCGCAGGTTCGCGAGCTTGAGGTCCGGCAGGCCGGACTGGCGCTTGCCGAACAGTTGGCCGGCACCGCGGAT
Source organism: Nitriliruptoraceae bacterium (assembly GCA_041685735.1). Classification (GTDB taxonomy): domain Bacteria; phylum Actinomycetota; class Nitriliruptoria; order Nitriliruptorales; family Nitriliruptoraceae; genus CSSed11-175R1. The sequence continues at coordinate 52,336 of JAWLFE010000008.1, forward strand.
GTCCAGGTCGGTCTCCGCAAGCTCGAACCCATCGGTCGTGGCCGCCACCGCCTGCAGACGCTCCAGGGCATCATCGTTCAACGGTGCGCTCCACCCGCCGAACAGCACGCAGAAGCTGCGGTCGCCACTGCGACCGACCCGACCCCGCAGCTGGTGGAGCTGGCTGATCCCGAAGCGCTCGGCGTCCTCGATGACCATGACCGTGGCGTGGGGGACGTCCACGCCGACCTCGATGACGGTGGTCGCGACCAGCACCTGCGCCTCGCCGGCCCGGAACCGCGCCATGGCGGCGTCCTTGTCGTCGGTGCGCATCTGGCCGTGGACGAGCTCGACGGTCAGGTCGGGGAACACCTCGTCGGACAGACGCTGGTGCTCGGTGACCGCGGAGCGTCCCGGCAGCGCGTCGGAGTCCTCCACGAACGGGCACACGATGTAGGTCCCGAACCCGGCGGCCGCCTGCTCCCGCACGAACGTGTAGAGCTTCTGGCGGCGCGAGGCCTCAGCCGGGGTGATCAGCTGCGTGGTGATCGGGATGCGGCCCGGCGGGAGCTCATCCAGCACCGTCACATCCAGGTCGCCGTACAGCGTCAGCGACAGCGACCGTGGGATGGGGGTGGCGGTCATCACCAGCACGTCCGGCAGGACCGCACGGCCGTGGCCGGTGTCGGCGGCCTTGTCCTTGAGCTGCAGCCGTTGGGACACCCCGAAGCGGTGCTGCTCGTCGATGACGACCACACCGAGGTCGGCGAACCGCACCCCCTCCTCCAGCAGGGCGTGCGTCCCGACCACCACATCGACGTCGCCGGTCAGCAGCTCGCCGAGGATCCGGCGGCGCTGCGCGGTCGTCGACGACGAGGTCAGCACCTCGACCCGGATGCCGTCCAGCACGTTCACGCCGAGCGGCGCCAGGAGCTGGGTCAGTGTCCGGTGGTGCTGCTCGGCCAGGACCTCGGTCGGGACCATCATCGCGGCCTGCCGGCCCCGGTCGACCGCGTTGAGCATGGTCCAGACCGCCACCACCGTCTTGCCCGACCCGACATCCCCCTGCAGGAGCCGGTGCATCGGACGCGCGGCACCGAGATCCTCGGCCAGCGCCTCGAAGGATCGCTGCTGTGCGTCGGTCGGCGCGAACGGCAACGCGTCCAGGAACGCCGCCGCCCGACCACGGGCGATCGGTGCGTTGTCCTGCCCAACCGTGTCCGCCTCCAACCGGGCGCGTCGCCACTGCAGGCCCAGTTGCAACGTGAACAGTTCGTCGAACACCAGCCGTCGCCGCGCCGCGTCCCGCGTCGGGACGTCCGGTGGCGCGTGGATCGCGCGCACCGCCGTGTCCAGGTCCATCAGGTCCTGCGCGTCCAGGCGACCCTCCGACAGCCAGTCGTCGAACGGAGGAAGCGCATCGAGCGCAGCCTCGATCAGCTCCGCGAGCTTCCACGACGGCAGTCCATCGACCGCGGGGTAGACGCTCAGCAGACGCTGGTGCGCGAGGCGTTCCGCTGCCGCATCCGGATCGACCCCCGCATCCACCCGGCCCAACGCCTGCACGTCGGGCGACGCCAACTGCAGCGAGGAGCGGAACCGTTTGACCTTCCCGCTGAACGCCGCCACCGTCCCGGCAGGCAGTGTCCGCGCCCGCCAGTTCTGGTTGAAGTACGTCACGGTGAACACGGCCCCACTGGCCTGGCGGACCCGCCCCTCCGCGACCTCGAGCGGCCGCTTCCTGCCCTTCTTCGGCAACCGCTTCGTCGACCAGGACAGCACCTCGCCCAAGAGCGTCGCCGCCTCACCCTCGACGACCTGGGACAGGTCCAGCACCTCGCCCGCGTCGTGGAACCGCCGCGGGTAGTGCGCGACCAGGTCCCGGATCGTGTGGATCCCGAGACCCTCCTGGAGCTTCGTCGCGAGCTTCGGACCCACCCCGTCCAGCGCGGTCACGCGGTCGTCGAGCTTCACCATCTCTGCCTACCCACCGATGCCCGCCATCTGTGCCTACCCACCGATGCCCGCCATCTGTGCCTACCCACCGATGCCCGGGTCACGCCACACCGACCCGGTCCG
>JAWLFE010000008.1:54493-70519 GCA_041685735.1 Nitriliruptoraceae bacterium
TGCCTACCCACCGATGCCCGCCATCTGTGCCTACCCACCGATGCCCGCCATCTGTGCCTACCCACCGATGCCCGGGTCACGCCACACCGACCCGGTCCGCGGTCATTCGACACCCACCCAGTAGCGAGACGGTCGCTGCCCGGCTGCGATGACCTCCGCCTCGGCGGACGGTGCGGACGCCGCGACCAGGGCATCCAGCCGTCCATGCTCGTCAGCCCCGACGTCGCCGCCGACGAGCAGGGTCAGGATCTCCGCCCCAGCAGCATCGAGGTGGTCCAGCACCGCCCGGAGCGCCGCGATCGGATCGTCGTGCGCCGCGACCACGTCGCCGGCGGCGATCGCCAGGAACTGGCCCTCACGCACGTCGCCGATCGGCGTGTCGGCTGCGCGGAGCGCCGCCGTGACCTCACCCGCCCGCACCGCGCCTGCGGCATCCGTCATGTCAGCGATCGTCGCATCCGGATCCGCGTCGGGGTCGAGCACGGCCAGCGCCGCCAGGACCGCCGGCGGGGTCACCGCCGACTCGATCACGCGGACCTCCAACCCACGATCCGTGCGTGCCAGGTCAGCCGCCTGTCGTGCCGCCGGCAGGATGTTGCGGTGACCGGGCAGGACCAGGATCCGGTGCGCCTGCACGTCACCGATCGCCGCCAGCAGATCCGCAACGGGCGGCAGGGCCCCCGCCGCACCCTCGACCACCACCGCCTGCAGGGATCCGGCGAGCGCGTGCACGCCCGCACCGCTGAGGACGGCGACCGCACCCACGGCCGTGTGACTGGCCGCGGCCCGGGCTGCCATCTGGTCCCCGAAGTGGGTCACCTCGATGTTGCTGGGCCGGCCATGGTCGAGCCCGGCCTCGATCGCGGCCCCGACGTTGCCGGTGTGGACGTGCACGTTCAACAGCCCGCCGGCGGCCACCACCACCACGGAGTCGCCCACCTGTTCGAGGTGGCGGCGCAGCACCCGCGCGACGTCATCGTCGGCGTCCAGGAGGTACTGGACCTCGAAGGGATGGGCGAGCGACCCGTGGCAGCGGTCGTCGCGGTGGCGTTCGGCGTGCGCGGGGGCGTCGAGGACCACCGGCGGGTCCTGCCCCGTCAGGTGTCCGTGGACCGCCGCGAGCACGACCTCGAACCCGCGAGCGCCGGCGTCAACGACCCCGGCAGCACGCAGCACATCGAGTTGCTCGTGCGTCCGGGTGACGGCCTGCGCCACCGCCGCGCAGGTCCGGGACGACGCGGTGACCAGGTCCGCCCCGTCCTCCACGGCGGCGGTCGCCGCGGTCGCCGCGGCGGTGATCGCGGTCAGGATCGTGCCCTCGACCGGCTCGGCAACGGCCTCGTAGGCCAGCGTCCGCGCTTCCGTCAGGGCGCGGGCGTAGGTCGCGGCGTCGATCTGTGCATGGCCGGTCAGTTCCTCGACGACCGCACGGATGACCTGGCTCAGGATCACCCCGGAGTTGCCCCGCGCCCCCCGGATCGCACCGCGGATCACATCACGGGAACGCTGCACGCCCGAGACCGACGCGGTGGCGTTGAGTTCCTGCAGCGCTGCGCGGACCGTCAGGGTCATGTTCGTGCCGGTGTCGCCGTCCGGGACCGGGAACACGTTCAGGTCATCGAGCACCGACCGCCGGTCGGTCAACGCGTCGTGGACCCGTTCGAGCAGGGCGGGCAGTTCACGGGCCGACAGGGGCGCACCCGGGCCTTCCTGCACGCACGCACCTCCCACGACCTCGGAGCAGCGAGCGTAGCCCTGTGCTCAGGCCGCACCATCGAGGTCGCGACGTGCCGCGCCCGTTGCTACGCTCGTCGTCCGTGGGCGAAGGTCGTTCGGCGATCTGCCGTGCTCCGCGGAACCGGCGTCCAACGCCGACCGCCCGACCAGCACCACCGCCAGTACCACCGTCGGGGCGAACCGTTCGCGACCGCCCCGCAGCGGCGTGCTCCTCGACCCGGCCCATCCCACTCCCCCACACCCTCCCGACCTCCGCGCGGACGCGCGACGGGACCGACGACAAGGCGTGACCGTGGCATCCACCTGCCAACTGTGCGACAAGAAGCCCTGGTTCGGCAAGCAGGTCTCGCACTCGCACCGCCGGTCCTCGAAGCGCTGGACCCCCAACATCCAGAAGGTCAGCGCGTTCGTGGACGGCAGGACCGTCAAGCTGCACGTGTGCACCTCCTGCATCAAGGCGGGCAAGGTCACCCGGCCCCCGGTCCGCAACACGTAGGACCGCACGGCCGGGCGCCGGCAGGCCCACCAGCACCACACACGACATCGCGGCGAGGCTCCCGTTCGGGGGCCTCGCCGTCGTTGGTGTGGTGGGCTGCCACCGACCGGGGTTGCTACCGTGGGTCGACTCCGGGAGGCCACCATGCACGTCGCGGCGTACATCCTGATCCAGACCGAACTGGGCGAGGCGGCGACCGTCGCCCTGGCGGCGAAGGACATCCCGGGCGTCGAGACCGCCGAGGACGTCACCGGCCCCTACGACGTGATCGTGAGGGCAGCCGCCGAGGACGTGAACCAGCTCGGCAAACTGGTCGTCTCACGCATCCAGTCGATCCCGGGCATCACCCGGACCCTGACCTGCCCGATCGTCGATCTCTGAGTCGGGGACCGATCGCTGGGCGCCCCGGCTACAGGCGCGCGTCGGTCAGCAGCCGTTCGACGAGCTGCGTGTAGGTGACCCCTTCCGCCGCCCACAGGCGCGGGAACATCGAGTTCGGGGTGAAGCCGGGGATGGTGTTGATCTCGTTGATCAGCAGCTCGCCGTCGGGTTGCAGGAACAGGTCGACCCGGGCCATCCCCCGACAGCCGATCGCGCGGTAGGCCCGACGCGCCAGCGCACCGCTGCGGTCGACCACATCCGCGGTGACGTCCGCCGGGATGCGCAGGTCGGAGGCGGCCAGGTACTTGGCGTCGAAATCGTAGAACTCGTTGGAGGGCACGATCTCACCGGGCCGGCTGACATCCAGCTCGTCCCCACCGAGCACGCCGACCTCCAGTTCACGCGCGTGCTCCAGGCCCTGTTCGATCAGCACCACCTCGTCGAAGGTGAACGCCTCGTCCATCGCCGCGTCGAGCTCATCGAGGTCGTGGACCTTGCTGATCCCGATCGACGAACCCTGCCGGACCGGCTTGGTGAACCACGGTGCCGGCAGCGCAGCGGCCACCTCCGCCCGGACGCCGTCCGGATCGTGCTCCCAGCGCGAGCGGTGGACGGCGAGGTAGCCGCCCTGCGGCAGGCTGCGGGCCGCGAAGGTCGCCTTCATCACCGCCTTGTCGATCCCGATGGATGACGCGGTCACGTCCGCGCCGACGTAGGGGACCCCGACGCTCGTCAACAGACCCTGCACGGTCCCATCCTCACCCCACGGGCCGTGCAACAGCGGGAAGGCGACGTCGATCGGCCCGAGGCTCGAGGTGGCCGCGTGTCCATCGTCGAGGTCGTCGACCCGGACGAGGGTGGGTCCGTGCCGCGTCCCGACGAGCGCCACGGTCGGCCCGGTGTCGTCGACCTCCGGCAGCTGCTGGCCCGCCGCCACCTCGATGTTGCCGTCGGTCAGGGTCCACCGACCGTCACGGGTGATGCCGACGGCCACCACCTCGTAGCGATCACGGTCGATCACCTCCAGGACCGAGCGGGCGGACAGACAGGAGATCTGGTGCTCGGTCGAGCGCCCTCCGAACAGCAGCAGCGCACGCTTCACGAGCCGACCCCGTCCACCGCGACGGTCACGGACGGCGCCGACACAGCCGGCATCGCGCCCCCGAGCGCCTGGTCGAGGTCCGCGAGCAGATCCTCGACGTCCTCGATGCCGATCGACAGCCGGACCGTCCCGGGGTTCAGGCCGGCAGCGGCCAGCGATGCAGCATCGAGCTGCCGATGGCTGGTCGATCCTGGGTGCAGCACCAGCGAGTGGGTCCCGCCGAGCGACGAGGCCCGCACGAACACCGAACACGCATCGGCGAACGCCTCGGCCTGTTCCCGACCGGGCAGGTCGAAGACGACGAGCGCGCCGTAGCCGCGACCCGCGAACAGCTCGGTCGCCAACGCGTGCTGCGGGTGCGCGGGGAGCCCCGGGTAGCGCACCACCTCGGGGCGGGGATCCCGGTCGAGCGCGGTCGCGATGGTCCCTGCGCTCACGCTGGCCTGCCGGACCCGCAGGGACAACGTCTGCACCCCCCGCAGGATCAGCCAGGCCTCGAAGGCACCCAGCGATGCGCCGAGCTCGTAGGTGTGGCGGCGGACCGCATCGATCAGGGGCGCATCGCCCGCCACGACCCCGGCGACGACGTCGCCGTGGCCACCGAGGAACTTCGTCGCCGACTCGACCACGGCGGTCGCGCCCAGTTCGTAGGGACGGCACAACCAGGGCGAGGCGAAGGTGTTGTCGACGACCAGCGCGACCCCGCGCTCCCGACAGACCTCAGCCAGTGCTGGCAGGTCGGTGACGACCATGGACGGGTTGGCGACCGATTCGACATGCACGACCGTGTGCTCGTCGGTCAGGGCGGCGATGAGCTGCTCGGCGGTCGCCAGTGGGGCGTGATCGACGCCCCAGCCGGCGTCGCGCGCCATGCGCTGCAGCAACGCCCAGGTCCCGCCGTAGATCTGTTCGGTCGCGAGGATGCGTCCCGACCCACGCAGCACATCGAGGGTGGCATGGATGGCTGCGGTCCCGGAGGCGAGGGACCACGCGGCCGGGGCTCCGTGCAGCGATGCGACCACACCGTGGAGGGTGGTCGCGGTGGGGTTGTCGTACCGCCCGTAGACGTAGCCCGGCTGCTCGTCGAGCAGGAGCTCCCCGACATCGGCGGAGCGTTGGGCACCCCAGGTCGAGGACAACCAGATCCCTGCAGAGACGGGTGCCTGGCGGACGTTAGGAACCGTGACCGAGCCCTTGACCGCCCGGGTCGAGAACCCGCCGTCGGGCCGCGGGAGGGATGGCTCCACGTGCGCTCCAGGGTCGGGGTCGGCGGGCGGGTTCGGCCGTCGTGTGCTGCGGCGTGCCTGGCCGCACCGGCGGCGCGCAAGACCCCGCGAACGGCTCCGCAGCGGGGTCGGCCGGAGCCTAGCCGACGCGGGTCACCGGTTCTCGGGGGTCGCCGCGCCCGCTCGGTCACGGGCCGGCATCGTCCGCACCCTGCCGTCGATCCGCGGGAGCCAGGAACACACGGGGGCGGTGTCCGCGCGGGACCCGTAGACCAGCAGCGCCAGCATCGCGCCGTAGATGGGCAGGTGGCCGATCAGTTCGGTGGCGCCGAGGAAGAACAACGTCGCGTTGAACGGGATGCCCGCCGCGATCACGGTCAGCTGCGGCAACGCGCCTGAGATGAGCAGGAGCCCGAACAGGATCTCGATCCCGGCGGCGAACTGGACGAACACCAGATCGCTGACCTCGAAGCCCACCATCTGCCCGACCACCTGCAGGACGTTGAAGGCCGGGTAGCGGTCGAGGAACTCCAGGCTCAGGTCGGGCCGGGCCAGCTTCTCGGTGTAGGCGAGCAGGATCAGCGTGGCACCCACGATGACCCGGAGCGCGAACAGCGCCATCCGCACCCGCTCGGGATCGACGACGATCCTGCCACCGGCGCGCTCATCGTCGGGTGGCAACAGGACCAGGAACAAGCCGATGGCCAGGAGGTCGGCGCGCTCCAGGATCGGCACGATCCCGAACCCCAGCATCCCGAGCGGTCCGGCGATGACCAACAGGGCGGCGGCGGGTCGGACCTTCCAGCCGGAGATCAGCCACACCCCGACGATCCCCTCGAGGATCCCCAGGGCCACACCCCACCAGGTGTCCGGCAGCAGGAAGGTCGGGACGAAGAACTCCTGACGCGAGGCGAGCGCCAGCAGCGACACGCCCGCGTGGATACCGAGCAGGCGCGGGATCCAGGGCCCGAGCGCCCCCAGGAAGCCGAGGAAGGGCAGTTCGGGGCGCGGCAGGAAGCGCGCCGCGACCCGCCACGCGGTCGCACCGACGATGGCGGTGACGAGGGCGAGGAGCGAGAGCGTCTCCGCCGCGAACGACCAGTCGTAGGCCGGTCGTGCATCGGTGAACCAGAGCGCGTGGGCGAGTGGAACGGACACAGGCACCTCCTGCCAGGCGTTCGGTGCACACGGCGTTCGGTACCGACCATGGTCCTGGCCGAGGGTAGGGTCCCGCGGCGACGACCGAGGCGGCCGGCCGGCTCGCCGAGACGATGTGACGAGCAGACGAAAGGCATCTCCGTGGCGCAGATCGACTACGACGGCAGGGTCGCGATCGTGACCGGGGCGGGGGGCGGCCTCGGCCGCAGCCACGCGCTGCTGCTGGCCAGCCGCGGCGCCAAGGTCGTGGTCAACGACCTCGGCGGTTCACGCGATGGCAGCGGTGGCGGCTCGGAGATGGCCGACGCGGTCGTCCAGGAGATCGTGGACGCCGGTGGCGAGGCCGTCGCCAACTACGACGGCGTGCACACCTGGGAGGGTGGGCAGGCGATCGTCCAGACCGCACTGGAGCGCTTCGGCCGGGTCGACGTGGTCGTCAACAACGCCGGCATCCTGCGCGACACCTCGTTCGCCAAGCTGGAGGAACCGCAGCTCGACCTGGTCATCAAGGTCCACCTCTACGGAGCGTTCCACGTAGCCCGGGCCGCCTGGAACCACCTCAAGGAGCAGGGCTACGGCCGCATCATCAACACGACCTCGGGTTCCGGGCTGTACGGCAACTTCGGACAGTCCAACTACTCGGCCGCCAAGATGGGTCAGGTCGGCCTGACCCGGACGCTGGCGATCGAGGGGGCGAAGTACGGCATCACCGCCAACGTGATCGCTCCGGTCGCGGCCTCGCGGATGACCGAGGACATCATGCCTCCGCAGCTGCTCGAGAAGCTCGAGCCGGAGTACGTGTCTCCGCTCGTCGCCTACCTGGCGTCCGAGTCCTGCACCGAGTCCGGGAAGATCTACTCCGTCGGGGGCGGCTACATGGCCCGGGTCGCGATCCTGGAGGGTGACGGGGCGACGTTCGACGGGGTCCCGACGCCGGAGGACGTCGCCGACCAGTGGTCGGACGTGGACGCCGTCGGCCCCGGATCGGCGGAGTTCACCAGCGGCGTGATGGAACAGACCGGCAAGATCGTCCAGGCGCTCGGCATCAGCTTCGACTAGCTGCGGCGGCAGCCGCCTGGAGGCCTGACAGCCCCGGATCCTGAGCCCGGTGGTCAGAACCCGTCCCAGCCGGGGAGCTGGGCGGCCTGGCGTATCCAGCTCGCCAGCAGCTCGTCGTCGATGTCCTCGCCCTCGTGGATGTGGTCGTAGCGGGCGTCCGGGTCCTTCGAGCCGACCGGCGGGATCGGGTCGAGGTCGGCGCCGCGGATGAACGTGACCTTGATGTACCTCGTGAAGCAGTGATAGCTCAGGAACCACCCCTGGCCCTCCACCCCGTACCAGGGCGAGTTCCAGCGCACGGCCTTGTTGACCCCGGGAACCGTGCGCACGATCAGCTCGTCGAGATGACGACCGACATCGCTCTTCCAGTCTGGCATCGCCGCGATGTAGGCCTGCACCGGCGCGTCCCCGTCCCCCTTGGGGATCTGCGGGTTCCCACCCGCAAGCAGGCGGGGTTCGTCACCGTCGGACATGGTCAGGTCCCCCTCACGTTTCGGGCGTGGCTGCGGCCGACGCTCTTCAGGACGCCGCGGTCACGGTCTCCTGACCGTCGCGCGTCTCCACGACGACCTCGACGACCCGGTGGACACCGGTCCCATCCTCCTGCGTCGCGATCGTCTTGCGGCCCGGCTGGTGGTCGTCGGTCACCTCGAATTCCTCCCCATCGCGGCGTCCGAGCCGAACGTCGTCGAAGTGTTCAAGGGCCTCGGCCTCCGGCTGACCGAGCAGCTCCCGCGCCTCGTGGATCGCGTCCTCGTCCGGGGACGGCCCCTCGTCGAGGTCCGGTGGCCCCGGCGCCCCTCCGTCCAGATCGGCATCGACGCAATCCTCGGTGCCTTCCAGACAGGTACCCGCCGCCCCGCCATCCGACGTGGCTCCTTCGTCGGTCGTCGCGGCGCCGCATGCCGCCAGCAGGACCGCGATCACTCCGGCAACCAGCCGGGTGGGGTGGCGTGACATGGGCAACTCCTCAGAAGCGGTGGGCCAGGGGAACGGCGCGCTGACCTGCGACCGTTGTCGGGCGGTGAGACGCCGTCAGGTCCCGGCGGGTTCCCGCTGTTCACCGACAACCCTCCCGTCGCCTGTGAGTCACCGCGTGAGACGATCCCGGACATGGTCGAGGATCTCGGTGACCAACTCGTCGGTCTCCGACTCGCTGGTGTCCAACACCAGGTCACGTCGTGCCACCGAACCGAAGACCGCCAACTCGGCGAGCGCCTTCCCTGCCCGCAGATCCGCGGTCTCCGGAGACCCCGCACCTCGCGCCCGATCCTCCAGCACATCCGGATCACAGGTCAGGCCGACATGGAGTCGAGGGAGTCCGTCGGTCGCCTCCCGCAGCTCCGCAGCCGTCGTGCGATCACGCAGGACGTGATCGACCCCGACGTCGAAGCCCTGGGTCGCCCACGTCGCCGCGACCGACGGCAACGCGCGCACGACCTCGCGCCCGAGCGGCCCCCAGTGCGTCCCGGCATCGCCGTCGGCCGACAGCTCCGGCGCCTCGATCAAATCCCACCACCTCGAGAGTTCCGCGCCGAACGCCGTCAGGGTCCGATCGATCCCGACGTCCAGCAGGGGGCCGGGCCGCACCCGCGTCCACGCCGCCTGGACCGCTGCCAGGGTCGTCGAGGTACCGATCCCGGACGGTCCATCGAGCAGCAGGACGAAGCCGGGCGCCCGGGAGGCGGCGGATGGCGGCGGAGAGTGGCTCGACCGACTCACACGTCGATCCCGTAGATCTCGGGTTTGGCGTCACGGGACAGCAGCGCATCGACGAGGTCGTGGGGGTCGTGCCCCGCGTGGCACACCGCGACGACCCCCTGCGTGATCGGCATGTCGACACCGGCCTGCTCGGCGAGTCCGAGGATGGCGCGCGACGACTTCACGCCCTCCGCCACCATGTTCATCGATGCGATGATGTCATCGAGCGCCTCGCCGCGCCCGAGCCGCTCGCCGACGGTCCGGTTCCGGGACTTCGGCGAGGTGCAGGTCGCGACCAGGTCACCGACACCCGCCAACCCGGCGAAGGTCAGGGGGGAGCCAGCGAGGGTGACGCCGAGCCGCGTCATCTCCGCGAGACCGCGGGTGATGACCGCGGCCATGGTGTTGTCCCCGAACCCCATGCCGTGCGCCATGCCGGCTGCCAGCGCGATCACGTTCTTCACGGCCCCGGCAACCTCGACGCCGATCTTGTCCTCGTTGGTGTAGACGCGGAAGTAGGGGGCCATGACCGCCCCCTGGACGTGTTCGGCACGTCGCAGGTCCGGGCTGGCGGCGACGGTCGCCGACGGTTGGCGGGCGGCACACTCCTTGGCCAGGTTCGGTCCGCTGACGACCACCACACGCTTCGGATCGACATCCAGGGTCTCGGCGATGACCTGGCTACCGAACCGCATGCTGGCGACGTCCACACCCTTGATCAGGCTCACGAGGGTGGCGTCCGAGGAGATGTGCCCACCCCAGTCCGCCAACTGCTCCGCGATACCGACGGATGGCACCGCGAGCACGACCATCTCCGCACCGACGAGCGCCTCGGCCGGATCATCGGTCGCATGCAACGCCTCCGGCAGCGTCACGTCCGGGAGGTAGCCGCTGTTGGTGTTCTCGGTCGCGATCTCGTGCGCGAGGTCGGCGCGTCGGGCCCACAGGGTCGTGGTCTGACCGGCGTCGGCGCACATCATCCCGAACGCGGTCCCCCAGGACCCCGCTCCCATGACGGCCACCTGTCCCATGGCGTGCCTCCTGACCGTCGTGAGCACCCGATCAGCGTAGTCGCCGATGCTCGGCGGCGATCGATAACGCCGCCAGGTCACCACGGCCGGCGCCGCGATCACCTGGACGGCCACCGGGACGGCCCGAGCCCACGGTAGGGTCGCGTCCCGTGACCACCACCATCGCCCTCGTTCCGCTGCGCAGCCCCGGCTGCGGCAAGACACGCCTGGCAGCGGCACTGCGGCCGGAGCACCGGGCCGCACTCACCGCGGCGATGTTCGCCGACGTCATCAGCGCCCTGTGCGCATCACCGATCGACCGGATCCTGGTCGCCGCGAGCGGTCCAGAGGCGGTTGCCGCCGCCTCGGCGTTGGGTGTCGAAGCCCACATCGATCCCCCGTGGGTCACCGACCTCAACGATGCGATCGACGCGGCCGCCGTCACCCTGGATCCCGCGGCCGACCTGCTGGTCGTCGCGGCCGATCTCCCGCGCCTGAGCTCTGAGGATGTCCGCCGGGTGGTGACCACGGACGCCGAGGTGGTGGTCTCACCGACCAGGGACGGTGGGACCGGCGGGCTGCTGCGCCGGCCGGTCGGCCGGATCCCGACCGCCTACGGGCACGACTCGGCAGCCCGCCACCGCGAACTGGCCGCTGCCGCCGGCGCGACGTATGCGGAGCAGCACACCGCCGGCTTCCGCGACGACGTCGACATCGATGCCGATCTCGCCGGGCTGCGACGTGGCCCGGTCGGACCTGCCACCTCGACGCTGTTGGAGGGGTGGACGGACCTGACCGACCTGGCCGGCTGACAGCTTCGAGGCGCCGCAGGCGCTGGTGCGCTGCCTGACGACGACCGGTGTCAGAGGGCCTTGCGAGCTTCGCGTCGCTTGCGGCGGTACTCCTGCCACGACAACAGGGCGCCGACCAGGATGCCGAGGAAGAACGTCCCGGTCAGCAGGAAGATCAGCCGTACGCCACCTTCGACGTGGCCACCGGTGTCGTCGAACCGGGCGCGGGTCTCGCCGAGCACCCACGAGAAGTCGACGTACTGGGCGTTGGCGGCAGCGAACACGAGGAACACCAGGACCAGCACGCCGATGAAGACGCGGCCGAGGATCTGGGTGACCGGCGTGCGCGACTCCTGCGGCTGCTCGACCGCACCGTCCTCCGGCTGTTCCTGCTCGCTCATCGGGGTCCGCCTCCCTGCGGCTATCCTGCCGCGTGCTGTCAGCCTAGAGGAGTTTCGGCATGCCGCAGGGCACGATCAGGAACTACCACGCGAGCACGCGGACCGGGTCCCTGCTCGACGATGGGCTCGTCGAGCGTGCCTTCGACGAGGAGGCCTTCCGTGCCTCTGGCCTGCAGGAGTTGCGCATCGGTCAGCGCGTCCGGTTCCAGGTCGAGGACGACGAGGGCACCGAACGGGTCACCCACCTCAACATCGTCAGCCTCTGACCCGGCTCCTCACCCGCCTGATCAGGCCTTCGCGGGGAGTTCGTCGAGGACCGCGGCGGTGCGGGCGAACATCCCCTGGCCGGGGTCGAAGCCGTTCTCCTCGGACCACTGGCGGGTCTCCTCGAGCACCTCGCGCAGGCGCGCGGTCAGTTCGGGCGCGGTCGCACCGTGCTCGGCGAGCGCCGCGCTGACGACCTTGTCCGGGTCGGTCTCGATCAGTTCCCGGACCAGCTTCGGCGGGTCGGGTTCGTCGCGCCAGGCGAGCGCACAGGCCGCAACGAAGTCGACCGAGTCGAAGTCCGCATCCGAGGCGATCACCGCCAGGTGCATCAACGCCTTGGCGGACAACCGGTCCTCATCGGCGACCGCGGCCACGAGCGGGGCGTACTCCCCGAGGTCCTCGTCGCTCAGCAGTGGCGCGTGCAGCGTCACGTGCTTGGCCCGGACCGGCACGTTCTGGTGGACCTCCAGGTCCTCCGGGACGTCCCCGTCCGCGAGCCAGTCCTTCAGTGGCTTGGCGGCCTCCCAGTACGCGGCGAGGTCACCCGAGCGCCGCGACGCCGGCGCCGCCAGGGTCTTGGCGGGATCGACGGTGTAGGACACCCGACCGGCACCGAGCTCCGCGACCTGCCCGCGCGCGTACTCCTCGGACAACCAGCCCGACACCCGCTTGCCGTGCGCGTAGGTGCCCGGCGCGGTCGTATCGATGCCCTCCGGCGGACCCAGCAACCCGGACAGATCAGCACGGGTACGCAACCCGTCCTCCTCGATCAGCGGCAGACGTCGAGGTTGCGTGAGATGATGAACGGTCACACGGGCCACGGGTTGACCTTCCGGTCGGGGTGGACGGAACGGGCCGGGCCCTCCAGGCGGTCCGGATGGTCGGACAGGGTGGGGCGGGCGCTCGGGCAGGCGGCATCGTAACGGTCGCGGCGTGCGGTCACGGCGCGACACTGCGGACGTGTCCCTCCGGAAGCACACGCTGCGCGCGGTCGCGCCTACGCTGTGTCTCGTGCTCACCGACCCGCATCATCCGGACCTGCGGGCCGCACCCCCGGGATACGCGCTGCGCCGACCGAGCCTCGCGGATCTGCCGAAGGTCGCGGCCCTGTTCGCTGCGTGCTCGATGGACCGGATCGGGGCCGTCACGATCCGGGAGGGTGACCTGCGAGCACGGTGGCGTGACGTCGGGGACCTCAACGACGTCCTGCTGGTCGAGCATCCGCAGGCCGATCCTCCCCTGGTGGCCTACGCGGAGTTCCATGCCGACGTCGACCCCTGGACCGATGAACTCGACCTACATGTCGAGGGACGCGTCCACCCTGACTGGACCGGGAACGGGTTGGCGAGCTTCCTGCACGATCGGGCCGAGGATCGGGCCCGCCGCGCCGCTGGTGAACTCAAACGCGATCACGCGATCCTGCGGACCGCCATCGCGGATGGTGACGACCGGGCCCGCCGCTTCTTCGCGGGGCGCGGCTACGAACCGGTCCGCCACCTGCTCGAACTGCGGCTGGACCTGCATGCCGATCCCCCGTCACCGGCCTGGCCAACGGGCGTCACCTGCCGTGCCTTCGAACCGGGCAAGGACGAGGAGGCGGCCTGGAAGGCCCACCAACTCGCGTTCGCCGACGTCCCCACGCATCTGCCGCTGGGCTTCGACGAGTTCATCGAGGACCGCATCCAACGGGACCCGGCCTTCGACCCCAAGCTCCTGCTGCTCGCCGAACACGACGGCGAGGTCGTCGGCCTGGCGGTGTGTCGGGCCGGGACCGAGACCGCCGCCGAGGACGGCTGGGTCCGCGACCTCGGGGTGGTACCGAACTGGCGCCGCCAGGGGATCGGGATGGCCCTGCTCCGTGCGGCCATCGGCGCGTTCCGGGAGCGCGGCCTCACCGGGGTGGCCCTGGAGGTCGACGACGTCACCATGGAGGGCGCGATCGCGCTCTACCGGCGCGCCGGGATGCGGATCGTCCGACGGACCGACGTGATGGAGGCCGTGCTGCGCGTCGAACGCGACTGACGCCTGCGTCGCCGGGCGCCACCACCATCAGACCGGGGGGATGCCCGGGACGGGCGTCAACCCGTCGAGCTGCAGGTCGGGGTCCTGCGCGTCCGCTTCCTCGATCTCCTCGCGCCGGATGCCGAGCAGGAACAGCACGGCATCGAGGTACGGCACGGACACGGCCGTGTCGGCCTGCTCCCGGACCACCGGCTTGGCGTTGAAGGCGATCCCGAGCCCGGCGGCGGCCAGCATGTCCAGGTCGTTGGCTCCATCGCCGATCGCGACGGTCTGCTCCAACGGGATGCCCTCAGCCCCGGCGATGTCCCGCAGGACCGCCGCCTTGCCGGCCCGATCGATCACCGTTCCGGTCAGTCGGCCCGTGAGCCGCCCGTCGACGACCTCGAGGTGGTTGGCCACCGCATGGCTGATCCCGAGCTCCCGTGCGATCGGTTCGATGACCGCCTGGAACCCGCCGGACACCAGGGCGACCGTGAAGCCGAGTCGGTGGAGCGTCCGGACGAAGGTCCGCGCACCCGGGGTCAGACGCACGCGTCCACGGACACGCTCGAGCACCTCGACCGGCGTGCCCGCGAGCTTGGCGACCCGCAGCGTCAGGGAGTCCCCGAAGTCCAACTCACCGGCCATCGCCCGGGCGGTGATGTCGGCGACCTCGGCCGCGCAACCGGCCTCGGCTGCCAGGAGTTCGATGACCTCGTCCTGGATCAGCGTCGAGTCCACATCCATGACGACCAGTCGCTTGGCCCGCCGCTCCAGGCTCTGGCGCTGGATGGAGACGTCGACCCGGTGCTCGCCCGCGGCCGCGACCAGCGCCGACCGCATCGCATCGATCGACCCGTCGACCACGACGAACTCGTAGGACACGACGGGGTAGCGCGCGAGCCGGGCGATGCGATCGATGTTGCCTCCGCCGGACGCGATCGCGGCGGTCATGCCAGCCAGGGCGGCGGGCGGCAACGTCGGACCGATCACCGTGACGATCGAGCGCGGCAACCCCACCCGTGAGGAGGTGGGCTCCACCACCTCGAAGTCCAGTTGCAGGCCCTGCTCCCACCCGTGGAACAGCAGTTCCTTGAGCACATCGTCACCTTCGGCGACCCCGATGAGCAGGTCCAGGGTCAGCCGCTCGCGCACGACGACCTGTTCCATGTCGTACAGCTCGGCCCGACTGCCGGCGAGCACACCGAGCAGCCCGGTGGTGATCCCGGGCCGGTCACGTCCGGAGCACCGGACCAGGATCGTGCGGGTGCCGTCGGCCGTGGTGTCAGTGGTCAGATCGGTCGTCGCGTCGGTCATGCCCCCGATGCTAGCTGCGGGGCGAACGTCAGCCGCAGGCTCGGCCCTCCCGGACCGGTGTGATCGATCACCCAGCGATCGAGGTGCAGGCCCTGCTCGGCCGTGACCAGCAGGTCGGCGGCCAGGTCGCCGAGAGGGAGAGACATCGCCGCCGTCACGCGCCGTTCGGGCGGCGGCGGAGGCAGGGGCCGGGGCTGGCCGCCGTCGACGTCGGCAGCCGGGTCGAACCCGTCGAGCCGGTCGGCGAGGTCCCGCAGCAGGGGCGCGAGCTGATCGGCGTTGCCGGCCAGGATCTGGGTCCACAGGGTCGGGTTCGACGAGGAGATCCGCAGGACGTCGCGCAGTGACCCACCGGAGAAGCGGCGCCACCCGGTGCGATCGGCATCGTCCACCAGCGACTGGAACACGAACGCGAGCACGTGGGGGATATGGCTCGTGACGGCGGCGAAGCGGTCGTGGAAACCGGCCTCCATGCAGCAGACGGTCGACCCGAAAACCTCGACCGTGGCGATGCTGCGGGCGAGTTCCGCGCCGGTGACCGCCGCATGGGGCACCAGGATCCAGGTCGCGTCGCGGAACAACCCACCGTCACCCGCGGACCACCCCGATCGCTCGCGACCCGCCATGGGGTGCGACAGCTGGAGGACCGTGTCAGCGGTGGCGAGCGGCAGGTCGGCCGATGTCAGGCCGGAGACCACCGGCGCCTTCACCGACGAGACGTCCATGACGATCGATCGGCGCTCGGCGCCGACGGATCCGGCCGTCGGGGTCAGCTGCAACCACGTCTGCCAGAGCGCCGCGATCGCCGTCGGGGGCGCGCAGAGGAACACCACGTCGGCCTCGTCGCGGAGCTGCTGGAGCTCGCCCGTGACCGCACCCGCTCGCGCTGCCGCCGCCATCGCCGCGGCATCCGGGTCGGTCACGAGCACGGGTCGGTCGGCCTCGAGGCAGGCCCGGATGATCGATCCGCCGATCAAACCGGCACCGACCACACCGATCACACCGGGGCTGGACGTCACCGGCTCCCGGGCCACACCGGGCTCCCCGGGCGCGTCCGGTCGATCCGATCCATCGACCACGGCTACCAACTCCTCGTCACGCGTCCGCAGCCGGGGAACGGTCTCCGGCGGTCCTGGCCGATGGTGGCAGCCGATCATGGCGGCCGATGGTGGCGGCCGATGGTGCGAGCCACGATGCTGAGCGGTTAGCGTCGCGTGACCGACCCGCCCGGAGACTACCGCTGGTGCCATCCGAACCGAACGTGCCGGCCAGACAGGCCCCCGACTCCGTGCCGACCACCCCGGACACCGACTCCGTTCCGACCACCCCGGACACCGACTCCGTTCCGACCACCCCGGACACCGACTCCGTTCCGACCA
>JAWLFE010000008.1:70619-81639 GCA_041685735.1 Nitriliruptoraceae bacterium
CCGACCACCCCGGACACCGACTCCGTTCCGACCACCCCGGACACCGACTCCGTTCCGACCACCCCGGACACCGACTCCGTTCCGACCAACCCGGTCCTCGAAGAACTGCCGAGCTACTTCACCCAGACGCTCAACGACACCCTCGAGCGGGGATCGCTGGTCGACTTCTCGGTCGGCGATCCCCACGAACCGACCCCGGACTTCATCCGGCAGGCGTTGGTGGACGCGCTCACCCCGGAGAGCAGCTACCCGAGCGCGGCTGGCCAGCCGGCGCTGCGCCGATCGATCGCCGACTGGGTCGCGCGCCGCCACGGCGTCCTCGTCGACCCTGACACCCAGGTCCTGGCGACCGCGGGCAGCAAAGAAGCCATCTTCCACCTGCCGTTGGCGGTCGTCGACCCCGATGGCATGCGCCGCCACGTGCTGTGGGGCGAGCCCGGCTACCCGATCTACGACCGCGGGACCCGTTTCGCCGGTGGGCTGCCGGATCCGGTCACCCTCCGAGCTGAGGACGGATGGCGGTTGGAGCTCACGGACCTCGAACGGCACCGGCTGCAGGGTGCCTCGATCGCGTGGGTGAACTACCCGCACAACCCGACGGGCGCCGCGGTCGACCTCGGCTACTACCGACGCCAGGTCGCGACCGCCCGGGAGCACGGCCTCCTGCTGGCCTCCGACGAGTGCTACCAGGAGATCTGGTTCGACCGACCGGCCCCCTCCGTGCTCGAGGCCTGCGAGGGCGACCTGACGGGCGTGATCGCCGTGGTGTCGCTGTCGAAGCGGTCCGGCATGACCGGCTACCGATCGGGGGCCTTGATCGGCGACGCGGCACTCATCGCACGGCTGCGCCGCCTGCGCGTCACGACAGGTTCCGGGTCGCCCGACTTCATCCAGGCCGCCGCCGTGGCGGCGTGGAGCGACCAGGCCCACGTGGACGAACGTCGATCGGTGTTCGCGGCCAAGCGTGCCGTGCTACTCGGCTTCTTCGAGCAGGCCGGGATCGAGGTCTCCGGATCGGCCGCCACCTTCTACCTGTGGTTCCGCGTCCCGGGCGGTGACGATGCCGCCTACGGGCGGGCGCTGATCGATGCGGGGATCCTGGCCACCCCGGGCCGCTCCTTCGGACCCGGCGGCGCGGGATGGATGCGCCTGGCACTGGTCCCGACGGTCGACCATTGCCGCGCCGCGGTCGACCGCTGGCAGGCCGCGATCGCGGACGGCGTGCTACCCGCCTGAGTCGGCGGGCGGCGGGTCGACGGTCGCGTTGTCCACGCCGGTGCCCTCGACCGTGACCGGTGCCCGGCGTGCCCGACGTCGCTGGATCGCGGTGGCGAGCAGGCTCAGGATCCAGATCGCGGAGAACGCCGTGAGCGCGACGGCCAGCGCCAGCAACGATGCCGTGCCCTCCGGTGCGCCGAGTTCGACGTTGACGAAATCGGCGTCCGATGGGTAGGGCCACAGCACCCGCGCGCTCCCGACCATCAGGCCGATCAGCGCGGCCAGCACGATGTCGTGGAAGCGCGCCAACAGCCAGTTCAGCAGCGTCGACAGGGCCGCGAGCCCGGCCACACAACCCAGGCCGAACAGCAACAGCAGGCCGATGCTGCGGTCGGCCGCCGCATCGATGACCCCTTCCCAGAGTCCGAGCACCAACAGGAGGAACGATCCGGAGATGCCCGGCAGGATCATCGCACTGACGGCGATCGCTCCCCCGACGAACAGGGTCAACGGCGACGGCGTGAACAACCCGCCCTCGGTCGCACCGAGCCCCACGAACGTCGCGATGGCCGCGACGATCCCGATCAGGACGTGCCACGGTGACGGACTGCGCAACTCCCGGGACGCGACCACCGCGGCCCCCAGGACCAGACCGAAGAACGTGGCCTTCAGCAGGACCGGCTGCTCGTCGATCAGCGTGCGCAGGATGCCGGCCAGTGTGAAGATGGCGACGAGGATCCCGGCGAGCAACGCCCCGACGAAGAGCCACTCGATGGCCAGGAACGCGCGGAGAGCGTCCTGTGGTCGGCCGCGGACCAGCAGCGACAGGCACCGCGCACCCTGGCGGATGTTGGCGATGAGCCGCTCGTAGATGCCGACGACCAGCGCGACCGTGCCCCCGGAGAACCCGGGCATCACGTCCGCGGTGCCCATCAGCAGTCCGGCGATCACCGTGCCTCCCAGCGCGACCGGACCGCGGACCGGCGCCGCTGCCTCGACGGGTCGGTAGACGACGACCTCCTCGAGCGGCGCGACCTCGTCGTCGGGATCGGGGTCGAAGGGATCGGGTTCCAGGATCCCCCCGTCGAGCGATCCGTCGGACACGTCGGAAGCCGACGGGTCCGGGTCGGCGGCGCGGGGCTCGGCAACGGGGGCGTCCGGCTCGGACGCCTCCTCCGTCGATGGCTCCTGCATCGACGGCTCCTCCATCGACGGCTCCTGCCGATCCTGCGCCACGTCAGCCTTTCGAGAACTCTTGAGGGGTGCGAACGGTAGCCGAGGTGGTCTCCGGGCATGCGTCGGTAGGCTCCCCGCCGACCGCCACCCGCCAGCAGCTGGAGCCACCCATGTCCCCCTACGCGGCCGTCGGCATCGGCCTGGCCACCCGCGTCGTGTCGACCGGCAAGGTCCTCGACACCTGGTTCCCCTTCGTGGCCACCGGTGGAGATGCCGGGATGGCCGTGGCCCTGGCCGCGGCGCTCGAACACGACGGCGGCAGTGCAACCCTCAGGCTCGCGCCGGGCGTGTTGGACGGCACCGAGGTGGCCGCCGACGACCCCATGGTCACCGCCGTGCACGGCGTGACGGCGGACACCGTCGCGCCCGCCCCCACCCGCACCGAACGCGTGCCCGTCGCCACGTTCGTCGAGGACCTGAGCGAACCGCCGACCGACGCCCACGACGTCTACCTGCGCCTCCACCTGCTCTCACACCGGCTCCTCCGCCCGCACGGCGCCAACCTCGACGGCGCCTTCGGGCTGCTCAGCAACGTGGTGTGGACCGACCTCGGCCCGTGTGACCCAGAGGGGTTCGAAGGCCTCCGCCTCGCGCTCGGGGCCGCCGGCCACCGCGTCCGGGTCACGAGCATCGACAAGTTCCCGCGCATGACCGACTACGTCGTCCCGCCCGGCGTGCGGATCGCGGACGCCGACCGGGTCCGGCTGGGCGCCTACCTCGGGCACGGCACGACCGTGATGCACGAGGGCTTCGTCAACTTCAACGCGGGCACGCTCGGCGCGTCGATGGTCGAAGGTCGGATCTCGGCCGGTGTGGTCGTCGGCAACGGCTCCGACGTCGGCGGGGGCGCGTCGATCATGGGCACGCTGTCCGGGGGCGGCAGCCAGGTCATCAGCATCGGCGAGGACTCCCTGATCGGCGCCAACGCCGGCGTCGGCATCTCGCTCGGTGACGGCTGCATCGTGGAGGCCGGGCTCTACGTCACCGCCGGCACCAAGGTGACGATCCCGACCGGCGAGGTCGTGAAGGCTGCCGCCCTGTCCGGACGCGACCGGCTGCTGTTCCGGCGCGACTCCCAGACCGGGCAGGTCGTCGCGCTGGCCCGCGAAGGAACCACGGGCGATTGGGGCGGGTTGAACGCCGACCTGCACGCGAACCAATGAGCGACGGTCGGGTCGACGCCCACGACGACGGCGAGGTCGACGGCCACGACGACGGCCGCGACGACAGGGCTGTCGGCGGCACCGCCGGGCGGCTGGATGCACCCGTCGCGGACGTACGTGCCGATCTGGTCGATCGCCTGCTCGAGCACTGCGGCTACGTCTGCACGACCGGAGAAGAGGGCCCGATCGCCGACGCGATGGTCGCCCGCTACACCGCGCTCGGCGAGGAGGTCGTCCGGGTCGGGCACAGCGTCGTCGTCGGTCAACCGGGCCCGTCCTCACGGCTGCATGGCGGCGATCGACCGCTGGTGCTGCTGGTCGGCCACCTCGATGTCGTCCCCCCGACCGAGGACGACATCCAGCCCCGACTGGAGACCCACGACGGACGCGACATCGTCGTGGCGCGAGGTGCCTCCGACATGAAGGCCGGCAACGTGCTGGCGATGCAGGCCTTCGAGGACCCTGCGCTCCGCGAGGCCTCGCCCTACGACCTCGTGCTCGTGCTGTACGCCGGCGAAGAGGGGGCGGTGGAGACCAACGAACTGCTCGACGTGCTCGACCAGGTGCCCTGGCTGCGTGAGGCCGACCTGGCCATCGTCCTGGAACCCACCGACGGGCAGATCCAACTGGGCTGCCTCGGCAGCCTGCAGGCCGAGGTCACCTTCGTCGGCAGGCAGGCGCACTCCGCCCGTCCGTGGCACGGCCGCAACGCGCTGACCATGGCGGGCAGCTTCCTCGAGGAACTGGACCGGGACCACCTCAGGGACGTCGAGGTGGATGGGATCCTCTATCGCGACGTCTGGTCAGCCACCCAGGCCTGGACGCCCGGCCTGAGCCCGACCGACGCCCGGCGTGCCGTGCCGGTCCGCAATATCGTGCCGGGCACCTTCACCATCAACCTCAACCTGAGGTTCGCCCCGTCGCGCTCCACCGAGGACGCGGTCGCGGAGGTCATCGACCGCGTCGGCGACCGGGCGCAGGTCACCGTCTTCGACCGCGCTCCGGCCGCGCCTCCACGGATGGACGCGCCGTTGGTCCGCGCCTTCACCGCCAGTGTCGGGGCCGACGTCGCGGCGAAGCAGGCATGGACCGACGTGGCGCGGTTCGCTGAGGTGGACGTCCCCGCGCTGAACTACGGCCCGGGCCTGACCTCGCAGGCTCACCAACGCGGTGAGTACGTGCCGATCGATGCGATGCTCGACGCGCACGGCCGACTCCGTCGCTTCCTGACCACCGACGCCTCCACCGCGACCTCGCCGACCTCGCCGTCGTCGGCGTGACCGCCACGCGTCGACCACCGGGAGCCCCTGGATGACCGTCACCTACGTCGACCTCGAGGCTGCGGCCCCGGCCGAGGCCGTGGTCGTCATCGATGTCCTGCGCGCCTTCACGACCGTGCCGTGGGCCTACCAGCAGGGCGCTGCGCGGGTCCTGGCTGTGGCCGAGCGCGAGCACGCGACGACCCTGCGGGCCACGGTGTTGCCGGACGCGTTGCTGGCCGGCGAACAGGGAGGGATCCCCGTTCCCGGGTTCGACCTGGGCAACTCCCCCTCCGAGATCGCCCGCACCGAACTCGCCGGTCGCACGATCGTGCACCGGACCTCCGCGGGAACCCAGGGACTGGTGCGAACCGTCGGGAGCGGGATCGTGCTGGCGGGCTCGTTCGTCACAGCCAGCGCGACCGCGCAGGCGTTGCGAACCGCCGAGGTCCGCGACGTCGTGTTCGTGATCACCGGCGCCTCGCTCGGCCGGAACGGCGACGAGGACCTGGCCGCCGCCGAACTGATCGCGGCGCGTTTCGAGGGCCACGACCCGGACCCGACCCCCTACCTCGCACGTGTCGCTCCGTCTGACGCCGGGCGTCTGTTCAGCGACGACGGGCCGGACTGGGCCCCACCCGAGGATCTGCGGCTGGCCTGCGACCTCGACCGGTTCGATCGTGCACTGATCGCCACGCCGGCAGCGGAGATCGATGCCGTCGAGGTGCGCCTGGCGTGACCCCCAGGGCCATCGGACCCCAGAACCGCACGGTCACCGCCACTGCTGCGAGCTCACACCGGCCGACCACGGTCCAGGCGGCCCGCGATCGAGGCACACAGCCGTTCCAGATCCGCCACGTCCTGGTCGCTCAGACCGTCGAAGACCAGTGCCCGGACCGTCGCGACGTGTCCGGGGGCCGCGGCCTCGACCTGGACCCGGCCTGCATCGGTGAGCACGGCGAACGTCGCACGGCCATCATCCGGTGCCCGCTCGCGGACGACGAACCCTCGTCGATCGAGTCGCGTGACGACATGGGAGAGTCGTGACAGCGATGCGTTGGCCTGCGCGGCGAGGTGGCTCAGCTGCAGGCGCTGGTGCGGTGCTTCGCTGAGCAGGGCCATGACCCAGTACTCGATGTGGCTGAGACCGGCGTCGCGTTGCAGCGCCTGGTCGAGTTCCGCGGGCAGCTTGAGGATCACCGCCGCCAGGGAGCGCCAGGCACGCTGCTCCGCGTCGTCCAACCAGTTGTCCATACGTCTCCCTCGTGTGCCTGCGGTTCCCATCGAACGTGGTGGGGCGAGTGGCTGCGCCGCACCCACGTGGCGTTCGTGGCGTCCCTGGCCGCCCGGTGCCGCTCCGGCCGCCCGCCGGCGGAGCATGCCATGTCATTGACGCTTCAAGCAACGCCACGTACCGTACCGATGGTTGACGCTTCAACCTCGATGCACCGTCCGCAGCCCCCGACGAACCGGAGCGTGGCGACCATGACGAGGACAGCGACCGATGCTGGCACGGGATCGCGTGCGACGCCGATGCCGGCGCTGTTCATCAGCCACGGCGCGCCCCCGCTGGTCGACGACGAGCGCTGGACCCGCGAACTGCGTGACCTCGCCACCCGACTTCCCCGTCCCCGCCAGATCCTCATCGTCTCCGCGCACTGGGAGGCGGCACCCATGATGGTCGGTGCCACGGAACCCGTCCCGCTCGTCTACGACTTCGGCGGCTTCCCGCAGCGGTTCTACGAGGCGACCTACGCAGCTCCTGGAGCTCCGGGGTTGGCTGACGCGGTCGCCGCCATGATGCCCGACGGCCAGGAGGTCGTCCGGACCGACCGCGGGCTCGACCACGGTGCGTACGTGCCCCTGAGCGTGATGTACCCCGACGCGGACATCCCGGTGCTCCAGATGTCGCTACCGACGCTCGAGCCGGATGCGTTGCTGGACCTTGGCAGCCGCCTGCGGGAGCTGCGCGACCATGGCGTCCTGATCATCGGCAGCGGCTTCACCACACACGGCCTACCGTTCCTGTCGCGCGAGCACTGGCGCTCGACCGACGCGCCACCGCCAGGCTGGTCGGAGGAGTTCGATGCCTGGGCGCGGGAGGCGTTCGAGCGCGGCGATGTCGATGCGCTTGCCGCGTTCCGGGACACCGCGCCCGGGATGCCCTACGCGCACCCGACGATCGAGCACTTCGCTCCCCTGTTCGTCGCCCTTGGGGCCGGATCCGCACCGGACGCGGCACCGGAGCAGGTCATCGATGGCTTCTGGATGGGCCTGGCCAAGCGCTCGTTGCAGGTCACCTGACCCTGCGCGCTCAACGGCGGCCATCCTCGCGGGTGGGCGGGCCCCCCCTTGACGTATCGACGTCTGTCGATGTATTGTCACCTATCAGATCGATACTCGTCGATCCGACTGTGACCCAGCCGACCGGAGCACCACCATGCCCGACCACCCCATCGCCATCATCGGAGCCGGCCCCGTCGGCCTGGCCGCGGCCGCCCACCTCGTCGAACGCGGTGAGCGGTTCGTCATCCTCGAAGCCGGCGACGGTCCGGGCGCAACCGTGCGAGAGTGGGCGCATGTCCGGCTGTTCTCGCCCTGGAGCTACGTCGTCGACGAGGCGGCTCGCCGCCTGCTGGAACCGACCGGCTGGATGTCGCCGGACCCCGACAGCTATCCCACCGGCGGCGCGCTGGTCGAGCACTACCTCGACCCCCTGGCGCAGCTGCCACGGATCGCCTCGTCCTTGCAGACGCGATCGCGGGTCCGCCACATCACGCGCGCCGGTGCCGACAAGCTGTGGAGCACCGACCGCGATCAGTTGCCCTTCGAGCTCATCGTCGACGGCGACGACGGCCGGGACCGCCTGCGCGCCCGCGCGGTCATCGACGCAACCGGCACCTGGCACTCCCCCAACCCGATCGGCAGCGACGGCCTCCCCGTCGATGGTGAGGCCGAACTCGCGGATCACATCACGCAGCGGATCCCGGATGCGGGCGGGGTCGACCGCGACCGCTATGTCGGCCGCTCCACGCTGGTCGTCGGCGCGGGCCACTCCGCGTTCAACGCGATCCTGGACCTCACGCACCTCGCGGACGGCGCCCCCGGCACCCGCGTCACGTGGGCGATCCGCGGGCAGGCGACCGGCCGCCTGTTCGGCGGTGGCGTCAACGACACCCTCGCCCGCCGCGGCGCCCTGGGCACGATGGTCCGGGGCCTCGTGGAGAGCGGACGCGTCCAGTTGATCACCGGGTTCCGGACCACGGGCCTGGAGCGTCGGGACGGCGCGGTCGTGGTGCACGGGACCGGCCCCCGAGGATCCGAACCGGGATCCGAACGTGAGATCGGTCCGTTCGACGAGGTCGTCGCCCTGACCGGCTTCCGGCCCGACCACTCGCTGACCTCGGAGTTGCGGGTCAGCTTCGATCCCACGGTCGAAGCGCCCCCGGCGCTGGCCCCCCTGATCGACCCGAACCTGCACTCGTGCGGCACGGTCCGCCCCCACGGCGCCGCCGACCTGGCACACCCGGAGACCGGCTACTACGCGGTCGGCATGAAGTCCTACGGTCGTGCGCCGACCTTCCTGATGCTGACCGGCTACGAGCAGGTCCGATCGGTGGTCGCGGAGCTCGTCGGCGATCACGAAGCCGCCGCCCGCGTCGAACTGGTCCTGCCCGAGACGGGGGTCTGTTCCACCGATGCGCTGGCCGGTGAGGTCCGCGAGCTCGCCTCGGTCGGGGTCGCGGGTGCCGACGCGAACGGCGGCGGGCCAGCCGACGGGCGCGAGCTTGCGGGCGTCGTTGCCGGCCGGAGGACCGAGCTCCCTCAGGCTGCCGCCCAGACCCAGGGCCAGTCCCAGGGCAGCTGCTGCGGATAGGCCGAGCCGTCAGGATGGTTGGTGAGAGGTGCATCCCTGCACCTCTCACCAACCATCATCGACGCGGGGTCCACGCGAAGACCATTCGGGGCGTGACCGGGCCGGTCAGCGGGTGACCGATCCGTCACGTGGCGCCGGGTCGGTGCCGACCGACGTGTGGTCGGTACGGGCGAGCCACCAGCATGCGGTTGCGATCAGGACAGCCACGGCGGCCATCCCGAACCAGTCGACCGGTCCCCGCCCCATCTCGACGCCCGGGACCTGACGTACCGTCTGCGCGACCGACTCGTACAGCCGCGGCACGAGCAGGACCAGCAACAGCACGGCCGCGGTCCGGCGCGGGAGCCGGGCCGCCAGCACCAGCAGCGCAACGAAGACCACCGCCTGCGCCAGCATCGCCACGTCCAGCACGTTCAGGCTCACCAGCATGGCGACGGGGAAGAACACACCGTGCAGCGTCACGAGGCTCGCACCCGTCGGCAGCAGCGCGACCACCGCGAGCGCCACGTAGGGGGCCCGCACCCGACGATCCCATCGCCAGCGGTCGGCGTCGCGCAGTCCCCAGGCCGCGGCGCCCGCCGCCACCATCGCCACCTGCGCGACGAGGTACAGCGCCGTCGTCGCGGTCTGTCTTCCCGGGCCGCCCGAGCCGCCCGAGGTCGATGCCGACGCCAGGAAGTAGCCGAGCGATGCGATCGCCGGCAGCGCGATGAGCGCGGCCGTGACCAGCACGGCGAGCCCCTCGGCACGGCGCCGGGCCACGAGGACGGCGCCGGTCACCGGGACCGCCACGGAGATCAGGACCCCGAGGCCGTACAGCGCGACGTCGACCGGGATCGGGTCCGTGGAGGTCAACACCTCCTGCACCGCGGCACCCAGGAGCACGGCAGCGGCGATGGCAGCCGACGTGCTCGCGGTGATCCGACGATCCATACCCGACCCCCCGGTCCTGAGCCCGAGACGGTACACCCGACGCCTCGTCGTACCCTGCACACCGTGCCATGGCCGCCCGGTGGTCGGAGAGGGGTCCACGTGCAGCTCGCGACGATCGTGGAGGTCTCGACCCGGATCGCCGCAACCCGCAAGCGCACCGTCAAGATCGAGCTGCTGACCGACCTCCTCCGCGACCTCACTGACAACGAGCTCACGACCGGGGTCGCCTACCTCTCCGGCGAACCCCGTCAGCCACGCCTGGATCTGGGTCCGTCGGCGGTGTTCGGTGCGGAAGTGCCGCCTGCAGCAACGTCGAGGTTGTCGCTGCAGGACGTGGACGACGCCCTGCAGCGCATCGCGGACGTCACGGCGGGCAGTGGGTCGCGCAGCCGGCGGCTGGATGCGCTGGAGGACCTGCTCGGACGCGCCACCGAGGACGAGCAACGCTGGTTGCGGTCGCTGATCGTGCGGGAGCTGCGGCAGGGGTCGCTGGAGGGGCTGCTCGTCGCGGCGATCGCCCGGGCGTTCGAGGTCCCGGAACGTGCCGTTCGGCGAGCCGCCATGCTCAGCGGGGACCTGCGTGCGACGGCGCGGCTGGCTCGCGACGGTGGGGCCGACCACCTCGATGCGGTGGGGTTGCAGGTCGGGGTCGGGATCGAGCCGATGCTCGCATCGACCGCCGAGGACCTGACCGCGGCGATGGCGGCCGCCGGTGCGGTGTGGCTCGACGCCAAGCTCGACGGTGCCCGGGTGCAGGTGCACCGCTCCGGCGATGACGTCACGGTCTTCACCCGGACGCTGCACGACGTCACCCACCGCGTCCCGGAGGTGGTGGAGGCGGCGCTGGCGTTGGACGTCGACCGCGCGGTGCTCGACGGCGAGGCGATCGCCTTCGACGCCGACGGACGGCCCCGCCCGTTCCAGGAGACGATGCAGCGCTTCGGCCGCGAGCGGCCGGTCGACGAGGTCCGCGACGAGGTCCCGCTGGCGGTCCGGTTCTTCGACGTGCTGCACGTCGATGGGCGGGACCTGATCGACGAACCGCTGCAGCGGCGGCTCGACGCGCTCGACCGGGTCGTGCCGCCCCCGCTGCGCATGGAGCGGTTGGTCACCGACGACCTGCCAGCCGCATCGAGGTTCCTGCGCGACACCCTGGCGGCGGGCCACGAAGGAGTGATGGTCAAGGACCCGGACTCGCCCTACGAGGCCGGACGCCGCGGCGCGGGCTGGCGCAAGGTCAAGCCCGTGCACACCCTGGACCTGGTGGTCATCGCGGCCGAATGGGGCTCGGGCCGACGCACCGGGTGGCTGTCGAACCTCCACCTGGCCTGCCG
>JAWLFE010000008.1:81739-85140 GCA_041685735.1 Nitriliruptoraceae bacterium
CTGATCATGCTCGGCAAGACCTTCAAGGGCCTGACCGACGAGGTGCTGGCCTGGCAGACCGAGGCTCTCCTCGAGCGCGAGACCCACCGTGACGGCCACGTCGTCCACGTACGTCCCGAGCTGATCGTGGAGATCGCGTTCGACGGGCTGGTGCGCTCGACGCGGTACCCGGGCGGCCTGGCGCTGCGCTTCGCGCGCGTCCGCGGCTACCGCCCCGACAAGCCCGCAACCGAGGCCGACACCCTGGCGGCGGTCCGCGCGATCCACGCCGGAGAGCGACTCCCCGACCTCTGAGCCCAGGGGCGCAAGGACCCGACGGGACCGTGATCATCGGCGGTGCCGCGGCCGTTCGTCCCAACAGGTCGGGGCATTGGTCCCACCACGTCAGGCCCCTTGCCTATGGCTGCGATCGACCACCTCGACGATGCTCAGGACCAGGTTCACAACCGCGCGAGAGCGCATGGAGGGTAAGAGATGAACAAGCGACTTCGGACCCTGGGGATGGTTCTGGCAGCCATCGGCGTGGCCTTCATCCTGGGAGGTGGGTTCGCCTACTCGATGACCCAGGACGGCTACGACTCACTGCAGAGCTTCAGCGAGGCCCAGAACGTCACGCTCGCCTACAACGAGGACGGGGAGCTCCTCGACCGCGGCAGCCCCGAGGAGGCACAGGCCATCCTCACGATGCTCACCGACGACTGGGGCTACCCGGTGGTCGAAGGCGACCTCGACCCCGACGACCCGCTGGTCAACAGCGCGACGGAGTACATGTTCCAGATGGCCGTGGTCGGCTACCACGTCATGAACGACACCCAGACCGTCGTGCTGGACGAGACCGTGGAGTACAACGGTGAGGTCTTCGAGGCCGGCGAGTACGAGTTCGACATCGACGGGCGCTACTGGACCGACTTCGACCGGATGCACCCGATCGAGGGTCCCGCACGTGAGATGGCCTGGACCGGAACCGTCCACGGGCTGTTCGGTGAACTCGGTGTCGGCACCGTCACCCACTCCACCCTGCAGATGGCCCTCGGCCTCTCGGCGCTGCTGGCCGGGCTCGGCCTGACCTTCATCCTCGCCGGCGCCGGGCTGATCTGGGTCGGTCGCGCCGAACCGCAGGCGACGAGCGCCTCGGAAGCCGCTGCACGGGACCGTGAGCTGAGCAGGAGCTGACCGACAGCAACGGTCTCGCACACGGCGAGGCCGGACATCCACGAACGACCGGGAGGCCCTCCGTCACGGAGGGCCTCCCGCCGTTGGGTCCGCGTCCCGTCAGGGCCGGTGACCGTGGTCGTGTGTCACCGGATCGAGCCCCTCCGCGCCGTCGATCTGCAACCGCTTCCAGCGTCCGATCCCGTACACCTCGATCGTCCAGTCACCGAGGTCATCACCCAGCGTCGGATCGATGAAGCAGACGACCCCATCGACCGCTTCCGTGCGGTAGCCGTCGGGATCATCGGGCGTCCCCACCTCGGCGACCGGCAGCAGCGCGTGCCCACCGCAGCAGCCGTGGCGCGGACTGACCCGGATGAGCAGGGGCCGGCCCGCGAGGTGTTCGACGGCGGCCGGCGTCAGGCGGGGAGCGCACATCAGGCGGGCGCCCCACCGGAGGGACCGGAGGCCGGCGCGTTTCCCGACACCGTCGGGAAGCGGTGGCGGGTGCGGTTGGCGTACCAGACCAGGGCGAGCATCAGCGGGACCTCGACGAGCACGCCGACGACGGTGGCCAGTGCGGCGGGTGACTGCAGCCCGAAGAGCGCGATTGCCGCGGCCACCGCCAGCTCGAAGAAGTTGCTCGCGCCGATCATGGCACCGGGTGCGGCGATGGCGTGACGGATCCTGAGCGCCTGCATGGTCCGGTACGCGAGCCAGAAGATCAGGACGGTCTGGATGATAAGGGGGACCGCGATCAGCAGGATGTGCAGCGGGTTGTTGAGGATGACCTCGCCCTGGAAGGCGAACAACAGCACGAGCGTGACGATCAGACCGGCCGGGGTCACGGGCGCGATGCGCCGCATGAACACGCGATCGAACCACTCGATGCCGTGGCGCTTGATCAGGCTGATCCGCGTCAGCCAGCCGGCCACCAGCGGGATGATGATGTAGAGCACCACCGACAGCAACACGGTGTCCCAGGGCACGTCGATGTCGGAGATGCCGAGCAGCAGGACCACGATCGGCGCGAACGCGACCAGCATGATCAGATCGTTCACCGCGACCTGGACCAGCGTGTAGCCCGCATCACCACGTGTGAGGTAGCTCCACACGAACACCATGGCGGTGCAGGGTGCGGCCCCCAACAGGATGGCTCCCGCGAGGTACTGCCGCCCCAACTCCTCGGGGATCAGCGGTGCGAAGATCACCAGCAGGAAGACGTAGGCGATCGCGAACATGGTGAACGGCTTGACCAGCCAGTTGATCCCCGTGGTGACGAGCAGGCCCTTCGGCTCGCGCCCCACGCCGACGATCGCCCCGAAGTCGATCTGCACCATCATCGGGAAGATCATGGCCCAGATCAGGACCGCCACCGGGATCGAGACCTGCGCGTACTCGAACCGCGACAGGGTCTCTGGGATCGCGGGGACGAACTGCCCCACGGCGACACCGGCGACGATCGCCAGCGCGACCCAGAGTGACAGCAGCCGCTCGAAGGTCCCCAGGCCACCCGACGAGCCGGAAGCGAGGTCCGTTCCGGACACGCCCCGGTCGGCTCCATCCACGCTCATGAGTTCGCTCCGAGAGGTCGCCGCCACCCCGGAGGCGTGGCGCTACGCTTGGTTGCACCCTGGTGCAGGTGAGCCTAGCTTCTACTTGCATCAACCTGCAACCACGAAGCCGCCGCAGGGAGTGGAGGGGATCCGATGTCGCCCAGGACGACCGGGGAGCACGCCGACACCGAGGCGGCCGCCATCGCCTTCAAGGCGTTGAGCGACCCACGGCGGATCGCGGTCCTGCGACTGCTGCTGGAGGTCCCGGACACGCTCTGCGGGTGCGAGATCTCCGACGTGCTCGGTCTGGCCGACTACCAGGTTTCCCGTGCACTCGGCAGCCTCAAGGCCGCCGGACTCGTCCGTGAGAAGGCGCGGACCGGTACCTGGATCCACTACGAAGCCGCGCGCGCTGTCCGCCCCGCAACCGACCGACTGTTGGCCCTGGTGGCGGCCCTGCCCCTGTCACCCGACGAGGCCGAGCGGCTGTCCCTGCGCTACGGCCTGCGCGAGCAGGCTGGCTGCGTCCTCGGTACCCAGCACCCATCGGTCCTCGAGGCGTTCGAGTCGGGTGACCTGCGTGGGTCCCTGCCCGTGGTCGCCACCGAGAACTGACCGAGGACGTTGGCACGGTCCCAGCACCGGATCCGACCGCGCTGCTGCTCAGCCGAAGCGGCCGGTGATGTAGGACTC
>JAWLFE010000103.1:0-8636 GCA_041685735.1 Nitriliruptoraceae bacterium
GATGATCTCCTACGAGATCGCCCAGGGACTCGCGGTGGCCAGCGTGGTCATCTACACGGGTTCGCTGCGCGTCTCGGACATCGTCGCCGCACAGTCCGGGGACGGGCTCGTCGCCGGCGTCCCGGGGTGGTACGCGATCCCGCTGTTCCCGGCGTTCATGGTGTTCGTGATCGGCATGGTCGCGGAGGCGGGACGCCCGCCGTTCGACCTCGCCGAGGCCGAGGGGGAGCTCGTCGGCGGGTTCAACACCGAGTACTCGGGGCTGCGTTTCGGCATGTTCATGCTGGCGGAGTTCATGTCGGTGGTCACGATGTCGGCCATCGTGGTGACGCTGTTCCTCGGCGGTCCGGCCGGTCCGACCTTCGGCGCTCCCGACGCCATCGCCGGTCTGATCGGCGGCGTCTGGTTCTTCCTCAAGATGGCCGGTTTCATCTTCTTCTTCATCCTGCTGCGCGGCGCGCTGCCCCGGTACCGCTACGACAAGCTGATGGACCTCGGTTGGAAGGTCCTGATCCCCGTCGCGCTGGTGTGGACGCTCGTGACCGCCGGGTTCGTGATCCTGGAGCAGCAGCAGCCCGGGCTCGGCGACAACCTGCGTCTGACGCTGGCCAGCATCGCCGCCGTGATCGTCGGGTGGCTGCTGATGAGCGGCCGTCCGCGGCGTGACGTCGGTGACGGACACGACCGTCACCGCAGCGCACCCGCACCGGTCGACGAACCCACCGCCACCACCACCGACGTCGACGATGCGCCCGCATCCGCCGACGACCGCGAGGAGGTCGCCCCGTGACCGAACTGCTGACGTCCATCCCGGCCCCCGTGGTCAGCATCATCACCATCGTGGTGCTGGTGGTCGGCCTGTGGTTGCTGCTGACCCGCACGGTGCTCGGCCGGGGGTTCTCCGTGCCGCTGCGCACGATGCTGCGCAAGCCCGAGACCTCCGAGTACCCGGAGAAGCCACGCCCGGTCGCGCCACGGTTCCACGGGCGCCACCAACTCAACCGCTACGCCGACGGGCTCGAGAAGTGCATCGGGTGCGAGCTGTGCGCCTGGGCCTGCCCGGCGGACGCCATCTACGTGCAGGGCGACAACAACACCGCGGAGGCCCGCTACTCGCCCGGTGAGCGCTATGCCGAGGATTACCAGATCAACTACAACCGCTGCATCCTGTGTGGGCTGTGCATCGAAGCCTGCCCGACCCGGGCGCTGACGATGACGCACGACTACGAGTTCAGTGCGGACCAGCGGTCCAAGCTGGTCTACACCAAGGAAGACCTGATCACCGGACTCGGTCCCGACGCGGAACCGACCCCGCACACCGACCGTCAGGTCAAGGCTCGCGGTCTGAACTACTACGGTGGGCTCGCCGTGACGCCGCCGACGCTGCACGGCGGGCGCTACAAGCCGGCCGCGGCAGCGCCCTCGGCCCGTGCCGACCAGGTGGTTCCCCACGGGGAACTGCCCGAACCCGGCGACGAGCCGATCGACCCCGCGACCGTCGGGGCACCGACCCGCAACGGAGGCGACAGCTAGATGATCCTGCTGGCCCAAGCTGCGGAGGCGGCGGGCGGCGGCACCTCGGAGATCGTCCTCTTCTGGGTGTTCGCTGTGCTCGCGCTCGGTGCCGCGATCGCCGTCATCACCATGCGCAACATCGTGCATGGTGCGCTGATGCTCGTGCTCAACTTCCTCGCCATCGCGGGGCTGTACCTGACCCTGGAGTCGTCGTTCCTGTCGATCATCCAGGTGCTGGTGTACGCCGGCGCGATCATGGTGCTGTTCCTGTTCGTGATCATGCTGCTCGGCGTGGACAACGACGACCTGCTGACCGCCGAACCGAAGGCGCGGATCGGCGCGGTGATCGGCGCGCTCGCGCTGGCCGGCGCCCTGACCTTCGCCTTCCTCGGTCCCTACACGGGCCCGGCGTCCGTCTGTGGGCCGGACGCACCCGCGGCGGCGGCCGGTGACGTCGACTGCGCCGGTCTGGCTGACGCCTATGGCGACGACGACCCCTCCGGGGTGGCGTTCCTCGGCCGGTCGATGTTCACGCGCTACACGTTCCCGTTCGAACTGTCCGCCCTGCTGCTGACCGTCGCCACCATCGGCGCGGTCATCCTGGCCCGCAAGCGCGACCTCGCCCCCGAGGACTCCGACGCCGCGGACGACGACACCGACCCTGACGGTCACGACGACGACGGTGTGCGCGTCGCGGTGGTCGACGGCGAGGGTGGTGCCGACGGCAACGAGCCCGAACCTGGCGACGCGCCCGGTGACCCGGACCGGGAGAGCTGACGCCATGGCCATCGGGTACTACTTCATCCTGTCCGGACTGCTGTTCTGCATCGGGCTCGCGGGCGTGATGCTGCGCCGCAACGCCATCGTGCTGTTCATGTGCGTCGAGCTCATGCTGAACTCGGTCAACCTGACCCTGGCCGCCGCCGCTCGCATGTGGGGCGGCCCGGACGGTCAGGTCTTCGTCTTCTTCGTCATCGTGGTCGCTGCGGCGGAGGTGGTGGTCGGTCTCGCGCTGATCGTCAACCTGTTCTTCCGCCGCGGCACGCTCGATGTCGACGTCCCCCAGCTGCTGAGGAACTGATCATGCGCTGGCGGATGGTCGAGCCGAGCCCTGCTCGGTACCGGTACTCGGAAGGACTGTTGTGATCCTGCTCGCGGTGGAGGCCAGCGGGGCCGTGAACGAGGTCGTGTCGACGACCTCGGGATTGATCGGGTTGGCGTGGCTCATCCCGGTCCTGCCCCTGCTGGGGTTCGTGGCCGTCCTGTTGGCGACCAGACGGCTCGGTGACCGGGCGGCGTCGATCGCCATCGGTGTGGCCGCGCTCACGTTCGCGTTGAGTGCGGCGATCGCGGTGAGCGTCATCGCCGATCCCGCGACCTACGTGCGCACGATGCCCACGTGGATCGACGTCGGGGGGCTCGAGGTCGCGTTCGACCTCTACATCGACCAACTCACCGCGGTGATGCTGCTGGTGGTCACCGGTGTCGGGCTGCTCGTCCACGTCTACTCGGTCGGCTACATGCACGGCGACAGCCGCTACTCCCGGTTCTTCGCCTACCTGAACCTGTTCCTGGCCTCGATGCTCATCCTGGTGCTCGGCGGCAGCCTGCTGACCCTGTTCCTCGGCTGGGAGCTCGTCGGGCTCTCCAGCTACCTGCTGATCGGGTTCTGGTTCGAGAAGGCCGAGTACGGCTCCGCGGCCAAGAAGGCCTTCATCACCAACCGCGTCGGTGACGTGTCGTTCATGGTCGCGATGTTCCTCACCTTCGCGACGCTGGGCACGCTCGAGTTCCGCGGCATCATCGACAACGCCGACACGCTGGCATCGGGCACCGCGTTCGCGCTCGTGCTGCTGCTGCTCGGCGGGGCGGCGGCCAAGTCGGCCCAGATCCCGCTCTACGTGTGGTTGCCCGACGCCATGGCCGGTCCGACGCCGGTGTCCGCGCTGATCCACGCCGCCACGATGGTCACCGCCGGCGTCTACCTCACGGTCCGCCTGTCGCCGGTGCTGATCGAGTCGGTCCCCGCGATGACGATCATCGCCTGGATCGGTGCCCTGACCGCGCTGATGGCGGCGCTGATCGCGGTCCGCCAGGACGACATCAAGAAGATCCTCGCCTACTCGACGGTGTCCCAGCTCGGGTTCATGTTCATCGGGGTCGGGACCGGCGCCTTCCGCGAGGGCATCTTCCACCTCGTCACCCACGCCTTCTTCAAGGGCCTGCTCTTCCTCGCCGCCGGGTCGGTCATGCACGCCATGGCCAACCGCACCGATGCCTGGCAGATGGGTGGGTTGCGCAAGGCGATGCCGATCACGTTCTGGACCTCCGCGATCGCCTGGCTGGCGATCTCCGGCATCCCACCGTTCGCCGGGTTCTTCTCCAAGGACCAGATCCTCACCGAGGCCTACCTGCACGGCTACGGCGGCGTGTACCTCGTCGGGTTGATCGCGGCGATCCTGACCGCGTTCTACATGTCGCGCTGGTTCTTCCTCATCTTCCTGGGCGCCCCGCGCTACGGCTCCGAGGTGCACCCCCACGAGTCGCCCCGGTCGATGACCGTGCCGCTGATGATCCTGGGTGTGCTGTCGCTCATCGGTGGCGTGGTGCTCAACCCGGTGCACTCCGGTCCGCTCTACAACTTCCTGGAGCCGGCCGTGGCCGACATCTCCGCGATCGGCTACGAGCCGGCCGGCCCGCTGACCGAGGCGGTGCTGATCCCCATCGCGATCGTCGCCGCGCTGCTCGGGATCGGCCTCGCCTACCTCGCCTACGTCCGTCGCGACGTCAGCGCCGGCCGGATGAGCGAGCCGATCAAGGGCCCGGTCGCGGAACTGTTCGAGCGCAAGTTCTTCGTCGATGAGGCCTACGAGGCCGTCTTCGTGAAGGCCGGCGGTCAGGCCGGACGGTTGATGGCCTGGTTCGACCGCCGGGTGATCGACGGTGCCGTCAACGGTGCCGGTGCCGCGTCGACCGCGATCGGTCGCGCCGGACGCCGCACCCAGACCGGGTTCGTCCGGGGTTACGTGGGCACCATGGTGCTCGGCGCCCTGGTGCTCGTCGCCGTCGTGCTGGCGCAGGTGGTCATCTGATGGACAACATCCTGACCATCCTCATCGCGCTGCCCCTGCTCGGGGCGCTCGCCCTGGCGTTCCTGCCCGAGGGCGACGACCGCACGGTCAAGCTCATCGGCGTGATCGCCTCCGGTGCCGCCTTCGTCGCCTCGCTCGCCGCGCTGGCCGTGTTCGAGTTCGGCGACGGTGGCTTCCAACTCGCGACCTCGCTGTCCTGGATCCCGTCCATCGGCGCGTCGTTCGCGCTGGCGGTCGACGGTGTCAGCCTGCTGCTGATCCTGTTGACGACGCTGCTGACCCCGCTCGTGCTGCTGGCCTCCTACCCGACCATCACCGACCGGCTCAAGGGCTACGTCGCGTCGTTCCTGGTGCTCGAAGCCGCCGTGCTGGGCGTCTTCGCCGCCACGGACCTGCTGCTGTTCTACGTCTTCTTCGAGTTCACGCTCGTGCCGATGTACCTCATCATCGGCATCTGGGGTGGTGCCGGCCGTCGCTACGCCGCGGTCAAGTTCTTCCTCTACACGCTGTTCGGCGGTCTGCTGATGCTGATCGCCATCCTCTACCTGTTCAGCCAGACCGGCAGCTTCGCCTACGACGCCGTGCTCGCCCTGGAGTTGACCCAGACCGAACAGCGCTGGCTGTTCGCCGCGTTCGCGCTCGCCTTCGCGGTGAAGGTCCCGTTGTTCCCCGTCCACACCTGGCTGCCCGACGCCCACACGGAAGCGCCCACCGGCGGCTCGGTGTTCCTGGCCGGCGTGCTGCTGAAGATGGGGACGTTCGGCCTGCTGCGCTACGCGCTGCCGTTCTTCCCGGACGCGACCATCGAGTTCGCGCCGTGGCTGCTCGGCATCTCGGTGATCGGCATCCTCTACGGCGCGATCGTGGCGCTGATGCAGTCCGACATCAAGAAGCTGATCGCCTACTCGTCGGTCAGCCACATGGGCTTCGTGGTGCTCGGCACCTTCGCGCTCAACGCCACCGCCACCTCGGCCTCGGTCGTGCAGATGGTCAACCACGGCCTGTCGACGGGCGCGCTGTTCCTGCTGATCGGCTTCCTCTACGAACGGCGCCACACGCGCCAGATCAGCGCCTTCGGCGGGCTGGCCAAGCGCGTGCCCGTCATGGCCGGGTTGTGGTTGCTGGTGTCGATGTCGTCACTGGCGCTGCCGGGGCTCAACGGATTCGTCGGTGAGTTCCCGATCCTGCTGGGCACGTTCCAGTCGAACCGCACCGCCGCGGTGCTGGCGTCGTTCGGTGCCGTGCTCGCCGCGCTGTACCTGCTGTGGGCCTACCAGCGGATGTTCCACGGGCCGCTCGAGGGCGCCGACAACGAGAACACCTCGGATCTGAAGCGCTCCGAGATCGGCATCCTCGCCCCGCTGTGCATCCTGATCGTCGCGATCGGCATCTACCCCAAGCCCATGTTCGACCTCGTCGAACCCGCCGTCGACCGGGTCCTGGTCGAGGTCGGGGTCGGCGACGACCTCGAACCCGCCGCCGCGACCGAAGAGGAGGGCTGACATGACGTTCTTCCTCGCCCAGAGCGCCCCCGGTGCACTCGTCATCCCGGACATCGCCTGGTCCAGCTTCGCGCCCGAGGTCGTGCCGACCGCCATGGCGCTGGTGCTGCTGCTCGTGGCCATCGCCCGCGGCCGTGAGTTGCTGGTCGCCGCCCCCGCCGGCGTCATCGGCGTCGCGTTCGGGGCGTGGCTGGTGACCTCGGGCTGGGTCGTCCCCGGCGCGGTCGCCATCGCGGTCGGTGTGGGCCTGCCCGCCGCCGCCTTCGCCTTCCCCGGACGCAACTCGCTGGTGCAGGCCTGGGGTGCCTCGCTCGCGCTCATCGGCGCGCTGGTGCTCACCGGCTGGCAGTACCTCACCGTGCTCGACGGCGGTGGCGATGCGCTGCGCATCGTGCCGCAGGAGGCCCTGGCCGGCGCGCTCGCCAACGACGGCATCGCCTTCTTCACGCGCATCACGGTCTACCTCGCCGCCCTGCTGGTCATCCCGATCGGCTACGGCTACCTGCAGGACCGCCGGATCAACCGCGCCGAGGTGGAGCCGCTGCTGCTGCTCTCGGTCGTCGGGATGGTCGCCATCGCGACCGCCAACGACCTGATCACGATCTTCGTCGCGCTCGAGGTGTTCTCGCTGGCCCTGTACGTGCTCGCCGGGCTCGCCCGCCGCGACCGACGCTCGCAGGAGTCGTCACTGAAGTACTTCGTCATGGGCGCGGTCGCCTCGTCGATCCTGCTCTACGGCATGGCGCTGCTCTACGTCGCCACCGGGGCGCTGGACCTGCCGACGCTGGGCGCGAGCCTGGGGTTGGTCACCACGCCGCGCATCGTCGCGGTGCTCGGGTTGGTGCTCGTGACCGTCGGCATCGGGTTCAAGGTCGCGTTGGTGCCCTTCCACCTGTGGACGCCGGACGTCTACCAGGGGGCGCCGACCAACGTGACCGCGTTCATGGCCGCGGCGACCAAGGCTGCCGGCTTCGCCGTGCTCCTGCGCCTCTACCTCGTCGCCTTCCCGGGCCTGCAGACGGTCTGGGTCCCGATCCTGTCGGTGCTCGCCGCGATCACCATGCTCTACGGCGCCTACCTGGCGCTGGTGCAGCGTGACCTCAAGCGCATGCTGGCGTACTCGTCGATCACCCACGCCGGTTACGCCACGATCGGCGTGGTGTCGGTCTCCGACGCCGGGTTGTCGTCGACCCTGTGGTACCTGCTGACCTACGCGGTCGGCACGCTGGCCGCGTTCGGCTGCATCGTCGCCCTGGAGCGCAGCCGCCGCGGCGAGATCGGGCTGGTGGACCTCAAGGGCCTGGGCAAGACCTCGCCGGCGCTCGCCGGGATCCTGTCGCTGTCGCTGCTGAGCCTCGCCGGCCTGCCGCCGACCGCCGGGTTCGCCGGGAAGCTGGTCGTCTTCCAGGCCGGTCTGCAGGCCGGCCTGACCTGGTTGGTCGTGATCGGCGTGCTCTCCAGCGTCATCGCCGCGTTCTTCTACCTGCGCATCGCCGGCATGATGTTCCTCGAGGACCCGGCGCCGGATGCGATCGTCCCGGCCCAGTCGACCGGCCTGTCGACCGGCATCTCGGTCAGCGCCGCGTTGGTCATCTTCCTGGGCATCCAGCCGCAGCTGTTCCTCCAGCTCGCCGACACCGCCGCGGGTCTGGTCTCGTGAGCAGCGCCGCCGCGTCCAGCGATCCCGCCGGCGAACCGCGCGCGAACCGGGCGGACGCGGGGCTGTCGATCCCGGCACCGGTGCTCGACCAGCTCGAGGCCCACGGTCTACCGGTGACCGGGATCCTGGACGCCGTCGAGGTCAAGCTCCACGCCCAGGTGGAATCCAGCCACGCGTTCGTCGACCAGCTGGCGCGCTACCTGATCTCGGCCGGCGGCAAGCGCTTCCGACCGCTGCTGGTCGCGCTGACCGGACACCTCGGTGACCCCACCCGCCCGGAGCTGGTCGACGCGGGGGTCATCGTCGAGCTGGTGCACATGGCCACGCTCTACCACGACGACGTCATCGACGAGGCGCCGGCACGCCGCGGGAGTCCGAGCGCGAACAACCGCTGGGACAACACCGTCGCGATCCTGACCGGCGACTACCTGTTCGCCCGGGCCTCCGACCTGTCCGCCGACCTCGGGGTCGAGGTGACCCGGATCATGGCGCGCACCCTGGCCGCGTTGTGCGAGGGCCAGATCGCCGAGGTCCAGGGCTCGCTCGGTGCCCTGCCCCCGGACGTGCCCAAGCTCGCCCCGACCCGCGAGCACTACCTCGAGGTCATCGCCGGGAAGACCGCGTCGCTGATCGAGACCTCGTGCCGCTACGGCGCGTTGCTCTCGGGTGTCGATGCCGATGGTGTCGAGGCAGCGGCCGGCTACGGCTGGAACGTCGGGATGGCCTTCCAGCTCTCCGACGACATCCTCGACATCGCCTCCGACACGGAGGACTCCGGCAAGACGCCGGGGACCGACCTGAAGGAGGGCGTGCGCACGCTGCCGGTGCTGCACGCGCTCGAAGCCGACCCCGACGGTGAGCTCGCCG
>JAWLFE010000032.1:0-7232 GCA_041685735.1 Nitriliruptoraceae bacterium
GAGGCGGGCGGGATCGACCAGAGGCGGGCGGGATCGACCAGAGGCGGGCGGGATCGACCAGAGGCGGGTGGGAATGGCCGCGCATCCCGATACGTTGTATGTGCAACTACTGACCTCCACCGGGGTCGATCCACGAAGGAGCGCACCATGCCCGCCGTCACCGTCGACGACCTGTTGACCCTGCCCCGCGTCCATGCCCCGACCCAGGGCGCCGGAACCGAGCGCACCGTGCGCTCGGTCACGACCGCGCCACGCGGCTTCGAGGGTGAGGGCTTCCCCGTGCGACGGGCGTTCCAGGGCGTTGACCTGGCCGACCTCGACCCCTTCATCCACCTCGACCAGATGGGCGAGGTCGAGTACGCCCCGGGCGAACCCAAGGGAACCCCCTGGCATCCACACCGCGGGTTCGAGACCGTCACCTACATGCTGGACGGCATCCTCGATCACCAGGACTCCCACGGTGGTGGGGGCACCATCACCGATGGCGACACGCAGTGGATGACCGCCGGCTCCGGCTTGTTACACATCGAGGCTCCGCCGGAACACGTCGTGATGAAGGGCGGGTTGTTCCACGGGTTCCAGCTGTGGGTGAACCTGCCTGCGGAGAGGAAGTGGGCACCACCCCGCTACCAGGACCTGCGCGGTGGCGACGTGACCCTGCTGAGCTCGCCGGACGGGGGCGCGCTGATCCGACTGATCGCCGGGGACCTCGGCGACCAGCGGGGGCCCGGGTCGACCTACACGCCGATCACCCTGGTTCACGCGACCCTCGAGCCTGGCGCGCAGCTGCACCTCGACTGGCGCACCGACTTCAACGCGCTGGCGTACGTGCTGGCCGGCCGTGGGACGGTCGGGGCCGACCGCCGCCCGATCGAGATGGGCCAGCTCGCCGTCTACGGCACGGGGGACGCCGTCACCCTGACCGCTGCGGACACGCAGGAGTCGCGGGCGCCCAAGATGGAGGTGCTCCTGCTCGGCGGCCAGCCCATCCGTCAGCCCGTCGCGTGGTACGGCCCGTTCGTGATGAACAACCGGGCGGAGCTCAAGCAGGCGTTCGACGACTTCCAGGCCGGCAAGCTCGGCTCGATCCCCGCCATCCACGCGGGCGGCAACGTCGATCCGACCGCTGACTGACCACGACGCCGACGGGCGAGGACCTGGCGGACGGCCCGCCGATCAGATGTCGTCCATCACCCAGTGGACGGTGCGCAGCCACTTCTGCCAGTTCGGCGGCACGTACGTGCGCGCCATCGATTCGTCGACGTTGTCGGTGTCGTAGACGCGCGCGAGCCCTTCGGTGTAGGTATCGATCGCCACGGGCCATGACGGCCACGCCGCCAACCCGTAGGCGCCCCTGCCGTTCCAACCCCAGGCGTTGTGCGAGCCGGGCGGCAGGCGCTTGCCGGCCGAGGACTCGATCGCGGCGATACCCACCACCAGGCGGGGGTCGACGTCGTGGTCGATCCCAGCGGTCACCAGCTCCTCGGCGTAGGGCGCCATCGGCGAGTTGCGACCCTCGAGCCAGGCCTGGATCCGGGGTGGGTCGATGCGTTCGCCGTCGGCGCCTTCGTAGACGAGGTCCGTGGTGAGGTCCGTGGCGAGGTCGATGTCGACGAGCGCTTCGGTGACGTACGCCACGTCGGAGCGAACCAACGGTCGATCACCGGAGACGGCGACGCCGGGCTGGTCGGCGACCTGCCAGGACAGGTCGAAGCCCTCGATGGTCGTGACCGCCGCTGCCCGGTCATCACCGGCCAGCGACCCGGTCGGGGTGACGCTGACCGAGGTGGCACCGGTCAGGGCGAATCCCCCGACCGCCAGTCCGGAGACGGCGAACAGCGAGAGCGACCGTGAGCGGGCACCGGACAGCCGGCGGTTCGAGCGGCCAGCGCGGACGGAGCGCAGAGACATGGAACGACCTTCGTACGCCGCTCGGCGGGACGCAGCCGAGCGGTTTGGATGGGGGCGCGACCGCCAGGCGGTCGACGAGGACCCACGGCACGCGGTGCCGTGGGCGGAGTTCAGGTAGGTCGCGAGCGGTCGGGCCGAGGATCAGAGCCCGGTGAAGGTCGCTCGCGCCGTGGAACAACGTTCGATGTGGAGAGTCTGACGGACCTGCGCGGCGGCGTCAGCCCCCATCCCCGTCCCTCCGGCCAGGCCGTCCGAACGGACGGGTCGGGCGACCACGTTCGGTCCGATCATCGGCTACTGCCTACCACGGGTCCAGGAACCGATGGCGCGTCCGGCTGACGGCTTCCCCGACCTGCCCCGAGGTGGCAGCGTCGAGCGCCGCGGTCACCCGTCCCCGCGTGGC
Organism: Nitriliruptoraceae bacterium; assembly: GCA_041685735.1. Lineage (GTDB taxonomy): Bacteria > Actinomycetota > Nitriliruptoria > Nitriliruptorales > Nitriliruptoraceae > CSSed11-175R1. Next base: position 2,315 of record JAWLFE010000032.1, read on the forward strand.
GGCCGGATCGATCACGTCGTCGATCTCGCCGAAGCTCGCCGCGTTGAGGGCGTGCGCGTCCCGATAGGCCTCGGCGATCATCTGCTGCTCGCGTGCGTCGCGCTCGGCCGGATCATCGATCGCTGCCAGCTCACGCCGGTACCCGAGCCTGACGGCACCTTCGAGTCCCATCGGCCCGAGCTCGGCGGTCGGCCAGGCCACCGTCACGACCGGCACGTGCAGGTGTCCCCCGAGCATCGCCTGGGCACCCAGGCCGTAGGCCTTGCGTGTGATGACGGCCACGAGCGGTACCCGCAGGTTCGCCCCGACGACGAACATGCGGCTCACGTGACGGACGCTGCCCTGCGCCTCCGCGTCGGGACCCACCATGAACCCGGGGGTGTCACACAACACGACGACCGGCAGGCCGTGCACGTCGCACAGTTGCAGCAGCCGCGCCGCCGCGTCGGCACCGTCGGCGTCGATGGCACCTCCGAGGTGCCGCGGGTCGCTGGCCAGGATGCCGACGGCGCGCCCATCGAACCGCGCGAGCCCGGTGACCATCCCCGGCGCGAAGTCGCGACGGAGCTCGAGCAGGCTGTCGGTGTCGACGAGCACGTCGAGCACCGCCCGGACATCGTAGGTCTGACGGCGGTCCTCCGGGATCAGCGTCCGCAGGCGCTCCTGCTCCGCGTACTCGCCGGGTCCGGTCGGGCCCTGGACCATCCCGAGGTAGCGACGGGCGACCTCGACGGCCTCCGCGTCGTCCTTCACCACCACATCCACGACACCGTTGGCCCGCTGGACCTCGATGGGACCGATCTGCGTCGGCGCGAACGAACCCAGCCCTCCGCCCTCGATCATCGCCGGTCCCGCCATGCCGAGGTTGCTTCGCTCGGTCGCGATGATCAGATCGGCGCAGCCGGCGAGGGCGGCGTTGCCGGCGAAGCAGTAGCCGTCGACGATGGCGATGGTCGGCACGCGGCCCGAGAGGCGTGCGAACCGCTGGAAGGCTTCCGTATCGAGCCAGGAGGCACCCAGCGCGTCGGTGTCTCCCGGACGTCCACCACCGCCTTCGGCGAACAGCACCACCGGGAGCCCGTGCTCCTCGGCGAGCGCGAACATCCGGTCCTTCTTGCGGTGGTTGATCTGTCCCTGTGTCCCGGCCAGGACCGTGTAGTCGTAGGCCAGGACGACACACTGCGACCGCGCACGACCGAACCGATCGGCGTTGATCGTGGCGGTGCCGGCGATCAGCCCGTCGGCGGGGGTGGTGGCCTGCAGCTCCTCGACGGACCGGCGTCGACGTTGCGCCGCGATGTTCAACCCGCCGTACTCCGCGAAGCTGCCGGGATCCACCAGGGCGGCGATGTTCTCACGTGCGGTCCGGGCACCCCGATCGTGTCGGGCCCTGACCGCGTCCGGCCGGGCGGCATCCTCGATGTGTTGGCGACGTTCCTGCAGGCGACGCAGGTCCCCGCGGACCTGGTCCGGACCGGCGTCCGGGACCGATCCCGCATCCGGTTGCGACGCGGCGCTCGAGGCGACGGTGGTGGGACCGGTCACGGCTGGCGCGAGCCGGACCAGGGTCTGACCGACCGCCACCGTGTCGCCGACACCGACCTCGATGCCCTCGACCCGGGCCGCTGATCCGGCGTGCACCGGGTGTTCCATCTTCATCGACTCGATGACGAGCAGCACGGCATCCGTGTCGACCTCGTCCGCGACGTCGACCGCCACCTCGATGACGGTGCCGGCGATCGGTGACGTCGCGATCCACGGGTCGGACATCCGGCGGCTCCCATCGGTGACGGCGCCCTGGCGTCCTACCAGAGATCCCCCGCGGCTGCGCAGCCGCGGGGGATCTGTTGCTTGCGATCAGCCACCCTGACCGTCGTGACCGGCGCCGGCCGCGGTCAGCAGGGGGTAGGTGCCTTCGTCATCGTGGATCTCCTGCCCCGTCAACGCCGGGGTGAAGACACAGACGACGCGCAGGTCGGTCGTCGCCCGCAGTTCGTGGCGCTCGTGACCGTCGAGCACGTACAGCGTGCCCGGCGTGATGTCGTGCACCTCACCGGTCTCCCGGTCGGTCAGGACCCCGGTGCCCTGGACGCAGTAGACCGACTCCGCGTGGTTGCGGTACCACATCGAGGTCGTGGAACCGGCGTACAGCACCGTGTCGTGCAGGGAGTAGTCGAGGCGGTCATCGGCCAGCAGCAGACGCCGGCTGGCGAACGTCGGGCCCTTGACATCGTTGTCGCTGCCTTCGATCTCATCGAGTCGTCGAACGATCATGGTGGTCTCCTTCAGGTCGTCGAGGTGGTTCTAGGCAACCGGCTCGGGCTGGGGCGACCCGTCCACCTCGGCGGCAGCTGCGCGCAGCGCGATGACGTCACCGAAGGCTTCGGCGATCCGGTCGAGGCCGGTCGCGAGCTCGTCGCTCGGGATCGTGAGCGCCGGCAGCAGCTTGAGGACCTCGTCGTTCGGTCCAGCCGTCTCCACGATGACACCCAACTCGAAGGCCTGCTTGGCCACGGCACTGGCGACGCCATCCGCGCAGGCCACGCCCTGCAGCAGCCCGCGCCCACGGCGTTCGAGCACGTGCTCCGGGTGGGACTCGATCAGGTCGTCGAGCGCACGGCTGACGATCCCGGCCTTCATCTCGATCGCTGCCTCGAGGTCATCGTCGGACCAGCGGTCGAGCGCGACGGTGGCCGTGACCATCGCCGGGTTGAAACCCCGGAAGGTCCCGTTGTGTTCGCCCGGTTCGAAGACGTCGAGGTCGCGGCGGAACAGGGTCAGGGCGAACGGCAGCCCGAAACCGGACAGGGACTTCGACAGCGTCACGATGTCGGGCTCGATGCCCGCGGGCTCGAAGCTGAAGAACGTGCCGGTGCGCCCGCACCCGGCCTGGATGTCGTCGACGATCATCAGCACGTCGTGCTTGGTGCACAGTTCACGCAGGCCACGCAGCCACTCGGGGGATGCGGTGGCGAGCCCACCCTCGGCCTGGACCGTCTCGACGATCACGGCCGCCGGCTTCTCGAGCCCACTGCCGTCGTCGGCGAGCAGCGCATCGAGGTAGCTGATGGTGTCGACGTCGTCGCCGAAGTACCCGTCGTAGGGCACGTTCATCCCGAAGGTCAGGCCGACGCCGGCACCGTCCCGCTTCATGGAGTTGCCGGAGACCGACAGCGACCCCAGCGTCATCCCGTGGAAGGCGTTGGTGAAACCGATGATGCCCTCACGGCCCGTCACCTTGCGGGCGAGCTTCATCGCGGACTCGACGGCGTTCGTCCCGGTCGGTCCGGGGAACATGACCTTCCAGTCCAGGTTGCGTGGCTGCAGGATCACCTCGTCGAACCGCGCGAGGAAGCGACGCTTGGCCACGGTGACGGTGTCCAGGCTGTGGATGATGTTGCCGCCCGTGACGTAGTCGACCAGCGCATCGCGCATGTCCGGGTCGTTGTGGCCGTAGTTCAGCGCGCCGGCGCCGGAGAACAGATCTACGAACTCGTTGCCCTGGTCGTCCCAGATCTTGCTGCCGCTGGAGCGCTCGAAGGTCGCGGGCCACATCCGACCGTACGAGCGAACCTGGGACTCCAGACGCTCGATGGCATCGTCGGGCAGGCTGGTCGTCTGGTCGGCGGTGGCGGTGTGTTCGGTCGACGGCGTTGTCACGGTGGTGGTGTCCTTGTCGTTGGCGGGTGTGTCTGAGGGTGCGTGTGGGTCGGGTGCTGTCGATGTCGGGCTGCCGGTCTGCTTGGGCAGGAACGGTCCGACCGCGACCTCGACCTCGGGGTCGTGCTCGTCACCGGGGAACAGGTCCGCGGCGAAGCGTTCATCGCGCTCGAACGGGACGCGCAGGTCGCGAGCCATCCGCTCGAACAGGCCCATCGACGCGCGGTTGTCGGGCGTCACCGTGGCGGTGATGAAGCGGACGTCACGGTTGCCGGGCTGATCGAGCAGCGCGTGCAGCATCCGGCGGGCGAGCCCGCGACGGCGTGCCCGGCGCGCGACACCGACCTGCCAGACGAACGTGGCGTCGTCACGGGTCGGCGGGCGATAGGCCGCGACGAACCCGACCACACCGGTGGCGTCGGTCGCGACCAGGGAGGTATCGGCATGGTCCGTGCAGACCAGCAGGTAGGCGTACGGAGAGTTGAGGTCGAGTCCGCCGTCATCGTGGACCAGCTGCCAGATGGGCGCAGCGTCGTCCTCGATCGGCGTGCGTAGTTGGATCTCGTCGCGCATAGAAGCGGCCGTGGTCCCGCGCCAGCGGCGCCCGGGGGGGCGCGACGAGCGGGTGAGGCAATTCCGACTGGCCTCAGCGGCCTTCGGATCACCTCCCTGTGTCGCTCGTCGTGCCGGGGACGGATGCGCTGCGCTTCAGATGCTGCAGCGCTGACCCCGGTTCGTGTTACGTCAGTGTAACGAACCCGCCGAGGGGGTCCGCAAGTCGAGCGTGCGGCGGGCCGTGGTCACCCCCGCGGCGTCCGGGAACCGGCTGCGCTGCTCGACCCGCGGCGGGTCTAGGTTGCCGGCATGGACACCGACCTCGACCGCACACGGTCCCTCGCGAGCGACCTGGGCCTGCCGTCGCCCGTGGACCGGATGTCGATCGTTCCCACCGCCGACCTCTACGGATCCCCGTTCGCCGTCACGGATGCGGCGGTGGCCGCCGTCGCGAGCGCCGTCTGGGCGGTCGCCACCTTCGACGCCGAGCGCCGCGGCGGACCGACCACGGCGCTGACCGTCGACGCCCGGCACGCGGCGATCGCCGTCCACAGCGAACGCTTCCTCCGGGTTCCCACCCTGGCCGAGCTCGACCTGCGGCATCCGGTCTCCGGCAACTACGCGACCGCGGACGGATGGATCCGCCTCCACACCAACCTGCAGGCCCACCTGGAGGCGACGCTCCGGGTCCTGGGTACGGCGG
>JAWLFE010000032.1:7332-8859 GCA_041685735.1 Nitriliruptoraceae bacterium
ACCGTCCTGAGCGGCGCAGGGACGGGTGCGAGGGTCCGAACCCCGTCATGCGGTGCGCGCGTCGGGGCGGTGTCGCGGTCGATGTGGAGATGGGTGGAGCTGGGAAGGGGACTCGAACCCCTGGCCTGCCCCTTACGAGGGGGCTGCTCTACCAACTGAGCTATCCCAGCGGGGCGGGCGAAGGGTAACCCTCCGGACCTCGGACCACCAGCCGAGCCGCTGCGCGGCCTGTCCGCGTAGGGTCCCCGACACCCGGACGAGGACGTGACGCGTGGGCGCGATCGAACTGTCGGCGACGTGGCGGTCGACCGCGTCACCGGCATCGACCTACGCGGTGGTCGTCGATCTGGCCACCTGGCCACAGTGGTGGCCCGCGATCCAACACGTGGAGCCGCTGGCCGGCGACCCCTGCGCACCCGACGTGGCCCGCCTCACCTTCGACACCCCCGCTCCGCTGCGTCCGCTGCGGCTCGAGCTGACCGTGACCGAGCGCACCTCGCCGTCACTGCTGCGGGTGGAGGTGTCGGACGGTCCGATCCGTGGCGACGGCCGGATCGACATCGTCGCCGAGGACGACGGCAGCGCCACCAGCTTCGAGGTGGCCCTGGACGTCCGGTCGCGCTGGCTGAAGCCGGTCGAGGCGGTCCTGGCGTCCGCGACGCGCGGCCATGGACGTGCGCGCCTGGCGAAGGCCGGCGACGATCTGGCGCGGTTGGCGGGCGGCGCGCCCCGCGACCACGACGTCTGACGGCCGCGCCACCCGGGGACCGGGCTCAGATACGACCGAGGCCACGATCAGCGGGCGGCGCGTGCGCCCGCCGCCGCGTGGGCGTAGATCGGCAACGCCAGCGCGAGCAGCAGCCGTTCGAACTGCAGCTCCGGGTTGCCGTTGCGTTCCAACGCCGCCCGGCACCGCTCGACCGCCTGCAGGCCGGCGACGACCGCGGCCGTGGGCAGGCGCGTCACATCACGTTGCAGGGCGTCGACGTGGTCGACGTTGACCAGCGCATCGGCATCCCCGCCGCTGGCGATGACCAGCAGGTCGCGCAGGTAGGTGGCCAGGTTGTCCAGCACCAGACTGAGCGCGCGGCGCTGCTCACCGCGTTCGAGGCGCTCGTGGCGGCGCTGCACCTGCGCCTTCATCCCCGGCGGCCAGCCCTTCCCGCGGGCGTCCACACCGAAGTCCTCCTCGAGCTGCGCGAGTTCCGCGGCGTGCCGCTCCTTCAGCGGCGCAACGCGGCCCTTGGCCCAACCCGTCAACGCCTTGGCCATCGGGACCACCTGCCCCGGCCCTCCGGTCGCCAGTCCGTCCAGGATCGCCAGATGCTCGTCGCGCGCGTCGGCCACCCCCGGTTCGGCGAGGGTCGCCAGGCGGTCCGGCGAGCCGAGCGCGACCCGGGACAACGCCTCGACACGATCCGGCGGGATCTCTCCTGCCGCGGCCCGGTCGCGGAGCGCCGCCAGACCCCAGGGCACCACGGTCAGGCGTCGGCACCGCGACACGACCGTGTCCAGCAGGACCGACTC
>JAWLFE010000032.1:8959-32913 GCA_041685735.1 Nitriliruptoraceae bacterium
CTCGCGCTGCACTCCCGACTCCAGGCGCTCGAGCACCGTCGTACGGATCTGCTCGTGCAGTGCCTCGACCGCACGTGTCGCATCGACCACGAGGTAGCGGTCGGGATCGCGTTCCGCCAGGCGCCGGTAGGCGGCGCGCACGCGCCGGTGGAAATCCATCCCGGCGGCTTCCAGACGGTCGGGCTCGCGCCCCTCCGCCGCGCGGCGCAGCCCCTCCTGCGGGTCGACATCCAGCAGCACGGTCAGCGTCGGACGCAGGTCCTGCGTCGCCCAGCGGTTCAGTTCCGCGACCTGTTCGTCGCCGAGCCCCCGCGCCACACCCTGGTAGACGATGGACGAGTCGATGAACCGGTCACACAGGACCACCGCACCCTTCTCCAACGCCGGGAGCACGACCTCTTCGACGTGCTGTGCCCGGGCCGCGGCGTACAGCAGCGCTTCGGTGCGGTCCCCCATCACCTCGGACCCCGGCGACAGCAGGATCTCTCGGATCTCCTCCCCCAGCCACGTCCCGCCCGGTTCACGCGTCACCACCGCATCCATGCCCGCGCGTTCGATCGCCGCCCGAAGCAACCGGATCTGGGTCGACTTCCCCGCGCCGTCGCCCCCCTCGAAGACGACGAACATGCCGTGCACGGGGACGGGCAGCGCCGCTCCCGTGGCGGACAGGTCGATCCCCTCCTCCTCGCGCTGCAGCGCCCGGTGCAACGCGCGACCGGTCCACACCGCACCGGCGATCGCCAGGACACCGCCCAGCAGGAGCGTGATCCGCACCCCTCCGAACGTGTACGGGAAGATCAGGGCCGGGCTGCCATCCTCCAGGGTCGTGACGACCCGTCGCTCACGGCCGAGCACCCCGATGATGACCGGAGCCAGGATGGTCGATCCGAAGATCGCCGCACGGACCCCGGAGTTGAACGCCCCGAAGGTGCGCCCGCGGATCCGGTCGTCGGCGCGCTGCTGCAGCACGGTGTAGCCGACGATGAACGCGATGCCGGCTCCCACACCCATGAACACCGCGGGGACGGATGCCCAGGCAAGGGTGGGCATCAGCGAGGTCACCACCAGCGCGAAGCCGGCGATCCCGATCCCCGGACCGAACAACCGCTCCGTGGAGATCCGTTCGGTCAGCGGCGCCGCGATGCCGAGCCCGCCGAGCAGTCCCAGACCGACGACGGCCACGAGGATGCCGTAGCCGGTGTCCCCGGCGTTGAGGACCCGTGCGAAGAACTCGCCGATCGTGATCACGACACCGGCCACCGCCGCGGCGACCATGACCCCGAGGATCAGCGTGCGGATCACCTCGTGACCGCTGACGAAGCGCAACCCTTCCTTGAACTGCTCCCACGGGCCCGCCTGGGCGTTGGGATCGACCGGTCGACGGGCCGTGGCCCGCCCCATGGGGATCCGGAGGATGAACAGCGCCGCGGCGAAGTACGACGCTGCGTTCACCCAGATCGGGACCGCCATCGGTCGGTCGGCCAGGAACGCGATCGGCATCCACGACGCGGTCACGCCGACGAGCAGGGCGTACAGCCCACCACTGACCGGCAGGGTGCCGTAGGTCGTCACGAGGTTGAGCTGGTTGGCGATGACCAACTGCTCGCGACGGACCAGGGTCGGGAACACCGCGTCCTTGGCCGGCGCGAACATCGCCGACATCGTCTCGATCACCAGGGTGGCCAACAGGATCGCGAGGATGTCCGCGAACGGGATCATCGCCATGATCACGCCGCGCCCCACGTGGGCGCCGATCATCACGTGCTTGCGGTCCCACCGGTCGACGAGCATCCCCGCGACCGGTCCCAGCAGCAGGCTCGGCAGCACGCGGGCCGCCATCACGCCAGACACCGCGAAGGCGGCGAAGCTGGTCGGTCCGAGGATCTGGCCCACCAGCGCGATGATGGCCAGGAAGCCCATCCAATCGCCGACGGTCGAGATCAGCGTGGACAGGGCGAGGTTGCGGAACCCCCGGTTCCTGGCCAGCTGGAGGTAGGTGCTCGCGGAAGCCCCCCGCAGCACCGGCTGGTCGGGGCCCTCCCCCGTCGAGACGTCATCGCCCATCCGCACACCGTACCGGCGGTCCGGCCCGCACCGACCGTGGCCGGCCCCACCCATGGGTTCAGGTGGTCTTCTTCGCCGCCTTCGTGCCGGCGCCCTTCTTCGCCGCCTTCTTCTTGCTCGTCTTCTTCTTGGTCGACTTCTTGCCGGTCGACTTCTTGGCCGCCTTCTTGGCGGTCTTCTTCGCACCCTTCTTGCCGGCCTTCTTCTTCGGGGGCTCCTGCTCGCCGGTGTAGACCAGTGCGATCGGCGGCGGGATCTCCTCCTTCTCCAGCGCCTCGCCACCCAGCTCCGGGTCGTAGGCGGGGACCCCGTCGACCACCGTCCAGGTACCCACCGCAGGCAGCTCGAAGTCCTCGCACTCGAAGGTGTGGTTGATCTTCGGATGCGTGCAGATCGCGGTCGGCACCTTGCGGTTCTTCGGCGGTGGTCGCAGGGGTGACCCGCACTTCGGGCACGGTGTTGCGATCGGCAGCGACCACACGGCGAAGACGTCGTCGGGGTAGCCGGTCGAACCGACGAACGGCTTGCCGTACCGCGATGTGCGGCGTTCGAGGTAGCTGTTCTCCGGATCCGTCGGGGATCGGAACGGCACGACCTCGTCGTCCTCGGTGCGATACATCAACCGGTGCTGGACGTTGCGGATGCCCTTGCATGTCGGATAGTCGACGCAGCCGTAGAACCTGCCGAACCTCCCGGACCGCAGCAACATCGGCTTGCCGCAGTTCTGGCAGCGGACGTTCTCGTCGGGTTCGGGTTCCGGTTCGGCCTCCCCGACCGTGCCGTCGTCGTTGAGCGGCAGGGTTCCCTCACAGTCGGGCCACCGACTGCAGGAGGCGAACCACTGCTTGGACTTGCCGGAGAACACCCGCTCCATCGGCGCGGAGCAGATCGGGCAGTCCGTCGGTTCGTACAGGGGCAGGCGGGGTCGCTCCGGCTTGCGCTCACGGACCCAGGTGTCGACCTCCTCGAGGAAGCGGCTGACCATCGCACTCCAGGACTCCTCGCCCTCCGCGATCTCATCCAGGGTCGACTCCATCCGAGCGGTGAAGCCGATGTCGACGATCTCGCCGAAGTGGGCCTTCAGGAAGGACACCACGACCTCGCCGAGGGGCGTGACGAAGAACCGACGGGACTCCTTGAGCACGTACTGGCGCTGCTCGAGCGTGGAGATGATCGACGCGTAGGTCGACGGGCGACCGATGCCCTCCTCCTCGAGGGCCTCGACGAGCGTGCGCTCGGAGTAGCGGGGCGGCGGTGAGGTCTCGTGCTGCTCGGGCAGCAGTTCGGCCAGGGACAGCGACTGGCCCTCCTCGAGCTGCGGGAGCTGGTCGCCGACCTCCTCGACCCCCTCGTCCTCGTCGCGGACGGCGCGGTAGGCCCGCAGGAACCCGTCGAACTTCTCCACCTGACCGGTGACCCTGAAGGTCACCTCGCCGTCGGGGTCCTGCCCGACGACGTCGGCAGACACCCGGTCGAAGATCGCCGGGGCCATCTGGGTGGCGACGGTCCGCTTCCAGATCAGTTCGTAGAGCCGAGCCTGCTCGGAGGACAGGTAGCGACGCACCTTGGCCGGTGTCCGGGCGATCGAGGTCGGCCGGCAGGCCTCGTGAGCCTCCTGGGCACCCTTCGCCTTCCCGGCGAACCGGCGTGGCTTGTCGATCGCGTAGCGCTCGCCGTACGACCCGCGCACGTAGTCGTCGATCTCGCCGAGGACGTGGTCCGACAGGTTCAGCGAGTCGGTCCGCATGTAGGTGATGAGTCCGACCTGCTCGCCCCCGAGGTTGATCCCCTCGTAGAGCTGCTGCGCGATCGCCATCGTCTGCCGGGCGGTGAACCCGTACTTGGACGCTTCGCCCTGCAGGGTCGAGGTCTTGAACGGCGGCTTCGGCTGCCGTTTCGCCTCGGTGCGCCGGACCTCCGCGACGCGGTAGTCCAGCGCACGGGCACGGTCGGCCAACCGGGTGGCGTCCGCTTCGTTGCGGATCACGGTGAGCTTGGCCTGGCGGGCGTCGCTCTTGCCCTCGAGGTCCTTGGGGGTCGACACCTTCAGCCCGTCGACCGCGAAGAGGTTGGCGTCGATCTCCGGCGCACCGCCGGCCTCACGGGCGAACGTCGCCGGGAACGTCCAGTACTCCTCCGGCACGAACGCACGGATCTCATCCTCACGGTCGACGAGCATGCGCAGCGCCACGGACTGGACACGTCCCGCGGAGATCCCCGAGGCCACGGTCCGCCACAGCACCGGCGACAGGCGGTAGCCGACGATCCGGTCGACGGCACGGCGTGCCTGCTGCGCGTCGACCAGCGCGGTGTTCAGCGACCGCGGTGCCGCGAACGCCTCACTGATCGCGCGCTCGGTGATCTCGTCGAAGGTGACCCGGTTGGTGGTGTCGATGTCGAGGTCGAGCACCTCGGCGATGTGCCAGGCGATCGCCTCCCCTTCACGGTCGAGGTCGGGCGCCAGCCAGACCGTGTCGGCCTCTTTGGCCGCCTTCTTCAGGGCCGTGACGTGCTTCTTCGAGCTGTCGCTGACCTCGTAGACCAGCTGGCAGGTCCCATCGTCGTCGAACTCGATGGCGAAGTTGGAACGCGGCAGATCACGGATGTGGCCGTAGGAGGCCAGCACCTTGTAGCCGGTACCGAGGTAGCGCTCGATCGTCTTGGCCTTCGCCGGCGATTCGACGATGACGAGGTTCTCTGCCACGAGGTTGACTCCCCACTTCAGGGATGGACATTCACGGGATGGAGATGGACCGTGCGGCGAAGCCATGCCGGCACGACCGTTCGTCGGACGCCATGGGCCTCACCGCGACGAAAGGTGGGCGGTGGGCCACCCCATGTCAACCAGGCCGGCCCCGGTCGGGACACGGGGCCGCCGGGTGCATGAGCACGGGGTCCCCAAAGGGGACCCCGCAGGACCCACCCGAAGTGAGCGCCCAACGCGCAGTCTCGTCCGGCAGGGTAGACGCGCCCGAGTCGGCCGCACCCCGAGCACCGACGCACACCTGGCGACCACCTGCCACCGTCCTTTTGGACCCCTTCCAGCGGTTGGCTAGCGTCCGCCGCCGCTGGCGCGATCGACGATCGCGCCCTCGTTGTCGCGCGCTTCCGGAGGTCCCGTGAACATCACACTCATCCCGCCCATCGCGGGTGCGGTCGGGCTCGTCGCCGCCCTGGTCATGTACCGGGCGATGATGCGGTATCCGGCCATGCCCGGGAGCCCGACCGAGATCGCCGAGATGATCCGCGCCGGCGCGCGGACCTTCATGGCCCGCGAGCTGCAGCTGATCGGCATCGCGGTCGCGCTCCTGACCATCGCCGTCTGGGTGTCGCCACTCGGGTACGCCACCGCCATCTCGGTCCTCGTGGGCGCGATCGCCGCCGCGCTCGCTGGCTACGTGGGGATGATGGCGGCGACCCGCGCGAACGTGCGGACGACGACGGCTGCCAACGAGAAGGGCATGAACGAGGCCCTGACCGTCGCCTTCTACGGCGGCTCGGTCATGGGGCTGGTCCTGGCATCCCTGGGGCTGGTCGGGCTCGGTGGGCTCTACGTCATCTTCGGCACCGACGCCGAGGCAGCGGAGCACATCCACGGGTTCGCCATGGGAGCCAGTGTCGTCGCCCTGTTCTACCGTGTCGGCGGCGGGATCTTCACCAAGTCCGCCGACGTGGGTGCGGACCTGGTGGGCAAGGTCGAAGCGGGCATCCCCGAGGACGATCCGCGCAACCCGGGCGTGATCGCCGACAACGTCGGCGACAACGTGGGCGACGTGGCCGGTATGGGTTCCGACATCTTCGAATCCACCAACGGTGCGACCATCGCCACCGTGGCGCTGGCCTCGGTGCTGCTGCTCGACGCCGGTCCTGACGGTGTCGAGATCGGTGGCACGGTGGTCCCGCCGCTGAGCCTGATCTCCTTGCCGCTGTTGCTCAGTGCGCTCGGTCTGGGCTGCTCCATCGCCGCGATCGGCGTCGTCAAGGCCTTCTCGAACAAGTCACCGGCCCTGGCTCTGCGACTAGGCACCTTCGCCGCCGCCGGGGGCTTCGTGGTGCTCGCCTTCTTCCTGATGAACCTCATCGACGTCGGCATCGGGACCTGGGCGGCCACCATCGTCGGATCGGTCGGTGGGGTGATCCTCGGCCTGTCGACCGAGTACTACACCTCGGCCAAGCCGGTCCGCGACATCGCCCGGTCGGGTGAGACCGGCCCCGCGACCGTGATCATCTCCGGGCTCTCGACCGGGATGATCTCGGTCGCCGTCCCGATCGCCACCATCGGCGGGATGATCTACGTCGCCAACGCCGCCTCCGGGCTCTACGGCGTCGGTATCGCCGCCGTGTCCATGCTGGCCACCGTCGCGATGACCATGGCCATCGACGCCTACGGCCCGGTCGCGGACAACGCTGGCGGGATCGCCGAGATGGCTGCTCTCGGCGAGGACACCCGCCACATCACCGATTCCCTCGACGAGGTGGGCAACACCACCGCCGCGATCGGCAAGGGCTTCGCGATCGGTGCCGCCGCACTGGCCGCGCTCACCCTGATCAACGCCTACATCGCCGTCGTCGACGACCGGATCGACGGTTTCGCCCTGAACATCTCGTCCCCGGACGTGCTCATCGGCATGTTCATCGGTGGCGCGCTGCCCTTCGTGGTCGCAGCCATCACGATGACCGCCGTCGGCGACGCCGCCTTCGAGATGATCGAGGAGATCCGGCGACAGTTCCGCGAGATCCCGGGCCTGCTGGAGGGCAAGGCGCAACCGGACACGGTCCGCTGCGTGGACATCGCCACCAAGGCCGCGACCAAGAAGATGATCCTGCCGGCGGCGATCGCCGTCCTGTCTCCCGTCGTCGTGGGCTTCGGGTTCGGCGCGCAGGCCCTGGGCGGCCTGCTCGGGGGTGCGCTGATCTCCGGGGTGCTGCTGGCCCTGACCATGGCCAACGCCGGGGGTGCGTGGGACAACGCGAAGAAGTACGTCGAGCAGGGCAACCACGGCGGCAAGGGCTCCGAGGCCCACGCCGCCAACGTGGTCGGCGACACCGTCGGCGACCCGCTGAAGGACACCTCCGGCCCGTCGATGAACATCCTCATCAACGTGATGGCCATCGTCAGCCTGGTGATCGCGCCGCTGCTCACCCGCTGACCGACGCTCCACGCTCCGGGCCGACGGCCCACCCACCTGTGGGTGGGCCGTCGCCGTTCAGACCACGCGTCAGACCACGCGGGGCCACCCGGCCTCCTGCATCTCGCGCTTGTGCTCACCTTCGGGGTCGACCTGCCTGCGGAGCGCACGGATCTGCTGCTTGGTCCCGAGCGCGATGATGGTCATGCCGGCGGCGATGACCTCGTCGTCGCCGGGCTGCGTGCGATACGAGCCGTTGTCGACGAGGGCCAGCGGCACCGCACCGGTCATCCGCCGGATCCCGGCCGGCGTCACCTTCTCGCGCTTGACGCCCTCGGCCTCGACCTGGACCTCGTCGAGTTCGAACTCGACGTCGTGATCGTGCAGCATCACGTCGAGGAACTCGGACACGTTCGGCCGGGTCGCGAACGCCAGCATGCGATTGGCCCCCATCTCCTCGGGGTTGATCACCCGGTCGGCGCCGGCCTGCCGGAGCCGGGCCGACGCGCGTTCCGAGTGGCAACGCGACACGATCCGCAGGCCCGGGTTCCGCGCACGCGAGGCCATGACGATGTAGAGGTTGTCGGCATCCGAGGACAGGGCAGCCACGAGGACGGCGGCGGCTCCGACCCCCGCCGCATCCAGGGCCTCCTCGTCGGTGCCGTCACCACGGATGACGGTCAGCCCGGCGGCTTCCGCTTCCTCGATGTGCTCGGGGTCGTTGTCGACGACCACGACGTCGCCCTGCTTCGCCGCCTCCCGTGCCAGCCGGGAACCGATCCGTCCGTAGCCGCAGACGATCAGGTGGTTGGACATCTGCTTCGAGCTGCGTTCCATCCGGCGCCTCCAGGCGGCTGCGATGCGGTCATCGGCGAAGTGTTCGAAGAGGGCCGTGAGGGTGTAGGCCGTCGTGCCCGCACCGAGCAGGATGACCGCGATGGTGACCAGGCGGGTCGCTTCGGTGAACTCCACCAGCTCGGTGAAGCCGACGGTCGAGATCGTGATCACGGTCTGGTAGACGGCGTCGACCGGGCTGAGCGATTCGTAGTACCAGTACCAGTAGCTCGCACCGGCGGTGATCAGGATCAGGACGGCGAGCCCAGCAGTCACACGGCGACGCGTGGCGCGCTCCATGTCCCCTCCGCTGTCGATCGTGGGCACCTCGGGTTCCGTGCCCACAGAGGTCGGCAGCCTGCACCCTCACCGTGCCGTGCGCAAGCAACAGGGTCGATCTGACGGCTCCGTACGCTCACCCGCTATCGTCCCCACCGCTCACCGCGTCACCGGAGGACGGCATGGCTGATCACGTGGACCGGTGCCCCACGTGAGGACCGGCCTTCGACCCGGACCGGACGACCTCAAGCTGATCGGGTTCTACCTGGGCAAGGTGCTGCTGGGGTTGGGCCTGGTCATGCTGGTGCCGGTGATCGTCGCGTTGGCGCTGCAGGAATGGAACTCGGCGACCAGCTTCATCATCGGGGCCAGTCTGTGCATCCTGGTGGGCGGCGCCAGCGCGGCGCTGCTCCGGACCCGAGCCCATCTGGTCTGGGCGCAGGGGATGGTGATCGTCGCGCTGTCCTGGCTGGTCGGGTCGGTGTTCGCGGCGATCCCTTTCTACCTCTCAGGCCGCTACGGCCATCCCATCGACGCGTTGTTCGAAGCGATGTCGGGCCTGACCACCACCGGCATGTCGGTGGTCCACGACCTGGATCACACGCCGATCTCGATGGATCTGTACCGCCACCTGCTGCAGATCTCCGGTGGGCTCGGGATCGTGATCGTGGTGCTGTCGCTGTTCGCCGACGGTGGCGCGCGGATCGCGACCCTCTACACCGCCGAGGCGCGTGATGAGCGGGTCCTGCCCAACGTGATCCGCACCGCCCGCTTCATCTTCGTCATCGCCGGCGTGTTCATGGTGCTCGGCACCGGTGCGCTGATCGTCGCGCTGGTCGCATCGGGGTTCACCCCTGGCCGGGCGCTCTACCACGCGGTCAACCTGTTCTTCGCGTCGTTCTCGACCGGCGGGTTCTCGACGATGCAGGCGTCGATGATGTACTACCACTCGGCCACCGTCGAGTTGATCGTGGGCCTCATCATGCTCGCAGGGACGCTGTCCTTCGGACTGCATCTGGCCCTGTGGCGCGGCAACGTCCGGGAGGTGCTGCGACACCTCGAGACCCGCACGCTGGCCGTCACCACGACCCTGTTCTTCATCGCCATCTGCTACGGGCTGTTGCGCACCGGCACCTACGACACGACCGAAGCCCTGTTGCGCAAGGGGTTCTTCACCCTGTCCTCTGCGGTGTCATCGACCGGGCATCAGGTCAACGTGGGTGACACCTACCTCACCGACTGGGGCGTGCTCGCCCCCGCTGCGATCGTCGGGGCGATGGCCATCGGCGGCATGGCGTCCTCGACCGCCGGTGGGATCAAGGCCATCCGCATCGGCGTCGCGTTCAAGTCACTCGTCCACGACGTCAAGAAGATCCTGCTCCCCGAGTCCGCACTGGTCGTGACCACCTATCACGTCGGGAAGCGCCAGATCCTCCGCGACCAGACCGTCCGCGCCGCGACGACCGTGATCCTGCTGTTCGGGTTCACCTTCCTCGCCGGTGCCATGGTCGGACTGCTGTACGGCGAGTTCGACATCACCCAGACGCTGTTCGAGTCCGTCTCGGTGGGCGCGAACATCGGGATCTCCATCGGGGTCGTCGCACCCGAGATGCCCCGCGGCCTCCAACTCGTCTACATCCTGCAGATGTGGCTCGGACGGCTGGAGTTCGTCGCGGTGCTCGTGTTCCTCGGCTACGTCGTCTCGCTCGTCAAGAGTCCGCTCTCCGGCCACCCGGACCCGGCACAGCGACCCGACGGGTCCACCGTCGAGACGTGACCACGAGGTCCGGGATCGCGCTTCCCACGCGGGGTCTCATCGGCTCGCGCACCGTGTTCCGGCCGTCGCGATGGGACGGTCGGTCGGGCGATCGGACCGAGGCTCGCATGGTCCCAGTAGCGTAGTCCCGGACCACGGTCGTGGGCCCCAGGTCACGGCGGAGGTGGAGCCAGGAGGACGGATGTACCACGCAGGGATGGCGATCGTCGGTCTGCTCGCCGTGGCTGCCGTCGCCCTGCCCGTGCTGATCCGTGATCGGCTGATCACCTATCCGCTCATGATCGTCGGCGCTGGGGCGCTATTGCCCCTGGCTTTCGATCCGCGCCTCTTCGATCCGATCGCCGAAGGGTTCGCGGCCGAGCACCTGTCCGAGTTCGCCGTCATCGTGGCTCTCACCGGGCTCGGCCTCTCGATCGATCGCCGTGTCTCCTGGCGCGGATGGATGGCCACGTGGCGACTCCTGGCGATCACGATGCCGCTGTCGATCCTGCTCGCATCCTGGCTCGGCTGGTGGCTGCTCGGGTTGGGACCTGCGGCGGCCATGCTCTTCGGCGCCGTGTTCGCACCGACCGACCCGGTCCTGGCGGTCGACGTGCAGACCGGCCCACCCGGCACCGGCGACCCCGATGCCGATGAACCGGACGAGGTGCGCTTCGGGCTGACCTCGGAGTCCTCGCTCAACGACGGCCTGGCCTTCCCCTTCACCAACCTGGCGATCCTGCTGGCCGTGGTCGGGCTCGATCCCAGCGAGTGGATCTGGGACTGGGTCCTGATCGATGTGCTCTACAAGATCGGTGGAGGGCTGGTCTTCGGGTGGGTGATCGGCAAGGTGTTCGGGTGGCTCACCATCAAGTTGGTCGGCGGTCGCGGGTTGCCCGCGATGATCAGGGAGGGTGAGAACATCGCGCCGGCCGTGCTCGCACTCGCCTTCACGTTGGTGTCGTTCGGTATCACGGAGGTCCTGGGGGCGTACGGTTTCATCGCCGTCTTCGTGACCGCGTACGTCGTCCGTGACACCGAGCGCGTCAACCACATCCACGACCACCTCCACGAGGGGGCGGAACAGCTCGAGCTCCTGGCCCTGAGCGTGGTCCTCCTGCTGCTCGGTGCCGCGTTCAGTTCATCGCTCTACATGTGGGTGACCTGGGACATGGTGCTGGTCGCCACGCTCCTGGTCGTGATCGCCCGACCGCTCGCGGGATGGATCGGGCTGCTCGGACTGCAGCGGGCGACCCGCGACGAGCGGCTGATGATCTCGTTCTTCGGGATCCGTGGCCTCGGATCCATCTACTACCTCGCGTACGGCGTCAACCGTATGGACCTGGCCGACGCCACCTCCCTGTGGGCGCTCACCGCCGTGGTGATCCTCACCTCGTTGCTCATCCACGGTCTGACGGCCCGCCCGGCCATGCGTTGGCTCGACCGCAGACGGGTGCCCGACACACCGCCGACCGACCCGGCACCCTGACCGCAGGGCGGCGGGAAGCCAGACCGACCATCATGGAGACGTAACGTGGACGTGGGCGTGTTCGAGCAGATCGCGCTGGTACTCGCAGCCTGCGTCGGAGCCGGTGGCCTGGCCATGCTCCTGCGCCAGCCGCTGATGGTCGGCTTCATCGCTGCAGGGATCGCCGTGGGACCAGCCCTGCTCGGCCTCGTGGAGCCCACCTCGGAGATCGAGCTCCTGGCAACGGTGGGCACGTCGCTGCTGCTGTTCGTGGTAGGGCTGAAGCTCGACGTCCGTGTCCTGCGACGGCTGGGGACCGTGGCGCTCGCCGCCGGCCTCGGCCAGGTCGTGTTCACCGCACTCATCGGCTTCGCCATCGCGATCGGCCTCGGACTGCCGACCGTGAGTGCGATGTACGTCGCGATGGCCCTGACCTTCTCCTCGACGATCGTGTCCGTGAAGCTGCTCGGTGACAAGCGTGAGCTCGAGACGCTCTCGGGGCGGATCTCCCTGGCCATCCTCGTGGTCCAGGACCTCGTGGTCGTCGCCGCCATGCTGGTCATCACCGCGGCCGGCGACGTCGGAAGCCTGTCAGATCCCGCACTGCTTGACCGGGTCGGTGGGGTCGTCATCCGGGCCGTCCTCCTCCTCACCCTGGTCGTGGTCATGGGACGGGTGGTGGCACCGCGCCTCGCGAGGGTGTTCGAGCACCAGGCGGAGCTCCTGGTCCTGACCGTGGTCACGTGGGCGGTGCTCCTTGCCAGCCTGTCAGCGGGGCTCGGGTTCAGCAGCGAGGTCGGCGCGTTCCTCGCCGGGATGTCCCTGGCATCGACGGTCTACCGCGATGCCGTCTCGAGCCGGCTGGGGACGCTCCGCGACTTCGCGCTCGTGTTCTTCTTCATCGAGCTCGGCACCCGCGTGGAACCCGGCATGGCCTCCGACCAGCTCGCACCCATCGTCCTGCTCTCGCTGTTCGTGCTCATCGGCAACCCCATCATCGTCATGGCCATCATGGGCGGCCTCGGCTACCGACGCCGGGTGTCGTTCAAGACCGGGCTGGCCGTGGGGCAGATCAGCGAGTTCTCACTCATCCTGGTCGCGCTCGGGGTCCAGCAGGGCCACATCGGCAGCGAGATCCTCGGGATGGTCACCCTCATCGGACTGATCA
Source organism: Nitriliruptoraceae bacterium (assembly GCA_041685735.1). GTDB lineage: Bacteria > Actinomycetota > Nitriliruptoria > Nitriliruptorales > Nitriliruptoraceae > CSSed11-175R1. Next base: position 21,658 of record JAWLFE010000032.1, read on the forward strand.
CGATCGCGGCATCCACCGAGCTGATCCACAACACCGATCGGCTCTACCGGTGGATCGCCCGGCCTCTGTCCATCTTCGAGCGGCGTGCCCCGGACGCCCTCCTGGACCCGCCAGAGACCGCCGAGCGCCCGGAGTACCTCGTGATCGGGGTGGGGCGACTGGGCCGTCGCGTCCTGCAGGACCTGACCGATCGCGGCGACGATGCACTCGGGATCGACTTCGACCCCCGCGGGATCAAGCGAGCACAGTGGAACCTGCCGGTCGTGTACGGCGACGCCGCGGACCCCGACCTCCCAGCCGGCCTCCCCCTGGACCACGCCCGTTGGATCATCATCACGGTCCGGCACCTGCCCACCGATCTCCGTCTGATCGCCCGCCTCCGTAAGGCTGGCTACGACGGTTCGATCGCCGTCGCGGCCGACGACCCCGTCCACGGCGAGCAGTTGCGAGCAGCGGGCGCCGACGTCACCCTCCGACCGCTCCACCTCGCCGCTGCTCCGTTGATCGATGCCGTCCTGGACGATGGACCGGGCCCATCGGAGGAGGAGCCACGCCATGATGGATGACGTGTTGGGTCAGATCGGGATCGTGCTCCTGGTGTGCGTCGCCCTCGGTGCCCTGGCGATCTCTGTCCGGCTGCCGCTGCTCGTCGGCCTGCTGATCGCGGGTCTGATCGTTGGCCCCGAGGTGCTCGGACTGGTCGATGGCACGACCGCGATCGAGGTCCTCGGAGAGATCGGCATCTCGCTCCTGCTCTTCGTCGTCGGGCTCAAGCTCGACCCGCGGCTCGTCCGCAAGCTCGGTCCCGTGGTCCTGGTCGCCGGGATGATCCAGGTCGCGATCACCGCAGCCATCACCTACGGCATCGCCGCCCTGTTCGGCCTGGCCACCGTCCCGGCGCTCTACCTGGCGGCAGCCCTGTCCTTCTCCAGCACGGTCGTGGTCATCAAGCTGCTCACCGACCGCGGACAGATCGAAGCGCTCCACGGCCGGGTGGCGCTGGGGATCCTGATCGTGCAGGACATCGTCGTCGTCGCGCTGATGGTGGTCCTGGCCTCGTTCGACCCGGACAGCACCGTCGGACTCGTCGAACAGTTCGGACGCATCGCGCTCCGAGGACTCGGGCTGTTCATCGTGGTGGCCCTCCTCGCCAGGTACATCCTTCCCCGGGTCGTCCACGCCCTGGCCCGCCGCGGGGAACTGCTCGTCCTGGCCGCGGTGACGTGGGCGGTGGCGTTGGCGGCTGCAGCCCACCTCCTCGGGTTCAGCGAGGAGGTGGGCGCGTTCCTCGCAGGGATCGCGTTGGCCTCGTCCGCCTACCGCGAGGCCATCAGCGGGAGGCTGGCCACGATCCGCGACTTCCTGCTCGTGTTCTTCTTCATCGACCTTGGCACCCAGCTGCGGTTCGAAGGTGCGGAGGACCTCGCCCTGATCGTGGCGCTCAGCGCCTTCGCGTTGATCGGCAAGCCGATCCTGATCGCGGTGATCGCGACGCTGCTCGGTTTCCAGAACGGAGTCGCGGTCCGCGCCGGGTTGACCCTGGCACAGATCAGCGAGTTCTCGCTGATCCTCGTGGCGCTCGGGGTGTCCCTCGGCCAGATCGATGGCCGCACGGCCGGCGTCGTCGCGGCGGTCGCACTCATCACGATCACCCTGTCCACGTTCCTGAGCGCCCAGGCCGATCGGCTGACGCCGGTGTTGTCGCGTCCCCTGCTCCCGCTGCAGCGCGCACGGCCCCGCAAGGAGTCCGAGGACCCCGGGCGTCACCTCCCGGACATCGTCGTGATCGGTCTCGGGCGGCTCGGGCGCACGTTGTGCGCCGAGTTCCAGCAGCGCGGTCACGAGGTCCTCGGCGTGGACTACAACCCGCGGATCGTCGCCCACGGCGTCGACGACGTCCCCATCGCCTTCGGTGACCTCGGCGACCCCGAGCTCCCGAAGCAGCTGGCGTTGGAACGTGCGCGGTGGATCGTGTCGACGCCACGCGACCTGGAGATGCACCGCAGCCTGCTGCACGCACTCCGGCGTTCTGGCTTCACCGGGCGGGTGGCAGTCACGGCGGACCATCCAGAGGACGCCGCACTCCTCCGCGGGCTGGGCGCGGACCTCGTCCTGCTCCCGATGCAACTTGCGGCACGACCACTGATCGACCTCATCGAGACACACGATCGCCCGCCGGAGGATGCACGCTCGCTCGGATGAGGGCTGGCTCGCAGCCGGTGCTGCCGCGCCGATCCCGGGGTCGTTCCCGTACGCGTCAGCGGGCGCCGTAACGACCGAGGGCGACGACCCACGGCCGGCGCCGGTCGTGGATCGGATCGGGTCGCACCTCGACGGAGACCTCGGTCAGCCCGTGGGATGCGAACAACGCCTCGACCTCGGCCTCGACCGCTTCGGAGATGTGCACCGACCCGACCACACCGTCATCGATCGCGACCATGTCTCGGTTGCCGCGATAGCAGGAGAGGTAGACCGGCCCGGTCGCGACGAGGCGGAGCAGGGACGCGAAGGTCGGTTGCCAGTCGGCGCGAGGCAGATTGGTGAAGGCGCCCGACAGCCACAGGCCACCGAACGACCGCTCGCGGAAGGGCAGGTCCTGGAGCGGCGCCTGCACCAGGGGATGACGCGGCAGCAGCATCCGCGCCTGCTGGAGCGCTCCGAGCGCGAGGTCGACACCGACCGGATGGACGCCCGCGTCACGCAGCAGTCGCAGGTCGGTGGCCGGGCCGCAACCTCCGTCGAGGACGAGGTCGTGACGCTGCGCCATGTCCGCGAACCGTCGGACATCCGCCACCGGACGACGGAGCCTGAGGGAGGCGTGGTACGCCGCGGCGTGTTCGTCGTACGCGGCGACGCTCGCCAGCGTGCGATCATCGACGGTCAGCGTCAGGCTCCTGCTCGCGGTCCGCGCGATGCTAGTGCGTGGGGTCACCCCACCCGGCCCGACGGTGGTCCGATCGCGCTGACCGACGCGTCGACCCGGACGATCTCGCTCAGGCGGGTCAGGTCCAGCAGTCGCCGCAACCGGGAGCGGGAACAGATGAGGACCAGTTCCCCGTCCTGCGCCGCTGCCCGCTTCAGCCCACCGACGAGCACGCCCAGCCCGAACGAATCCATGAACTCGACCCCGTCGAGGTCCAACGCGATGTACCGGTCCGGCCCCGTCTGCGTCTCGGTCAGTGCCTGTCGCAGCTGCGCCGCCGTGGCCACGTCGACGACGCCGACCAGCGTGAGGACGACCCAGCCGGTGTCCTCGCCCCTCTCGATGCGCAGTGGTTCCAAGGGTCGGTGCAACCTCGTGATGCGTGCAGAAGGTCTGGACCCATGCGGGCCGTCGGTAGCACGGGACCGTAGCGCGGTCCGGGTACCGTCCGGCCGATCGGCCGCGAGGAGGGCACGACGGACCCGCGAGACGTGCTCGAGCTGTTGGGGCGTACCGGTGCATCCGGTGCGGCCGGGGCGAACCGGGCCGACCACGATCGGGCCGACCACGACCGGGCCGTCGACGGTCCGGCGGGCGACGCGTCCGCGGACGAGGGCCTGGTCCACCTGCGCCATCGACCCGCCCGGCCGGCGACGACGGTCGCTCCGCCCGACGACCTGCCCGCGAGCCTGCGCGCTCGACTCGCCCACGCAGGGATCGACCGACTGTGGTCCCACCAGGCCGAGGCTCTGGACCGCGCCCGCCAGGGCGAGCACCTGGTCATCGCCACCGGCACCGCGTCGGGCAAGAGCCTCGCCTACCAGCTGCCGGTCGTCGAACGCCTGCTGTCCGACAACGCGGCGACGGCGCTCTACCTCGCCCCCACCAAGGCACTCGCTCACGATCAGCTCCGCGCGATCCGCGCGATGAAGCTCCCGCAGGTCCGTGCCGCGGTCCTGGACGGCGACGTCGAGCAGACAGAGCGCGACGCGATCCGCAAGACCGCCAACTGGGTGCTGACCAACCCGGACCTGCTCCACCGGTCGCTGCTACCCAACCACCGGTTGTGGGCGGACCTGCTCCATCGCCTCGCGTTCGTCATCGTCGACGAGTCCCACGTCGCCCGTGGCGTGTTCGGCGGCCACGTCGCGCTGGTCCTCCGCCGCCTGCGTCGTCTCGTGGAGCGCTACAGCGGGGATCCGACGTTCCTGCTCGCGAGCGCGACGATCGGCAACCCGGGTGACCACGCCGGCGCACTCACGGGCCTGCAGGTCGGTGAGGTCCTCCGCGACGGGTCTCCCCGCGGACCGCTGGACATCGGCCTGTGGCGACCACCGTTCCTCGATCTGGAGCCAGTGACGGACGGCGACGCGGACACGGGGTCGGGCGCCACCCCGGGCGCCGCGGCTGCGGTTGAGGAGGTCGCGGCCGGAGGTGAGCCAGCGCGCCGATCACTCCTCCGCGAGACCGGCGATCTGTTGGCGTCGTTCGTGGCTGCGGACATCCAGACGCTGGTTTTCACGCGCAGCCGGAAGGGGGCCGAGGTCGTCGCGCTGACCGCGAGGGAGCGCCTCGGCGACGCGCGTGACGCATCGACCGGCAGGCTGCTGGCGGATGCTGTCAGCGCCTACCGGGCGGGCTACCTCGCGGATGAGCGACGGGACCTCGAGGACCGCCTCCGACGGGGAGAGTTGCGCGGCGTGGCCGCGACCGAGGCGCTGGAGCTCGGCATCGACGTCAGCGGACTCGATGCGGTGATCCTGGCCGGCTGGCCCGGCACGACCTCGTCGTTCTGGCAACGGCTCGGTCGCGCCGGCCGGACCGGCGGTGCTGCGGCCGGGCTCTTCGTGGCGCAGGAGGACCCCCTGGACAACTACCTGGTCACCCACCCGGACGAGCTGTTCACCCGGGAGCCGGAGGATGCCATCCTCGATCCGGCCAACCCCTACCTGCTGGCTCCACACCTACGGTGCGCCTGCCAGGAAGCGCCGCTGGACGATGACGATGCCGGGCGCTGGTTCGGCCCGGCAGCGGCAGCGCTGTTGGCTGCTGACGTTGCGACCGGCCTGCTCCGGCGCCGTGGTGACCTGCACTACTGGACGTCACGGCAACGCGCCGCGGCACGAGTCAACCTGCGGTCGATCGGCGGCGAACCCGTCAGGATCGTGGACGGTGACACGGGAGTGTTGATCGGCGACGTCGATGCGAGTCGCGCGCACCGGCAGGTCCACACCGGAGCGATGTACCTGCACCGGGGACGACGCTTCGAGGTGCAGGATCTGGACCTCGAGCGTCATCTGGCGATCGTCCGGGATGCCTCGTCCTCGACGTTGACGACCCGACCCCGATCCGAGACCGACGTGCGTGTCCTCGACGAACAGCAGGCCGTGGCGTGGGACGCTGTCCAGATCCGGCTCGGCCGGGTCGAGGTGACCTCGCGGGTCACCGGTTACGACGTCCTGCGGATCGGATCCGCGAAGGTCCTGGAACGGATCGATCTCGATCTGCCACCGCTCGAGCTGCGGACGGTGGCGGTCTGGTACACGATCCCGGACGGGTTGCTGGATGACGCGGGTATCGGTCCCACTCGTGTCCCCGGCTCGCTGCACGCCGCGGAACACGCCGCGATCGGGATGCTGCCACTGCTCGCACTGTGCGACCGGTGGGACCTGGGCGGGCTGTCGACCGCACGCCACCCCGACACCGACCGTCCGACGGTGTTCGTCTACGACGGGTACCCCGGCGGCGCCGGCCTGGCGCAGCGCTCCTTCGAACGGTTGCCCGAGCACCTGGCTCTCACCCGGCGGACGATCGCGAGCTGCCGCTGCCGCGACGGGTGCCCGTCCTGCGTCCAGAGCCCCAAGTGCGGCAACGGCAACGACCCCCTCGACAAGCCGGGCGCCAACGCGGTCCTCGACCTGCTGCTGGCCAGAGCGCCGGGCGGTCCCGCCCACCCCAGCCCGGCGGTCGAGGTCCTCGAGGAGGGCCCACCCACGAGGAGCCCGCGCCAGTAGGTGGGTCGGGCTCTAGGCTTGCCCAGCGGAAGGGGCAGGACGTCGACCCGCGGCCTGCCCCGACGGCAGGAGCGACCACCAGCCCCCGCACAGGCCGGCCCAGGATGCATGATGGCGCTTCCCGACGACGCCCCGGTGGATCGAATGGGTCGATCGGCTGGTTCCGGGACCCGGTCGTGATGAGGTGCTGTCGGTGGGACGCGACGTGACCGACCGGCACCTGGCACAGCTCCAGGCCCGGGAGTCCGAGCAGCGGGTCCGGTTGGCCATGGACCGGGCTCCGATCGGGAAGGAGATCGTCGGGCTCGACGACCGGCTCATGGAGGCCAACGACGCGCTCTGATCGTTCCTCGGACGGTTCGCTGACGAGCTGGTCGGACGCCACTGGCAGGAGCTCACCCACCCGGAGGACATCGACCCGGATCAGACGCTGATCGACACGATGACGATCGAGGGGCACTAGAGCTACTCCCTGGAGAAACGTTGCGTCCACGCGGACGGGTCGATCCGGTGGGGCCTGCTGACGGGTGCGTACGTCCGGGATGCGCACGGGGAGCCGCTCTCCGGCATCGGCCAGATCGTCGACATCACCGACCGCAAGCGGGCAGAGATCCGGGCTGCCCGCCAGGGCGCCCTGCTGGACGTGGCTGGATCGATCGCACACCTGGGCGGGTGGGCCTGGGATCTGGAGACCGACCGGGTCACCTGGTCGGACGTCATCTGCGAGAGACTGGGGTTCCCGGTCGGCAGTCAACCGACGTTCGACGAGGTCATGGCGCTGTACCCACCGGAAGCGGCCGGATCGTCCAGCTCTGGGGCGCGTTCCAGGACATCACCGATCAGTGGGAGGCGCAACAGGAGACCGCCTGGCTCGGTGAGCAGCTCACGGCGATGCTGACCTCCACGGACGACGGGTTCGTGACGCTCGACCATGAGCTGCGCATCACCTTCGTCAACGGCCGTGGCGAACGGATCATCGGACTCCCCCGCGACCAACTGCTCGATACGAAGCTCCTCGAGCGGTTCCCGCACCTGCAGGCGACGCGGTTGCCGGAGGCGTTCGCCGCTGCCCGGGCCGGGGGTCGGACCGTGATGATCGAGCGTGCGGCGGCACAGCGACTCCGGACCCTCGATCAGGCCAAGAACGCCTTCCTGAGCGCCGTCTCCCATGAACTGCGCACGCCGCTGACCGTCGTGCACGGCCTGGCCCTGTCGCTGCAGCGCCTGCGTGGGAGCCTCGACGACGACGTGTGTACCCACATCGAGGATGCGGTGGTCACCCATGCCGATCAGCTGCGCACGTTGCTGAACGACCTGCTGGACGTCGATCGCCTCGCGCGGGGCTCGCTCACGGCATCGCGGCAACCGTTCGATGCGAGCGCGATGATCCGTGACGTCGCCTCCAACTCGGCGGTCGCAGCACGTGTGCGGTTGCGCGTGCCCCCATCGCTGCCGTCCCATGCCGACCCGGTCCAGGTCGAACGGATCGTGCGCAACCTGCTGGAGAACGCGGGGAAGTACGCGCCGCAGGGCCAGATCCTGCTCCGGATCGAGCGGCTCGGTACCCGGGGTTTCCGCATGGAGGTCGAGGACGGGGGTCGGACTCGCCCTGATCGCGGATTTCGCCCGGCTCCACGGCGGACGGGCCTGGGCCGAGAACGTGCAGGACGCCGGCGCCCGTTTCGTCGTCGAGATCCCGGGCGGTGACGGGCACGCCGATCAGTGAGACGGGTCGCGGTCCTCTGGGCGCTCGTCGAGCCACGCCCGGGCGGCACGACGACCGCGGTCGACCAGGTCGTGCCGGACGTGGGGGGCGAGCGAGAAGTCCAACGTCGACACGTCACCCGTATCGACGAAGACCGTCCGATCGATGACGGCGGGATCCTCGAGGTGCCGCTCGTCCCAGGACGCCACCGCGGTGCTGAGCAGCGCGTTCAGGTAGCTCCACGGACCGTGGACCGGGTTGCGGACCACGAAGCCGTCGGCTGTCGGTGACGCGCTCAGCTTGAGCCCGACGGTCGGCCACCGCGACGGCACGTGGTCCGGTCGGTCGAACAGATCGATCGGGAAGCGGGACAACAGGCCGCCATCGACGAGCACCGCCTGCTGGCCGTCCCGCGTCCGCAGCCGGACCGGCTCGAACGCCAGGGGCAGGGCGGCCGATGCGGCCACGGCATCTGCCACCAGCAGCTCACCCGGGTCGATGCCGTACTCGGCGGCGTCCCAGGGCAATCGGACGAACCGACCGCGTGTCACGTCGGCTGCCGTGACCACGAGCTTGAAGCTGCGTTCCGGGCGCAGGCCGCTGGCGGGGTCGTCGATCCGCAGGTCCTCGAACGTCCGGACGCCGTACCGCGCCAGCTGGTGTGTCAGCCAACGCCGTAGCGTCCGGTGGTCGTGGACCCCGAGCTCCAGGAGCACCGCGAGCTTGCGGGGCCACGGGCCGAAGCGCGACCAGCGGCTCGGCGGGGCGAGGTCGTTGAGGTCGAGCCGGCGGGCCGTGGCCTCCAGCTCCGCCGGAGGCATGCCGGCGGCGAGCAGCGCGCCGATCAACGCGCCGACCGAGGTGCCCGCGACCCGCTGGAAGCGGTACCCGGCGTCGTCGAGTGCCGCGATCGCGCCGGCGAGCGCGACACCCTTGGCGCCGCCACCTTCCAGGACCAGATCTGCTCGCACGGCGGGACCCTCCTCCGCGAGACGGGTGGAGCGGCAACGCTACTGCCCGGATCGGACCGCGCTTCCGACGAGGGTCAGCGGCTCATGGTTCCAGCGGGATCGGCCAACGGGCGCGCTCGCGCGTCGGGCCGGGCGCCAGGTCGTCGGGCGGGGCGAGGATCGCGGAGGCATCGGCCGCGACCCGCGAGGCCCCGAACGTCGGGATGAGCAGGCCCGGCACCGGGACGCTCACGGTCACGGTCGCCCGCTCCCGACCGGCCAGGCAGCGGCACTCGACCAGCAGACCGTCACCCGCCTGCGTGACCCGCTCTGCCTCGGTGTAGGGGATGTGACCCGCGCTCGTCGGGGCATCCGCGCTGACCGCGGCGAGTGCGGCGGCGTCAGCCAGGGACTGGGCACGGGCGGCGGCCACGAGGTACGCGCCGATGTCGATGATCACGATGGCGACCAGGGTCGCGGTCCACAGGACCAGGGGCAGGACCAGGCTGGCTGTCCCCTGCTCACCGGCCCGGACACGCGCCGCACACCTCATGGCAGCACGTCCCGTCGGGTCGTCCCGACGGCGGGTTCCACGCGGGCGTGTGCCACGGCCTGCAGACGGTGGTCGACGGGACCGATCGACCGCGTGACCCGGACCTCGACCCGCACCAGGTCGCCGTCGCCGCGCACGGTCGGCGCGACCTGCACCGTGATGTCCGGGAGCTCGGGCGCTGCCTCCTTCACGGCCGCGACCACGGGCCCCGTTCCCGAGGTGGTCGCCGCGGCGCGGGCCCCGGACCTCGCGGCCTCGTGCAGCAGCAGCACGTCGGTGACCAGCGCTGCGAGTTGGAGCAGCACGACCACGAGCAGCGCCAGGATCGGCAGGATCATCACAGCTTCGAGGCTGAGTGCCCCCTCGGCACAACGGCTCCCCGGCCGCCGGCGTCGGCGACCACCGGTCGGAGGCGAGGGACGCGCGGTGGGCGCGGGGAGGGCGGGAGGCCCGGTCGCGCACCGGACCTCCCGCGCGTCGCGGCTCATGCGCCGACGAGTGCGCGTGCCTGGCGCAGCAGGGCGTTGAAGAGGGTGACCAAGGCTCCGCCGCTGGCCCACTGGATGATGACACCGGCCACGGTGGCCGCGACCACCGCCAAGAGGCCGTACTCGGTGACGAGCGACCCCTGCTCGTCACCGAAGCGACCGACGGGAGCGGGCCCGTCGGTGGGAGCCTGGGCTTGCTCACGCTGCCGGGTTCCGGCGGGGTGCGCGTCGAACGACCGGGCGTGGCGGTCGACCGACCGTGCGTGGCGGTCGACGGACGGTGCGTCGTGTCGGGCGAGCGGGTTGTCGATGGTTCCGTGCATGGGATTCCTCCTCCAGGAGGTCAGGTGCCGGCAGCCGTCAGTCCGGCCTGCACGATCGGGGCTCCGACCAGCAGGACCGTCGCGGGCAACAGGCACAGTGCGGTGGGGAAGGTCAGTTGCGCGGGGAGCCGCTCGGCGGCGGCCAGGACCCGTGCGAGTTCATCGGCCCGCAGATCGGCTGCGAACCGACGTAGTGCCGGAGCGACGGGCGCTCCGACGTCGTGGGCGGCGACCAGCACGGCCACCAACCGGTCGAGGTCGGTCTGGCCGGAGGGGTCGGGTGAGCGGTCGACCACACCGGCATCAAGGTCGAAGGCCAGCCGGCGCAGCGGCAGGGCAAGCGGCGGAAGGTGGACGGCCGTCAGGCGCAGGGCTTCAGCCGAGGTCATGCCGCCGCCACGGGCCGTCGCGATCAGGTCGGCAGCCTCGTCGAGCCCGTCCAGGGGGTCCGGGCCACGGCGACGGCCGACCAGCCGCCACAGCACGACGGCGACGGGCACCGCGATGATCGGCCCAGCGAGTCGCCATGCGAGCGCGGAGCCGACCGCGGCCACCGCCAGGGTGGTGGTGCGTGGCCCCACACGCGTGGGTGCCGCACGCGGTGGCCGCGACACCCGCCGGACGAGCCCCCAGACGATGAGCGCACCCGCACCCAGCAGCGTCAGACCGATCAGCAGGACCCCCAGGCCGGTCGAGGACGTGTAGAAGCCGACCAGGTCGGCTCCGACCAGGCGACCCAGTCCGGGGACGAGCAGCAGAGGCGCGATCACCAGGCCACCGGCGACCACGCGGGTCTGCGCGCTGGCAACGGCGACGGCACGGGCAGCCTCGCGAACATCCTGTTCGGCGGCCAGACCGGCGTCGAGCGCCTCGAGCAACGGGGCGCCGACCATCCGGGCGACGGCAACGGCGCGCCGCGTCCGGGGCGGAAGGTCGGCATCGTCCCCGGGGTCCAGACCCGCGGCCACACGGAGGCGCACCTGCTCGGTGGCGGCCGACGAGCCGGTCGACATCGACGGCCGCGAGGATCCGGAGCGTCCGGCATCCGGCATCACCCACGATCGCATGCCCACACCTCCGAACAGGTCGCGCCGTCGGTTCCGAGGTCGACGCGTGTGATCGCCGCGACCCGCCGTCGGCCCCGACGGTCACGGTCCAGCGCCACCACCAGATCGAGCGCCGCCGCGACCTGCGCCCGAGCCGCGGCCAACGGCACCCCCGCAAGCAACGCCATCCCCTCGAGCCGCACGAGCGCTTCCGAGGCGCCGTTGGCGTGCACGGTGGTCATCGACCCGTCGTG
>JAWLFE010000104.1:0-8507 GCA_041685735.1 Nitriliruptoraceae bacterium
GGACCTGATCGCGGGGATCCTGCCGGACCTCGTCAGTGCTGCCAGCGAGCCGCTGAGTGCCGTCGAGCGCATGACGGTGATCTCCACCGACGGTGCGTCACAGCTGGCCAAGACCGTGTCCAGCAACGTCGAGCAGGGGATCCAGATCGGCAGCGACCTGACCGGCATCGACCTGCGTGGGCTGCTCTCGCGGCTCGGTGCGGAGAACGCCCCGGACGACGATGACGACCTGTTGGACGCGACCGGTGGTCCGGGTCGTGACCAGTGACGACCTCGCGACCAGTGACCGCGTCGCGCCGCTTCGATGACGGGGAGGCCGTGACCTGATGCCGTCCGCGGGACGGGGACTCGACGAGGTCGTCGATCTGCTGGGTCGCTGGGGCGGGGCCGCGGGCCCCGCGGACCGGCTGCAGGTCGTCACCGAGGCGGCACGTGTGCTGGGCGACCTTCCGAGCACGGACAGCCGCGTCCTGGCCCGACAGCTGTTCCAGCATGGCGCCCCGAACGCGGCGCAGAAGATCGCCCAGCAGACCGGCGGCGCGGTCTCCGCCGATCAGCTCAACGACGCGGCCTACGCGCTGCTGTCGGTCGACCGGGATGAGCTCGACGGGCTGGCGCGGGAGCTGCGTGATCCCGAGGAGCGCCGCAGGATCGTCGAGGCAGCGGGCGTCGCGCTCCGTGACGCGGCCGGCACCGCGCCACCTCCGGCGCCGGAGGGACGGTTGGCGATCCCGCCTCCGCCCGGCGCGCAGCCTCCGGACGGCACCGATCCGAGGCCCGATGGTGCCGAGGCAGGTGGCGACACGGGTCCGGACGACGCCGGTTCGGGCGATGCCGGTCCGGGCGGGACGGACGCTGATGCGGGTGGGGATGGGGTTCGCCCGGTGGCCGCCAGCCCGTCGCCAACGGTCGCAGGCTCGTCCGCATCCTCGCAGGCCGCCGCCCCCACCCGGAGCTCGTCCCGCACCGGGGTGACCCCCACATCGCGGTTCGTCGACGACCTGGCCGCGGCATCAGGCGGACGTGAGCGGCTCGCGCTGCTCGACGAGTACCACCTGCGCCTCGACCACCGCCAGCTCATCCAGGTGCTCCAGGCGGTGCCGGACGGGTGGCAGCGCAGGACCGTGCTGCGCAGGTTGCTGGCGGCGCGCCGGATCGAGCCGCTCGATGACGCGTCGGATGTCGTGACCGCGTTCGCCCGCCGGGGGGACCGGTTCGCGGTCGCCGCCACCCTGACGCGATCGGGCATCGCCGATGTCGTGCCCCTGCTGGCGCACCTCGATCCGGCCGACGCACGTCGGCTCCGCCGTCGCTACACCACCTGACGGGTGCGTGGCTACGGGGCGAGCCCGTCGGCCAGGTCGATCCACAGTTGCGCCGACAACCCGAGCGAGTCCAGGTCGATGCGTTCGTCGTGCCCGTGGAAGCGGGAGGCGAACTCCTGCAACGACGCCTTCGGGCTGAACATCCCGGCGCCGTAGGAGGGGATGCCGCGCTCGCGGAAGAAGGCGGCATCGGTGCCCCCGACGATCATCCAGGGGATCACCTCCGCGTCGGGATGCACGGCCGCCGCCCGGCGACGCAGCAGATCGAACATCGGGGTGTCGGAGGGTGACGCGGTCGCCGCCCGGGTCGTGACGAGGTCCTCGATCGTGACCCGGTCGGCCAGGTCACCGAGCGCCTCGGCGAGCATCACCTCGACGTCGTCGTCGGTCACACCCGGCAGGGTGCGGATGTCGACCTCCAACTCGACGCGGTCGGGGATCGTGTTGGTCTTGGTCCCGCCGTGCGCGACGTTGGGGGAGAAGGTCGTGTGCGTCACCGCGTGGCAGTACCGGGACAGGCGCGGATCCATGCCGGCCAGGGCGGCCTGGATCGTGTCCGGATCCAGCAGTGCCGCGCGCGTCGCATCGTCCACCGGCAGCGTCGCCGCCCACGCGCGGAAGTGCTCGTTGATCTGGGCACGCGGCTCGTAGTCGGCCAGTCGCCGCACGACCTCCGCGGCGGCGATCAATGCGTTGTCCGCCCCGTAGGGCATGGAGCCGTGGCCCGGCGTGCCGTGCACGACGAGCCGGCGCCAGCCGATGCCCTTCTCGGCCGACGCCATGACGAGCTTGCGTCCGTCCGCGCCGTCGAAGGGGACACCGCCGGATTCGGTCAGCACGTAGTCGCAGGCGACGTCGTCCCAGGCGTTCTCGGCGATCCAGCCCGCGCCCCAGGTCCCGCCGGCCTCCTCATCGGCGACCGCCAGGAACTTCACGGTCGAGCGGGGCGGCCGGTCGCGGTTGGCGAGGTGACGCACGGCGACGGTCATCGACGAGGTGAGGTTGAGCATGTCGACCGCGCCGCGGCCCCAGACCTCACCGTCGATCAGTTCGCCACCGAACGGGTCCTCACGCCAGTCGTCGGGGCTGACCGGCACCACGTCGGTGTGGCCCAGCAGGAGGATCGTGGGTGCCGTAGGGTCCGAGCCCTCGACGGTGGCCAGGACCGATCGGCGTCCCGGGATCGGCTCGTAGTGGTCGAGGTGTAGCCCGTCCAGCGCGTCCTCGACGGTGTCGGCGTTACGGGCCTCCTCGCCGGAGGCGGGTGTGCCGTCGTTGACGCAGGCGTTGCGGATCATGGCCTGGAGCAGTTCCGTGGTCCGGCCGGTCAGGTTGGCATCGACCTCGGTCATGGCGGTGCTTCCGATCGCTGGATGGGACGTCGCGGGCGGTGGGGTCGGGCTGGCGATCAGCGGGTTCCCGTGAGCGTCTCCAGGCCCCAGGCGACCAGGGAGATGATCAGGGCCCCGAGGAAGGTCGCGCCGAACCCGCCGCTCGAGAGACCCAGATCCAGGGCGCCCGACGCGGCCACGACGATGGCCAGCGTGATGGCGTTGACCACCAGCAGGAACAACCCCAGCGTCAGCAGGATCAGCGGGAAGGACAGCGCCCGCAGGATCGGCCGGATGACGGCGTTGATGACTCCCATCACGAGCGCGATACCGAGCAGCGCCGGGACCGTGCCGTCGAAGTCCAGGTCGGGGACCACCTGGACCGCGACCCACAGGGCGGCGGCGTTGATGAGGATCTTGATCACGATGCCCATGGCGACCTCCTGGTTCGGGCGCACGGTAGCCGCAGTCGCGAGCCTCCCGCTGGGCCGGCCGCCGGGACCGATCCCGCGGACAGGTGGCGGGTCGGTAGCGTGCTGCCTCGATGTCGTCTCCCGCAGAACCGTCCCCGCGTCCCGGCGTCCCGGCTGGTGCCACGCGCCTTCCCGTGGAGGCCGTCCTGGCTGACATCGGGCACGCGCTCGATCAGGTCGGGCGCGCGGTGCTGGAGGCCGAACCCGGGGCCGGCAAGACCACCCGCGTCCCCCTGTACCTGCTCGAACGTGACCCGGATGTGCGCATCGTGCTGCTCGAGCCGCGCCGGGTCGCGGCCCGTGCCGCCGCCGATCGGTTGGCGTCCCAGCTCGGCGAGGAGGTCGGACGGACGGTCGGGCTGACGACCCGCGACGATCGCCGCGGGTCGGCCGCCACCCGACTCGAGGTGGTGACCGACGGTGTGGTCCTGCGGCGTCTCCAGCGTGATCCGTCCCTGGCCGGGGTCGACGTGCTGGTCTTCGACGAGTTCCACGAGCGGTCGTTGGAAGCGGATCTGTCGCTCGCCTTCGCGCTGGATGCGGGTGCGGCGCTGCGTCCCGACCTGCGGCTGCTGGTGATGTCCGCGACGATCGAGGGGCCACGGGTGGCGCGGCTGCTGGGCGACGCGCCCCTGATCACCACCTCCGGACGGTCCTTCCCCGTCGATGTGGAGCACCGGTCCGCTCCGGTCGGGTTCCGGGGGCTGGCTCCGGCGGTCGCGGACGCGGTCGGTGACCTGCTGCCGGACGGTGACGTGCTGGTGTTCGTCCCCGGTGCGGCGGAGATCCGAGCGGTCACCCGGCACCTCGAGGAGGCGGGCGTGCCCGGGTCGGCGGTGGTACGGCCCCTGCATGGCTCGTTGTCCGGTGCGGAGCAGGACGCCGCGCTGCGTCCCGCTCCCGCCGGGCAACGCAAGGTCGTGGTCGCCACCGATGTGGCGGAGAGCAGCCTGACCATCGAGGGCATCCGGGGGGTGGTCGATGCCGGCCACTCTCGCGAGCCCCGGTTCGATCCCGCCACCAGCATGACGGGGCTCGTGACGGTCCCCGCGTCACGGGCCTCCGCGGAGCAACGCGCCGGCCGCGCCGGGCGTCTGGCGCCAGGACGCTGCATCCGCCTCTGGCCCGAGCGGGAACACGCGGCCCGCGACCCGCACCCCCGACCGGCGATCCTGACCGACGACCTCACGGGTGCCGCGCTGGAGGTCGCGGCGTGGGGTGCGGGCCTCGGGGAGCTGGCCCTGCTCGACCAACCGCCGGGCCCCGCGTGGGATCGTGCGACCAGCACCCTGCGGGAGCTCGGTGCCGTGGATGCCGCGGGCCACGTCACCACCCAGGGACGGGACCTCAACCGGCTGCCCACCCATCCACGGCTCGGCCACCTCCTGCTGCGGGGCCGGGACGAGGGGATCGCCCAGCTCGCCTGCGAGATCGCGGCGCTGCTCGGCGACCGTGACCTGTTCGTGACCGACCGGGAGCACCCGAACGCGGACCTGGCCGCGCGCGTCCGGGTCCTGCGTGGTGGGCGGCCCCCGGCGGGTGTGCGGGTGCGCCGTGGGGCCGTCGGTCGGGCCCGCCAGGACGTCAGGCGCCTGGCGCGGCACCTCGGATCGCTCGACGACGGGGGCTCCCGCGCACGGCGGACGGTGCGCGATCCCGACCCGGAACTCGCGGGGCGGTTGATCGCCCAGGCCTGGCCCGATCGGATCGCTGCGCGTCGGGCGGGGCAACGGGGCCGCTTCCTGCTGGCCGGGGGCCGCGGTGCAACCGTGGCCGACGGTGACGTGCTGGCCGCCGCGGATCACCTGGCCGTCGCCACGGTCGACCGGGGGCAGCGCGAGGCGCGCATCCACCTCGCGGCGGCCATCGACCTCGACGACCTCCGTGACGTCGCCGCCGACCACCTCGAGGTCGAGGACGAGGTCGTCTGGCGCGACGGCGACGTCGTCGCCGAACGGCGCGAGACGCTGGGTGCCCTGGTGCTGACGACCCAGCCGATCGACGGGGACACGGCAGCGACGCGGTACGACGCGCTGCTCCAGGGGCTCCGGGAGGAAGGGCTCGAACTGCTGGGATGGAACGACGCGGCCATCGACCTGCGGGCGCGCGTCGCGTTCCTGCGCCACCACCGCGGCGAGGCGTGGCCATCCTGGGGCGACGACGCGCTCCTCGAGGATCTGGACGAGATCGTCGGACCGTTCCTGCTGCGTGCACGGCGACGTGCGGATCTGGCACGGGTCGCCATGGACACCGTGTTGCGCGCCCGGTTGACCCATGGCCAGCAGACGGAGCTGGACCGTCTGGCACCGACGCACCTGGCTGTGCCCTCGGGGTCGCGGGTGCGACTGGACTACGGCACCGGGGATGCTCCGGTCCTGGCGGTCCGCGTGCAGGAGATGTTCGGCCGGACCAGCACTCCGAGCGTGCTGGACGGCTCCGTGCCGGTGCTGCTGCACCTGCTGTCGCCGGCCCGTCGACCGGTGCAGGTCACCGACGACCTGGCCGGGTTCTGGGAGCGTGCGTACCCGCAGGTGCGTGCTGAGCTGCGCGGTCGCTACCCGAAGCACGCCTGGCCGGAGGATCCGCGTCGGGCGCGACCACAGCGGGGGACACGTCGTCGGTGATCGCCTGCACCCCCTGGAACCGGGCCGTCGTCACCGGTCGCCAGCGGCCGTGATCAGGCGCCGGGCGCCGCTGGCCCCCGGACGGTCCGTGTGCCGTGGAGGAACGCAGGCCGTCTCGGGACGACCTGCACGCCGCCCCGCCGCGCCGAAGTAGTGTGGCCGGCGGCGCGGCCGCACGTGCCACGGGGAGGCCCGAGTGTCCGACGAACCGAACGAACCGAACGAACCGAACGACCCGAACGACCCGACGCAGCCGATGCGTCCGAACCCGACCGATGCCACCCGTCCGGTGACGCCGGACGCGGGCGGATCTGACGATCCCGCGGCTGACGACCCGACCGAGGTGATGGACGCGGTGCAGCCGAAGGGCCCGCTGCCGCTGCGTGGCGATGTGGTCGATGACGCAGCCGGGCAACCCGTCGCGGACGCGGTGGTCCGGGTCACGGACCCGTCGGGCAGCAGCGTGTCCTCGGTGTCCACGGTCGTGGACGGTCGGTTCAGCACGACCCCGTTGCCTGCGGACCGTTACGACCTGGAGGTCGACGCGACCGGGTACGGCACCGCTCGATCGGTGGTCGATCACCCCGGTGGCCGGGTGCACATCCGGCTCACGGCCACGGCGCTCAGCGGACGCGTTACCGCTGCCGACCTCGCACCGACCGATCCGTTCAGCGCGGAGGTCGAGGTCACGGATGGCCACGGGCGGGTCGTCGGCCACGCCCGGACGGAGCGCAACGGCGCGTTCCGCGTCGCGGGTCTGCCGTCGACGGGCATGCTGATGCTGGTCGTGCGCGCTGACGGTTACTTCGTGGAGCGTCGCGGGTTGCAGCAGGAACAGCTCGCCGCACCGTTGCATGTCCAGCTGTACCCGGCGGAACTCGCCGGCCAGGTCGTCGCCGACGACAGCGACGAGCCGGTGCTCGACGCGCGTGCGCAGCTGCGGACGAGCGAGGGCGACCTCGTCGGCCAGGCGGTGACCGACCCGCAGGGTCGGTTCCTGATCCCACTGGCAGGGCTCCGCCCACCGTCGACGACGTCGGCAGTCACCCACCGCCTGGAGGTGTCGAGCTCCGACCACACGACCGCCGAACTGGACCTCGTCCTCGACGACACGCCGGTCGGTGAACTACAGGTCCGCCTTGAACCGGTGCGTCGTTCCCCGTGGCTGTGGGCTGCCCTGGCGGTGGGTGCGTTGGCACTCATCGCGTTGGCGGTTGCGCTGCTGTCCGGTGACGATGTCGTCGTGCCCGACGTTATCGGCCTGAGCCTCGAGGAGGCGGCCGACGACCTCGAGGACGCCGATCTCGTGCTCGGCGAGGTCGAGACGGTCGAGGCCGGGGAGGATGAGGAGGCCGACACGGTGCTGGCGAGCCGCCCCGAAGCCGGCACGGAGGTCGAGGAAGGGGATGCGGTCGATCTGACCGCGGTCGCCGCGCCCGAGATCGTCGAGGTGCCACGGGTCACGGGACGACAGGAGTCCGATGCCTTGCGTCTGCTCGACGCACTTGGGTTCGACGTGCTCGTGACCCGCGTCGATTCGGACGAGGATGCCGGCATCGTCGTCGAACAGGACCCGCCAGCCCGCACGGAGGTCGAGCGGGGTGCGGCCGTCGAGGTCCAGGTCAGCCGTGGCCCGGCAGAGGTCACGCCCGAGCCGGAGCCGGAACCCGAGCCGGAGCCGGAACCCGAGCCCGAGCCGGAGCCCGAGCCGGAGCCGGAGCCGGAGCCCGAGCCGGAGCCGGAGCCGGAGCCGGAGCCCGAGCCGGAGCCCGAGCCGGAACCCGAGCCCGAGCCGGAGCCGGAGCCCGAACCCGGGCCGCTACCGGATCCCGGGGAGATCGGCGAAGACGTCGGCGAGGAGATCGAGGGCATCCTGGAACGGGTCGGCGACTTCTTCCGTGACCTGTTCGACCGGATCTTCGGGGATTGAGACGTCGGACGGGCGTTACGGTCCGGATCCGAGGGTGAGGACCGACACGAAGACCAGGAACCGAACCGGTCAGCCGGAGCGGGGCTTCGGCCAGCCGCTCCTACCAACCGAGCGCGTCCAGTCGGTGCGCGACGGCGCCCAGGTAGCCCGCGCCGAACAGCCGGACGTGTACCAGCAGGTGGTAGAGCTGCAACGCGGGCCGGCGTCGCTCCCAGCCGTCATCGAACGGCCAGACCTCGTCGTAGCCGGCCTGCAGGGCGGGCGGGATCCGCCCGAACAGCTCCAGCATCGCGAGGTCCAGCTCCCGGTCGGCATGGTGGACCGCCGGATCGATCAGCCACCGCCCTCCGACGATGTTGCCACCCCACAGGTCGCCGTGGACCAGGCTCGTGGCAGGGTCGTGGTCGAGCAGCTCGGGCAGCGGCCCCTGGATCGCAGCTCGCAACCGGGTGGCCAGCTCCGGCGGCAGGTCCCAGAGGTAGGGACCCAGGCGCTGCTCCGCGTAGAACGTCGGCCAATCCCGTGTCCACGCGTTGGCCTGCCGGAGCGACCCGATCACGTTGTCCCGGGTCCAGCCGAAGGCGGGGCCGACCTGCTGGTGCCCCGTCGCGAGCGCGCGACCGAGGGCATGCAGATCCGGCGGCCCCGTCACATGCTCGAGCACCAGCACCCGCGGGTCGACCCCGATGACCTTGGGGGTCGGGGCGCCGGCGGCACGCAGCGCATCGAGCCCTTCCGCCTCCAGGGTCGCGTCGGTCGCCGCGGTCTTGACCACGACCCGCCGATCGTCGGCGAGCACGACGTCCCACACCTCGGCGATGTCG
>JAWLFE010000105.1:0-8284 GCA_041685735.1 Nitriliruptoraceae bacterium
CGAGCGACTGCGCTAGCAGGCGCCGCCATCTGTCCGAGCGACTGCGCTAGCAGGCGCCGCCATCTGTCCGAGCGACTGCGCTAGCAGGCGCCGCCATCTGTCCGAGCGACTGCGCTAGCGGGCGCCCGTGGGTACGGATGGTCGGTGAGAGGTGCAGGACTGCACCTCTCACCGACCATCCTGCCGCGCAGCACCGACCCCTCGGTGGAGAGCCGGGGTGGTGGCTAGGTGATCAGCCCGAGTCGGAGTGCCCGGGCCACGGCGGCGGTGCGGTCGGGGACCTCCAACTTGGCCAGCACGTTCTGGACGTGGGTCTTGACGGTCCGCGACGGCAGGTCCAGTCGGTTGCTGATCTGCTCGTTGGTCAGGCCATCGGCGACCAGCCGGAGGACCTCCAGCTCACGGTTGGTCACGACGGCGGCACCGGTCCGTGACGGCTCGGCTGACCAGGAGGTGGCCAGCTGCATCGCGATCGAGGGGGCGATCACCCGCTCACCGGCGGCGGTCTGCCGCACGGCGTCGTGGAGTTCCGTGGCGCTGGTGCTCAGCAGCAGGAAGCTGTCGACACCGGCGATGACGGCTTCGCGCAGCTCGATGACGCTGGCACTGTTGGCGACGACCAGCACGCGGAGTGCCGGCCGCCGCGTCGTCGCCCGCGCGATCGTGCGGAAGGCGGCCGGTTCGTCGTCACGGACGCCGGCGACGACCAGGTCCGCGTCGTCATCCAGCAGCGCGTCCACGAGCCCAGCCAGTGCGACCGCCCCCACGACCGCGAAGGGCTGCAGCAGCGCAGCCAGGCCGGCCCGGACCACCGGCCGGTCGTCCGCGACCAGGACCCGGCAGGCGTCCTCGTCGGGTCGGCCGGATCGCCCCTTGGTGGACGCCATGGTCAGGGGGTCTCGATCGCCAGGATGCGCACACCGATCTCGGTGCCGTTGGGGGTCGAGAACGTGACCTCGTCGTCGGTGCCGGCCCCCAGGATGGCCTTGCCCATCGGTGACTCGGCCGAGAGGATCTCGAGCTCGTCGTGCTGGTCCTCGCGGCTGCCGACGAGGTAGGTCTCCTCGTCGCCGTCCACCTCGAGCACGACCTTCAGACCGGGGCGAACGGCGTCGAGTTCCTGCGGCTCACCGATCTTCGCATCCCGGAGCAGCTGCTCGAGTTGGCGGATACGGGCCTCCATCTTGCCCTGCTCGTCCTTGGCCGCGTGGTACTCCGCGTTCTCGCGCAGGTCGCCGTGGGAGCGTGCTTCCTCGATGTCCGCGGACATCTTGTCCCGCCCCTCGGTCCTGAGGGTCTCGAGTTCGTCCTGAAGCCGGTCGTAGGCCTCCTTGCTCAGCCAGGTCTCGGCCATAACGGATCCCTTCCGATCGATCGAAGCGGTGGAGCGGCCGGTTGCGTCCAGGCCCAGGGGGGCTGATCCGGGGGCTCCAGGCCGAGCCCACACGGGGGCCACGGCAAACGCCCGGACGTCAGGCGCCCGGGCGTGCGATGGCGGCAAGCGTACCACCTCGCTCGGCACACGCGCAGGGAGAGGTTGTCCGAACGTCCCGCACGACCGTCGCGGGCGGGTGGACCACGACTAGCATCGTGACCATGGGACTCACCGATGTCGCGTATCGGGTGTACGAACGTCAGCTCACCAAGGAGCTGACGGGTGGCCCGCTGCCCTGCCACATCGGGGTGATCCTGGACGGCAACCGCCGGTACGCGGCCGAGCGCGGCCTGCACACCGCGGCGGACGGTCATGCGGCCGGCGCCAGGCGCATCGAACCGTTCCTCGACTGGTGCCTGGACCTCGGGATCCCCTACGTGACCCTGTGGCTGCTGTCGACCGACAACCTCGGACGTGATGACGTCGAGGTGTCGGCGTTGATGGACATCATCGAGGACACCGTCCGGCGGATGGGCTGTACCGAGGAGGCGGCGACACGGGGGTTGCGGGTCACCGCGGTCGGTGCGCTCGACCTGCTGCCCGAGTCGACCCGTCACGCGTTGAAGCAGGCCGAGGAGGCGACGGCGGACCACGATCGCCTGCGGGTCCAGGTGGCGGTCGGCTACGGGGGCCGGCAGGAGATCACCGACGCACTGCGCAGCCTGCTCGCAGAACGGGCGGCGCAGGGGATGTCGTTGGAGGAGTTGGCCACGACCCTGGTGCCGGAGGACATCGGGGATCACCTGTACACCACGGGGCTGCCCGATCCCGACCTGATCATCCGCACGTCGGGCGAGGTCCGACTGGGTGGGTTCCTGCTCTGGCAGTCGGCCCACAGCGAGTTCTACTTCTGTGACGCCTACTGGCCGGATTTCCGGCGCGTGGACTTCCTGCGCGCCCTGCGTGACTACCAGCGGCGGACCCGACGCTTCGGTCGCTGATCGGCCGGGACCGGCCCGCCGATCGCTCGTCTCCCGCCCGCTGTCCGAGCGACCGCCCGTTCGACGGTCACCTGACGCGGGCATGACGGGTCGGTGAACCTCTGGTGGCACGCGTTCAGGGTGCTCGGTTCGGGACCCCGCCATCGCTACCGTTCGATGCGTTCGAACGAACCACCCGTTCGCCGACGCCGAGGTTCCGCCACACGTGACGAACCCCCGCTCTCTGCCGGACCCCCGCGACCGTCCACGACCGTCGTCACCGCTGAGCGGTGCCGCACCCGCCCCGGACCGTCGCCAGGGACCCGAGCGATACCGGTTGCTCGCCGGTGCCGCTCACCGTCCTCACCCCCACGCCGCCCTCCCCGGGCGGCGTTCGTCGTTCCCGGACCCCGCGGCCGCTCGTGGCCGCACCACGGGTCCGGGTGGGAGACATCGATGTCCACGTTGACCGCATCCACGTCCACCGCCACGTCCACGTCCGGCGCCGAGGTGCGCCCGAGCCGGGGCCAGACCGCGGCCCGGACCGTCCCCGCCACCTACGTGCTCGACACCTGCGTCCTGCTCGCCGACCCCCACGCCCTGACCCGCTTCGATGAGCACGACGTCGTCCTGCCCCTGGTCGTGATCGAGGAACTCGACCGCAAGAAGACCGCCCTGGACGACGTGGGCCGCAACGCGCGCCTGGCGCTGCGGATGATCGAGGAGCTACGGGTCGCGTCGGGTGGGGGCCTGCGCGATGCGCTGCCCCTGCCGTCGGGTGGGACGATCCGTATCGAGTCCAACCACGTGGACGTCCCCCTGCCCCCGTACCTCGATCGTGACAAGGCCGACCACCGCATCCTGTGTGTCGCGCTCGGTCTCGGTGGGACGCTCGTGACCAAGGACGCGGCTCTGCGCATCAAGGGCAGCCAGTTGGGTGTGGCCGTCGAGGACTACCGCGGTGACACGGCCCGGGTGGAGGAGCTCAGCACCGGCATCCTCGACATCGAGGTGGATCCGCAGGTCCTCGACGACCTGCACCGGGATGGCAAGGTCCAGATCACCGGTGAGCTCGCGGACCTGTCGGTGTGCGACGGACGGCTGTGGCCCAACGCCTGCCTGGTCCTACGGGCGGGACGGTCCGGATCGGGTCTGGCGCGGGTGATCGAGGTCCGCGACGACGGCAGTGCCACGCTCAGCCGGGTCCACGGGCACCGCCCGGTGTTCGGGATGTCGCCGCGTGATGTGCGCCAGACCTTCGCCATCGATCTGCTGCTCGATCCCGATGTCCCGTGCGTGTCGATCATGGGGATGGCGGGGACCGGTAAGACCTTCCTGGCCCTCGCGGCCGGGCTCGAGCAGGTCGTCGAAGCGACCGCGTACCGCCGGCTGTCGGTCTACCGCCCCCTGATCGCCGTCGGCCGGCAGGAGGTCGGCTACCTGCCGGGCGACCTCGACGAGAAGCTCTCGCCGTGGATGGCCGCGGTGCACGACAACCTCTACGCGCTGCTGCGACGCGACGACGGACCCGCCAGCCGTGGGTCGCGCGAACACCGCCAGGTGCAGTCCACCGTCGAGTCGCTGGTCGATCGCGGGCAGCTCGAACTGGCCGCCATCACCTACCTGCGGGGACGGTCCATCACCGACGAGTTCGTGGTCGTCGACGAGGCGCAGAACATCGAGCTCTCGGCGCTCAAGGTGGTGTTGACCCGCATGGCGTCCGGCTCCAAGGTGGTCTTCTGTGGTGACCTCGGGCAGGTCGACAACCCCTACATCTCGCCCTACGGCGGGATGGCGGCGTTGATCGAGAAGATGAAGGGCAGCCCGCTGTTCGGGCACGTGTCGCTGGCCAAGGGGGTGCGTAGCCCGCTGGCCGAGCATGCCGCGACGATCTTCTGAGCACCACGACCTGACGCCGAAGACCTGACTGCCACGACCTGACCAGGACGATCCGACCAGCGCGATCCGGGCCCGGCGACGGCGGCTAGTTCAGGCGTGCCTTCGCCCGGATCGCCGCACGCCGGACCGCGTCGTCGTCGTGCGCCTCACCCTCGGTCGCATCGAGGTAGTCCTCGAAGGCGGCTGCGGCCTCGTCGAAACGGCCCACCTGCTCGAGCAGCTCCCCCAGGATCCGGTGGTCCTCGGGCGCGCGGTTGGGCAGCAGCAGCTTCAGCTCCACGGACCACAGCGCGTTCATCGCATCGCCGCTCGCCTGGAAATCGCGGGTGAGGTTGTGCAACAGCCGGCGGACGACGTCGACGGCGTGGGTGGGGCGAAGCATGGCGCGGTGGAAGGTCGCCTGCCCGGCGCTGAGCTCGTCGATCCGGTCGGCGACGGCACGCTCGTCGAGCAGCTGCCCGCCGTGGAACGGGTCGATGAGGATCGGACGGTCCGGTCCGGGCACGGCCGCGACGACGTGGCCCGGCAGGTTGACGAGGTAGGCCCGGACATCCAGGCGCCGCGCGATGGCGACGTACAGGATCGAGCACGTGATCGGCAGGCCACGCTTGCGGTCGAGGACCCGCGTGAGCAGGGCGTTGTCCGGGTGGTAGTAGGTGTCGGTGTCGCCCGTGACGCCCAGTTCCACGGCGAGGTACTCCGCGATCCGGCGGGCGGTCTGCTCCGGCTCCTCGGCCTGGAAGCCCCGCGTGCGCAGGCCGTCGGCCAGCGCGTCCAGCCGTAGCAGGGCGAGGTCGACATCCAGGTCGGGTTCGACCTCGGCGCAGCACAGCAGCGCTGCCTCGGCCAGGTCGGCGTCGGCCCGCCGGACCAGCCGGACCAGTCGTTCCCGGGTTCGCGTGGACATGCGGCCACGGTATCGCCCGGCGGTAGTGGGGCCGTGTCACCACGCCGACCGGGACATCGGTGACGTTCGGCCCCTGGCCAACCGGAGCCCGGTCACTATGCTCGGTCGCCCGGGGAGCACCGACGCTCCGCTCGGTCGCCCGGGGGACCGCCGAGGCTCGCTCGCCCCGCCACCGGACCGACGAAGGGCACCGCCGTGAACGCCGAGAAGCCGGATCGCAACCTCGCCATCGAGATCGTCCGAGTGACCGAGGCGGCCGCACTGGCCGCATCGCGGTGGCAGGGACGGGGCGACAAGGAGGCCGGGGACAAGGCGGCGGTCGACGCGATGCGCGAGGTCCTGAACACCGTGGAGATGGCCGGCACGGTCATCATCGGCGAGGGCGAGAAGGACGAGGCCCCGATGCTGTTCAACGGGGAACGCGTCGGGACCGGCAACGCCCCGCAGGTCGACATCGCCGTCGACCCGGTGGAGGGCACGCGGCTGCTCGCCGAAGGGCGACCGGGGTCGTTGGCGGTCATGGCGGGTGCACCCGCGGGCACGATGTTCGACCCCGGCCCGTGCGTCTACATGGAGAAGATCGTGGTCGGCGCGGAAGCGGCCGACGCGGTCGACATCGACCGGCCCGTCGGGGAGAACCTGCAGGCGGTCGCGACCGCCACCGGCCGCGAGGTCCGGGACCTCACGGTCGTGATGCTCGACCGGGACCGTCACGAGGCCGCGAAGCGCGAGATCCGGGAGGCCGGCGCCCGGCTGACCCTGATCACCGATGGGGACGTGGCCGGCGGGCTGCTCGCGGCGTGGCAGGACCGCCCCCAGGTGGACATGCTCTACGGCATCGGTGGGACCCCGGAGGGGGTGATCACCGCCTGCGCCGTCAAGGCGCTCGGCGGCGCCATGGTCGGACGGTTGTGGACCCGGTCCGACGAGGAGCGCCAGCGGGCGATCGACGCGGGATATGACGTGGATGCCGTCCTGACGCTCGACGACCTCGTCAGCGCGGACGACTGCTTCTTCGCCTGCACGGGCATCACGCCCAGCCAGCTGCTGCGCGGCGTCACCTTCAGCCGGACCGGAGCGATCACCGACTCGCTGGTGATGCGCTCGAAGTCCGGGACGGTGCGCCAGATCCAGGCGCAGCACCAGCTCACGAAGCTGCGCCAGTACGCCTCCGTGGAGTACTGACACTCAGGCCGTGGCGGTGCGGCGTCCCGTCAGCGCCCGGATCCGGGCGGCGACGCGGTCGGGTGCCTCCAACGGCAGCGTATGGCTGCCGCCGTCGATGACCTCGAACTGGCTTCCCGGCACGGCATCCGCGAGCTCGCGGGCGACCTCGACCGGACACCACCCGTCCATCGTGCCGATCAGCACCACGACCGGGACATCGATGTCCCCGAGCCAGCCCGAGGCGTCGAACGCGTGCATGCCGCGTGCCGTCCAGATCGCGGTCCGGTGGTCGAGGCGTGACAGGTGGGCGCGATAGGCCGTCATCCCGAACCACGGGGTCGCGGCGCCGATCGCCCGCAGCCACCGTGCGACGGGTCGGGCGACGGGCAGTTCGATCGCGCGGATCAGGCGATGGCCGATGGCACGGGGCAGCGCCGGGATACCGATCGAGACGACCGGGAACAGGTAGTCGCCCAGGTTGCTGCCGTACATCGTGGCGAACGGGGAGGTGTGCGCCCCCGCCGCGAGGACCATCCCGGCGACGACCTCCGGGCGCGAACGCCAGAGTTCGAGGGCGACCTGCACCCCCATCGAGTGCCCCAGCAGGACCACGTCACGTGCTGCCTCGGCGTCGAGCACGGCGGCCACGTCGCCGGCGATGCGTGGGATGGTGTAACCGTCCGCACCGCCGGGCAGTGGACCGCCACCGGCTTCCGTGGACGCGCCGGTGCCGCGGTGATTGATCATGATCACCCGGTGGTCGGCCACGAGGTCCGGACCGATGTCACGCCAGAAGGTGTCCGGACACAGGAAGCCGGGGATGCAGACGACCCACGGGGCGCCGGCCGGGCCGCGGACGGTGTAGCGGATCCGGGTCCCGTCGTCGATGACGACCTCGCGGTCCTTCGGCCAGACGTGGCCACCGCGGTCCTCCGGCCAGCGCGACGGCTGGCAGGGGGCGGCGTCTCGCGGTCCGGGCACCGGGACCTCCAGGGTCGCAGGGGTGGTCCGCCAAGGTAGAGGGCGGGCCCGACGTCGTGACGTCCGGTCGGGCGCTGACCTGACCGCGGATGCGACCTCCGCCGTTACCTTCCGTCCATGTCGTTCGTTCATCATGCGTCAGAACGCGCCCCAACGGGGAACCACGGACCGAACGGTTCAACGGCCGTCTACCGTCCGTTCATGAACGGTTCAGCCGACGTCACCCTGGTGGACGTAGTGTCTGCACACCGAAGTGGTCGAGACGACGGGCGCCGACATCGGCCGACACGATGAGCGATGAGCCTGCCACGGAGGCGTAGTGACCGGAGACGACGCACACCTCCCGCCGCTGCACGCGGAGGATCGCCCGGCAGCACGCTCCGAGTACCGCGCCTGGCTCGACGAGGTCGACGACGAACTGGTCGGCGGCGCGCTCGTGATCGCGGAGGCGATGCCTCGGATCTGTCGGGCGTTCCTGGCGGGTGACACGATCGCGGTTGGTGATGCCCGGTCGGTGGTCTCCGATGTCCGGGGGCGCTGTCGTTTCATCGACGACCAGGCCTTCCTGCTGCTCGCCCGTGAGGCGCCGGTGTCCGGGGATCTGCGACGGTTGATGTCGATCGTCCGGCTGGTCGCCGACCTGGACCGGGCGGCTGCGCTGCTGCGTCACGTCGCGGAGGCGGTCGATCGCCTGGATCCCCGGTCGCTGCCCGAGGACGTCCAGACACGGCTGGCGGAACTGGCGGGACGCGCCAACGAGGTGTTCCGTCGGGGGGTCGACGCGTGGCGGACCCGCGACGGTCTGGCGGTCCACGAGGTCGACCGTGCCGACGCGGACGTCGATCAGCTCGCGACGGGCCTGCTCCTGCGGGTGCGTCGCCTGGACGGGGGCGCCAGTGAGGCGATGACCCTGGGCCTGCTCGCCCGGTACTTCGAGCGACTGGCGGACCACGGGGTGGCGTTCGCGCAGCACAG
>JAWLFE010000106.1:0-8210 GCA_041685735.1 Nitriliruptoraceae bacterium
CGGGGTCCGGCTCCCACCTCGCCGCCAGACGGGCACGCACGTCCGGGTCGGTCGGCGGGAACGACAGATCATCGACGACCGCGCGCCAGTACAGCCCGGACCCGCCGACGAGCAGGGGTGTCGCACCCCGCGCGGTGATCGCCGCGATCGTCCGCCGCGCCCGGGCCTGGAACTGCGCGACCGTCAGGTCATCCGCGGGGTCCAGCACGTCGATGAGGTGGTGGGCGACCTCGCGTCGGTCCACCGGGGACGGCTTGGCCGTCCCGACATCCAGGCCGCGGTAGACGGTGAAGGCATCGATCGCGACGATCTCCGTGGGACGACCTCCTGCGATGCGTGCACGGGCGACCGCCATGGCACACGCGGACTTGCCAGATGCCGTCGGTCCGACGATGGCCAGCGTCGTCATTCGCTCAGCCCGCGACGATCTGGCCGACGCCCTTTGGAGCGAGGTAGGCGACGTCGGCGAAGCGCCACCCACATCCCTGGGCGAGAGCCAGCGCCACGGTGATCGGTGCCCACGCCCGCGCCTGGACCCGGCCGGCTTCGTCGGGACCGAGGGCACCGGCCGCCTGCGGGTCCCCGGAGCGAACAGCCGCAACGAGCTCTGCATCCCAGTCGATGGCTCCCTCGACGAGGTAGCCGGGGCTCGCGGTGTCCAGGGTCGCCGCCAGATCACCGGCTGCGATGACGGCGACATCGTGCCCGACCGACGCCACCGCTCGCCGCAGCCCCATGGCCAGTCCTTCGAGTCCAGCCGCACCGGCCCGGCGGGGAACCGTCACCGGGGCGAGAGCCAGGCCCGGTCGCGCGTCGGCAAGGAGCAACCCGAGGACCGCCGCATCTCCGACCAGGTGGTCGCTGCGGACACGTGGTGCCTGCCCACGGGCGGAGACGGCGGCGAGCAACGCGTCGTCGATCGTGACCGTCGCCGTCACTGCCGGCAGCCCGTAGGAGGCGAGGGATGCCAGCGGAGCGTCGACGACCATCGCCTCATCGTCGGGGAGTAGCAGCAGGGCGGCGTCGGCCGGTAGGAGGCGGTGGAGGACGCCATCCACCGCAGCGCGGAGCTCGGCGACGGATGCCGCGAAGGCGTCGGGCTGAGCGGGCGACGCCGCCGGCAGCACCAGGGGGGCTGCGGGCAGGAGGCTGACGGATGTGATCGGCACGGGGTGGTCAGCCGCCGGTCGAACTCAGCACGGGCAGGGACCGCGCCGGCGCTCCGGGGGTGATGGGCGCATCCGCCGGCTGCTCCCACCGGTCGCCGCGGGCGAGCGCTGCCGCCGCGGCGCGTCCCGCGCGTGTCCGGCGGATCGTGCTGGCTGGCGCGGCGATCGCGTAGTTGTTCGCTGCCTCGATGATCGTGGTCGTGACGAGGTCGCCGGGCGCGAACGCCGGCTCACACCCGTCCGCATGGTCCGGTGCCGGGAGGTGGACGAGGTGGTGACCACGGGTCCGCCCCGACCAGCGGCGCGGGTCGCTCTTGGACGGCGATTCGATCAGCAGCTCCTGGGTC
Organism: Nitriliruptoraceae bacterium; assembly: GCA_041685735.1. Lineage (GTDB taxonomy): Bacteria > Actinomycetota > Nitriliruptoria > Nitriliruptorales > Nitriliruptoraceae > CSSed11-175R1. The sequence continues at coordinate 1,517 of JAWLFE010000106.1, forward strand.
GTGCCGACCAGGCGCTGGTGCGCTTCGAGCGAATGTTGACGCACCCGCGGCTCCAGGCGGCCGTAGCGGTCCTTCATCACCTCAGGGTCGAGGAGTTCGTCCTGACGCTCGGCGGCGGGCGTCCCAGGACGGGGTGAGTACTGGAAGGTGAAGGCCTGGTCGAAGCGGACCCGGTCGACGACGTCGAGCGTGGCCTGGAAGTCCTGCTCGGTCTCGCCCGGGAAGCCGACGATGATGTCGGTCGTCAGCGCCGCGTCGGGCAGGAGCTCACGGGTCCGGTCGACGAGCGCCAGGAAGCGGCGCTGGCGGTAGGAGCGCCGCATCTCCCGCAGCACCCGGTCGGACCCCGACTGCAGAGGCAGGTGCAGGTGCGGCATCACGTTCGGGGTGTCCGCCATCGCCTGCAGCACCTCCTCGGTGAAGTCACGAGGGTGCGGGGAGGTGAAGCGGACCCGCTCGAGCCCGTCGATCCGTCCGAGTTCGCGCAGCAGCTCGGCGAACTGGCTGGCCCCGGCGAGGTCCCGACCGTAGGAGTTGACGTTCTGGCCGAGCAGCGTGACCTCGATGACGTCGTCGGCGACCAGTGACTCGACCTCGGTCAGGATCTCACCGATCCGACGTGAGCGTTCCGGTCCCCGCAGGGACGGCACGATGCAGAAGGTGCACGAGTTGTTGCACCCGACCGAGATCGACACCCACGCGTGATGGCGCACGGCACGCTTCGCCGGGAGCGCCGACGGGAAGGTCTCGAGCTGTTCGATGAGTTCGACGACCGGCACCTCGGCGGAGTCGGCGTTGGCCAGCAGATCGGGGAGGTTCGGCAGGTTGTGCGTGCCGTAGACGACATCGACCCAGGGGGCCTTCTCGGCGACGACCGCGCCGTCCTTCTGGGCGAGGCATCCGCCGACGACGATGGTCAGGTCCTCACCCTCGGCCTGCCGATCCATCTTGAGGCTGCGCAGGTGGCCGAGGGTCCCGTAGAGCCGGTTGTCGGCGTTCTCGCGCACGGCACAGGTGTTGAGCAGCACCAGATCGGCGGCCTCTTCACGCTCAGCACGTCGGTAGCCGAGCGTCTCGAGCATGCCGGCGGCGCGGCCGGAGTCGTGCTCGTTCATCTGGCACCCGAAGGTGCGGATGAAGTAGGTGCGGGGCATGGTGAACTCGCGTCTTCGGAGCGGCACGTGCCGGGTCAAGGTAACCCGAACGGGGCTGCGTCCGGTGAGGTGCGCCGGTGACCAGGCCCTGCGTCAGTCCGCGGCCGTGGTGAAGCTGCCGCGTTCCTCGTGGTGCTCGCGGTAGGCCCGGTCGAGGTGGGTGCCCCGGCCGTTGGCGACGAAGACCACGGCGATGGCACCGATGATCGCGGCGGAGATGCCACCACCCGGCGTCACGAAGAACGTGGCGATCAGCGCCGCGAGGACGCCGTAACCGAGCCATGCCCGGAACCTCGACCGGCCGACGAACAGCGCGATCGCGATGACCAGCCCCGGCACGCCGATCAGGATCCAGACCTGCAGCACGTCCATCGCGCATCCTCGGTGTCGACGACCCGGCGAGCTTACCGCCGAGGGACGTGGCTCCGCGATCACACGTCGTTCGTGGTTCGCAGCAGGACACCCCGGGCTGTGGACCGGTTCCGACCGATCTGCGCTCAGTGCCCGGCGGTCCGCTCCGGGTCGCGACTGGCGAACACCGCGTCGCGGGCCACCTTGCGGGCGAGCCCCTCCGGGTACCCACGGCGGGCCACGAACGCAGCGACCCGCCGGAAGGCGGTCTCGGTCGGGACGGCGGTCAGGGTCGCGGCCTTGTCCTGGGCGACGGCGAACGCAGCGGCCTGCGGATCCTCAGACTCGGCGGCCCCAAGCGCAGCGTCGAGGACGTCGTCGTCGAAACCGCGCTCACGGAGGTCCCGACGGATCCGCGCGGGTGCATGTCCCTTGGCACGACGCTCCTCGACGAGCGCGGCCGCCATGGCCGGATCGTCCACGAGCCGCTCCCGGTGGGCGCGCTCGAGGGCCAGGTCGATGACGGTGGACGGCCAGCCGCGCTCCGCCAACTTGCTCCGCACACGCCCTTCGGACTGGGGTGTCGCGGATGTCGAGCGCCGCACGAACGCCATCGCTTCAGCGACGTCGTCCTCGAGCCGGGGCTGTTGCCTGTCCGGATGCGCGCGTGCCTCGTCGGCGACCAACTCGGCGTCCGCAGCAGCCTGCCCCGCCAGCCGGGAGGCCTCACGTGCCCCGACCGGCGGAGCGCCGGGCGCTGTGTCCGGCGCTCGGGTGCCAGGTGCCTCCGGCGCGGCCGACCCGTCGGGAGCCGGATCGGCTGGGCCGCGCGGTGCATCCGGCGGTGTCGGAGGCTCGAGCGGGACCCGGATGGGTTCCCGCTCGATCCCCCGCTCCGCGAGCCAGGCTTCCGCGTCACGTGGCATCGGCGTGCCTCCTACAGCTCGTCGTCGAGGTCGTCGTCGGGCTCGACCTCATCGACCGCCAGCGGGTTGATGCCGAGCTTGTCCTTGACCTTCTTCTCCACCTCGAGCGCGATGTCGACGTGCTCCTTGAGGAAGGTCCGGGCGTTCTCCTTGCCCTGGCCGAGCTGTTCCCCGTCGTAGGTGTACCAAGCACCCGCCTTGCGGATGATGCCCTGGTCCACACCGACGTCGATGAGCGAGCCCTCCTTGGAGATGCCCTCCCCATAGATGATGTCGAACTCCGCTTGACGGAATGGGGGTGAAACCTTGTTCTTCACGACCTTGACGCGAACGCGGTTACCGACCGCATCGGTGCCATCCTTCAGCGTCTCGATGCGACGCACGTCCAGCCGGACCGACGAGTAGAACTTCAGCGCCCGTCCACCCGGCGTGGTTTCTGGGCTGTTGTGGACCACGACGCCGTCGGCCAGATAGGTGTGCGTCCCCTCGATCTCCAGATCGAACCGGTGCGTGTGCCGGCCGTTCGGCGGGCCCGCCTGGATGTCGACGATGGGCATCGGCACCGCCACATCGCGCGGCTCGACGAACTCGGGTTCCAGCGCGAACTGCCCGCGGAACCGAGGGAGCAGCTTGTACGCCATCGACGGGTGGACGAACGGCGCCACCAGTGCGTGGAGCTTGGCGGTCTCCGCGGTCGGGAACTGCAGGATCGCGTTGCCGCCGCGCTCGACGAGCTTGCCGTGGACGTCCCAGGTGTCGGCGAGGTGGTCCCGGAGCCGTTGACGCGAGGTCCGCTCCATCGCCTGGACGCAGATCTCACTGCGGCCGGAGCCGCCCGCGGTGCGTTCCTGCAGTCCCTTCGATCGCAGTGAGAACGATCCGTCGTCCTGGTACCACAACGCGATCGACAGGGGTGTGAGCGCCTTCAGGTACTCCCAGCTGAGGACCTTCTTGCCGCCGAGGTAGACCGCTTCGCGCAGGTCAGCGAGCTCCACCAGTGGCTGGACATCGTGGAAGACCGCGCCCGCATCGTTGGTCGACCGCGAGACCTGGAGGTTGCCGAACAACGACGCCTTGAAATCGGCGTAGGCAGCTTGTTTCGCGCCGTGCCCGATGCGGAACCTCGCACCGTGCCCACTCCGCGACGGCGAGACGGCCCCATCACCCATCAATGAGCCGAGGATCACCTGCCACTGCATGGGCGACAGGCGGTGTTGGACCCGTTGGAGCACGGAGTCGCCCACGGAGAGGTCGCCCGCATGGGACCAGCCGTACGGTGTCGCGATGAGGTGGTTCTCCGTCACGGAGAACTGTGCTCGTCCATTGCCGCTCCCGCGAGCGACCGTGAACCGCAGGAACTCATCGGTCACGCCGTTGTCGAACCAGTTGACGACCTTGCGTGGCACGAACTCATCCGTGGCAACGTCGTAGGACAGCACCTCGACCGGCAGCTTCTGGTTGACGATCTTGCCGATCTTCTCCTGCGTGCCATCGGCCAGGGTGATCCGCGTGTCATAGGCAAAACAGCCGAACATGACACCGATCTTCTCGCGGAGCTGGTTGATGAAGACCGCGGTGGTGTTGGACCGCTTGATCGAGCCGGAGAGCTTGCGCAGCGCCTGGCTCATCAGACGGGCCTGCAGCCCGACGTGGCTGTCGCCCATCTCACCCTCGATCTCCGCCTTGGGGGTGAGGGCGGCGACCGAGTCGATGACCACGATGTCGACCGCGTTGGAGCGGATCAACATGTCCGCGATCTCGAGCGCCTGCTCACCCGTGTCGGGCTGCGAGACCAGCATCTCGTTGATGTCGACGCCCAGCGCCTTGGCGTACTGCGGATCGAGCGCGTGCTCCGCGTCGATGAACGCCGCGATCCCACCGGCCTTCTGTGCCTCGGCGATCACGTGCAGGGCCACGGTGGTGTTGTGCGACAGGACCCCGTTGGCCAGGAAGCTGTGTGTGTAGGGCATGACGACGTCGAAGGTCGGCTCGGTACCCGCATCCTCGACCGCGACGATCCGCTCGTAGGTCAACGGACGTGCCGCGAGTTCGTGCAGTTGCGCGATCAACGGTCGTGCACTGGCCGGAACGTGCTGTTCCTCGATCCAGGTGAGCACCTTGACGAGCCGGTTCGGCGAGCAGTCGATCGATCCGTCGTCTCGGCCGGTCAGGTCGTGGCGCTGCATATCGTGGATCAGGCGGTCGAGCTCTCTGTCTCCACCGAGTGCGTCACGCAGGTCCCGCAGCAGGGGAGCGATGTTCGGCACGTGCTCGTAGCGCGATGCCGGCTCCGTTCGCGCTGCGGTCGACAGATGCGCTGCGACCTGCTCAGCCCGGCGCTCGGAACGGAAACCGATCTGCTCGAGGAAGCGCCGGACGCCCCCGGTCGCGATGAGCACGGTGTGGTAGTCGCGATCGAGCTCATCGTGGTGACGGACACGGACGGTCGAGGGGATCCCCAGTCCGAGCAGCATGAGCTGCACCTGCTCGGCCAACGTCGACGATGCCGTCGTGAGACCGACCTCCGGACCGCGCTCGATCCAACCGTCACCTTCGTAGAGCGCCGAGAGGAACGCTCGCTGGACCTTCGCACCACCGGTCCGGACGGCGTAGGGCACCTCCTTGCCGGCGGAGCCGACGAAGTCCAACCCGTAGTCGTCAGCGAGCCGCTGGCGTAGTGCCGTGTCGTGGATGTGGTGGTCCTTGTCGGCGTAGGTCTTGATGCGCTCCGCCGGAACGTCGAGGACGCGCTCGACCAGACCCGCGTACTCCGCGTACACGTCGTCATCGTGGGCGTTGGTGAAGACGACCGCATGACGGGCGTGCACACCGAGCGTGCCCTCCGCCACGAGGTAGCCGAGCAGGACCGCTTCGTCCTCGGACAGGTGGTTCCCGCTCGCCGATTCCTCAGCACCGAACAGCGCCGACACGAGGACCTCGCCGGGCCGCAGGTCGCCGACCCGCCGCCACACGATGCGGCCGCGCTCGTTGAGTACGCGCAGTGGGTGGTTCAACGTCGCGGTGACGGATCGGCCCGACTCCAGGACGACACGGTTGACCGGCCGCCGGTTGTTGTGGGTCACGCCGCCGAGGGTCTCGAGCTGCGCTTCCTCGTTGACCAGACGGACACCCTGCTCGCGGACATCCGTGACCCGCGAGGTACAACTCGCCGGCTGACCGACCCGCCCGAAGAGTTCCTCGATCGTCTCCAGGCCGTGGTCGCTCCAGACATAGGTTCCGGCGACGAGACACTTGCCGCTGCTCTCCGGGCCGTAGATCTCCACGACCCGGCCACGCGGCAGGCCACCGATCCCGAGCGCGATGTCCAGCGACAGCGCCCCGGTCGGGATGGACGCGACGTTGACCGCCGCGGCATCACCGAGCCGCATCAGCGAGCCCTTGCCGAACTGCTTCTCGATGTTGGCCAGTGCGAGGTCCAGGGCCTTGTCGCGATCCACGTCGTCCTCCAGGTCTGCAGGTCTTCACGTCTTGAGGGAGCTCGCGACACCGTGGCGGGTTGCGGCGAGCAGGTCGTCTGGCGAGGGTCGGGCTGGTCTGGTGCCGAGGTTCAGGTGCCCAGGTTCCGTACCGTACGCCGCGGTTGCGACACCATCGGAGAAGACCTCCGCGACGCTGTGGACAACACGCTATCCGAACGCGCGTTCGGTCGCGAGCACCCCGAACGACGCACACCGGAATGTCGTTGGACGACAACCTCGCGGTCACCTCGGGGTCACCTGCCGTTGCGGCGCCGCTCGTAGTGTTGCCCTCGAACCGGTCGGAGAGACTCTCCCCTCCCCGCACCGGGATCGGTTGCGAGAGGGCCGTGGTGCTCCACCACACCGCTGGCCCGTTCGGGTCGGTGTCCCGCCACACCGCCCGACCCGAGCCCCTGGACACCAAGGTCCGGGGGCTCGTTCGCGTGCGAGCGACTACGTTCGCGCCCCACGCCACCATCCGCTTTCGGAGCCGCATGTCCGCCTCGCCCGACCCCTCGACGCCCTCCCCCGACGCACCAGCACCTGCGGGAGAGGCCCCCGAGGCACCGCCCGTCACGACGACCGGTCAGGACGCGTCAGCATCCTCGGAGCCAGCTCCCGCGCCGACGCGGTTCGTGTTCATCGACACCGAGGCGACCGGGCTCGACCACCAGCGGCACGAACTCACCGAGGTCGCCTGGATCGTGCGGTTCGAGGACGGCCGGCAGGAGGAGCGGCAGTTCTTCCCCCAGCACACGATCGACGGCGCCGATGCCGACGCGCT
>JAWLFE010000107.1:0-8171 GCA_041685735.1 Nitriliruptoraceae bacterium
TTGACCTCCAGCAGGGATCCGGCCGCGGCTCGGGCGGCGGTGAGCACCCGTTCGACCGCCCCGGCGACGGCGACGCCGCCGACGGACATGGAGCGCGACCCGAAGGTTCCTCTCCCGCGCGGGATCCGCGTCGTGTCGCCGAACACCACCTCGATGGTGCCGGGTTCGACCTGCAGCCGCTCCGCGACGATCTGCGTCAGTGAGGTGCCGGTGCCCTGACCCGTCGGGCCCAGGCCGGAGGTGACCCGGATGTGCCCGGACGGTTCGATGTGGACGGCGCCGAACTCCGACATGCCCGGTCCGGTGCCGCAGCGGTCCACGTAGCTGGCCAGTCCGATCCCGATGTGGCGATGGTCGCCGTCGATCAGCCGTGCGGCCTGCTGTTCGCGCCAACCGGCGTAGTCCGCCGCATCGAGCGCCGTGTCCAGTCCGGCCGCGTAGTCGCCGCTGTCGAAGGTCATGCCCCCGATGGATGCGAACGGGAACGCATCCGGTGGGGGGACGTTGCGGCGCCGGACGTCGGCCGGGTCCAGCCGCAGTGCGTACGCGAGATCGTCGATCGCCCGCTCGACGGCGTAGGCGGCTTCCGGACGCCCCGCACCCCGGTAGGCGGCGGTGGGCACCGTCGTCGTGAACACCCCCGTGGCGTCGAACCGGTAGGCCTCCCAGCGGTAGCAGCCCGGGGTCACGGCGTTGCCGTTCAACAGGATGTTGGCGCCGACGCGCGACAGGTAGGCGCCACAGTCGCCCGTGACCTGGACCTGCAGGCCGGTCAGCGTGCCGTCGGCGCGGGCGCCCACGGTGACGTCGTAGCGCAGGCCACGACCGTGTGAGGTCGTCTGGAGGTCCTCTGTCCGGGTTGCCACGAAGGTGACCGGGCGGTCGAGGCGACGGGCCAGTTCGGCGCAGAGGATCTCCTCGGCGTAGCAGTCCAGCTTGGGACCGAAGCCCCCGCCCACGTCCGTGGCGATGACCTCGAAGGACCCCTCGTCCCGGCCGAGCATCAGTGCCACGTGACTCCTGATCCGGTGGGGCACCTGGGTCGAGGTGCGGATCAGGATCCTGCCGTCGGACCCGGACCCGGGCTCGGCGATGACGGTACGTGGCTCGAGCGCGACACCCATGACCCGGGACTGTTGGTAGCGACGGGACAGCACGACGTCGGAGCCGTCGAAGGCGGCGTCGAGGTCGCCGGACCGTTGTCCCTCGAACCGGAAGACGACGTTGGTGCCGAGGTCCTCGTGGACGAGGGTCCGGTCCTCGAGCGCCTGGTCGACCGATGGCACGGCTGCCAGCGGGCCGTAGTCGACGTCGATGTGTTCGAGCGCGTCGACCGCGGCTGCGGCGGAGTGGGCCACGACGACCGCGACGGGTTCACCGACGAAACGGACACGGTCCGCGGCGATCGGCCACTGGGCGGGACGGTGGGCGTCGTCGGGGCCCGAGACCGGCAGCGGCTGGACCCAGGTCGACGCCAGGTCGGCACCGGAGAACGCGGCGACCACCTCGGGCAGGGCGACCGCAGCGGACAGATCGACGGCGTCGATCGTGGCGTGGGCCATCGGCGAACGCAGGACGCCGAGGTACAGCGATCCGGCGGGGACGAGGTTGCCGACCGCTCGGGAGCGACCGGTGACCAGGGCGGCGTCCTCGGTGCGCTGGACGCTGCGGCCGATGTGGACGGTCGGGGCCGTGGTGGAGGCGGGCCCGGTCATGATCGCGGTCCGTGTCGCACGCTGCAGCTCGATCCGTCGTGGCTGTCGGGGCGACCTCAGGGGCCGGCAGCGGCCCGGCGAGGTACGTCGGACCCCATCGTAGGTGGGCCGGGGACCGGTGTGGCAGACCCGCGCGTGTCAGGGGCGAGGTGGGGTGTTGTCCGCGGAGAAGTCGACCGGTGCGGTGAACGCTGCGCGGCGACCGGCACGCCGCAACGCACGCAGGATGGGGGTCCCGGTCACCAGCACCAGGGTGGCGGTGAGCACCGCCCGTGGGATGTCGAACCCGAGCGAGGTGAGCACGCTGAAGGCGAGGAACCGGCGGAGGTTGTCGAGCAGCGGATCTCCGGCGATGAAGGAGATGGCGGTCTCCCCGCCGAGGGTGAACGGCCAGAACGACAGGTTGAGCGCGAGTCCATAGAACAGCCCGGTGACCGCGCCGTAGACGGCCAGGATCGCGAGTTCGGCGCGGCCCCGGGCCGACGGCAGCAGTCCGGCGCCGGCGCCGACCCAGGCGGCACCGAGCATCTGGAAGGGGAGCCAGGGGCCGACGCCTGCCGTGGTCAGGGCGGAGGCGAACAGGGTGGTGGCGCCGAGCACGAACCCGAGACCTGGTCCGTAGGCCCGCCCCGCCAGGATGAGCAGGAAGAACACCGGCTCCAGCCCGGCGATGCCGGTCCCGAGGGGTCGGAGCGCCGCTCCGACCGCCGTCAGGACCCCCAGCATCGCCACGGTCTTGGCGTCCATCCCACCGTCGGCCAGTTCGGTCAGCACGACCGCCAGGAGCAGGGGGAGCAGCAGACCGAACAGCAGCGGCGCATCGGTGGCGTGGGCGAGTCCCGAGGTGGGGGAGGCCAGCAGCGGCCATCCGAACGCGACGACGCCGATCGCCGAGACCAGGACCAGGGCGAGGACCGAACGTGGGCGGAACCGGATCGGACGGGCGTCGTCGATGACGGTCATGAGGCGGCACCGAGGGTGCGTGCGACCTGCTCGACGGTGAGCCAGGGCAGGGGCGCCAGGACCTTGGCGACCTGGGGCGCGAACGCGGGCGACCCCACGACGGCCTCTGCGGTCGGTGCGTCCACCACGACCTCACCGTCGGCGAGCACCACCGTCCGGGTCGAGGCCGACGCGGCGAGTTCGACGTCGTGGGTGGCCAGCACGATGGCATGGCCGTCGGCTGCCAGCTCCCGCAGGATCGTCACCAGGCGGGCCTTGGCCGCGTAGTCCAGGCCGCGGGTCGGTTCGTCGAGCAGCAGTACCGGGGGGGCGGAGACCAGGACGATGGCCAGGACCAGCCCGAGCCGCTGCCCCTCGGAGAGGTCGCGTGGATGCGCGGTCGGGTCGAGGTTCGGGACCAGACGATCGAGGAGTTCGCGACACGTCCCGGGGGTCGCCTGCGCATCGCGATCCGCCGCGGTGCACTCGGCGGCGATGGTGTCGGCGTACAACAGGTCGGCAGGTTGCTGGGGCACCAGCCCGATGCGCCTGACCAGCTGCCGGGGCGACAGTGAGCGCGGATCGTGGCCGAGGACATGGACCGCGCCACCGTCCGCTCTGCTCAGACCGGTCAGAGCGCGCAGGAGCGTCGACTTCCCGGCACCGTTGCGGCCCATGAGCGCGATGATCTCACCGGCGTGCACGGAGAGATCGATCCCTCGGAGCGCGGCGATCGCCCCGTAGCGCACGGTGAGATCGCAGGTCACCGCGACCTGTTCGCCCGGGGTCGCGGGGTGTGCGCGGTCACCGACGCGGCCGCCGTCGGCGATGGGGTCCCCGGTCAACCGGTGGCGCAGGCCGCTCGCCTGGCGGCGGGCATCGCGGATCGTCAGAGGCAGGGGCGACCACCCGGCGAGCCGGCCGAGTTCGACCACGGGCGGTGCGACGGGTGCGTCACGCATGATGTCGGCCGGGGAACCGATCTGCAGGCGGGCAGCTGCTCCCGGCACGTGGATGACCCGATCCGCGTACTGCAGGACGCGCTCGAGTCGATGCTCGGCGAGGACGACCGTGATGCCGAGGTCGTGGACCAGTCGCTGGAGGGCGGCGAGGACCTCCTCGGCCGCCGGCGGATCCAGGGCGGACGTGGGCTCGTCCAGCACCAGCACGGACGGGTGGGAGGTGAGCACCGACCCGATGGCGACGCGCTGCCGTTGGCCACCGGACAGGGTGGACAGCGCGCGTGCCCGCAGATCCGCCAGTCCCAGGAGGTCGAGCGTCTCCTCGACCCGTCGGCGCATCACGTCGCTGCGGAGCCCGAGCGACTCCATGCCGTAGGCCAGTTCGTCCTCGACGACATCGGTGACGAAGCCGGCGGTCGGGTCCTGCCCGACGACCCCGACGACATCGGCCAAGTCACGGGGCGGGTGCGTGGCCGTGTCCCGGCCGGCGACGGTGACCCGACCGGCGAGGCTGCCGCCCGTGAAGTGGGGCACCAGGCCGTTGACGGCGCCGAGCAGCGTCGACTTGCCACTGCCGGTCTGCCCGATGACCAGGCACAGCTCACCTTCCGGCACGTGCAGGTCGACCCCGGCGAGCGTCGCCTGCGTCGCGTCTGGGTAGGTGATCGACACCCGGTCGAAGTCGATCATGCGGACGCCTGGGAGGCGCGGTCCGGTGCGTTCGACGGCCGCGTCGACAGCGAGGTGGTGGCCGGTCGGGGTGACGGCGGTTCGGTCGGTGTCGTCCTCGGAGGACGGGGCGCGACCCAGGCCGGGGTGGTGGCCAGCAGGATGCCGAGGGTCGCGGTCACCGGCAGGGGCAGCCCCACCAGCGGCAGCAGGTCGGGGGTGAGTGCGGCGGCGTCGCGCAGGCCGGTGACCACCGTGCCCGCCACCGCTGCCGCACCGGCTGCCGTCGTCAGCCACTCGGGAACGCTCCAGGGATCGGGCCGGTAGCGCGACCGCACGGTGCGTCGGCCCGCCAGGGCCAGCCCGACCACGGCCATGGCCGCACCGAGCAGCAGGACCGGGATCCCCAACCAGGCCGGTCCGGTGGCGTCCAGCAGGCCGTAGACGCCGAGGCTCATGCCGAGCAGCCCGCCGAGCAGCAACAGCGAGGTGGTACGGCGTGTCGTTCTCGCCACCTCGGCGCGGCGACCGTAGCCACGGGAGTCCATGGCCGCGGCCAGCGCCAGCGACCGCTCCAGCGCGTCCTCGAGCACCGGCATCGCCACCGTGATCATGCCACGGATCCCGCGGTCGGGTCGGCCGCGCAGGCGTCGCGCGGCGCGGATGCGTTGCACCGATGTCACCAGGGAGGGGGCGAACGACAGGGCGACGACCAGCGCGACCCCGATCTCGTAGAGCGCGGCCGGCATCGCGGCGAGGAGCCGCTTCGGGTTGGCCAGGGCATTGGCGGCTCCGATACAGGCCAGCACGGTCGCCAGCCGCAGGCCGTCGGTGAGCGCGGACGCGACCGTCGGGGCCGTCACCTGGCCGCCGAAGGTCACCCCTGCGGCCCAGTCGGGGAGCGGGAGTTCCGGCAGCGTGACCAGCACCTGACCGGGGATCGGGTTGCCCAGGATGATCTGGGCGATGGTCCGGATCACGATCACGACCAGACCGATCCGCAGGAAGACCGTGAACGCCCGGGCCCAGGGCGCGTCACTGCGGCGGGCGCTGACCACGAAGCCGGCGACCGCGAGCACCAACAGCAGCAGCAGCGGGTTGCGGGTCCGCGACGCCACGGCAGCCAACCCGATCGCCCACAGCCACCAGGCACCGGGGTGCAGGTTGCGTGGCACGAGTCGGTCGGTCCGCAGCGTCGGCACGTCGCTCAACCCTCCGCGCGACGGCGACGGGTCTCGACCCCGGCCAGTCCGATGAGCCCGACGACCAGCAGGACCCCGAGCAGCAGCCCCCACGGTGCCCGTCCGTCCTCGGCGGCCGTGGTGTCCGCGTCGATGGCTTCCGATGACGCGTCATCCTCGGACTCGGGATCGGGATCGGGATCGGGCTCGGGATCGGGCTCGGTGGTGTCCGAGCTGTCATCCGGCTCGTCGTCAGGCCCGTCGCCCGGCGGGTCAGCGACCTGCTCCCGGGCGTCGTCGTCCGGTGCCTCGTCCGTCTCATCCGACGGTGCCTCGTCCGTCTGGGGTCCTCGGGTCGTGGAGGAGCCGTCGCCGTCGTCGGCAGACCCCTCCGAACCATCCGAGCCTGAACCCGAGCCGTTGGATCCGCTGGTTGCGTCGGAGCCGCTGGAGTCGGTCGAGCTGTCACCGTTCGATGGCGACGGTTCGGGCTCCGGCTCGGGTTCTGGCTCTGGCTCGGGTTCTGGCTCTGGCTCGGGTTCTGGCTTGGGCTCGGGTTCAGGTTCGGGTGGCGGTGGGGCGGGAGGTGCCGCACGCGGAGCACGCGATCCGTCGCCGAACACCCACCCGTCGACCTGGCCCGCCTGCCGTCGGCTGGTCGTCGCGCCCTGCTGGCTGAAGCGCCAGCTGCCGCCCGCGTCGGCGACCCAGTAGGACCAGTAGGCGTTGGCGGGTGGGGTCCGGGTACAGGTGTCGGAGGACGGGGCCCCGTCGATGCGGCACAGGAACCCCGTCGATGCGACGAAGGTCAGGCTGTGCCCCGCGGTCTGCAGGACCTGCTGGCCCGTGACCGGGTAGGCGCCGCTGGAGAAGGAGGCGCAGCGGGTGGACGTGCTACCTCCGAGGTCGCCCGGGTCGACCACGACCCAGACCCCGTCACAGGACGGGGTCGCGTCGGCCGACGGTGTGAGCGCCGGCCACGCCGTCGCCGCCACGGCCAGCGTGGCGGCGACGGCGAGGGCGCGGAGCCTCATGCGGTGGGCGTTGACGTGCGGCGCAGCCGGAGGGCTCCGCCACCGAGGAGCAGCAGGAGCAGGCCGGCGGCCGCCAGCCACAGCGTGGTGACGCCGGTCTCCGGCAGGATGTCATCGTCCGCTGCGATGGTGTCGTCGGTGTCGTCAGGTGCGGTTGCATCCGTGTCGGTGTCGTCCGTCGCGGTGTCGTCGGTGGCAGTGTCGTCCGTGGACCCGTCGGCTCCGTCGGTCTCGTCGACCGTGTCATCGACCGGATCGTCGGCCGCTTCGTCCGTCGGGCAGGCGAGGACCGGGACATCACCGGACGAGCCGGCGCCGGAGATCTTGAGCAGGTGCTGCCCGGCGAGTGCCGGGGTGGCCTGTGCCGTTGCGAACGTGTCATCGGCGGCGGTCTCGCCGTTCTCATCGGGCTCGTTGTAGTAGATCGCGCCCACCAGGTCCGTTGGGGCGTCGCAGCCGGCCTGCAGGTCGGCGATCGCCTGGATCCCCGCCGTCGCGGCCGTGGTCTCACCGGCGGCCAGGAGGGCCATCACCGGGAACGCGGTCGTGCTGGCGTCGACACCGGCGAAGCCGACGAAGCCGCCGCTGTCGTCCTGGTTCGCGAGGAGCCAGTCGATCGCATCCTGGGCAGCATCGTCGCCGGTGGCGAGCAGTGCCTGGGCGACCAGTCCGGTCGTGTCCGCCGCCGAGGAGCATTCGCTGTCCTCGGTGCGCAACGCGAAGCCGTAGCCACCGTCATCACAGGCCTGCGCCGACAGGAAAGCGACCGCCTCATCCGACGGCGTGGCACCGGAGGCGACCAGCCCGACGATGGCGAAGGCCTGGTTGAAGGTCGAGACGGCATCCGCCGCGCCGATGCCCAGACCCTTGTAGGCCCCGAGGTCGTCCGGGTCACAGTTGTCGCGGCCCTCGGTGCACTCGATGGCCTCGAGTTCCGCGATGGCGTCCACGCCACCGAGGTCGGTCGCATCGAGTTCCGGTCGGGAACTCGCGAGCAGCAACAGCTTGCCGAGCGGACCGGCCTGCCAGGTCATGATCTGCGCATCCTCCTCGTCGGGGAACGCGGCGTAGCCGGCTGCACCAGCGGCGACGGCGGCGGCGACATCAGCCGAGACGTCACCGGCGACCCCGGCGGCGTCGAAGGAGAGCACCGCGTCGATCGTGGCACCCACCGACGGGCCGAACCCCGTCTGCAGGATCAGATCGTCGCCCAGTCGCGTCGTGAGCCAGCCGGCGGCGGCTTCGGCCGGGTCCTCGGTGGTGATGGGATCGGTCTGCGCATGTGCGGTACCGATCATGGTCAGGGGCAGGGTTGCTGCCAGCAGCGTGGCGATCATCGCGCCACGTCGGACAGGGGTCGTGCGTTCCAAGGGTCGTGCCTCTCGTGAGCGATCCGTGACGGGAAGCCCGCACGGACCCTCACGAACGACGCAACCCTCCGGGTCGTCGCGATCCGGCTGGATCACGTGACCAGGAGGGCAGAGGTTCGGACGAGGTGTCGTCCGGACTCCGCCCCGCAGACCTCGGCGGTGGATGGAGCCGCTCGTCACGTCGCAGGTATCCCGACTCACCACCTGGCACGAGAGGTTCCCGTGGGCGGCCTACGGTTGCGGGTCAGCGCCGGATTCCGACCGGTCTTCCCCTGCTGCGTGACTCTCGGTTGTCCGC
>JAWLFE010000108.1:0-8094 GCA_041685735.1 Nitriliruptoraceae bacterium
GACATCGCCGACACCGTCCGCGCCTACCACCGCCACACCGACGAACAGAGCGGGCACGTCCGGCTGCGTCAACAGTTGACCGCCGCCCGCGCCGCACTCGCCGACCAGCAGGACCCGACGGCTGCCGGCGCTGCCGCGACGTCCGACGCCGACAGCGACAACATCGAGGTGGCAGACAGCTCCAACGGTGTGCTCGACGCGCTCGACGCCCGCATCGCGACGCTCGACGACCAGCTCGACGCCGAGGCCGCCGCGCTGCTCGCGTCGTGGTCGCAGACGGTCGAGGACTACACCGGCGACGAGTTCGTCTACACCGTGCGCGACACCGAGTTCCGCGTGCCGTTGACCCGCGAGACGCTGTCGGGCACCCGCGTGCCGCGGGTCGCGCTGCCTCGACTCCACGACGCGGGCGATCTGCTGAGCTTCCTGCGTCGGGAGAACCTCCCGGGTCGGTTCCCGTTCACCGGCGGGGTGTTCCCGTTCAAGCGTGACGGCGAGGCACCCGCGCGGATGTTCGCCGGCGAGGGTGACCCGTTCCGGACCAACCGGCGCTTCCACTACCTCGCTGCGGGCAACGAGGCAGCACGGCTGTCGACCGCGTTCGACTCGGTCACCCTCTACGGCCGGGATCCCGACGAGCGTCCCGACATCTACGGCAAGGTCGGGACCTCGGGCGTGTCGATCGCGACACTCGACGACATGAAGGCGCTCTACGACGGTTTCGATCTGTGCTCGCCGACCACCTCGGTGTCGATGACGATCAACGGCCCGGCGCCGGCGATCCTCGCGATGTTCCTCAACACCGCGATCGACCAACAGTTGGAGTTGTTCCGCGCCGACGAGGCCCGCGAGCCCGACGCCGCGGAAACCGAAGCGATCCGCGCACGCGCGCTGTCATCGGTCCGCGGCACGGTGCAGGCCGACATCCTCAAGGAGGATCAGGGCCAGAACACCTGCATCTTCTCCACCGAGTTCGCGCTGCGCTGCATGGCCGATGTGCAGGAGTGGTTCATCGACCACGACGTGCGCAACTTCTACTCGGTCTCCATCAGCGGCTACCACATCGCCGAGGCCGGGGCGAACCCCATCTCGCAGCTGGCGTTCACGCTCGCCAACGGCTTCACCTACGTCGAGGCCTACCTCGCGCGCGGGATGGACATCGACGACTTCGCGCCGAACTTCTCGTTCTTCTTCTCCAACGGCATGGACGCGGAGTACACGGTGCTCGGTCGCGTCGCCCGTCGCATCTGGGCGATCGCGATGCGCGATCGTTACGGCGCGAGCGAGCGGGCACAGAAGCTGAAGTACCACGTGCAGACCTCGGGCCGGTCGTTGCACGCCCAGGAGATGGACTTCAACGACATCCGCACCAGCCTGCAGGCGCTGTGCGCGATCTACGACAACACCAACTCGCTGCACACCAACGCCTACGACGAAGCCGTCACCACCCCGACCGAGTCGTCCGTCCGACGCGCCCTGGCCATCCAGATGATCATCGACCAGGAGTGGGGGCTGGCCAACAACGAGAACCCGTTGCAGGGCGCAGCCATCGTCGACGAGCTCACCGACCTGCTCGAGGAGGCGGTGCTCGCCGAGTTCGACCGCATCTCGAACCGCGGTGGGGTACTCGGCGCGATGGAGACCGGCTACCAGCGCGGCAGGATCCAGGACGAGTCGATGCTCTACGAGCATCGCAAGCACGACGGCTCGCTGCCCATCGTTGGCGTGAACACGTTCCTGCGCGACGACGCCGATGGCGATCCGGACGTCGAGGTGGAGCTCGCCCGGGCCACCGAGGACGAGAAGCGCGGACAGCTCGACCGGGTGCGTGCGTTCCAGGACGCCCACCGCGACGACGGCCAAGCCCAGCTCGTCCGACTGCAGGACGCCGCGACCAGCGGCGGCAATGTGTTCACGGTCCTGATGGACGCGGTGCGGGTGTGCTCGCTCGGTCAGATCACCGCGGCCCTGTTCGAGGTCGGGGGTCAGTACCGCCGCAACGTCTGATCCCTGCGGCGCGCTGCGCGACGGGGTGGCGGCGTGCTGCGCGAGGGGCGGCGCGGTGCACGTCGGGGTTGGGGCGTGGTGCGTGACGAGTGGACAGGACGACGACGAGCGAAGGCGCAGGGCTTCTGGTTGCATCGTCGGGAGTGCGATCCGACGTGACCCCGATCTCAAGGAGTCCCATGGCCACCTCGCATCTGATCGCCGCCGCCGCGGGCGCCGGAGCCGCCCTCCTGACCGGCCGGCTGCGCGGATCGTCGGTCAACCGGACCGCGAGCATGGCCGGCTCGACGCTGGCCGCACCGACGGCAGCCGCGTGGGTGACCGATTTCCTCAACGCGGCGTACTACGCCAAGGACCGCGACCAGCGCCACCTCGACGATCTGCGCCTGGCCTTCACGATCGTGACCACCTACTGGGAGCACCGCGGCGAGCGGCGGTTGGGTGCCGCCGATGTGCTGCGCTTCCACCAGGCCTTCGGGACGGCGAGGTTGCGGGGCTCCGGCGGGCGGACCGGCACCCTCGACCGCGCCGACCTGCTCGCGGGAGGCGCGAAGCTCATCGGGGACTGGTTCCCCGACGCGGCCCAGGACTGGGACCGCCTCGGGTGGGGCATCGCCTTCGAGACCGTCGAAGCCAAGCAGACGCACGACCCGGAGCAGCGCCTCGCACGGGCGCAACTGGGACCGCTCACCCCACCGAAGGCTCCGGAGCCCGAACAGATCTGGCACACCTACCCGCCGGTGGAGATGCCCGACGTCGCGACCACCGTCGCCGGCATCCTCGCGGTCGAACACTGGCCGGACTACGCCAGTGAACTCGGCCGGTTCACGCCGTTGCGTGATGGCGGGCTCGATGGCCAGACCTTCGAGATCGAGGTCGTCGGGTTCCCCACGGCCCGCACGCCCGTGTTCACCCGGGGGTACGTGACGATCCACGACCTGGTCACCGCCACCGATCCGGTGAAGCTCTCCGACTGGGTGTCGGACCTGCGCCGCGGCTTCGACGCCCGACCGGACGAGCTGTCCCCCATCCCGGACGACGCCGAGGTCCACGCCGGGTTCGACCTCGTCACCCATCAGGGCCACTTCATGGGCGACGCGAAGAACCGACTCGTGCTCTACACCCACGATGAGCGGACCTATCTGCGCGCCGCCGGTACCTGGGACCCGATGACCTGGCACCTCTCGGAGCTCTACGACCGCGTGGGGCGGTGGTCGCAGCACGCGTTCTGGGGTATGGAGAGCCCGGAACAGTCGATGCTGCACCAGATCGCCGTACAGGTGAGCCGGCTGATCCAGGCCGCCGAGCGAGCGCAGGCGTGACCACGGCGCAGCGTGTCGACGCGGTCGTCATCGGTTCGGGTCCCAACGGTCTGGCGGCCGCGATCCGGCTGGCCCGTGCCGGCCGCGAGGTGGTCGTGCTGGAGGCGCAGCCGCGACTCGGTGGTGCGGTCGTCAGCCAGGAACTGACGCTGCCGGGCTTCGTGTCGGACACGTTCAGTTCGGTGTACCCGGCGGCTGCGGCCTCACCGGTCTTCCGACGCATGCCGCTCGAGCAGCACGGGCTGCACTGGGTCCATCCGGAGGTCGCGATGGCCCATCCGATGCCGGACGGGCGCGCCGGAGCGCTGTACCGCGACCTCGAGCGCACGGCCGCCAACCTCGACGACCTCAACCCCGGTGACGGCCAGGCATGGGCCGCGTGGGCGAGCCCCTACCTCGAATCCTTCGAGGCCCTGCGCGCCACCATGCTCGGCGGGTTCCCGCCCATCGTCGGTGGGGCCAGACTCGTCGCTGCGCTCGGCATCAGCGGGACACTGGAGTTCGCGCGCCTGCTGCTGACCTCTGCCGACCAGTTGGCGAGCGACCTGTTCACCGGAGCGCACGCCCGCGCCTGGCTGTTCGGCTCGGTGCTGCACGGTGACGTCCCGGCCGAGGAATCCGGCTCGGCCATCGCCGGTAGCTACCTGCAGCTGCTCGGTCACGCGGCCGGCTGGCCGAGCCCGCGGGGCGGCGCCGGCAACCTCACCGGAGCGCTCGCGAGCTACCTGCGATCACTCGGTAGCGAGGTCCGGCTCGAGAGCCGGGTCGAGCGGATCGTGAGCGCAGGTGGGCGGGTCGCCGGGGTGGTCGCCGCTGACGGCACGAAGTGGCGTGCCCCGATCGTCATCGCCGACACCTCGCCGCACGCCCTGCTGCGGCTCGCGGGTGACGCCATGCCGAGCAGCTATGCCAGCCGGCTCGCTCGCTTCCGCTACGGACCCCGGACCGTGAAGGTCGACTGGGCGCTCGACGGACCCACACCGTGGACCGCCCCCGAGGCGCGCTCGGCAGGGACCGTCCACGTCGGTGGTGAGGCGGAGGCGGTCACCTCCCAGACCACGGCCGTACGCCGGGGTGAGATCCCCGAGCGGCCCTTCCTGCTGTTCGGGCAGCAGAGCCTCGCCGACCCCACCCGGGCCCCGACCGGTAAGCACACGGCCTGGGCCTACACCCGGGTCCCGGCGTCGGTGGCCGGAGCCGAGGCCGTCACGGCCCATGTCGAGCGCATGACCGACCAGGTCGAACGTTTCGCACCGGGCTTCCGGGACCTGGTGCTCGCCCGTCACCTGCAGGGGCCGGAGGCGCTGCATGACGCCAACGTCAACCTCGTCGGCGGTGACGTCGGTGGCGGCACCTACCGGCTGGACCAGACCGTGTTCCGCCCCCTGCCGGCGCTCGTGCCCTATGCCACGCCGATCCGGGGTCTGTGGCTCGGCAGTGCCTCGGCGTTCCCGGGTGGCGCGGTGCATGGGGTCCCCGGCTGGACGGCGGCGTCCTACGCACTGGCGAGCGCGCGGGTACCCGGTCGCTGACCCGATGGGCGGATGTGACGTCCCGATGTGGCAGGCTCGCGGCATGACTGCACACGATGCCATCCGTCCATCCCGTGCCGGCGAGCTCTGGGCCGCCGAGCACGAGCTCGTTGCCGCCTGCCGGGTGCATCCGTTCGTCCGCGGCATCGCCTCGGGCGATCTCGCACGCGAGCGCTTCGTGGCCTACGTGGAACAGGACGCGTGGTTCCTGACCGCCTTCGCCCGGGCCTACGCGCTGGCCATCGCGAAGGCACCCGATCTCGCGACCATGACCGCGCTGCGGGGCCTGCTCGACGGCGCGCTCGAGGAGCTCGATCTGCACCGCGGGTACGCCCAGCAGTGGGGCGCCGACCTCGATCCCGAGCCGAGCCCGGCGACGCTGGCCTACACCGACTTCCTGCTGCGCGTGGCCTGGAGCGAGCCGCTGCCCCACGTCCTGGCCGCGATGACCCCGTGCATGCGGCTCTACGCGGAGCTCGGCCAGCACCATCTCCCGGGTGCGGCAGCCGACAGCCCGTACCGGGAATGGTGCGAGACCTACGCGGATCCCGATTTCGACGACCTGGCGAGCACGCTCGAAGACCTGTTGGACCGAACGGACGACGGCTCGACCGCCGTCGCCGAGCACTACCACCAGGCGATGCGTCTCGAGTACGCGTTCTTCGACCAGATCTCCTGATCCGACGACCGCTCGTCCACCGATTGGCGTTCGCCACGCTGCTGGTCGCCGGCATCGAGGAAGCCGCCGGGGCTGACATCCCGCGGATGTCACGGCCGGTGGAGTCGAGCTCGCCATCGTCGCCGGCTGCGCTGATCGCCGCCTGTCGGCACTGATCGCCGGGGAGTCGTGTCAGGACCCGAGTCGAGGTGCGCACCCGATACGAGGTCGAACGGACCTCGCATCGGAGGCGCCTGCCCCTAACGGGGCCTCATACCCCCACGGGTACCATGCCGGCACCGACCAAGAAGTCCCGGAACGTGAACCGTTCGATCCCGGACGGCTCGCACCGGACACGACCAACGAGGTGCCACCATGACCGACCAGCATCACCACGACGTCCTCGAGGACCTGGCTCCGCAGCACCGCGAACTGCGCAAGGCCATCCCCGGCGTCTACGGCGGTTTCGCGGAGATGAGCAAGGCCGCGATGCAATCAGGTGCCGTCGATGCGAGCATCAAGGAGCTCATCGCCGTCGCGATCGGTGTCGTCGACGGCTGCGACGGCTGCATCGCCTCGCATGCGCGTAGCGCCGTGCGCGCCGGAGCCACCAAGGAGCAGGCGGCCGAGATCATCGGCGTCGCCATCATGATGGCCGGCGGGCCCGGGACCATCTACGGCGCACGGGCCTACCAGGCGATCGAGGAGTTCAGCGACTGAACACCCGCGACAGCCACGAGCCGCTGCGGGCCGCGTCGCGCGCCGCAGCCCGGTCCGCATCGGTACACGCACACCGCTGCTCCCGCGGCACGCCCCGCATCACCTGGTCGACGTGTTGGCCACAGCCCGCCCAGGTGGTCTTGCCGCACACGCGGCAGTTCGCCTTGCTGCACATCATCAGTTCCGTTCGTCGAGGTGATCGTCGATGGGACACGCTAGGGTAAATATACCCCCCGGGGTACCGGGGCCGAGACGAGGCCGAGCCGTGACTGCCGACGAGTCCGCTGATGAGCGCGTCCCCACACCCGCCCATGTCATCACCGATCCAGACGCGCTGAACGACATCCGGATGCGGCTGCGTCGCGCCCAGGGCCAGGTGGGCGGGGTCCTCGCGATGCTCGACGATGGACGTTCGTGCCAGGACATCGTGACCCAGCTCGCCGCGGCGAACAAGGCCATCGACCGGGCGGCGTTCACCCTGATCGCGACCGGACTCAAGGAGTGCCTGACCGACGGTCAGGAGGACGCTGACGCGGTGGCCACCCAACTACAGAAACTCTTCATGCAGATGGCCTGATCCCCGTGCCACCCGGCGCATCCGGGGCATCGCCACCACCGGCGTCGCCTGCTCCGGTCGAATCCTCGCTGGGCGCCGACAGGTCGGGATAGCGGATCAGCGAACCGGCCAGCGTCACACCGGCGACGATCGCGATGAGCGACGCCGCGGCCGGTGCGGTCCCGGCATCGCCCACCCACAGCAGTACGAGCGTGCCGAGGTGCAGGGGAACCAGCCGCGCGTACGGACGCCAGGTCAACGCCTTCGCCTTGTCGGCCAGACGAGCGAAGCCGTCAGCGCGAACGAACCGTGCATCCGCCAGCGCCACGGGCAGGCTGGCGGCGATCGACCGCGCTGCGAGGCTCACGATGGTGATCGTTCCGGCGTCGAGGAGCAGCGACCAGCGAACCCGCTGATCCAGGACGATGGCGAGCGCGACCATGAACACGCCGAGGTGGAGCGGGAAGAACCAGGCCAGGCTGATGGCCGCGTCCCGGCCGTAGAGCTCGCGATCGTTGGAGCGCAGCGGCTCGCCGGCATCGACGGCCGGATCGTCGGGAGCCCGGACCGCCGCCCACACCAACGTCAGTGGCACCGTGACGATGGGCACGGCGGTCTGCATCCATACGACCGCGAGCAACTCCGTGGCCGTGAACCAACCCACGGCGACGCCGGCGCCCATGAACAGGACATCCAGCAGTGCACCGAGCACGGCCGATCGGGGCACGTGCATCGATGCTCCGATCCTCCGGATGAGGTGTCCCGACGGAGCGGCCGGGACAGATCGGCCACTCCACACACGCGAGCCATCGGCCGCATCCGCAGGAACTTGAGTTGCCGCGGGTCCGCTGGCCGTCGGTCAACGGCCGAGGCGGCCATCAGTCCGAGGCTGCGGCGGCCTCCAGCGCGCGGGTCAGCTCGTCGGCCACCTGACCCGCGAGACGCTCGAGCTCCGAGTCACCCGTGAGCCCCATCATCGCACCCGGATCGATCGCGATCAGTTCCGAGCCGCCGTCGGGGTGCGCGCGCACGACGACGTTGCAGGGCAGCAGGCCGCCGATCATCGGATCGATCGAGATCGCCTCGTGGGCGTAGGTCGGCTTGCAGGCCCCGAGGATGCGGTAGGGGGCGGTATCGACGTCGAGCTTCGCCTTGAGCGTCGCGGTCACGTCGATCTCGGTCAGGATCCCGAAGCCTTCCGCTTCGAGGGCCGCACGGACGCGGGTGTCCGCGGTGGCCGGATCATGGGCGGTGCGGGTCCTCAGCACGTAGCGGTCCTGCTGCATCTCGAGCTCCTGT